>NZ_RZAA01000020.1:0-14925 GCF_003994535.1 Pseudomonas sp. PAMC 29040
GTCGACTGGCATCGGCAGTGCGCGAAGTCATGCTGCTGGGCACCGACGCCCAAGGCTCAGTGACCACAGAAGCCCAGGACGCTATCCACACCCCGGTCTACGGCGCCTACGGCCAGAGCCAGCCCGGCACCAGCCGACTGGGCTACGCCGGCTCCTTGCGCGAACAGGACAGCGGCTGGTACTTCCTGGGCGATTACCGCATCTATAACCCGGTGCTGATGCGCTTCCACAGCCGTGACAGCCTCAGCCCCTTCGGCGAAGGCGGCCTCAATGGCTATGCCTACTGCGCCGGCGACCCGGTCAACCGCATCGACCCGTCGGGCCATTCGTGGCTGGACTGGCTGTTGCCGGCGGCCGGCATCGCCCTGGCCGTGATCGGCACCGTGGCCTCCCTGGGTGCGTTGGCCGCACCTACAGCGGCGCTGACCGCCAGCTATGTAACGGCCGTCACCACCGCGACCTTGAGTGTGGTGTCGCTGGCAGCGGATGTGGCCTCGATAGCCTTGCTGGCCACCGGCAATGAAAACGCCGGGCGGATTCTGGGCTGGGTGGGCATGGCAACCGGGCTGGCCTCGGCGGCCCCGTCTATGGCCGGGGCTGCCGCCAAGGGGGTCAAAAAGGCCGGCAAGTTTGTGGGCAGCTGGCAGCATAAATTGCAACATGCAGGGGGCGCTCCGGGGGGTAACCGGGCGTTTCCCGGCAGGGCTCATCGAGTGGCAACGAGCGCCCCACCCCCGCAAATGCAAAATATGAACTTTGCCTATTTACTGGAACAAACACCGATCCGGGACAGCTTTTTGCCGCACTTGTCCCGTGGTGACTTGCAGAACATAGGACAGACCAACAGAGCCAATAGAGCCGCCGTATATAATCCGACATCAAGCACGGCGGTCCAGCCATTAGAGCTGCCTTTTTCCGGGACCAGAGGTATGGAAGATGGAATACAGAACGAGTACCTGAGGCCGGTTATCAACAACCCAAACTATGTCAACGAAGTGAGACAAATCATTACTGGCAATCACCCGCAGTATTATCCTTGGCAGGTTGCTGTTGAAACAGGTATTCAGAACCCGTCCCGATTAAGAATTGTAGAGGCCTCGACTTACCAGGCTTACGAAACATCAAGGGCTGCGGGTCACAGGACCTGGCCAGTAGGTTTCAAGAATTTTGAGGACGATTACAAATGGTTTGGCCCTCAGGGGGAACTTATGCGCAGAGGATGGGCCAATCGAATGCTGTAAGGGTTTCGATGGCCAACTTTTGATCCATTAAGTTTTTATTCCCCCTCCATCCGGCAATAGCGCCAGCAAAGCCCAATGCCTCGCATTGGGCTGTGCTGTTTAAAACCTGCTGTTGAAACGACCTGGTCTTTTTAGCCACTAAAGACCTTGCCCGTTGTTCGCTATGTAGCGGCCACTCCAGGCCGCAACCGGATACGACTTATGGCAAATTGAACGGGGTCACGATCTGCACCTGTGACGGGCTTATCGGACCTGCTTTCCATACCCGGTGATAGTGCAGGATATGCAGGAACACATGCCGGGCATCGACCTGCAGGTTGTGATCGATGATTGCGGCGATTTTTTCTTCGGCCAGCAATTGCCGGTTTTCTTCATCCAGATCATGCCCGATAAACACTTGCAGCGGCCGTCCAAGGGCGGCGAAAGCATCGACAATCGCCCGGTTGCCACCGCCCACGCTGTACACCGCCTGCAATCGCGGATGCTGTTCCAGGGCCAGAGTCACGCGGGCAAAGGTCGGTTCGTAGACCCCGAGCCCTTCACTGATGTCCAGTACCCGCAGGTGCGGCGCCCGCCCACGCAACCACATGCGAAAGCCCATTTCACGTTCTTCCTCGCCGCGAAAACGTTCGCTGCTGATCACCACCGCCACCTCTTGCGCCTCCGTACCCAGCCAGCGTGACAGCAAGTACGCTGCGGTTTGCCCGGCGTTGCGGTTGTCCATGCCGACGTACGCGATGCGATCACTCTGGGGTAAATCGGTGACCAGGGTCACCACCGGAATCCCGGCCGCCACCAGCCGGTTGACCGCAAGGTTGATCAATGGCTCATCCGCCGCCTTGAGCACCACCCCCTGACTGCCCTTCTCTGCGCAGCGCCGGATCAAGTCGTGCATGGCCTGGGGGTCGATCTCTTCGAACAGATGAAAACGCGGCGAAATACGAAACGGCGCCATGCTGCTCAGCTGTGCCGATATGGCTTCTTTTACCGCCGTACTGAAGCGCTCCGGGGTGTGCAGGATGACGTCGACATGAAAAGTGCGACCCATCGCCAGGCCACTTTTCTCCTGAGCTTCCAGCTCGCCCAGGGCCTGCTCGATACGCCGTTGAGTCTGCTGATGAAAACTGCCGCGCTGGTGCAGCACGCGGTCGACCGTGGCTTTGCTGACACCGGCCTGGGTAGCAATTTGCTTGATGGAGAAACGCTTGGCACGGCTGAGCATGATAATCCCCGGGCTGTTTCTTGAGGTTTTTATGAGGTCTTTTCTGCCAGTTATGAGGCTTGGCTGATGCTAGTCTCGGTTTCACGAGGTGTCACCCGACGATCTCGACAACAATAAAAAACCGCAGGAGACGTTCATGTCTGAAGCCGATTTTTCCACCCAGTTCGCAGGCCGTTTTTTTGTCGTTACCGGCAGTACTCAAGGCCTCGGCGCAGCCGTGGCCCATACCCTGGCGCGTCGC
The DNA here is from genome assembly GCF_003994535.1 of Pseudomonas sp. PAMC 29040. NCBI lineage: Bacteria > Pseudomonadati > Pseudomonadota > Gammaproteobacteria > Pseudomonadales > Pseudomonadaceae > Pseudomonas > Pseudomonas sp. PAMC 29040. The sequence continues at coordinate 2,705 of NZ_RZAA01000020.1, forward strand.
GGTGCAGCCGGGCTGATCATTTGCGGGCGCAGCCGTGACAAAGGCGCCGAGCAGGTGCGCCAGCTGGCACAACTGGACTGCCAGGCCTTTTTCGTCGAGGCCGACATGGAGCGTGTGGAAGATTGTCGCGCCGTGATCGAAGCCGCACGCAAACATTTCGGCACCTTGCACGGGTTGGTCAACTGCGCAGGCATGTCTGACCGAGGCAGCATTCTCGACACTTCGCCAGAACTGTTCGACCGCATCTTCGCAGTCAATGTGCGGGCACCGTTTTTCCTTATGCAAGAAGCCATCAAGCTGATGATCCGCCAGGGTGTTGAAGGCGCCATCGTCAATATCCAGAGCGTCAGCGGCCATGGCGGCCAATCGTTTCTCTCGGCTTACTCGACGTCCAAGGGCGCACTGGCGATCCTCACCAGGAACGTGGCCTTCAGCACCCTGCGCAACCGGATCCGGGTCAACGGTCTGAATATCGGCTGGATGGACACCCCCCACGAAGACCAGATCCAGCGCCAATACCACGGCGCACAGGATGGCTGGCTGGCCGAAGTGGAACAGTCGATGCCGTTCGGCCGGCTGCTCAAGCCTGAAGAAGTCGCCCGCAGCGTGGCCTTTTTGCTGTCCGCTGAGTCCGGAATGATGACCGGCTCGGTGATTGACCTGGAGCAAGGCGTGATGGGCTGTGGTGACGGTTCAACCCCGCGGCCGGACGCACCTTTGGCATTGGGTGATGCATGACCGGCGCCAGCGCTTTCGTCCGCCAGAGTGCAGTGGCTCTGAGTGACTTTGCCGCGCTGTGCGAGCAGTCTGCCAAAGCCGCGGATTACCCGGGTTGCGCCGGGGTCCAGAGCAATGTGGTGATCTATCACGCCGATACGCTACGCAAGGCATTGCATGACGACCCGCGACCGCTGATGAACCAGCTGCACCATTTGTTGCGCCATGGCCCCGGGGTGCTGGTGGTGCGCCAGGCCTATGGCGATCTGCAAGTGGTCGATCGCCATAGCCGGGTATTCGAAGCGATTCTTGCCCGCCAGGCACAGGCCGCAACCGGTGCCGATCATTTCGCCAAAGCAGGGAGCAACGGTCGCATATGGAACTCCCTGCAAAAGGCGGCGCTGTATTCACCCGAGTCGTTTATCGAGTACTACGCCAACCCTTTGATCGGGCTGATTGCCGAGGCGTGGCTGGGGCCGCATTTCCAGATCACGGCCCAGGTCAACGTGGTGCATCCCGGCGGCCAGGCGCAGCAGCCCCACCGTGATTATCACCTGGGTTTTCAGTCGGTGGACGAGGTGCAAAGGTACCCGTTGCCACTGCATGTGCTGTCGCAGTATCTGACCTTGCAGGGCGCCATCGCCCACACCGACATGCCGCTGGAAACCGGGCCGACCCTGTTGCTGCCGTTTTCCCAGCAATATGACTTGGGGTATCTGGCATGGCGGGACGAGGCATTTATCGACTACTTCAACCAGCACGCGGTGCAACTGGCGCTGAGCAAGGGCGATATGCTTTTTTTCAACCCGGCGCTGTTTCACGCCGCCGGCAGCAACCACACCGCCAACTGCCAGCGCATGGCCAATCTGCTGCAAATCAGTTCGGCGTTCGGCAAGCCCATGGAAAGCCTGGACCGCGAAAGCATGATGCTGGCGCTCTATCCGGCGCTGCTCAAGGGGCTGCAACAGGATGAACTGGACGCCCGGGATCTGGCGGCAGTGATTGCTGCGGTCGCTGACGGCTATGCATTCCCCACCAACCTGGACACCGACCCGCCGCTTCACGGCCTGGCACCGCAGACCGGGCAGCAGTTGATGCTTGAGGCCCTGAACAAGCGCTGGTCGTATGAAGTCTTTGAGCAACAGGTCAGCCTGATGCGCAGCAAGCGTCAGGCCTGATCACCTTCGATATCACCCAACGGAATGATCTGCGCGCTGCCATGCCGCACCCCGCGTTCGGCCATGACGTGGCGCGCCAGTTCCGAAACTTCGCCAATGCTGCCCTTGAGCACCGACACTTCCATGCACTTGCCCTGATCCAGATGCACATGCAGGGTCGAGAGGGTCAGGTCATGGTGCTCATGGAAGGCGGTGTTCAAACGCTTGGACAACTCCCGGGTGCCATGATCGTAGACATAGCTCAAGGTGGCCACGCAGGGCTCCTGCGGGTTGCGGTTCTGCGGTTCCAGCAAACCGGCGCGCAATAAATCGCGAATGGCTTCGGAGCGTCCCTGATAACCGTGGGTGCCAACCCGCTGGTCAATCGCAGTCAGCAAGGCATCGTCCAGCGTGATTGTGACCCTCTGCATCTAATCGGCCTCGCAGTTATGATCTTTTGACATAGACTTCATACCCAATGAGTGGACAGGCCAGCGGCCATCAACCTGAGGGAGACGCAGTGTGGAGCAGTCAAGGATGAAAAAACAACTTGCCTTATGGATGACCGGAGTCTGCCTGAGTATGGGCCTGACCGCAGCCCACGCCGCCGACCCGGCCCCCACCCTCACCTATTCGTGGCCGACCAATGCCGGGCCGCTTGACCCCCGGGGTTACTCGCCAAACCAGATGTACGCCCAGGCCATGGTCTATGAGCCCCTGGTGCGGTACACCGACAAGGGCACGCTGGAACCCTGGCTCGCCACCCAATGGACAGTCTCGCCGGACGGCAAAACCTACACCTTTACCCTGCGTGACGCGGTGACCTTCAGCGATGGCAGCCCGTTCAATGCGGCCGCCGCCAAAGCCAGTCTGGACGCCGTACTGGCCAACAGCAAACGCCATCAGTGGATGGAACTGGTCTCCACCCTGGAGGGTGTTGAAGCACCGGACGAGCACACCCTGGTGCTCAAGCTGAAACACCCTTACTACCCGACCCTGATGGAACTGGCGCAAGTGCGCCCGCTGCGCTTCGGCGCACCGCATGCCAAACCGGGTGCACCGGTGGGCACCGGGCCCTGGATCCTGGCGCAAACCAGACGCGGCGAATACGACCGCTTCGAGCGCAACGAACGCTATTGGGGGGCCAGACCGGCTTACGGCTCAGTGCTGGTGAAGGTCATCTCCGACCCCGACAGCCGCGCCATTGCCTTGCAGACCGGGGAGCTGGATCTGATTCAGGGCGCCGAGGGTGAAATCTCCCCCGGGACCTTTGTGCGCCTGCGCGACTCAGGTTTCAACACCGCCATTTCCGCGCCCCTGGCCACCCGTTCGGTGGCGATGAACACCGGCCTGGCCCCCACCAACGAACTGGCGGTGCGCCAGGCGATCAATCAGGCCGTGGACAAGGACACCATCATCGCCAAGGTCCTGCATGGTCTGGAACCCCGTGCCGACGCCCTGTTTTCCAACAACATGCCGTACACCGATCTGGGCCTCAAGGCCGCGCCCTACGACCCGCAGCAAGCGCGCCAAACCCTGCAGGCCGCCGGCTGGAAAGCCCCGTTGGGCAAGGGCATCCTTGAGAAGGACGGTCAGCCCCTGAGCATCGAACTGGTGTTTCTGGGCACCAGCGCCCTGCAAAAAAGCCTGGCCGAAATCATCCAGGGCGAGCTGGCCAAGGTCGGAATCGAGGTCAAGCTGCGGGCCGAGGAAGACGGCGCGCTGGTGCAGCGCCAGCGTGAAGGCCGCTTCGGCATGATCTTCGCCGATACCTGGGGCGCGCCTTACGACCCGCACTCCTTTGTCAGCTCCATGCGCTATGCCGGGCACGCCGACTATATGGCCCAGCGCGGCCTGCCGATGAAGGATGCCATCGACGCCAGGATCGCCGAAGTCCTGGGCCAGACCGATGAGCAACAGCGCGCCGAAGGCTACCGCGAAATCCTCACCACCCTGCACGATCAGGCGGTGTATTTGCCGATTTCCTATCTGACCGCCATCAGTGTCAGCCGCAACAATGTGGCTAACGTCCAGTTCGGCAGCACGCTGTTCGACGTGCCGTTCGAAGTCATGCAACCAGCCACCGGGAAGCCCTGAGCCATGCTGCGCTATATCATTTTGCGTCTGGTACTGCTGATCCCGGTGCTGCTGGGGGTGTCGCTGATCGTGTTCATCCTCCTGCACCTGGGCAATGGCGACCCGGCCCTGGATTACCTGCGCCTGTCGCAGATCCCGCCGACCGACACCGCACTGGCAGAGGCACGCCAGGCTTTGGGGCTGGATCGCCCGCTGCCCGAGCAGTACATCAGCTGGCTGTGGAATGCCCTGCACCTGGACTTCGGCACCTCCTACATCACCGGGCGCCCGGTGCTGGACGACCTGCTGTATTACCTGCCGGCCACTCTGCAACTGGGTGGCCTGGCCCTGCTCACCACTCTGCTCATGAGCATCCCGCTGGGCCTGGCCGCCGCGCGCTGGAAAGGCCGCTGGCCGGATCAGGTGGTGCGTTTCATCACCTTTATCGGTGTGTCGATGCCCAACTTCTGGCTGGCCTTTTTGCTGATCGCCCTGTTCTCCCTGTGGCTGGGCTGGTTGCCGCCGATGGGGCGTGGCGGGCCGCAGCACTTGCTGATGCCGGTACTGGCCATCGCGCTGATGTCGATGTCGATCAACGCCCGCCTGCTGCGCGCCAGCCTGCTGGATGTGCGCCAGCAGCGGCATGTGTTCTACGCCCGGGCCCGTGGCCTGAGCGAACGGCGGGTGTGGCGTGATCACATCCTGCGCAACGCCTGGATGCCGCTGGTGACCGCCACCGGCATGCATATCGGCGAACTGCTGGGGGGTGCATTAGTGATCGAAACCATCTTCGCCTGGCCCGGCGTCGGGCGCTTTGCGGTCAGTGCCGTGCTCAACCGCGACTTCCCGGTGATGCAGTGCTTCACCCTGTTGCTCACCACCCTGCTGGTGCTGTGCAACCTGGTGGTGGACATCTGCTACGCCTGGCTCGATCCGCGCACGCGTCTGTCGGGGGTGATGGCATGAGCACCTCAACCATGGCCTTGCCGGGTAAAAAACACGGGATGCGGGTCGGCTATCTGCTGGTCGGCCTGTTGCTGTTGATGGCACTGTTCGGGCCCTGGCTTGCGCCTTACGACGCGACCCTGGTGAGTCTGGATGATCGCCTGCTGCCCGCCAGCGCCAGCCACTGGCTGGGTACCGATCACCTTGGGCGCGACGTGCTTTCGCGCTTGATCGTCGGCACCCAGCTGTCCCTGGGCAGCGTGGTGCTGGTGCTGGCCCTGGTGCTGATCATGGGCGTGGTCATTGGCGGGATCGCCGGGATCGTTGGCGGCAAGGTCGACATGTTTCTGATGCGCCTGTGCGACATGTTCCTGACCTTCCCGACCCTGGTCCTGGCGTTCTTCCTGATTGCGCTGCTGGGCACCGGCCTGACCAACGTCATCATCGCCATCGCCCTGTCCCACTGGGCCTGGTACGCACGCATGGTGCGCGGCATGGTGCTGGCCCAGCGCAACCGCGACTATGTGCTCGCCTCACGGCTGGCCGGAGCCTCGCGCCTGACCCGTCTGCGCCAGCACGTGATGCCCAATGTGGTGGGACAGTTGCTGGTGCTGGCCTCGATGGATATCGGCCACATGATGCTGCACGTCTCGGGCCTGTCGTTCCTGGGTCTGGGCGTGAGCCCGCCGACTCCCGAATGGGGCGTGATGATCAACGACGCCAAGGAATTTATCTGGACCCAGCCGCAACTATTGCTGTGGCCGGGGCTGATGATTTTTATCTCGGTCATGGCCTTCAACCTGCTGGGCGACGCCTTGCGCGACCGGCTTGACCCCAGCGTGCTGGCGGAGATCAAGGAATGAAACATACCCTGAAAATCAGCGGCCTGACCCTAAAACACCGGCAACGCACCCTGGTCGAGAGTGTCGAGCTGACCCTCAAGGCCGGCGAGGTCCATGCACTGGTGGGGGCCAGCGGTTCGGGGAAATCCCTGACCTGCCTGGGCATCCTCGACCTGTTGCCGCCCGGGGTGCACAGCAGCGGCGCCAGCCTGTTGCTGGACGGGCAGGCAGTTGCGGCCGCCAGCCTGCGCGGGCGCGAAGTGGCACTGGTACTGCAAAACCCGCGCAGTGCTTTCAACCCGGTCCGTTCACTGCGCCAGCACGCCATGGAAACCCTGCAGGCGCGAGGCATACGGGGCGTCGACGCCGAGCAACTGATCCACGCCACCCTGCTTGAAGTCGGCCTGTTTGACGGCCAGCGGGTGCTCGATTCATTTGCCTTCCAGCTCAGCGGCGGCATGCTGCAACGGATGATGATTACCCTGGCCCTGCTTGCCGACAGCCGATTCTTGCTGGCTGACGAGCCCACCAGCGATCTCGACGTGGTGGCCCAGGCGCGCTTTCTCGACCTGCTTGAACGACTGATGGTGCACCGTAATCTCGGGGTACTGCTGATCACCCATGACATGGGCGTCGTGGCCCGCTGCGCCGATCAGGTCACGGTCATGGCCCACGGCCGGATCGTCGAGCAGGCCGATGTGCATAGCCTGTTCCATGCCCCGCAGAGCCAGGAGGCGCGCACCCTGCTTGCGGCGCATCACTCGTTAACGATGGAGAGCTGCCCGGCATGAATTTATTCCAGATACGCAACCTCAGCCACGGCTATACCGCTGGCGCAATGTTCAGCAAACGGCATCGGGTGCAGGTGCTCAGCGAACTGAATCTGGACCTGCCCGAGGGCCAGAACCTTGGCCTGCTGGGGGGCAGCGGCAGCGGTAAAAGCACCCTCGCCCGCCTGTTGATGGGCCTGGAAAAGCCCGACCAGGGCAGCATCCACTTCAATGGCCAGGCGTTGCAGGGCACCCATCCGGAGTTTTTGCAGCGGGTGCAGATGGTGTTTCAGGATGCCCTCAGTGCTTTCAACCCCCAGCGCAGCATTGGCTGGAGCATTGCCGAGCCGTTGCGCCACCTTGCGGGCATGCACCGCGAGGCGTGCCAGGCCCGGGTTGAACAACTGTTGCAGCAGGTCAAACTCGAACCGGCCGACATCGACAAACTGCCGGCGCAACTCAGCGGCGGGCAGCTGCAAAGGGCCGGGATCGCCAGAGCCATGGCGGTTGGCCCGCAACTGATCATTCTTGACGAAGCCCTGTCCAACCTTGACCGGGTATTGCAGGTGCAGATTCTTGATTTGCTCGCAGAGGTGCGACGTGAATCCGGGACAGGGTTCTTGCTCATTACCCATGACCTGAGCCTGGTCCGGCGTTTTTGCCAGCGGGTGGTGGTGCTGGCCGACGGCAACCTGGTGGAAGACCGCGAAGTAACGCCGGGGATGCGCTTCGAGCATCCTGCGGCGCGCATTCTGCAGGAAGCCGTGCTGCCGGCGATGCCCGGGGCCCGACAGGTGGCCCCTCGCACGGCCAGCGCCTAGTCGCCGACCAGGCACGAAGCTGCGCTGGACTGCGCAGCAGCCCCCGGGTATCGGGGGCTCAGGTCCCGCTTTTGACCTTGCTCCACAACCGGGTGCGTATCCGCTCCAGTTTGAGTGCCATGGGCTGAAGCGGGAACAGGGTCGCCATCACTGCCTCGGTCGGGTAAATATCAGTGTCATCGCGAATGACTTTGTCCACCAGCTCCCTGGCGTCCTGGTTGCCATTGGGGTATTTGAGGTGGTTAGAGGTACGGGCAATCACTTCGGGGCGCAGCATGTAATTGATAAACGCCAACCCCTGTTGCGGGTTCGGTGCATCATTGAGCAACACCAGGTTCTCGATCCAGATCGGTGCCCCTTCACGGGGGATGCTGTAGCCAATGGTGCGACCATTGCCAGCCGCCAGCGACGCCGTTTTCGCGTCCTGCACCCCGCCTGCCCAGCCCACCACCACGCAGACATTGCCATTGGCCAGATCGGTGATGAACCTCGACGAGTCAAAGTAACGGATATACGGCCGCACCTTGAGCAGCAATGCCTCGGCCTTTTGGTAATCCTGGGGGTTGCTGCTGTTTTGCGGCAGGCCAAGGTAATGCAGGGCAATGGAGATAATATCGCCCGGGGCATCAAGCATGGCCACGCCGCACTGGCTCAGTTTGCTGATGTTTTCTTCCTTGAAGATCAGGTCCCAGGAATCCACCGCAGCATCAGGACCGAGAGTCGCCCTGACCTTGTCCGCGTCGTAACCAATGCCCGTGGTGCCCCACAGATACGGCACCGCATAGCGATTACCTGGATCATTGTTTTGCATTTTCGCCAGAATGGCCGGGTCAAGGTGTGGCAGGTTGGGTAACTGCGAGCGATCGAGTTCCTTCAGCACCCCGGCTTTTATCAAATTAGGCAGCACATCGTTGCTGGCGACCACCACGTCGTACCCGCTGCCTCCCACCATGAGCTTGCTCTGCATCACATCACTGCTGTCGTACACGTCATACACCGAGCTGATGCCGGTTTCAGCCTGGAAATTCTTCGTCGCATCCGGGGCAATAAAGTCATACCAGTTGTAGATATGTACCTGAGAATCCGCCGCCTGCACCTGGGCCAGACCGACACTCAACAGGGTGGCCAGGACCCAGTTGACACTGCGTTGACTTTTCATTGTGCAACTCCGGTCAGCAGCTCGCGGCGGCCATCTGGGTGGACGATCTGTTCGCCGGCAAGCAGCACACGGCGGTCCTTGAGATAGTCGTAATCACGGCGGGCGAACCTGAGCAGATTCAGGTCCAGCTCCACCACCTGTCGCACTTCTTCGCGTCCGGCCTCAAAGACCACCTGGCCATGGGGGTCAACCACTGTACTGCCACCGGCAAATACCAGGCCGTCATCCCCTGCCCCGACGCGATTGACCATCACGGCAAAGATCTGGTTCTCCTGGGCCCGAGCCATGATGGCGGTACGATGCACCGCACCGTAGGGGTCCATATTGCCGTTGGTGACGATAATCAGATCAGCGCCCAGTTGCGCCAGCGCACGGCTGGTTTCGGGGAACTCGATGTCATAACAGATCAGCAAACCCACTCGAATCCCGCGCCATGGCACCGTGCTGAAACGATCGCCGGGGCAAAAATCACCGCGCTCGGTTGGCCACAGGTGGGTCTTGCGATAAGCCAGCGCTATGCCCTCGGGGGTCACCAGAACCGAGGTGTTGTAGTAGGTACCGTTGTGCTGTTCAGCCATGCCCAGCACCACCGAAACATCCCGCTCGCGCACGGCCTGCAACACCCTTTGCAGGGCCGGGCCATGCAAAGGTTCGGCGACACGGGCCAGCTCATCGGCGCCGACAAAGCCGCTCAGATGGGTCTCGGGGAACACCAGCAAATCGGTGCCGGCCTCACAAGTGGCGATGGCATTGAGGGTACGCGTCAGGTTATAAGCGGTGTCGCCGTCACGGCCTGCCAGTTGCATCAGTTCAATCTTCATCTCAGATCCTTGCACGGGGGATGAACCGAGTATGGAACGCGGCATCGCGCCAATAAATGACATCGATGGGGTAACCCCCTCTAGGTACAAAGATGAGTCTGACATTGCAGGATGTGGCCTGGCATGACGCCATGGGCCGGGTAATTGAAACCCTCGATCGCCCCAATTTCTGGACCGCGCTGGTGCGCTTGCTCGGCCGCTACCTGCCCGTGGACAACTGGGTGGTGCTGATTTACGGCGCCGGCAAGCCCCAGGTACTGGCCGAGTCCCCCGGTGCCGACGGCGCCGTGGACCCGCTGTTCCAGGACTACCTCAAGGGCCTGTACCTGCTGGACCCGTTCTATATCGCCAACCGCGAAGCGCCCCAGAGCGGGTTGTTCCAGCTGCAGGACGTGGCTCCCGAATGCTTTGAACAGACCGATTACTACCAGCGTTATTTCCGTCTGAATATCGTGACCGACGAGGTGCATATCAACGTGCAACTCGACAATGAACGCACCCTCAGCCTGTCCCTGGGCAGCCAGTGCCGGTTCAGCCTGGAACAGACCGCCCTGCTGGGACTGGTCCAGCCGTGGGTCGCGGCGCTGATGCGCCAACGCCTGCTGTTTGAACGCGATCCCGGGGAAGCGCCAGAACTGACGCCCAACTGGCAGGCTCGCCTGGAGGCGGCCACTGCACAGTTGAGTTCGCCCCTCACCGCACGGGAGATGGAAGTGGGCCGGCTATTGCTCAGCGGCTGCTCGAACAAGGAAATCGCCCGCAAACTGGCAATCTCGGCCGAAACCGTAAAAGTGCATCGCAAACACATGTACAGCAAGCTGGGAATCAAGTCCCAGTCGGAACTGTTTTCACTGTTCCTGCAAGCCCAGCAATCGGTGTAGGCGCGAGGGTGAAATAAAGGGGGCTGTTTTTGACCCATTTTCGATAATGTTTTGTTACATTCATCCGCTAATCACCCTCAACCACCTGCAAAGGAATGCCCTGCACAATGGATTTCTCACTCAAGCAACTGGCCGCCGCAACCCTGATGATGGCCAGCCTCACAGCGTTCACCCCGGCTGCTATGGCCAATATCACCCCGCAGCAGAGCGAGCTCATTCTCAAGTCCTTCAGTGATAAATCGGTAACGGATTTCAGGCAGTTCCTGACCAGCCTGGCCAAGAGCGATCTGGCTAAAACCGATGACCTGGGCCCTGCGATCAATGCTTTTCTCGACAACAAAACCCTGTCCGCCGAGCAGCAGAACGAGATCTATCGCCTGCTGGGCCTGTACACGCGGATCAAGTACGGCAGCGCGGCCACCCAGACCCTGATCGAGCTGGTGGCCATCCCCACCGTCAACGTGGAAGGCGTGCCATCGTACAAGAACCCTGAATTCATCAAGATCGGCGACAAGATCAGAGACCTGGCCAAGGCCTTCAATCTGAACTATCGCAACGTCGATGGCCGGGTCTACGAGATCTCCCTGGAAGGCAAAGGCGATGAAGTGGTGGGCATCCACGCCCATGCCGACGTAGTACCGGTGAGCCCGGAAAACTGGGTACTGAAAGACGGCACCCGGCTTGACCCGTTCAAGGTCACCCTGATCGGCGACCGCATGTACGGCCGCGGCACCGAAGATGACAAGAACGGCATCGTGGTCACGCTGTACGCGATGAAGGTGATCAAGGAAGAAAACCTGCCACTGGCGCGCAATTTCAAGCTGCTGGTGGACACCACCGAGGAAACCAGTGGCGACGCCATTCCGTATTACTTCGAACACAACCCGACGCCCAACTACAACCTGGCACTGGATGGCGGCTACCCGGTGGTCATTGCCGAAAAAGGCTACGGCACGGTGATGGCCAACTTTGCACGGCGTAAAGCAGAAGGCCAGGGTGCAGAAATCACTTCGCTGACCGGCGGCCTGGCCACCAACCAGATCCCGTCGACATCAGTCGCCACTTTTGTCACTGACAAGCCTGCCGAGCTGGCCGCCAGCCTGCAAAAAGCCGGCATTGAATATGCCAGACGCAATGGTGAGAACTTCGAAGTGAGCGCCAAAGTGGTTGGCAAGGACGTGGTGCTGACCGTGACCGGCGTATCCGCCCACTCCTCCAAACCCGACTCCGGAGTAAACCCGGTGGCGCGGATGCTGGACTTCATCAACAGCCTCGAAGGTCAGGTAGCGCTCAAGCACAACCACATCACCGATGCGGCCCGTTATGCAGCCGACAACTGGGGCCTGGACTATCTGGGCGGCAAGTTGGGGATCGGTTTTGCCGATGATTTCATGGGGCCGCTGACCACTTCCCTGACCTATGTCGGGATGGACGACAACAACTTCAAACTGGCGGTCAACCTGCGCGTGCCCAAGGGTGAATCCCCGGAAGCGCTGAAAGCCGAAATCACCGAAAAACTGACGCAGTGGAGCAAGAACAACCATATCCCGTTGACCCTGGAGACCTCCATTGCCGAGCCGATGTACCGCAACCCTGAAGGCGAGTGGGTCAAGGCGCTGCTGGCGGTGGCCACTGAAAACCTGGGCATGGAACACAAGTTCGGCGCCTCCTCGGGTGCGACTTCGGTGCATGAACTGCCCAATGGCGTGCAATTCGGCCTGGCGATGCCCGGGGTCAAATACACCGGTCACAACGATAACGAGTTCAAGACAGTGAACCAGTTCATGCTGGACCTGCAGATCGTGACCGAAATGATGGCGCGCGTCGGCCAGCTGCCGAACCTCTGACCCGCCTCTGTGGGAGCTGGCTTGCCAGCGATGCATACACCGGGGTTTACCTGGTACATGTAGTGGTCCAGTTTTTTTGGACCATTGCGTAGGAGTATTAGGCCGCCATTTCCTCAAAAGTAACTGGCGGCAGGTTATTCGAGGCGGAGTGACAACGCCGGTGGTTGTAATGGGCAATAAAATCC
>NZ_RZAA01000021.1:0-14524 GCF_003994535.1 Pseudomonas sp. PAMC 29040
TTGCCCCAGCGTACGGCCTTCGCTGCGCTCAGGTTCCCTCGCTCCGGTCCCGCTCCGTGGCCACGCCGTGACGGGCCATCCATGGCCCAACACGGCTCTCCCGGCATCCATGCCGGGAGGACCACTACGCAGAACCTCCTCTCAGCCTCCCGAAGGGGCCAGTAGATCAAGATCAAAAACAAATCAAAAGCAGATCAAAAGCAGATCAAAAACGCCCATGAAGGCGCTGTTTTGTTTTTAAAGGCGATGTCCCTGCCGCCACTCGATAGTCGGTGCAATGCAAACGCCCATCACAGGAGGCCGAACGCAGGTGCTGCTGTGGGGGTGGCGAGGCAGGACGCCGAGCCAGCCGTGCCGGGCCATGGATGGCCCGTCACGGCGTGCCCCCACAACAGCGCCGGAGTGAGGGCACCGGGCGAGCCTGGGCGAGCTCGGCCGTATGGTAGGGCGCAGACCTTTTGGTTCTTTTTGGGATGGTCCGACACTCGGCGTTTGCCAAAAGGGACTCGCCGTAAGGGCGAAATCTATATTTCAGTTAAACGCCTGTAATGGATATGTACCCGGTAGATCTATAGATCCCACCGCGTACATATCCGTTTGATGTATCACGGCTCTCTACGAGTTTCCCTGCGCTCAGGTCCCCTCACTCCGGCTGCACCTTCGGTGCACGCAATACGATCTCGGTGATTTCCGATGGCCGCCCCAGTCGAACCGGGAAACCATTCCACAAACCCGTGCCGTTACTCACATACAACTGCATGCCGGCCACTGCATACAGCCCCGAGACGAAGCCTTCGTTAGCCCACTTCGCAATCAGATGCGGACCCAGTATTTGCCCGCCATGGGTGTGCCCCGACAGTTGCAGGTCAACGCCCTGCCCCGCGTTGACCAGTGCACCGCCCGGGCGATGGCTGAGCAATATGACCGGATCACCCGCCGGAGCGCCTTTGAGGGCCTTGATGATGTCCGGCTCCGGCAACTTGAACGGTTGCGCCGCTTTGTCGGTGACCCCGGCCAGTACCAGATCGCGCCCGTTATGGGTGATCAGCACATGCTCGTTGAGCAGCATATGCAAACCGAGATGCTCAAAGGCCGGCAGCCAGTGCACGTAGTCGACGTAGTACTCGTGGTTACCCGGGATGGCAAACACACCATAACGTGCCCACAGATCCTTGAGCGGCTGTACGTCGTCGACCCTGGCCCGGGGCGAACCGTCCACCAGGTCGCCGGTGATCAGGATCAGGTCCGGTTTCAGTGCATTGGTTTTGTTCACCACGGCCTGGAGCCAGGGAGCCTGCAACAACCGGCTGGCATGCAGGTCGGTGAGCTGCACAATGCGCAACCCGTCGAGCTCTGCAGGCAGACGTGGCAAAACGATCTCCATGGTTTTGACGTCCGGCACACGAATCGCCTGCCACACACCCACAGCCGACAGGCCCGTGCTGATCAGGCCAAGGGCAATCCCCAGGCGACTGCCGCCCAGCAAGACCCGCCCGGTTCTACCCCGCAGGGCCCAGACCACAATGCCCACCAGATCCCGGATCAACAGCAGCAGCGCCAGCAGTATCAGGCTGGCAAATGCCCACCCCAACACCACAAGCACCTGACCCGGCACCTCGGGGGACGCCATGCTGCCAAAGAAGGTACGGGTGACAAGGTGGTGCTCGGCGATCAACAGCAGCAGAACACCCAGCCCGATCTTGCCCGCCCGGCCCACGGAGAGCGGCCGGACAAAGCGCCAGATCACATAAAGAGCAATGATCGCGGTGATGAAATGAAACATGTTTCCCCCTGCCATAAGCCTGTACGTCTGACTCGCGCACTCTGGCGCAGGAGAGACCGATTTGCACGCGAGCCTGACAACCCGGTCGCAGCAGTGCAAACGGCAATGCTTACAGAATGTATCCAAGGCCTGAATATCGTCCAATGGATCCATTAAAGCCCAACACTCCAATTAACCGTTCGATAATCGGCTATTAATGCCAAACAACATTGACCACATAGGCACAGCCGATTACTAATGGATCCATAAAATCAATAACACCTGATTTGGAGATTGGTCATGTACCCAAAAAACACTTGGTACGTCGCGTGCACCCCAGATGAAATTGCCGACAAACCCCTGGGTCGGCAGATTTGCGGTGAAAAAATCGTCTTCTATCGCGCCCAGGAAAACCGGGTCGCCGCGGTCGAGGACTTTTGCCCCCATCGCGGCGCTCCGCTGTCTTTGGGCTATGTCGATAACGGCAATCTGGTATGTGGCTATCACGGCCTGGTCATGGGCTGCGACGGCAAGACCGTGGAGATGCCAGGGCAGCGGGTTCGCGGTTTTCCGTGCAACAAAACCTACGCCGCGGTTGAGCGCTATGGCTTTATCTGGGTCTGGCCCGGCGACCAGGACCTGGCCGACCCCGCACTGATCCATCATCTGGAATGGGCGGTTAGCGATGAATGGGCCTACGGCGGCGGGCTGTTTCATATCAATTGCGATTATCGCCTGATGATCGACAACCTGATGGACCTGACTCACGAGACCTACGTCCACGCTTCCAGCATCGGCCAGAAAGAAATCGACGAAGTTGCCCCGACCACCACCGTCGAAGGCCACGAGGTGGTCACTGCGCGGCACATGGAAAACATCATGCCCCCGCCCTTCTGGCGCATGGCATTGCGCGGTAATAACCTGGCCGACGACGTGCTGGTGGATCGCTGGCAGATCTGCCGCTTTTCACCGCCCAGCCATGTCTTGATTGAAGTGGGCGTGGCCCATGCGGGCAAAGGCGGCTATCACGCAGCCCCCGAGTTCAAGGCGTCGAGCATCGTGGTCGACTTCATCACCCCCGAAACCGAAACCTCGATCTGGTACTTCTGGGGCATGGCGCGCAATTTCAACCCCCAGGACCAGGCCCTCACCGATACGATCCGCGAAGGTCAGGGGCAGATCTTCAGCGAAGACCTGGAGATGCTCGAGCGCCAGCAACAAAACCTGCTGGACCATCCACACCGCGCCCTGCTCAAACTCAATATCGACTCGGGCGGTGTGCAGTCACGCCGGGTACTGGAGCGCATCATCGCCAGCGAACGCTCCCCCGAACCGCAACTGATCGCCAGCGCACAGTAACAACCCGCGCACGGCAGCCGCTGCCGTGCCAGCCTCCCCCATAAGAACAAGGAACCGGCATGATTGATGTGGTGGTGATTTCACGCAAAAACGAAGCGCAGGACATCTGCAGCTATGAGCTGGCCAGTATCGATGACTGCGCCCTGCCCGGGTTCAGCGCCGGCGCACATATTGATGTGCATCTGCCCGGCGGGCTGATCCGTCAGTACTCCCTGTGCAACCATCCCGACGAGCGCCATCGCTATGTGATCGGCGTGCTCAAGGACCCGGCTTCACGGGGCGGCTCGCAAAGCCTGCACGAACAGATCAAGCCCGGCGACCGCCTGCGCATCAGCGAGCCGCGCAATTTGTTCGCACTGACCCACGATGCCCGCCGCAGCCTGCTGTTCGCCGGCGGGATCGGGATTACCCCGATTCTGTGCATGGCCGAGCGCCTGGCCCATAGCGGTGCAGATTTCGAACTGCATTACTGCGCACGCTCCAGTACTCGCGCCGCCTTTGTTGAGCGCCTGCGCAATTCGCCTTTCGCTGACCGGGTGTTTCTGCACTTCGACGAACAGCCCGAAACCGCCCTGAACGCCGTCCGGGTACTGGCCGACCCACAGCTCGACACCCACCTCTATGTATGCGGCCCGGGAGGCTTCATGCAGCACATTCTGGACAGCGCCCGGGCCCAGGGCTGGGAGGAAGCGGCGCTGCACCGCGAGTACTTCGCTGCAGCACCGATGGACAGCAGCAACGACGGCAGTTTTTCCGTCAAGCTGGGCAGCAGCGGCCAGGTATTCGAGATTCCGGCCGACAAAACCGTGGTCCAGGTTCTGGAAAGCCATGGCATCGACATCCCCATGTCTTGCGAACAGGGCGTCTGCGGAACCTGCCTGACCCGTGTACTTGAAGGTGTACCGGATCACCGCGACATGTTCCTCACCGAGCAGGAGCAAGCCTGCAACGATCAGTTCACACCCTGCTGCTCACGCTCGAAATCGCCGCTGCTGGTGCTGGATATCTGAACTCAGTCCGGGCGGTGAATCACTTTCATCCGCTCACTGGCCACCGCCGAGCCAAATATTTCGGCATAGCGCAAAGTTGCGTTGGCGTGTTCGCGCATGATGGCTTCGGCGCGGGCACCCTGGCCACTGACCAGGGCATCGAACACCGAGTGGTGCTGCATGTGCGCGTAGTTGAAACGCCGGTACTCGCGCACCATGTCCTTGCGATCGACCGCCAGCGCGGTCACCGAAGCAAATGGCAAGTGATCATTGCGCGCCAGCGCATCGGCAATCGCCGGGTTATGGCTACCCTCGATGATCACCTGATGAAAACGCATGTTCAGATCGTGATAGATCTCAAGATCGTCCTCGGTCACAAAGCCCTTGTCGAACAGCTCATCGCCTTGCATCAGGCACAGCTCGAGGACTTTGCGCCCTTCGGCCGACAACCCGCGCTCGGCAGTCTGACGGGCCGCCAACCCTTCCAGCACACCGCGCACCTCTACCGCGCCGGCAATATCATCGGCACTCACCGAGCGCACCTGAAAGCCGCGACCGCCAAAACGCACCAGCAAGCCTTCCTGCTCCAGGGTGCGAAACGCCATGCGCACCGGCATCCGGGACACACCGAACAATTCAGCGGTAGGGATT
This sequence comes from Pseudomonas sp. PAMC 29040, assembly GCF_003994535.1. Classification (NCBI taxonomy): domain Bacteria; kingdom Pseudomonadati; phylum Pseudomonadota; class Gammaproteobacteria; order Pseudomonadales; family Pseudomonadaceae; genus Pseudomonas; species Pseudomonas sp. PAMC 29040. The sequence continues at coordinate 4,762 of NZ_RZAA01000021.1, forward strand.
TCCATCAGGCGCTCGCCCGCGGCAAGCTCGCCTGAGGCAATCATTTTGCGCAGTGCGATCAGCACTAATTGACCGGGCTTGCTCATCCAGACAACTTCCAGAAAACAGGGGCGGCCATAGTAACAGGCACATCCAAAAACCCGTAGGAGCGAGCTTGCTCGCGAGCTTTGCGTGATCAAGAGCTCGCGAGCAAGCTCGCTCCTACGGGCCTGTCGAGGTTATATCGACAATGGATAACTCACGATCACCCGGGTCTGGTCAAAGTCGCTGTTGAAGCTGCGCCGGTTGGTGGCATTGTTGATGCGCAGGCCGAGGTTTTTCAGGGTACCGCTCTGAAAGGTGTAACTGACCTCGGTATCACGTTCCCACTCCTTGCCGTTGGTGCCTTGCTTGGTGGTGGCGTTGTCACCATGTCCATAACGAACCATGGCCAGCAACCCCGGCACTCCCAGTGCGGCAAAGTTGTAGTCATAGCGCGCCTGCCAGGAACGTTCGTCGGCATTACTGAAGTTACCGTTGAACATATCGTTGCCCAGGGTACGGCCACTGCTGCCGTACACCGACATCCAGCCGGTGTCGCCACTCACCCGCTGCAAGCCCAGATACAAGGTATGGCCGCCGGTTGCTGCCGAAAACAGGCCATAGGCCGTGTGGCTGCTGACCTTGCCGATGCGGGCACTGCCATCATCCTTGTCAATGAAGTAACCAAGATTGGCCCCCAGCACCCAGTCGCCGACCGGTTGCTTGTGCAGCAGATTGAAATAGCTTTGCTGGTAGATATCTTCCAGCTGCGAATGCCACAGCCCCACCTGGGTGCGCTGCTGATTGAAACGGTACTCGGCACCCACGTAATTGAAGCGGTCGGAGGTTACCCCCGGCGCAGCCCAGGCCGAAAGATCCTGCATATCCGAAGAGTTGCGCAAGCTGACAGATCGGTACTGACCCGCCTGCAACCCCAGCCCTTCGATCTCTTTGGAGACCAGCATGGCACCGCGGAAAGTCTGCGGCAGCAGGCGGCCATCGTCGTAGCGCAACAGCGGAACATCCGGCAGCAGCTCACCGAGCTTCAACTCCGTAGCGGAAAAGCGCGCTTTCGCCGCAACCCCGGCACGGCCGAAATTGTCAGCGGCGCGACCGTCATCGTGTACCGGCAGCAATTCCGAACCGCTGGCCAGCCGGCTGCTGTCCAGCTTGACCCCGAACATGGCTATCCCCTCCAGACCAAAGCCCACCGGCCCCGGGGTGTAGCCCGAGTTGAACTTGAGAATAAAACCCTGCGCCCACTCATCCACCTTGCTTTTAGTGGCGCCCGGATCACGGAAGTCACGGTTGAAATAGTAATTGCGCAGCAGCAAGTCGGTGCTCGCCCCTTCAAAGAAACCCTCTTGCTGCGCCAGCGCCGAGGCGCAAAAGCTCAACGAGAGCAAGCCGGTCATCATCTTCATTATTATTGTTCTCCGATTATCGGGCGCAGCCGCTCCCCGCAGCTGATACAGCCCGCCCGTTTTAATTGTTATTTGAATCTGCAGGAGCGAGCTTGCCTCGCGATCTTTTCAATCGCACAGGGCTCGCGAGACAAGCCCGCTCCTACAGGCGGAACATGATCAGGCCGACGCCAGCACCGGCTGTGCCTGCGCCGACGATGGCTTGAGCAGCAACAGACAGCCCGCCGCGACCACAAATACGATGGCAAACACTCCATACAAGTGCAGCGGCTGCCAGCCGGCATCCAGCAAAAACCCGGCAGCGATTGGCGACACAATGGCGCCGATACGACCGATCCCGATGCCCCAGCCCACCCCCGTCGCCCGTACGGAGGCGTCATACACCACCGGCGACAGTGCATACAGGCCAGCCACACAGCCGTTGGAAAACATCCCGATCAGCAAGCCCAACCCCAGGGCAGCCATCACCGAAGACGCCGAGCCGACAAACAGCACCAGCAAACCGGCGGTAATCAGCATGAACAGCGACAGTACACGGGCCAGCGGCCAGCGCGATGACAAGCCGCCAATCAATGCCGCACCGAAGATGCCGCCAACACTCAGCAGTACGCCCCCGGTAATCCCCTGTTGCGCGGAAAGCCCGGCCGACACCAGCAACTTGGGGGTCCAGCTCATCACAAAGTAGAAACCGAACATCACCAGGAAGAACAACAGCCAGATCACCAGCGTGGTGCGACGCATTGCAGGTGCCAGCAGTGCACCCAGGGCATTGCGGTTGCCGGACGGGCTTGCGACCAGCGGTGGCATTTGACTCAGGGGCGGCTGCCCCAGACGCCGGGCCAGACGGTTGATCCGTTGCAAGGCGGTTGCCGGACGACGCGCCAGCAGAAAATCCAGCGACTCGGGCAGCCACAACAGCACCAGCGGAATTACTGCAAAGGTGACCAGCCCGCCGAATACAAACACCGAGCGCCAGCCCCAATGGGTCAGTAACCAGACTGCCAGCAAGCCACCCAGCGTTGCCCCAAGGGCATACCCGGTGGACTGCAGGCTGACCGCCAAGCCGCGCCAGCGCTTGCTCGCATATTCACTGGCAATCACGTTGCTGCTCGCCAGAATCCCGCCAATCCCGAGCCCGGTGAGACCGCGCAACAAAGCCAGTTGCAGCGGACTCTGACTCATGGCTGAAAGCAGCATGCCGCTGCCCGAGATCACCAGGCACAACAGGATCAAAGGTCGACGACCGATGCGGTCAGCCCAGGGCGCGATAAACAAGGAACCTGCGGCCATACCGAACAAACCGGCACTGAGCAGCAAGCCGATCTGCGCACCGTTGAGTGCCCACTCGGCCGATACCGAAGCCGCTGTGAACGCCATCACCAGCACGTCGAACCCGTCAATCATGTTCAACACAATGCAAATACCGATCGCGAGCAACTGAAAGCGACTCATCGGGCCGTTATCCACGGCGGTTTTCAGCTCCATGGACATGGCTGAGCCTCCCTGTCGCGAAAGACCGGAACCACGCAAAAAACGGTAGTGCACACAGACGTAAAGTCAGCAGAACTCAGGCAGTTCTGCGCCCTGGATAAGCCATTCATGACGAGACCCTTTTTTTGTAGTTTTGATGGGTGACGTTCAGGAGGGGCCCTGCAATCACCTTGCGCTAGTCAACCCGTTAATGGATCCACAGGCAATATGAGGGGACAGTGCAAGGACCGGATATCCTTCAGGGGAGTGGCCTTAATGCGATACATGAATCGATTTTTTCTTTGTTAATCAATAGGTTGAATAAATACAAAGTCTTCACTATTAGCGTGCGATTATCGACCAATCTCCTTGCGCCCGGGGCCGAGGGCGATATTTCCAGGTATTCGGCTATCGGTCCCGAGCCATTGGATCCACTAAACCTCAATCACGGGTTCCATCGCAGCCGCAAAAGACGCTCTCAGGGTTGAAGAAACACGCTTTGTTTAATGCTTCGCGATGTCAGGATCCAAAGGTTTGCAACACGACCTGGTGCTGTTGCCTGCTATTAAGCTTCGACGCTCACGTACAACAAAAACCGAACCCCCGAGGAACCCCCTGAATGCCATCCACTGCATCTGCCGCTGCAACGCCAACCCGGGGTGTGTTCGGTCTTTTCTGCCTGGGCAGTTACCTGTTATCGGTGTCTTACGGCACCACCTTCTTGCTGGCCATGGTGCTCAGCGCGCACGGGGGCAGCGAGTCCGACGCCGGCACGATCATTTCGGTGGCCATGCTCAGCACCTTTGCTGCGGTGATTTTTTCCGGGCACCTGACTGATTTGTTCGGCGCGCCCAAAGCCATTGCCGCCGGCGCATTACTGCTGGCCGCAGCGTGCCTGGGCTTCGCCACGGTCCCGACATTTGGCGCTGCGGTGCTGGTATCCGGTTTGCTGCTGGGCTTTGGCTGGGGGGTGTTTTACACCCTGGGCCCGATCATCGTGGCCATGATGATTGAACCCGCGCGCCGGGTTAAATACTTCGCCCTGCTGTCAGGCAGCATGATGAGCGGGATCGGTAGCGGTCCACTGGTCGGACGCGCTGGCGAGGCAATGGGCTATCCGGTGGAATCGGCGTTTGTGGTGGCTACCGTCGCCAGCCTTCTGGGCGGCCTGGTATTTGTGTTGCTCGGCCCGAAAATAAAACGCCAGAGCGCCACTGTCGGCCCCGTCAGTGTGTGCAAAATCACCCTGCCGGCCGCGCGTCTGGTACTGCGTTCAAAGGCTGTATGGGCGATTGTCATGGTCGGCCTGGGCGGTGCGATCTTCGGCGGGCTCTCGAGTTTTCAAACCTCTTACGCCAGTCTCATGCAGCTGGACTATTCGCTGTTTTTCCTGGGATTCATGGGCGCGGCCATTTCCTGCCGGCTGTTGATCGCAGGCTTTATCGTCAGGCGCGACCCCTACGTGATGGCCTGCATCCTCACGGCCATGATCGTAGCCTCGGTGTTGATGTTCATGTTCTGCGTCAATTCGGCCAGCACTTATTTGTTGGCCGCGATGACCCTGGGTGTGGGTTACGGCCTGACCTACTCGGTGATCAATGGCCAGGCTGCCAATGAAGCGCCCCCCGGGCACACGGCGCAGTCACTGGTGCTGTTCAGCCTGGCTTATTTTGTCGGAGTGTTCGGGTTTCCATGGCTGGCCGGGCACGTGATCGTCAACTACGGCATCCCTGCCCTGCTGTCGATCATTCTGCTGATCGCCCTGTGCAACTGGTCGATTACCCTGGGCCGGTTGCTGTGGCGGCGCCTGTCTCGGAACGCTTGTGGCAGTCCTGCCAAACCTCGCGCATCAACGCCTTGAGCATCAGGGCTTCGTCCCAGCGATCACTGATGTCACGCCCGTCTGCACCGGTGATGGCATAGGGCGGCGGGCCCAGTTCACAGGTGAAGGACAGGCTTGGGGGCGTGTCCGGACGGGCCAGCCAGTCCTCTATCCCGTATTGCCACCAGCCCACAAAGCGCTGCAACCAGGGCTGATGCCGGGCAAAGCTGATGGGCACCTGCACCTGTTCGCTACAGGCGACACGGCCGTGAAAGCCCCAACTGTTTCGCAAAATGGTGTGGATCATGGCGTCGTCCTCGGCGCTGGCCTGCAGCGGCAACTCACGGCCGACCACGTAGTGGGACAAGTCAGCCAGCAACTTGAGGTCGGGCATCTCGGCCAGCAGATCCAGGGTAAAAAACAGGTCATTGGTCAGTCGATAGCGATGGGTTTCCAGCAGCACCGCAAAGTCCACCTGTTCGGCCAGCCGCTGCCAGCCTTCGGCCAGTTTCACCGCCTGAGACAGGCTGCGCGGCCGCACATCGGCCTGTAGCGTCAGGTGATGGCAGCCGTATTGGGTGGCCACGTCCAGTGCGGCCGCCAGATCATCCACCGATTGTGGAAACACCTGACCTTCGATCTGCAGCCCCCGGGCACTGGCGGCGCGGTGCAGGCGTGCAGCAGGTTGGGGCAGCCAAAAGTGATCGGTGACCCCGTCAAACCCGGCGGCCGCTATTTTATCCAGCTGGGCTTCCAGGGGCTGGTCGCATTGGCCGTTGTGATCCTGCATGGCCCAGAGTGACTGAAACACCAGAAATTCACGCATATCAGTTCCTCAACAGTTGTTTGAGCGACACACCGGCATCCATCAGTGCAGGCATCTGAAGCGGTGTACCGCAGGCGATCAGGCGTTCGCAGAGCTTGATATCCCTGGCAATGCTGTTGCCCATGCCCCAGCCGCAAGCACCCAGCAAACGCTGCCCGGCATCGAGGTAGAACAGTACAAAGCCACCGTCTGCCGTGGCCCGGCTGGCGGAGGGCTCAGCGCTGCTGATCTGCCCCGTGGTTTGTAAACCCCAGTCATAGTGGTCGGACCAGAACCCCGGAATGCTGTTGAAGGGCAGCCCGGCGCCCAACAGATTGAGGGCGGCGTGATGGCCCTGGTGCTCGGCATTACGCCAGGTTTCCTGACGCTGGAACTCACCGCCGGGGTGCAGGCGAAATTCACATACATCACCCGCAGCAAAAATATCCGCCGCGCTGCTCTGCAATTGCCCATCGACCCGAATGCCCTGCCCCACATCGAGCCCGGCGGTCCTGGCCAGCTCGACATTGGGTTGCATGCCGATCCCCACTACCAGCAGATCACAGGGCAGGCACTGGCCGTCCACCAGTTGTACCGCCTCGGCCCGCTCGCCGCCCAGCACCGCTTCAATGGCCACGTTCAAGCGCACATCAACACCCCGGGCCCGATGCAAATCCAGCAACACCCCGGACAAGCGCTCGGGCAACACCCGCCCGGCCAGACGCGGCCCGGCTTCAAGCAAGGTCACACTGCAGCCCAGGGACCGCGCCGTCGCGGCCACTTCCAGGCCGATAAAGCCGCCGCCTACAACCACCAGCCGCGAGCCGGGGCGCAATCCGTTGCGCAGGGTCAGAGCTTCATCATGGGTGCGCAAATACAGCACATTGGCCATATGCTCCGGCACGTTGGGCAAGCGCCGTGCCCGTCCACCCGTTGCCAGCAACAACCGCCCGTAGGCCAGCCAGCTGCCATCGGCCAGTTGCAACCCATGCTGCGCCGGTGCCAGCGACAGCACCGGACCGGCCGTCCAGTGCTCAATGTCCAGCTCACCCAGCCGGGTGCTGTCGCACAGGCTGCAACCCGCCAGGTCGGTGGTGCCCTGCAGCAACCCCTTGGACAGCGGTGGCCGTTCATAAGGTGCATGGGCTTCGTCACCGATCAGGATCAACCGCCCGCTGTATCCCTCGCTGCGCAAGGTCAGGGCCGCACGCCCGCCGGCATGGCCGGCGCCGATAATCACCAGTGGAGCATTGACTGTATTCATGGTCTGGCTCCCCGCTCTCAAGTCGGTACGCCAAGATACAAACGACCGGCCTCGACCCGCACCGGATAGGTCTTGAGGTTGACGCACACCGGAGCCCCAAGCGCCTTGCCCGAACGGTAATCAAAACGCCCGTTATGTTTGGGGCACTCGATGACGTGGTCCATCACCAGCCCGTCTGCCAGGTGGATGGACTCATGGGTACACAGCCCGGCAGTGGCGAAAAACTCGCTATCGGCCGACCGGTACACGGCATAAGTGTGCTGGCCGTGGTCAAAACGCATTACATCTTCTTCATCTATGTCGTCCACGCAGCAGACGTCGATCCATTGCTCGCTCATGATCTTCTCTCTTGTAGTTGTGGTCGCGATCAGCCGGGGACAGCCTGGTTTTGCGCTGGCGCAGCAGTGCGCGGCCCTGTGGGACGATCAATGAAATAACCGGGGTCTTTACGCTGTTGCATAACGGTCGGGATGATTTCCTTGAAGGCAGCAAGCAGGTCTGGATACGGCGGCGGACAGTCGTGGCGGATTTCCTCATGCAACTGTGCCAGGGCGTGGTAAGGCACCATCGGGTACATGTGGTGCTCAAGGTGATAGTTCATGTTCATGTAGATAAAGCGCAGCAGCGGGTTCATGTAAATCGTCCGGCAGTTACTGCGGTGATCCAGTACGTCCTCGGCCAGCCCCACATGCTGCGACAGCCCGAACAGGTAGGACAGCCACGCGCCATACAGGCTTGGCAGGCCGATAAACATCAGTGGCAACCAGCTGTGCTGATACAGCGCCAGTCCGATCACCAGGGCGTAAATCACCAGCCAGATCCGCGCCGTGCGCACCACTGCCGGCCATTCAGACTGCGGAATAAAGCTCTGCTCTTCGTCATCCATACGCCCGGCTGCATGGCGCAATACCGAGCGCAGGGTATTGAACCCATGGGGCAGATTGAACAGGCTCAGCGCCATGCGCACCAGACTTGGTGGACGCGGCTCGACGATTTCCGGATCGCGCCCCACCACGATAGTGTCGGTGTGATGACGGGTATGGCTCCAGCGCCTGACATGAGGCTCGAACAGGCACATGAAGCTGGCGACCTGATACACCGCATCGTTCATCCAGCGGGTTTTGAACGCCGTGCCGTGGCCCATTTCATGCCAGCGCGCATTGGAGGCGGTGCCATACAACACCCCGTAGGCAATAAAAAATGGCACACAGGCCCAGGAGCCCCAGAACCAGTAGCCACCGAACCCGGTTGCCAGCAGCGCCAGAATCCACAACGCGGTGTCACGCAGGGCCGGGCCATCGCGACGCTGCATCAATTCCTTGAGGCGCTTGCGGGAGATCGGGCATTGATACCAGCTGGCCGAGACCAGGCCTTTTTCGGCAGCCCTCGCGGCTTCAGGGCCGGTCAATCGATAGTCGCGGTGTTCGGTTGAACTGGAGTGGGACATGGCAGTTTCTCCGCTGGCTTGATTATTGTTCTGGAGAAAATATAAGCAGCCATGCCATGGCCCTCAATGCCTTGAATAGATTCCCTATCAAGCTATCATCGTGGCCCAGTGCAGCTTGATAGTTTTCTATCAAGGCCTTCTTCAAGGCTGACCATGGACAACAATAAACGCCCCACCATCGCCACCGTTGCCGCTCAGGCAGGGCTGAGTGTGGCCACCGTAGACCGGGTGCTCAATGCCCGGGCCCCGGTCAACCCGGACACTGCCGAACAGGTGTTCCATGCCGCCGAAGCAGTCGGTTATTTCGCCGCGCGCCTGATTGGCCAGCGCATCCGCGAGCGCCGCCCCACTTATCGCTTCGGCATTCTGCTACTGGGTACTGCCCAGGCGTTCTACGGCAATCTGGCGGCCGCCATTGGCGAAGCGGCCCGCCGTCAGCTCGAGGCCAACCTGAGCTGCCATTTCGAGTACGTGATCGACCGCAGCCCCGGCGCCATCGTGGCGCAAATCGAGCACATGGCAGTGCAGTACGATGGCCTGGCGGTGGTCAGCTTCACCCATCCGCAGATCAATGCCTGCATTGCCCAGATTCGTGAAGCCGGAGTGCCGGTGATTGCCCTGCTGTCAGACATCCACGAACAGGCGCAGGAGGCCTATGTCGGCGTGGACAATCTCCAGGTGGGCCGCACCATGGGCTGGTTGCTGGCCCATACCTGCAATGCGCGCAAGGGCAGCATCGGCGTATTGCTGGGCGGCCACCGCTTCCAGGGGCATCAGGCGCGGGTCGATGGCTTGCGCAGTTACCTCACAGAGCATGCACCGGGGCTCAAACTGCTCGATCCGCTGATCAATATGGACAACGATGACGTGACCGAAGAAGCGGCCCTGGACCTGCTGGCCCGACATGCCGATTTACGCGGCCTGTGCGTGGTCGGCGGCGGTGGTGACGGCATCATCCGCGCCCTGGCCCAGTTGCCCGCTCGCCCGGGCCTGTGCAGTATCTTGCCGGAGTCCACGCAGCTGTCGCAGCAGGCGCTCAAGCAGGGGTTGATTCGCATAGTGGTGGACTCCCAGCCCGGGCTGATCGCCACGGCGCTGATGGACCTGCTGGTAGAACTGCAAACAGCGCCGCAGTTTGATCCGTTGCGTCACCGCATCCATGTGCCGCTGCAGATCGTTACCAGCGAGAACCTGTGACCCGCCCATCCCGTGCAACGAAACCCAGACAGCTTTGCAGGTGCACCTTGGATGCAATCGTGCAGCTTCTTGTCGCGAAGACACCTACAGCCCTTGCTCATTGTTTCCCTTAAGTCTGCGCTTCTATGTTGCCACTCCGTTTCAGCGAACCAAGGAGTAGCAACCATGTTTGACCCCTCTGGAAATACCCCCGACATCCAGTCCGCCGCCAGCCTGCTCAGCAGCGGCGATGTGTATTCCGGGGCCTACAACTTTATGAGCAGCATCAGTGCCGGCGTCGATCCGCGCACCGGTGCGTTCTCGGCCTCGATCA
>NZ_RZAA01000022.1:0-10145 GCF_003994535.1 Pseudomonas sp. PAMC 29040
ATGGTGAGTGAGTCGATATCGATTTACAACAGCGAGCGTCCGCACCAGTCTTTGAAATACAAAACGCCCGATGCAATGCATCGGGCGTTGGGGTGAAACAGGTGTAAACCTATTTCAGGACTAGACAGCCCATGAGCGAATCGCCAGTTCCTGGCGTATTCAAGTCGTGCCGGCAGTCAGATGCGGTAGGTGCTTTTGGTCATGACTTTGGCCATCAGGCTCATGCCGAACTTCACTGGAGCAGGAAAGCGGAACCCGCCGGCATTGAGTGCGGACTCTGCATGTTGCTCTTCATCGATGCGCATCTGTTCAAGGATCGCCCGTGATTTCTCATCTTGCGCGGGCAGTTGCTCAAGATGTTCGTTGAGATGTTTACACACTTGATCTTCGGTAGCGGCAACAAACCCGAGGCTGACTTTGTCGCTGATTAATCCTGCCGCAGCCCCGATCCCGAAGGACATGCCGTAAAACAGCGGGTTCAACAAACTTGGATGGCTGCCCAGCTGGCGGATGCGCTGTTCGCACCAGGCCAGGTGGTCAATTTCCTCATCTGCTGCCTGCTCCATGGCTTCGCGCACTTGGGGCAGTTTGGCGGTCAGGGCCTGGCCTTGATACAAGGCCTGGGCACAGACTTCACCGGTATGGTTGATGCGCATTAACCCGGCCACATGGCGACTTGCCTGTTCGTCCAGCGGGTTTTCAGGTTTGACGATGGCCGGCGACGGGCGATGGGGCTGGCCGCTGAACGGCAGCAAGGTACGCAGCGCTGTGTCGGCCTGTAACAGAAGACGGTCAATCGGCGAGTAGTGACGTTGGGTAGTCATGCTTACCTCCGGAAAAAATCACGGCGGTCAGTTTACCCCAATCGGGCGTACAGGGTTTGCGCTGGATCACCGCTGAACGTGGGAGCCGGGCAGCGCCCACGATGGCGTACGGTTTTGCAATCAGCCCGGCGGCCAGTTCATCTGGCGCTGACCTAGAACGTGCATATGAATGTGGTAGACCGTTTGGCCACCCTTTTCATTGCAGTTCATTACCACGCGGAAACCGTCTTCGCAGCCCAGCTCTTTGGCAAGGCGTTGTGCGGTAAACAGGATGTGCCCTGCCAGTAGTTTGTCTTCTTCCTGCAGGTCGTTGAGGGTGCGGATCGGTTTTTTGGGAATGACCAGAAAATGGATCGGCGCCTGTGGGGCGATATCGTGAAATGCCAGCACCTGATCATCTTCGTAGATGATCTTGGCGGGTATTTCACGGTTGATGATTTTGGTGAACAGAGTATCCAAAGCTGTGTCTCCGTGAGTGAAGTCCGGTCCGAGTGTACTCAGGGCAGCGGATTACGCCCAGTCCGGTTAACGCGGGCAATAGGATTTGTTGACCCGGGCGGCTATTTTTCTCGTCATCCAGCGCGAGAAGAAGCGTGGCATACGGGTTATCCAGCGATTGCGCCGGCCCGGAATTATGATCGCCTTGTTTTTCTCCAGCGCGCGTACGGTATAGAGCGCAACTTCTTCGGGAGTCATGGCGCCTTCGCTTTGCTTGACCTTGTCGGCGTTCATTCTGGCCGCGTCGAAGAAACGGGTTCGCGTGACACCGGGGCAAAGTACCGAGACCTTGATCCCGGTTTTCTTTACCTCTTCGCGCAAGCCTTCGGAAAAATGCAGCACATACGCTTTACTGGCGAAATAAGTGCTCAGCCAGGGCCCGGGCTGGAAGGCGGCAATCGAGGACACATTGAGGATTTGCCCGCCGCCCTGGACCGCCATCATGTTGCCGATGGCATGGCATAACCGCGTGAGAGCCAGCACGTTGAGCTCGATCAGATCTTGTTCTGCGCTCCAGTCATGCGCCAGGAAGGGGCCGCAAGTGCCAATGCCCGCGCAATTGACCAGCAGGTCGATCTGCCGGTCGCCTTCTTCGAGCTCAAGTAAAAAACCGGAAAGACGCAATGGCTCGCCAAGATCACAGGCCCTGAACAGTACCTCTACGCCGAAACGCTGGGTCAACTCCAGCGCAATGCTTTCTAGCGCGTCCCGCTGGCGGGCCACAAGAATCAGGCTGCGACCGCGGCGGGCGAGGGCTTCGGCCAGAGCCAGGCCAATGCCGCTGGAGGCGCCAGTGATTAAAGCGTAACGGGTCATGCTGTTCTCCATCGCAACGGTGCAGTCCGGTGACAATGATGTCCCTGGCGTTAACGCGTTCATTTAGACGCGCAGTCTACAGACTGTTGCTGTTGGCTGCGTTGATCAACGAGTCCTGCAGGCCAAGAGCCAGGCCGATGATCAGGATGAAAAGACCCAAAACCATCAACACAATGTTAATCCAGGCCAGGACTTTGACCGCCGTGCTGTTGGGTGGAGGTGGCAAACCGTACTTGTTGGGCCCCGGGGTGCCGGGCATCAACAGCAGCGCAAGGGTTAACACCAGATTGGCCACCGGCACCAGATGCAGCAACAGCATCCATGCGGACCAGTTGAGGTCGTGCAGGCGTTGCGCATTGATTCTGAGATTGACCACGACGAAGACGAGCGTCAGGGTCGCGCCAAAGGTGATGGCCAGAGTGGGGGACACCTTGATCGCAAGCAGGACCAGTAGTGCGACAACGCTGGCGATGAGACCCAGAATCAGGCTCCAGGCCAGCAGGCGCATACGTCCGATCCGTCCGCTGAATCCCAGGGGATCTGGATACGCGTAGTGCTCCTCGGGCGTTTTTTCCAGGCTGAGTTCTGTCATGTCTGCTTCCTTGTCAGGCGGTCATTAGCAAAGAGCCCGCTGTAGTGGGCGGGCCGGGGGAGTATCAGTGATGGGGCCAGTGTCGGGCCAGTTCGCGGGTGAGGCTGTGGGCCTTGCGATATTCCTCTTCCAGACGTGCGATCAAGTGCTCAGTTGTCGGCAGATCGTTAATGCCTCCTGCCCCCTGGCCGGCGGACCATACCGTTTTCCAGGCCTTGGCTTCTTCAGTCAGGGGCTTGAGTTTGGTCTCGCCTTTGCCTTGAAGTGCGTCGAGGTCGAAGCCCGCGCTTTCGAGGCTTTTGCGCATGAAGTTGGCGGGCACACCCGAGACGGCCGGGGTGTGGATGATGTCGGCTGCCCGGGATGCCAGCAGCATGTCTTTGTACGCATCAGGCGCATGGCTTTCCCGGGTGCCGATAAAGCGGGTTCCGAGGTAGGCAAGGTCGGCACCGAGGATTTGCGCGGCGAGAATCTCATGGCCGTGGTTCATGCAGCCGGCCAGCAACACTGTTTTATCAAAGAACTGGCGAATTTCAGCCAGCAGCGCAAAAGGGCTCCAGGTTCCCGCATGGCCACCGGCGCCTGCGGCGACTGCAATCAGGCCATCGACCCCGGCTTCTGCGGCTTTTTCTGCATGGCGTCGAGTGGTGACGTCATGGAACACCAGGCCGCCATAACTGTGGACGGCATCCACGACTTCCTTTGCCGCGCCCAGGCTGGTGATGATGATCGGGACTTTGTGCTCAATACAGATCGCCAGGTCAGCCTGTAGCCGTGGGTTGCTGTTATGCACGATCAGGTTCACGGCGTAGGGCGCGGGATTATCCAGTAAGGCCAGGCCCGCTTCTATTTCCTCAAGCCATGCTTTGAATCCATTGCTATCGCGTTGGTTGAGCGCAGGAAAACTGCCCACAACGCCATTGCGGCAGCAGGCCAGGACGAGTTGAGGGTTGGAGATCAGAAACATGGGGGCTGCCACCACCGGCAGGCGCAAGCATTTTTCGAGCAAAGCGGGCAGTGACATTGGATAACCTCGGTAAATGGCGGGGCGGGTTTAAAAGGGTTTGACCACTGCCAGAATGACGATGGCCAGCAAGAACACTACCGGTACTTCGTTGAACCAGCGGTAGAACACGTGAGAGCGCTTGTTTTCGCCGCGGGCGAAGCGTTTTACCTGGGCGCCACACATGTGGTGGTAGCCGATGAGCAGAATCACCAGTGTCAGCTTGACGTGCATCCAGCCCTGACTGAAGTAACCGCTCGGGTTAAGGCTGATCAGCCAGCCACCGAAAATCAGGGTGGCAATCATTGCCGGTCCCATGATGCCGCGATACAGCTTGCGCTCCATGAGGCTGAATCGCTCCTTGCTCACGGCGTCCTCGCTTTGTGCGTGGTAAACAAAGAGGCGGGGCAAGTAGAAGAGGCCTGCAAACCAGCAGACGATACTGATGATGTGGAAGGCTTTGAGCCATAGATAAAGCATTTTTAGTTATTCCCAGGTTCACGGTAGATCAAATAGTAGTAGTAGAGCGTCCGGGAGTCACCTTGACGGTTGTCGCAGGGGCGCGCTGTCCCTATTATCGTGGGCTTTCCAGTGGGTTCGTTGAGGGGCAGGTTATGGTCAAGGTCGGTATTGTCGGCGGCACGGGTTACACCGGGGTCGAATTGCTGCGATTGCTGGCACAGCATCCGCAGGCTGAAGTGGTTGTCATCACTTCTCGATCCGAGGCGGGCCTGCCTGTTGCCGATATGTATCCCAACCTGCGCGGTCATTACGACGGTCTGGCGTTCAGCGTGCCTGATACGCAAGCCCTGGCTGCGTGCGATGTGGTGTTTTTCGCCACACCCCACGGCGTAGCCCACGCCCTGGCCGGCGAGTTGCTGGAGGCGGGTACCAAGGTGATCGATCTGTCGGCAGATTTCCGCCTGCAGGACGCGGATGAGTGGGCCAAGTGGTACGGTCAGCCCCATGGCGCGCCCGGGTTGCTCGAAGAGGCGGTATACGGCCTGCCGGAAGTGAATCGCGAGCAAATCAAACAGGCGCGCCTGATCGCGGTGCCGGGTTGCTATCCGACTGCAACCCAATTGGGTTTCCTTCCATTGCTGGAAGCGGGGCTGGCGGATACTACGAGGTTGATCGCCGATTGCAAGTCAGGCGTGAGCGGCGCCGGTCGCGGTGCGAGCGTAGGTTCGCTGTACGCTGAAACGTCCGAAAGCATGAAGGCATATGCCGTTAAAGGTCATCGCCATTTGCCCGAAATCCGTCAGGGTTTGCGTCGTGCTGCCGGCAAGGATGTCGGTCTGACCTTCGTACCGCATCTGACGCCGATGATTCGGGGTATTCACTCGACGCTGTATGCCACCGTGGTTGATCGTTCTGTGGACCTGCAGGCTTTGTTTGAACAGCGTTATGCCAACGAGCCTTTCGTTGATGTGATGCCAGCCGGCAGCCACCCGGAAACCCGCAGTGTGCGGGGTGCCAACGTATGCCGTATTGCTGTGCATCGGCCACAGGATGGCGATCTGGTTGTCGTGCTGTCGGTGATCGACAATCTGGTCAAGGGAGCATCAGGCCAGGCGGTACAGAACATGAATATCATGTTCGGCCTGGATGAGCGCCTGGGCTTGTCCCACGCCGGAATGTTGCCCTGAAAACAGCTGCAAGCTTAAAGCTACAAGCTGTAAGTGAGGGCGCGGCATGCTTGCAGCTTGTAGCTGATCGCTTGCTGCTGCCCTCAAATAGTTGACCGCTTTTCTAGGAGAAGCGGATAATGCGCGTCATCACGCATTATGGCGGCACATCGCCGGGAGATAATCAGCATGAGCGTCGAATCCTTCACCCCCATGGCTTTGCAATTCACCGAAGGTGCTGCGCACAAGGTGAAGAGCCTGGTCGATGAAGAGGGTAATGATCGTTTGAAGTTGCGCGTTTTTGTTACGGGCGGCGGTTGTTCCGGTTTTCAGTATGGCTTTACCTTCGATGAAGAAGTGGCCGATGACGACACCATTGTTGAGCGCGAAGGCGTAAGCCTGGTGGTCGATCCGATGAGCTTCCAGTACCTGGCGGGTGCCGAGGTGGATTATCAGGAAGGTCTGGAAGGCTCGCGCTTTGTGATCAAGAACCCGAATGCCACCACAACATGTGGTTGCGGATCATCGTTCTCGATCTGATTGCGCAGTACAGGTTTCACACTCAACGCCGCGTAGTTTCGCGGCGTTTTGCTGTCTGGCGTTTGTGCGGGCAGGTCAGGCCGGGTAGATGCCGCCCAATACCCGCAGGCCGCGGGCCCCGGTGACACTGGGACGATTGGTGGGGATGTTTTCCAGGCAGCAGTGCGCCAGCCATGCAAAGGCCATGGCTTCGACCCAGTCAGGGTCTACCCCTTTGACCAGGGTGCTGTTGACCTTGGTTTGCGGGAGCAGTTGCGCAAGACGTGTCATCAAGGCCGCATTGTGGGCGCCGCCGCCGCACACCAGTAGTTCGTCGGTGTGGGGCTGAGCCGACTGCAGCGACTCTACGATGGTCAGTGCCGTGAGTTCGAGCAGCGTTGCTTGCACGTCTTCAGTGGGGAAGGTTGGCAGGGCGAAGAGGTGATGTTTCAACCAGTTAAGGTTGAACACTTCCCGGCCAGTGCTCTTCGGGCCCTTGGTCTGGAAGAACGGGTCGCTGAGCAAGGCGTTAAGCAGCACAGGTTCAACCTTGCCACTGGCGGCCCACTGGCCGTTGCGGTCGTACAGTTCGCCGCGCTGTTCTTGTATCCAGGCATCGAGCAGGACATTGCCTGGCCCACTGTCGAATCCAGCTACAGGGTTCGTTGGAGTTATCAGACTCAGGTTGCTGAATCCTCCTACGTTCAATACAGCTCGATGTTCATGCTCGCCCGTAAACAGGGCTTCATGGAAGGCCGGGACCAGCGGTGCTCCCTGGCCTCCAGCGGCAACATCACGGCGACGGAAGTCGCCGACCACGCAGATGTTGGTCAGCTCGGCCAATAGGGCCGGGTTGCCGATCTGTACGGTGAAGCCTAGGGCAGGTTCGTGGCGGATGGTCTGGCCATGGCTGCCGATTGCCCGGATGTCTTGCGGGGTTAGCTGCTGCTGGGCAAGGAGTGTGTTTACGCCTTGAGCGGCCAGTTCGACCCAGTGGTTTTCGGCAATGGCACAGCGTGCCACCTCGTCAGGTCCGCTGGCGCACAGGCCCAGCAATTCGCTGCGCAGGGCGGCGGGCATCGGGATGTAGTGGGTGGCGAGCAGGGTGATGCTCGCCCCCAGCTCGATAAGGGCGATGTCCATGCCATCGAGACTGGTGCCGGACATCACGCCTATATAGAGGGCCATCGCTTAGCGCTTGCTCGAGGCCAGGAGGGTGGCCTTTTCCTGGTTCATGCGGGCCATTAGTGGCTGGCTTTGCTGCAGGAAGCGCGTGCGCTCAGCTTTGGCAATCGGATCAGCCATTGGTAGCTTCTGGCCCAGGGGATCAACGTGCACACCGTTGACCTGGAACTCGTAATGCAGGTGAGGACCCGTGGAAAGGCCTGTTGTGCCGATAAACCCGATCACCTGCCCTTGCTTCACCGATCCGCCGGTTTTAATGCCTTTGGCGAAGCCCTGCATGTGCCCGTAAAGGGTGCGGTAGGTATTGCCGTGTTGAATGATTACGGTATTGCCGTAGCCGCCACGACGGCCAGCGAGCAGTACTTTGCCATCACCGGCTGCTTTAATCGGCGTACCGCGCGGCGCGGCATAATCTACGCCTTTGTGGGCGCGGATCTTGTTCAGGATCGGGTGTTTGCGGCCTGAGGAGAAGCGCGAGCTGATACGGGCGAAGTCCACCGGTGTGCGGATGAATGCCTTGCGCATGCTGCTGCCGTCAGCCGTGTAGTAATTGCTGACGCCTTGCTTGTTTGTATAGCGTACGGCGGTGTAGGTCTTGCCGCGGTTGGTAAAGCGCGCCGAGAGGATGTTGCCCGTACCCACCGTTTTACCGTTGGCCACTTTCTGCTCGTAGATCACTTCGAACTGGTCGCCCGGGCGAATGTCCTGTGCGAAGTCGATGTCGTAACCAAACACTTTGGCCATTTCCATGGTCATGCTGTGGGGCAGGCCGGCACGCTGGCCAGATGCTGACAGCGAGCTGGAGATAACACCGTGTACATAGGCCGAGCGCACTACCGGAAGGGTAGTAACACGCCGGAATGTATAGCCCTTGGCCGATTTGCTGAGGGTGATGGTCTCGAGGTCGCTAACCTGGCTGTGCAGGTTGTTCAGTTGGCCATCGGGGCCCATTTCAAATTCGAGCTTCTGCCCGTGTTTCAGCTGGCTGAATTGTTTGGCTTGCTTGTCGCTGGCCAGGATTTCATGCACTGAGGTGGCAGGAAGGCCTACTTTAGCGAACAGGGTCGAGAGTGTATCGCCCTTGGAAACCACTACTTCGCGGTGGCTGGGGGCTTTGTCTTCCTCAACTTTTGCTACAGGGTTGTCCTGTTGTTCAATTTGGGCAAAAGGCGATGGAGTCGCTTCATTTGTGGCCTGAGTGAGTTCTGCAGCGTCTTGATCTTGTGTCAGTTGTTCTGCAGGCGTTTCCAGTTCCAGATTGAGAGTCGTTCTTTTGGCTTCTACTTCGCTGGAGGGGAATACCAGCAGGGCCAGACTCAAGAGGGCGGCGATACCACTTGCTGCGAGCAGGTGGGTCTTCGGATAAAGCGGTGGCGCTTTAGGCGGTTGACTGGTCATAGATAATTTGACTTTGAATAAAGGATGAATTGGAAAAGATGACTGGCACGGTGAACATGAAATAACTGTATAAAATATAACCAAATCGCCCTTGAAGCAAGTCCGCGAGCTATTCGCGCGCGGATAGTTGCCGTATGCCGCCCGGAACTTGTAATTAGTCCCTGATCTTGTATGGTTGGTTCCCTTTGAATTTGAGCCTTACGGGTCTGATATGAAGTCGGTTGAAGAGCAGCTAGCGCTAATCAAGCGTGGTGCCGAAGAGGTACTGGTCGAGTCTGAACTGGTCGAGAAACTCAAGCGCGGTCAGCCGTTGCGGATTAAGGCCGGATTCGACCCCACGGCGCCTGATCTGCACTTGGGTCACACCGTACTTATTAATAAGCTGCGTCAGTTCCAGGAACTGGGGCATCAGGTGATCTTCCTTATTGGTGATTTCACCGGGATGATTGGCGATCCGAGCGGCAAGAGTGCAACGCGTCCACCGTTGACCCGTGAGCAAGTGCTGGCCAATGCCGAAACCTACAAGACTCAGGTGTTCAAGATCCTTGATCCTGCAAAAACCGAGGTGGCATTCAACTCCACCTGGATGGATCAGATGGGGCCGGCCGATTTCATTCGCTTGACCTCTCAGTACACCGTGGCTCGCATGCTTGAGCGCGATGACTTCGATAAGCGCTACACCACGAATCAGCCGATTGCCATCCACGAGTTTCTTTATCCGCTGGTGCAGGGATATGACTCTGTTGCCTTGAAGGCAGACGTGGAGCTGGGTGGTACCGACCAGAAGTTCAACTTGTTGATGGGTCGTGAGCTGCAGCGCGGCTACGGTCAGGAAGCCCAGTGCATTGTTACCATGCCGCTGCTTGAAGGGCTGGATGGCGTCAAGAAGATGTCCAAGTCTCTGGGCAACTATGTTGGCATCCAGGAAGCTCCGGGTGTGATGTACAGCAAGCTGGTGTCTATTCCGGATGCGCTGATGTGGCGTTACTTTGAGTTGCTGAGCTTTCGTTCGATGGACGAGATCGATGCATTCAGGGCTGAGGTTGAAGCTGGTGCAAACCCGCGCGATATCAAAATCAGGTTGGCGGAAGAGATTGTGGCCCGGTTCCATGGTGAAGAGGCTGCTGCAAATGCCCATCGCGGTGCGGGCAACCGCATGAAGGATGGCGAGTTGCCTGATGATCTGCCTGAGGTCGAGCTGACCGCTACTGAGGATATGCCGATCGCTGCAGTCCTTAATAAGGCCGGGCTGGTGAAGAACTCTGCGGTTGCGCGGGATTTGCTGGGTTCCGGTGGTGTACGTATAGATGGTGAGGTGGTTGACCGCACCTATATATATGCACTGGGCTCGACCCATGTTTGCCAGGCGGGGAAGAAGGCGTTTGCCCGTATTACCCTGAAAGCTGAATCAAACTGAAATAAGAGCTGGACGGCGCATTTTATTAACCTATAATGCGCCCACTTCCGGCGCAGTCGAAACGGAAAACTCCTTGATTTTCAATGAGTTGGATGATTCTTCGGCAGTGTCAGCTTCAAGTCATCGAAGCAGGAAATGAGGTGTTGACAGCAGCGTGTAACGCTGTAGAATTCGCCTCCCGCTAACGAGAGATCGAAAGCGCAAGTGGTTGATGTTACAAAGGAAACTTTGAAAACATCTGAAAATAACCACTTGACAGCAACAG
>NZ_RZAA01000023.1:0-5053 GCF_003994535.1 Pseudomonas sp. PAMC 29040
TCAGCGGCTTGCCATCCAGGGTGTGGGTGGTCACGGTTCTGGCCCCGGCCACACCCTTGGCATCGGTCTGCCAACTGCTGCCGGTCAGGGCTACCGGGTCGGCCAGAGTGTGCTGGGTGATACCGTCTGCGCTGGTTTCAGTCAGCACATTGCCCCAGTCATCAAAGGTGCGTTCGGTGGTCAGGCTCAGGGCCGGGACGTCTTCGTTACCGGGATCGTAAGTCGTTTCACGGAACACCCGGCCCAGCACGTCATATTCTGCGGTCCAGGCGGTATAGGTCTCACCGCTGTCGGTTTGTTTTTCACGGCGGATTTCCCTTGCCATGCCATCGAGCCAGACAGTTTCCTTACGCCCGGAAGCGCCGATTCGGGTCTGGCAGCGCTCGCTGGCCGACAACGAATAGGCCCAGTTGACCTCAGCCTCGAAAGCCGAATCCGGGGCCGCGACTTCCTGAGTCACACGGCCCAGGGCATCGTGGGCAAAGGCCATGCGCAACTGCTCGTCGGTCTGCTCGGTGACCATCAGGCCGGAGTACAAATCCTGCGACGATTGCGCAACAGTTGACTGGCCATCGTGACCTGTAATCGTGACATTTTCCTGCAGGACTGCGCGCTCAAGAGAGCGGGCGTTTGGGGCTTGGGTCAGGCTGTAGTTGTAGGCCCGGGTAGTGCTTTTACCCTCTACCGTCTGGGTTTCGCTGAGCATACGGCCGTGATGGGGTGAGGCCGGAGCATTGATAAAGGTCTGGCTGGAACTGCCCAATTCAGTGGGTTTATCGCCTTCAACCAGCAGCAACCGCTCTTCGCTGCTCTGGATAAAAGTCGGCAATGCAAACCCTGGAGCATCCCCACGCACGGGCAGGGATTGATAGCGATATCGGGTCTGCTTGACCGGCCCTTCGGTGCCGGGTGGGGGGCTGACCGTACGACTTTTCAGGCGGGTGATGCGACCCAGTGGGTCGGCCGGGCAGTTGTCGGTCTCACCGGTTACCGGGTAGTACTCGGACTCTTCAATCCCGCCCAGGGCATTGCGGTGCCACACCGGGTTACCCAGCTCGTCGTAGCGGGTTTCTTCCTCGGTAACAAGCTCCCGCAGTACCCGTTGACCGTCGAGCTGCGCCTTGCGGGTAATGACTTTATGCGGGAACTGGAAATACGGCAGTTGCCGGGCAATGGGCAGCCAGGGCTCGTCGTAATAGGTGGTTTCGGTTTCCTGCAGGGTCTGGCCCTGCAAGGTGCGTTCGCGGGTCAGCAGGTGGAAGCGGTTAAAGGTGCGGCTGATGGTTTGCAGGGGGGTGCCCCGGGCATCCATCAGGGTTTCGGTGGAGCCATAAAGAAAATCGCCGGCACCGGTCAGGTGATAGAGATTGTCCTCGCGGTTGCGCCACTGACGCACTGCCGGCCAGCCAAAATAGTTGTTGCTGCCATACAGACCGTAGTCATAACGAACCAGTTGCACCGGCTGGCCGTCCCCCGGGTCCTTGCGGGTCTGACTGACCACCGGCATCCGCGCAAACGGCGCCCCTGCAGGCAGGTTGAGGCCGTTGGCTTCGCTGTAGGTCACTTCCTCGGTGCTGCCGGTGGGCTGGGTACATTTGCTCAGCAGCAGTAATCCGGAAGTCGCAGTGCTGTACTCAAACTGCCAGCCACTGTCGGGAAGGCCGTCCACCGTTACCCGGCGCAACAGCCCGGAGACCCGATGAAATGACATCACCACCTGTGCGGGGGTATCCGGTTGCAACGTCAGACGGGTTGTCACGCCCTCGTAGGCCAGTGCCAGCACCGTGCGGCCTTGGGCATCGCTGACTTTTTGCAGGTACGCCCCATTGCCAACCGAACGCCAGTCAAAATTCAGGGCGCTGCCATCGGCCCCCACCAGGGTGCTGACTACCCAAAGGCTGGGGTGTCCGGCCAGCGGGATCAGGCGTTCACAGCTGCCATCGTTATGCGTGACCCACATTTCCTGACGCTGAACGGCCACTGCAACTACCGGCAAGCGCACATCCGGGAAGCGCATGCTCTGACCGACAATCTCACCGCGAAAGCGCTCGCCGGAATTGAGTTGCAGTTGTTGGCTGGCGCCGTCCCACGAGGTGGTACCAAGCATCCAGCCCAGACCGAAGCCCTGATCTTCGGCCATCAGCGGGCTATGGCTCAGGCGCAACTGGCTGATAGGGCCGCGCAAATCGTTGGCGGCGCCGGTGGGCAGGCTGATCGAGGCCGAGAACGCACCGGTGCGCGGATCGACCCCGGCACTGATGCTGCTCATAAAGTTGTAGGCCCCGGAATATACGTCGCCGCTGCTGAGCAGGCTGGCGGCGGATAGGGGTACGGAGGTGTGCTCAGTCATGTGTCTTACTCCTTGTTTCGCTAGAAAGGGGTAGCAAAATAGGGTCCCTCGCTGAGGGCTAACAATGAGCAAGTGTTGTAGGGGGGGGCGGCACAAAAAGTATCTTTTAATACGTGGGGAAGATGCCCAACCATTGTTGATTGTGGGAGGGGTGCGTCGGTGATGCGCAAAATCACGGAGAAAGTGGCTGTTCAAGAAAAAATATTGAATCAAGAAAACCACAAAGAGGCTGATTGCTGGCAGGCCACCGGACTTTCCAGTGCCTGATGGCTGGAGATTCGAACCAAAGCGTACGGCAGTACCCATCATTTTCAGATAGGTACTGCCGTCTCCAGTAACACTTCAATATTCAAAAAAACCGGCTTTGCTCAAGGAGCCGTCTGGTCTGAACACCTCGATCGGGCTGCGCATCAGACAAATGCACATCGTTGATGGCGAGTATGCTGGCAACCGTAGTCAGCCCTTGCTCAAACCTGACTTTTGGTGGGCCACCATTTTTTGAATTCCCAAAAGGCTGGAATATAAAAAATGGTGGCGAGTCAAGACTTTCCTAGAGACGCCAGAGCATAAAGTTCTCCTGCCATCTGGTTTGATCCCTTATCCATAATCCATCCTGGGTTACATATTTCACAAAATCATTTTCGTAAGGCAGATCCCATATATGCGTACGAATAAATGTCGCTTCGTAAAAGTCAGGGGCGGTGATGGCTAGAGAGTTAGTGTTTATGTTGTAGCCCTGCAAGACCTCAGGTGGATACGCCGGGTGTATGTTGGCAGCTATTTGCCTGACATCATTAACATAATCCGGATTGTTCTGAAAAACAGGCATCACGGTAATGCCATCCATACTTCTAACGGTCGTGGATGGAATAGTGTTCTGTGGCAACGCAGCCTTCGTCGGGTTGAGCCTGTAAAAGTTTCGAACTTCTATAGAAGTTTCCCTACTGACGCTGCTGTACCGTTGAGCAGCAGCGTACATAATATTATTTGCTCCTCCTGAAGGGTTCATACTGCGAGTAGCAAGCCAGGCTTCCTTAGGGGCCATTGCATTTAAAGCTGAGTGCTGAAGCGTCGCAGGGTTAAAAGCCCGCCCCCCTCCTGGAGCTCCCCCGGCATGCTGCAGTTTGTGCTGCCAGCTGCCCACGAACTTCCCGGCCTTTTTGACCCCCTTGGCGGCAGCCCCGGCCATCGACGGGGCCGCCGAGGCCAGCCCCGTTGCCATGCCCACCCAGCCCAGAATCCGCCCGGCGTTTTCATTGCCGCTGGCCAGCAAGGCTATCGAGGCCACGTCCGCTGCCAGCGACACCACGCTCAGGGTCGCGGTGGTGACCGCCGTTACATAGCTGGCGGTCAGCGCCGCAGTGGGCGCCGCCAATGCACCCAGGGAGGCCACGGTGCCGATTACGGCCAGGGCGATGCCGGCCGCCGGTAACAGCCAGTCCAGCCACGAGTGGCCCGATGGATCGATGCGGTTGACCGGATCCCCGGCGCAATAGGCATAGCCATTGAGCCCGCCTTCGCCGAAGGGGCTGAGGCTGTCACGGCTGTGGAAGCGCATCAGTGCGGGGTTGTAGATGCGGTAATCACCCAGGAAATACCAGCCGCTGTCTTGCTCACGCAAGGTGCCGGCGTAGCCCAGCCGGCTGGCACCGGGCTGGCTCTGGCCGTAGGCGCCGTAGACCGGGGCATTGATCCCGTCGTTGGCCTCAGTGGTTATCGACCCCTGGGCGTCGGTGCCCAAGAGCATCACTTCGCGCACCGCCGCTGCAAGACGGCTTTCGGCCACCGGAACGTCACCGGCCCGTACCCAGCGGGTCTGGGTGTTTTCACCCATCTCGCAGCTGAGCTGGCCGCCGGTGTGGTAGCGCCAGCGCGGACCGGTAGAGTCTTCGGTCTTGATGATGTTGCCCGCCGGGCCGTAGTGCCAGCGGCGTTCGCCGGTAGGCAGGGTGACGCCAATGAGTCGTCCCAGGGCGTCGTAGTGCAGTGGATTGCCCCGTTCATCCTTCAGTAAATTGCCGAGGGCGTCGTACTCCAGGGTTACCGGTGCCGGGTAATCGGCGCGACTGTGGCTGACGCTGAGCAGCTGGGTGAGATCGGCGGGGTCATAGGTAAATGTACTGACATTGTTGGAACTGGCGTCGGTAAAGACCGTTTCCAGTCGACGAATATTGTCTAGGGCGTCGTATTGAAAGTGCTGCTCGCGGTAGGTTTTGCCGTGGGCATCCTGCGGTAAATCCTCACCGTGCAGACGGTGAGCAATCATCCGTCCGCGCAGATCGTAGTCGAAGCTTTCACTCCGGACCAAAACTCCGTCACGGGTCAGTTCGCGCGGGGTCAGCTTGCCGTCTTTACGCCATTGCTGGGTCTGGACTTCAAGGGACTGTCGGGTGGGCGTGCGGGTAGCCGTTTCACGACGGGCCGGGCGACCCAGGCTGTCATAGCCAAGGGTTACGGCCATGTCCCGCGAGCCATCGTTTGATTGGGTTCGCTGCTGATGAATCCGCGACGCTGCATCGTAAGTAATGCTGATGCTCACATCGGGACCTTGCTGCACGCTCAAACGCCCGAATTCATCGTACTGGCAGCGCTGCTCGGCACCGTCGGCATCGGTCAGGCGCGTCACTGTGCCCGCCGGGGTGGTGCTTTGTTGTTGCGAGCGCGGCTGATCACCGTGCCAGGCGTAGTCGGCTTTGCTCAGTT
>NZ_RZAA01000024.1:0-3117 GCF_003994535.1 Pseudomonas sp. PAMC 29040
CAAGAACGCAAATTGCTTGGGTGTTATATGGTCAAGCCTCACGGGCAATTAGTATTGGTTAGCTCAACGCCTCACAGCGCTTACACACCCAACCTATCAACGTCGTAGTCTTCGACGGCCCTTTAGGGAACTCAAGGTTCCAGTGAGATCTCATCTTGAGGCAAGTTTCCCGCTTAGATGCTTTCAGCGGTTATCTTTCCCGAACATAGCTACCCGGCAATGCCACTGGCGTGACAACCGGAACACCAGAGGTTCGTCCACTCCGGTCCTCTCGTACTAGGAGCAGCCCCTCTCAAATCTCAAACGTCCACGGCAGATAGGGACCGAACTGTCTCACGACGTTCTAAACCCAGCTCGCGTACCACTTTAAATGGCGAACAGCCATACCCTTGGGACCGGCTTCAGCCCCAGGATGTGATGAGCCGACATCGAGGTGCCAAACACCGCCGTCGATATGAACTCTTGGGCGGTATCAGCCTGTTATCCCCGGAGTACCTTTTATCCGTTGAGCGATGGCCCTTCCATACAGAACCACCGGATCACTAAGACCTACTTTCGTACCTGCTCGACGTGTCTGTCTCGCAGTCAAGCGCGCTTTTGCCTTTATACTCTACGACCGATTTCCGACCGGTCTGAGCGCACCTTCGTACTCCTCCGTTACTCTTTAGGAGGAGACCGCCCCAGTCAAACTACCCACCATACACTGTCCTCGATCCGGATAACGGACCTGAGTTAGAACCTCAAAGTTGCCAGGGTGGTATTTCAAGGTTGGCTCCATGCAGACTGGCGTCCACACTTCAAAGCCTCCCACCTATCCTACACAAGCAAATTCAAAGTCCAGTGCAAAGCTATAGTAAAGGTTCACGGGGTCTTTCCGTCTAGCCGCGGATACACTGCATCTTCACAGCGATTTCAATTTCACTGAGTCTCGGGTGGAGACAGCGCCGCCATCGTTACGCCATTCGTGCAGGTCGGAACTTACCCGACAAGGAATTTCGCTACCTTAGGACCGTTATAGTTACGGCCGCCGTTTACCGGGGCTTCGATCAAGAGCTTCGCGTTAGCTAACCCCATCAATTAACCTTCCGGCACCGGGCAGGCGTCACACCCTATACGTCCACTTTCGTGTTTGCAGAGTGCTGTGTTTTTAATAAACAGTCGCAGCGGCCTGGTATCTTCGACCGGCGTGGGCTTACGCAGTAAATGCTTCACCCTCACCGGCGCACCTTCTCCCGAAGTTACGGTGCCATTTTGCCTAGTTCCTTCACCCGAGTTCTCTCAAGCGCCTTGGTATTCTCTACCCAACCACCTGTGTCGGTTTGGGGTACGGTTCCTGGTTACCTGAAGCTTAG
The DNA here is from genome assembly GCF_003994535.1 of Pseudomonas sp. PAMC 29040. Taxonomy (NCBI): domain Bacteria; kingdom Pseudomonadati; phylum Pseudomonadota; class Gammaproteobacteria; order Pseudomonadales; family Pseudomonadaceae; genus Pseudomonas; species Pseudomonas sp. PAMC 29040. Next base: position 1,353 of record NZ_RZAA01000024.1, read on the forward strand.
AAGCTTTTCTTGGAAGCATGGCATCAACCACTTCGTTAACTAAAAGTTAACTCGTCATCAGCTCTCGGCCTTAGAATCCCGGATTTACCTAAGATTCCAGCCTACCACCTTAAACTTGGACAACCAACGCCAAGCTGGCCTAGCCTTCTCCGTCCCTCCATCGCAATAACCAGAAGTACAGGAATATTAACCTGTTTTCCATCGACTACGCTTTTCAGCCTCGCCTTAGGGACCGACTAACCCTGCGTCGATTAACGTTGCGCAGGAAACCTTGGTCTTTCGGCGTGGGTGTTTTTCACACCCATTATCGTTACTCATGTCAGCATTCGCACTTCTGATACCTCCAGCAAGCTTCTCAACTCACCTTCACAGGCTTACAGAACGCTCCTCTACCGCATCATCCTAAGATGATACCCGTAGCTTCGGTGTATGGTTTGAGCCCCGTTAAATCTTCCGCGCAGGCCGACTCGACTAGTGAGCTATTACGCTTTCTTTAAAGGGTGGCTGCTTCTAAGCCAACCTCCTAGCTGTCTAAGCCTTCCCACATCGTTTCCCACTTAACCATAACTTTGGGACCTTAGCTGACGGTCTGGGTTGTTTCCCTTTTCACGACGGACGTTAGCACCCGCCGTGTGTCTCCCATGCTCGGCACTTGTAGGTATTCGGAGTTTGCATCGGTTTGGTAAGTCGGGATGACCCCCTAGCCGAAACAGTGCTCTACCCCCTACAGTGATACATGAGGCGCTACCTAAATAGCTTTCGAGGAGAACCAGCTATCTCCGAGCTTGATTAGCCTTTCACTCCGATCCACAGGTCATCCGCTAACTTTTCAACGGTAGTCGGTTCGGTCCTCCAGTTAGTGTTACCCAACCTTCAACCTGCCCATGGATAGATCGCCCGGTTTCGGGTCTATTCCCAGCGACTAGACGCCCTATTAAGACTCGCTTTCGCTACGCCTCCCCTATTCGGTTAAGCTTGCCACTGAAAATAAGTCGCTGACCCATTATACAAAAGGTACGCAGTCACCCAACAAAGTGGGCTCCCACTGCTTGTACGCATACGGTTTCAGGATCTATTTCACTCCCCTCTCCGGGGTTCTTTTCGCCTTTCCCTCACGGTACTAGTTCACTATCGGTCAGTCAGTAGTATTTAGCCTTGGAGGATGGTCCCCCCATATTCAGACAAAGTTTCTCGTGCTCCGTCCTACTCGATTTCACTGTAAAGATGTTTTCGCGTACAGGGCTATCACCCACTATGGCCGCACTTTCCAGAGCGTTCCGCTAACATCAATACAGCTTAAGGGCTGGTCCCCGTTCGCTCGCCACTACTAAGGGAATCTCGGTTGATTTCTTTTCCTCAGGGTACTTAGATGTTTCAGTTCCCCTGGTTCGCTTCTTAAGCCTATGTATTCAGCTTAAGATACCTAACTTATGTTAGGTGGGTTCCCCCATTCAGACATCTCCGGATCAAAGTCTGTTTGCCGACTCCCCGAAGCTTTTCGCAGGCTACCACGTCTTTCATCGCCTCTGACTGCCAAGGCATCCACCGTATGCGCTTCTTCACTTGACCATATAACCCCAAGCAATCTGGTTATACTATGAAGACGACATTCGCCGAAAATTCGCATGTTCAATTAAGAACGTTCACAAATTTTACCTTAGCCTGAATAAACACCAGTGAAAGTGCTATCCAGTCTAACTTTCTATTACATACCCAAATTTTTAAAGAACGATCTAATCAAAAGATCAGAAATCAACATTCACCA
>NZ_RZAA01000025.1:0-2786 GCF_003994535.1 Pseudomonas sp. PAMC 29040
CTTTCAGGCGTACGGCTTCTTCCACAGCGATTTCGCAGAAGGGGTTCATCGACATCTTGACGTTGGCGAGGTCAACGCCGGAGTTGTCCGCTTTGACGCGAACCTTGACGTTGTAATCGACCACTCGTTTGACAGCTACAAGAACCTTCATGGATTCCTCGTTACTCTCCGGTGAAAAGAAAGTCGCCTAGGCGAACCTGGCGGTTGATGCTCATCGCATAGGTTCTGCTGAAGCTTCGTTGTGGCCACGACGATAGTTCACAACGAAGCGTCAACAGACCCTGGGGCACCTCCAAAGATCGTTGCTGTGCCCTTCTTATAGAAAGAATGACGAGCGCCAAATTCTTCCCTTGCGAGCGTCTCTGCGGGGTGACTAACAAGTCATCCACCAAAAGGACGTGTAAACTCCGCTCAAAAAATGGCAGGCTCCTACAGGCTCGTGCCTGGCCCTGTCTTTAGAGGTGCTCTTGAAACCAATAATCAGCCTACGGCGAGCGCAAAACCGACCGTATCTTGACCGGAACGCCTTTTGCGGTCAATACAGCAAATCCGCCACTTTTGAGCCGTGCTTCTTTGATTTGTCTGGCCTGCAGCAGATTCAAACAAACGTTTGTATTGGACCCTGCTAGTGGTGTAGATATAATGCCGCCCCTAGAGAGAGCGGCGCGTCATCCATTGCTTCTTCCGCACGCGGCGCAGGGAATAATGGATGAAGTGCCAAACCTCCAATTAGAAAAATACCGTTGAGCCTTGAGTAGGAGAGAACCTGTGGAACGCGAATACATGGAATTCGACGTGGTCATCGTCGGCGCCGGCCCTGCCGGTTTGTCCGCCGCCTGCCGTTTAAAGCAGAAGGCCGCCGAAGCCGGTAAAGAAATAAGCGTCTGCGTGGTTGAAAAAGGCTCCGAAGTCGGTGCTCACATTCTGTCCGGTGCAGTGTTCGAACCCCGTGCCCTGAACGAATTGTTCCCGGACTGGAAAGAACTGGGCGCTCCTCTCAACACCGCGGTCACCCGCGACGATATTTATGTACTGCGCAGTGACAGCACCGCAACCAAGGTGCCTGACCTGTTTGTGCCTAAAACCATGCACAACGAAGGCAACTACATTATTTCCCTGGGCAACCTGTGCCGCTGGATGGCACAACAAGCCGAGAACCTGGGTGTGGAAATCTACCCGGGCTTTGCTGCCCAGGAAGTCCTGTTCGATGAGAACAACGTAGTTCGCGGGATTATCACCGGTGACCTGGGTGTTGACCGTGAAGGCAACCCGAAAGAAGGCCTGTACACCCCCGGCATGGAACTGCGCGGCAAGTACACCCTGTTCGCGGAAGGCTGCCGCGGCCACCTGGGCAAGCAACTGATCGAGCGCTACAAGCTCGACAGCGAAGCCGATACCCAGCACTACGGCATCGGCCTCAAGGAAATCTGGGAAATCGACCCGGCCAAGCACCAGCCAGGCCTGGTGGTTCACACTGCCGGCTGGCCGCTGGACATCATCAGCAGCGAAAACACCGGGGGTTCGTTCCTGTACCACCTGGAAAACAACCAGGTAGTGGTGGGTCTGATCGTAGACCTGTCCTACAGCAACACCTTCCTGTCGCCGTTCGATGAGTTCCAGCGCCTCAAGCATCACCCGGTACTCAAGCAGTATCTGGAAGGCGGCAAGCGCATCAGCTACGGCGCCCGCGCCATCTGCAAAGGCGGCCTGAACTCGCTGCCAAAAATGGTCTTTGACGGTGGCGCACTGATTGGTTGCGATCTGGGCACCCTGAACTTCTCCAAGATCAAGGGCAGCCACACCGCAATGAAGTCCGGCATGCTCGCAGCCGAGGCGGTGGCTGACTCCCTGCTCGGTGGCTCCGAGGGCGGTGATGCACTCAACACTTATGTTGAAGCCTTCAAAGCCAGCTGGTTGTTCGACGAACTGTTCGCCAGCCGTAACTTTGGCCCGGCACTGCACAAGTTCGGCCCTATTGTGGGGGGTGGTTTCAACTGGCTCGACCAGAACATCTTCGGCGGCAAACTGCCGTTTACCCTGCACGACACCAAGCCGGACTATGCCTGCCTGAAGCTGGCCAAAGACTGCAAGCAGATCGCATACCCGAAACCGGACGGCAAACTCAGCTTCGACAAACTCAGCTCGGTGTTTATCTCCAGCACCAACCATGAGGAAGAGCAGCCGTGCCACCTCAAGTTGCGCGATGCGAGCATTCCGATCAACGTCAACCTGCCGCTCTACGACGAGCCTGCCCAGCGTTACTGCCCGGCCGGGGTGTATGAAGTGATCACTCAGGAAAGCGGCGAGAAGCGTTTTCAGATCAACGCGCAAAACTGTGTGCACTGTAAAACCTGCGACATCAAAGACCCGTCGCAGAACATCACCTGGGTCACCCCGGAAGGTGGCGGCGGCCCGACTTACCCGAACATGTAAGTCGTTTATCGCCCACTAAAAAGGCTCCCCCGGGAGCCTTTTTAGTGGGCGATAAACAGCAAAAACCCTGTAGGAGCGAGCTTTGAGGGCGCCGAAGAGCTCGCGAGCAAGCTCGCTCCTACAGAGGAATGTGCAGATGCGCTTTAGCTTCCCGCATCTTCATGCCCGCTCGACACCTGCAGCACCATACAAATCAAAACCGACACAACCCCTGTAGGAGCGAGCTTGTAGTGGTCCAGTTTTTTTGGACCATTGCGTAGGAGTATTAGGCCGCCATTTCCTCAAAAGTAACTGGCGGCAGGTTATTCGAGGCGGAGTGACAACGCCGGTGGTTGTAATGGGCAATAAAATCC
>NZ_RZAA01000027.1:0-1332 GCF_003994535.1 Pseudomonas sp. PAMC 29040
TGAAGATGGCTTTCTTCAGCACCGCGTTGTGCCTGCTGATCGGCTATCCGATGGCCTATGCCATTGCCAATGCGCGCAAAGAGATGCAGACCGTGCTGGTGCTGCTGATCATGATGCCGACCTGGACTGCGATCCTGATCCGCGTTTACGCGTGGATGGGCATTCTCAGCAACAACGGCCTGCTCAATGGTTTCCTGATGTCGATGGGCTGGATCAGCGAACCGCTGCAGATCCTCAACACCAACATCGCGGTGTATATCGGCATCGTCTATTCGTACCTGCCGTTCATGATCCTGCCGCTGTACGCCAACCTGGTGAAACACGACCACAGCCTGCTGGAAGCCGCGTCCGACCTGGGCTCGAGCACCTTCAACAGCTTCTGGAAAATCACCGTTCCGCTGTCCAAGAACGGCATCATCGCCGGCTGCATGCTGGTGTTTATCCCGGTGGTGGGCGAGTTCGTGATCCCGGAACTGCTGGGCGGCCCGGAAACCCTGATGATCGGTAAAGTGCTGTGGCAAGAGTTCTTCAACAACCGTGACTGGCCGGTAGCCTCTGCGCTTGCCGTGGTAATGCTGGCGATCCTGATCGTGCCAATCATCCTGTTCAACCGCAGCCAGGCTAAAGAACTGGAGGGCAAGATATGAATCGCTTCCGTTTTTCCAGCTTTATGCTGGTCGCAGGCTTGTTGTTCATCTACCTGCCGATGCTGATTCTGGTGATCTACTCGTTCAACGCTTCCAAGCTGGTGACGGTGTGGGGCGGCTGGTCGCTGAAGTGGTACGTGGGCCTGCTGGACAACACGCAACTGATGGGCTCGGTGATGCGCTCGCTGGAAATCGCCCTGTACACGGCGATTGCAGCGGTGGCGCTGGGGACCCTGGCAGCATTCGTGCTGACCCGCATCAGCCACTTCAAGGGCCGCACGCTGTTCGGCGGCCTGGTAACTGCACCGCTGGTGATGCCTGAGGTAATCACCGGTCTGTCGCTGTTGCTGCTGTTCGTGGCCATGGCGCAAATGATCGGCTGGCCCCAGGAACGCGGGATCGTCACCATCTGGATCGCCCACACCACGTTCTGTTCGGCCTATGTGGCCGTGGTGGTGTCGTCGCGCTTGCGCGAGCTGGACCTGTCGATCGAAGAGGCGGCCATGGACCTGGGCGCCAAGCCGTGGAAAGTGTTCTTTTTGATCACCATCCCGATGATTGCGCCGTCACTGGCGGCGGGCGCCATGATGTCGTTCGCCCTGTCCTTGGATGACCTGGTACTGGCCAGTTTCGTGTCCGGGCCGGGTTCCACCACCTTGCCGATGGAAGTGTTCTCGGCGGTACG
>NZ_RZAA01000028.1:0-1310 GCF_003994535.1 Pseudomonas sp. PAMC 29040
TGTCCCGTCCTGAATAAGGTTTACACCTTCTGATCTATTTTCAGGAGGGCGTAATGGAGACAAGTAAAAGGCGTAGTCAGCGAGACTACACGCTGACCTTTAAATTGTCGGTCGTCGACCAAGTCGAAAAAGGTGAGCTGAGCTATAAAGAGGCTCAGGAGCGCTACGGGATCCAAGGCAAAACGACCGTTCTGACGTGGTTACGCAAGCATGGTCGGCAAGATTGGAGCCCCGGCACATACATTGGCTCGCCGAGGATGGGGTCTATGCCCGACAAAAACCGACCACTAACGCCAGAGCAACGCATCAAAGAGCTTGAACAACAGTTGGCGCTGTCCAATCAGAAAGCCCAGTTTTTCGAGGCGGTCGTGGATGTCTTGAAAAATGACTACGGTCTCTCTGTGGTAAAAAAGCGTCCCGGCAAGTCCTCGCGCAAAAACGAATCCAAAACCTGAGCATCAGCAGGGCTTGCCAGTTCATGGGGATAAGCCGACAGGCTTACTACAAACGCAATCGCGCCGATGCAACTCGCCTGGTTCTGGATCAGAAAGTTGCCGACTTCGTTCAGCAAAAACGTCAGCGTCAGCCGCGTCTGGGTACCCGAAAGCTGCACCACTTGTTGCATTGCCAGCCTCAACTTGAGCTGCAAGTGGGGCGAGATCGGCTGTTTTCGATCCTGCGCGAAAGGCGTTTACTGGTGGCCCGCAAGCGGGCGTATCACAAGACGACCGACAGCCATCATCGCTTTCGGCGCCATCCGAACCTACTCAAACCGGGTCCGGATCAGGTTGTTCCAACCGGCCCGGAACAAGTCTGGGTTGCTGACATCACCTATCTGCCCACTCGGGAGGGTGTGGCCTATCTGAGCCTTGTGACGGATGCTTTTTCGCGAAAGATCGTGGGTTACCACGTCCATGAAAGTCTACACACCGAGTCGGTAGTGCAAGCGTTGCGTCGAGCCGTGAGTCAGCGTCAAACCACGCAGCCGCTGATTCATCACTCGGACAGAGGCAGCCAGTATTGCTCGGGAATGTACCAAGAACTGCACGCGAAACACGGCATCCGATGTTCGATGACGGACGGCTATGACTGCTACCAAAATGCTTTGGCAGAGCGGGTCAACGGGATCTTGAAAACAGAGCTTCTGCTTGAGCGCCCACACGACTTAACGCAGGCGAAGAAGATGGTGAGTGAGTCGATATCGATTTACAACAGCGAGCGTCCGCACCAGTCTTTGAAATACAAAACGCCCGATGCAATGCATCGGGCGTTGGGGTGAAACAGGTGTAAACCTATTTCAGGACTAGACA
>NZ_RZAA01000029.1:0-1223 GCF_003994535.1 Pseudomonas sp. PAMC 29040
TGTTGTGGCTCAATATTTATGGACCATCATGTAGGAGTATCAACTTAAGGATTCATCATGGGATTTCGGGTCGTAACTGCCGAAGAAAAAGCCGAGGCCATTCGCTTGGTCGTGGAAATGAATTACTCCGTGCCAAAGGCGTGCGAACAAACCGGCGTGGGGCCGACGGCTTTGCGGCGGTGGGTTTCCCGATGGCACAAGGAGCATGTAGGAGCCTCGCAAACCACCCGCCCGCAGGATCAAGATCTGATTGATTCACTTCAGGCCAGATTAGCGCTGCTGGAGGCAGAAAATGACGTCTTAAAAAAGCAGTTGCCCTCTCATCTAAAGGTGCTTTTCAGCCGAATAAAATGATCGAGGGCACCAAAGGCGCGATGTCGGTACGACACCTGTGCTGTCTTTTCGGTGTCCCTCGCAGCAGCTATTACGCGCAACGTCAGCCCAAGCGACCGCGCGGAATTGAGCGTCAGCTGGAGAAGAAAATTCGCCAGCTGCATAAAGAGCATCGTGGTGCTTTGGGTAGTAGGGGTTTTAGCAAAGCGCTTAAGAAACAGGGGATGAAAGTGGGGCGTCATCGAATGCGTGGCCTGATGAAAACCCTCGGGCTGGTCAGGCGGCGCGCACGTTACGCCCACTATCGGCGAATGACCAAGCCCTCCAACATCGCACCTAATATCCTGGCCCGTCGCTTTAATCCCGCGGCCCCGAACACTTTTTGGGCAGGAGATATTACTTACATCAGGGTCGGTGGGAGCTGGCTGTATTTGGCGGTTGTCATGGATCTTTTCTCGCGCAGGATTGTAGGCTGGGCGTTTTCGAGAACGGCGGATACGGAGCTTTCGCTTAAGGCGTTGCAGTTGGCTGTGGGCATACGCCGTCCTACTTCTGAGCTGGTTTTCCACTCGGACCAGGGCTGCCAGTACACCGCTGAGCGCTTCGTAAAATATTTGGCTGAAAAGAACATTGTGCAGAGTATGAGCCGACGCGGTAATTGCTGGGATAATGCCGTCGTTGAGCGCTACTTCAGATCACAGAAGTACGATTGGTCACCGGAAAACGGCTACCAGAATCATTTCGAGGCAGAGCGGGACGTGATGGATTTTATTGCCCATTACAACCACCGGCGTTGTCACTCCGCCTCGAATAACCTGCCGCCAGTTACTTTTGAGGAAATGGCGGCCTAATACTCCTACGCAATGGTCCAAAAAAACTGGACCACTACA
>NZ_RZAA01000003.1:0-513829 GCF_003994535.1 Pseudomonas sp. PAMC 29040
CGTTTCGACCGCTTCGACCAACAAGACCCTGAAAGTTGAAGCGCCGGCGGCACGCAGCGCCGGCATCAAGGTCAAGTCGGTGGCTGAACTGGTCGAGAAACTGAAAAACGAAGCGAAGGTAATCTAATCATGACTATCTTGGTAATCGCAGAACATGATGGCAAGGCGCTGGCTCCGGCCACGCTGAACACCGTGGCCGCTGCCGCAAAAATCGGTGGCGAGATCAACGTTCTGGTTGCAGGCCAGGGCATTGGTGCTGTGGCTGAAGCTGCTGCGCAAATCGCTGGTGTGGCTAAAGTGCTGGTGGCTGACAACGCGGCTTACGCCCATCAGTTGCCGGAAAACGTTGCTCCGCTGGTAGCCGAGCTGGGCAAGGGCTACAGCCACATCCTGGCTGCCGCTACTTCCAACGGTAAAAACATCCTGCCGCGTGTTGCTGCGCAGCTGGACGTTGACCAGATCTCCGAGATCATCTCGGTTGAAAGCGCTGACACCTTCACCCGTCCGATCTATGCCGGTAACGCCATTGCCACCGTGCAGTCCACTGCGCCAGTCAAGGTGATCACCGTGCGTGCCACCGGTTTCGACCCGGTTGCGGCCCAGGGTGGTTCGGCAGCCGTTGAAGCGGTTGCAGCAGTGCACGATGCAGGCATTTCGTCGTTCGTTGGTGAAGAGCTTGCCAAGTCGGATCGTCCGGAACTGACAGCTGCCAAAATCGTCGTTTCCGGCGGTCGTGGCATGCAGAACGGCGACAACTTCAAACTGCTGTACACCCTGGCTGACAAGCTGGGCGCTGCAGTGGGCGCTTCCCGCGCGGCAGTTGACGCAGGTTTCGTACCGAACGACATGCAGGTCGGCCAGACCGGCAAAATCGTTGCGCCACAGCTGTACATCGCGGTCGGTATCTCCGGCGCGATCCAGCATCTGGCCGGTATGAAAGACTCCAAAGTGATCGTTGCGATCAACAAGGACGAAGAAGCGCCGATCTTCCAGGTGGCCGATTACGGTCTGGTTGCGGACTTGTTCGAAGCAGTACCTGAGCTGGAGAAGCTGGTTTAATCCAGTTGCTTCACTTATAAAGAGCCCGGTCACGCGGGCTGCGGGGAAGGGCCAAGCACGCTGTGTTTGCCTGTTCTTTGCAGTCCGTGTGATCGGGTTTTTTATGCGTCAGAATTGAGTGCGTGGAGTGCAGGGTTATGGATGTGCGTCAGATCCGCAGGTTGTTGCTCGGGTTGGTATTGTTGCCCCTGCTGTCTGAGGCCGCGGGCAAGTGTGAACGCCTGATCGTGACCGGCAGCCCGGATGCGCCGCCTTATCTATGGCGTGATCCTGGCAACCCGGCGCACTTGATCGGTGCCAGTGCCGACCTGATGGTGCAAGCGGGCCAGGAGCTGGGGATCAAGGTTGAAGTGCTGTATGGCGGCAAGCGTTCCCAGGCTCAGGACGAAGTCAAAACCGGGCGTATGGACATGCTGCTGGATGCGCCGCTGACAGTGGCCGGGCTCTCTTCACTCGACTACATCCACCCGCCACTGATGCGTAACGATTATTTGGTCTGGACCCGTAAAGATTCGGCGCTGGCCTACGAAACGCCGGCAGACCTGAGCGGACATGCAGGGGCCATTTCGGAAAAAGCCCGCACCACAGAGGCCTTTGATACATTTGCCCTGCACCAGTTAACCCTCAAGCCCGAGCCCGGACTGACGGCGGCTTTCCAGAAGCTGCTGCTCGGGCAGGTCGAGTATGTGCTGGCCGGTCGCTATGCCGGTATGGCTACGGCTCAAACCCTGGGCATTGCCGATGACGTGATGGCGCACCCACAGCCGATCGATCAGCCGGGACTGTTTTTGGCGATATCCCATGACTCTGCCTGCAATGACCCATGGTTGCGCGGACAGCTCGCCAAAAAGATGACAGAATTGCCCGCCTCCGGCCTGGCCGAGGCTGCACTGCAACGCAATCTGGAGCGGTGGAAAGCCCAGCTGCAACAACCGCTTAGCGCCCCAAAACAGTAGGAATTCTTAGTGACATTGCGACCTTTTTTCGTCGCCCTGGCCGTTATGGCTTTGGCGGGTTGTGCAGCCGATCCGGTGCCGAATGAACAATTGCGTCTGACCGAGCAAGCCCTTGAACAAGCCAGGGCAGTGGGGGTCAGCGCCGACGATACAGCTGAACTCAAACAGGCCGAAAGCAAGTTGGCTCAGGCCCGGGCAGACATGCTCGATGGGTCCTACAAAGATGCGCGCATGCAGGCAGAACAGGCCGAGCTTGATGCGCGATTGGCCGAAGCCCGCGTTCTGACGCAAAAAAGCCAGGAGCAGTTGAACGTGCTCAACACCCGTATCGCGCGTTTACGCAAGCAACTGGCGGAGGCCCAATGAGTCTCAAGTCCGCAGTTTTCAGTGGTGTGTTGTTGTCGGGTAGCATGGCTCTGGCCGGTTGCGCCGGGCATCACAACAGTGATCAGGCCCTGCAACAGGCCGCCAGCGATTTTCAGACAGTCAAAGAAGACAGCAACGTGCTGCGCATTGCACCCAAAGATGTGATTCGGGCCGGCGAGTCCCTGGCGCGGGCGGATCGTTTGTCTTCTTACTGGGGCAGTGGTGACGATGTGGAGCATTACGCCTACCTGAGCCAGCGTTACAGTGAAATCGCCCGCGAGCATACCCAGCAAGTACTCAACGAAGAGCGGGCTGCCAAGCTGGAACTGGAGCGCCAGCGTCTGCAACTGGCACTGCGTGAGGCCAAGCTGTTGAGTGTCCAGCAGCAGGGGCAGTGGCTGGAAGAACAGATCATCAGCCTGGCCACGACTCAGACTGACCGGGGGTTGGTGATGACCCTGGGCGACGTGTTGTTCGATACCGGCGAAGCCGACCTGAAAAATTCGGCGAACCGTACAGTGCTCAAACTGGTGCAGTTTCTGCAACTGAACCCCAAGCGCGTCGTACGTATCGAGGGCTACACCGACAGCACGGGCGGCCGGGACGACAATCTCAAATTGTCCCTGGCACGGGCGCAGGCGGTGGCGGATGTATTGATCGACTTGGGGATCGACGACAAACGTATCCAGGTGGAAGGCTACGGCGATCAGTATCCGGTGGACGTGAACGCCACCGAACGTGGTCGTGCACAAAATCGTCGGGTTGAAATCGTCTTCTCTGACGAAAAAGGTCAACTTGGCGCTGCCCGCTAATTCCCCGCATACCCGCTAGCCGTTGCCGCAGGCTGCGACGGCCTGCGTGGCAGCCCTGATCCTGAGGGGCCTGCGGGCCCTGTCGCAGTCCACTGCAGTGGCGAGCAATGCGCTTGCACCTCCTTTCCCTTCGCCAACCTGTACCCATACAGTTAAGCCTTTAGCCCACTGTACTGTTGAGGTGGGTGACAACTGTGCCCGTACACTTCTAAACTGTTTCGGTTATTGCTCTCAAGAACATGCTCTTCATAAAAATAATGCCTGAACATCGAGTGCTGCGACATGACCAACCTTTTGCTCTATCAACGTATCGCTCAGCAGTTGGCTGAAGATATTCGGCGCGGCGTGTATCAGCCGGGCGAACGAGTACCTTCGGTGCGCAAGATGAGTTCGCAGCTCAATGTCAGTCACGCGACGGTGTTGCAGGCTTACGCCAACCTTGAAGATCAGGGCTTGATCAGGGCGCGTCCGCAATCCGGCTATTACGTACACCAGACTCCCGCCTTGACGGCGCCTACCCCCGATATAGCCCGGGTCGAACGTCCGGGGCTGGTGACGCGCAGCAGCATCATTCAGCAAGTGCTGGTCGAATCACGTCGCGAAGGGGTGTTTCCACTGGGGGCCGCGGTACCGAGTGTCGACTACTTGCCGGTGCGGGCATTGCATCAGCAACTGGCCAAGGTCACGCGTTTCCACAGCCCTCGGGCGTTCAGCTACATGTTCAGTCCGGGCTTTGAGCCGCTGCGCCGCCAGGTCGCGATCCGCATGCGCGACGCCGGGGTGGTGGTTGACCCCTCGGAGGTGATCATCACCCACGGTTGTGTCGATGCCCTGCAAATGTCGCTGCGCACGCTGACCCGCCCGGGGGACCTGATTGCGGCCGAGTCACCGACCTATTACGGCTTGCTGCAGCTTGCCGATCTTCTGGGTCTGAAGGTCATCGAAATACCCAGCGATCCGGCCACCGGCATGAGCCTCGAAGCTCTGCAGCTGGCGGCCAATCAATGGTCGATCAAGGCTCTGGTCCTGACCACGCGCCTGAGCAACCCGCTGGGTGGCACCATGCCCGAAGAGCGGCAGAAGCAGTTGCTGCGCCTGGCCTCGGATTTTGATATTCAGATTGTTGAAGATGATATTTATGGCGAACTGATGTTTGAAGTCGGTCGCACCAAAGCCTTGAAGGCCTACGACCGTCTGGATCGGGTGATTTACTGCTCCAGTTTCTCTAAAACCCTGTCGCCGGGTGTGAGAATCGGCTGGATGATCGCCGGCAAATATCAACAGGAAATCCAGCGCCTGCAAACCTTCACCACTCATTCGGCGTGCAGTGTCACGCAGATGGGGGTAGCGGCCTATCTTGAAAACGGCGGTTACGATCGCCATTTGCGGTTTATCCGCCAGGAATACCGTAAGAACCTCAGCGCGTTCCAGCTGGCCGTTCAGCAGCACTTTCCGGAAGGAACACAAATGTCGCGCCCCAGTGGCGGCTTCATTTTGTGGGTCAGCTTGCCGGGCCGGGTCAATACCCAGGAGCTGCATGTCCGGGCGTTGCAACAGGGCATCAGTATTGCCCCGGGGCTGATATTCAGTAATACCGAGCAGTTCAATCACTGCATACGTCTGAACTGCGCCATACCCTGGAACCGCGAGGCCGAGCGGGCGCTGATGACCCTGGGCATGCTTGCCAGCCAGCTTTGCCTGGAAACGGCAAGCCTCTACTGAGGAGCTGAGCGACGGCGGATACAACCATTGGGATACTTTGGACTTGTCACTCTGGTGCTAAAGCGCCAGCATATGCGCCTAAACCGTTAAAGCTGTGGAGTTATGAAAGCGACATTCTGTGTGGGGCTTATATTGATGGGTGTGCTGACGGCGTTCAATGCTGGCGCTGCTACAGCCGTTCAGTCGCAGCCAGAAACAGTCACTGCCAAGTCGCACACTGCCAGTTCCAGGGAAAAACCTGTGGCTGCCAGGCAAGCTCCGGCAAAGAAACGCGCGCCCATCGCGAGCAAATCCAGCTCTGCCCACGAGATTGCGAAAAAGCCTCTGCCCTCTGCCAAACTTGACTTGAGCTTGCCTCCCGAGATGGTCCGCCAGCTGCGGCCTCTGGGTACCATTGCAATGCCTGCGCACAAGCCGCTGCTGCCGAACATGTTTGGCGAAAAGCCGGAACAGGAAAGCCCTTTTCAATTGAACGGGCGCTTGCTCAGCAATGAAATGGGTCTGCAATTGCGCAACGAAGCGCGGCAGAGCGAGATTGAGGGTGCGGCGCTGGATTTTGAATTCAAACAATAAGTGCCTGCAGCTCAACCTTCCATTCCATTGCGGCCGGCTTGCAAACTGACTGCCCGGTCACAGCCATTTCTGCTGAACGGTCAATTTCAAACGCCCGTTCCAGCGAGTAATATCCCTTGTCATCAACACACTTTGCCCCGAATCAGGAGCTACTGTCATGAACTGCCGTGAAGGCTGTGGCGCTTGCTGCATCGCCCCCTCCATCAGTACTCCGCTGCCCGGCATGCCCCATGGCAAACCTGCGGGGGAACGCTGTCTGCATCTTTCTGTCGACTACTTGTGCGGTTTGTTCGGCCAGCCCGAACGTCCGGCCGTATGTGGCGCTTTTCAGGCCGACATCGAGGTGTGTGGCAGCAATCGGGAAGAAGCGATCAAGCTGATCGGTTGGTGGGAGCGCATGACAGCGGCTTAGTGTGTTTTTGTTCAGTGAACAGACCTTCAACAATAAGGAATAAGACAATGGGTTCGTTGCATAGAGTGGCATTGGCATGCGGTTTGACTGTTTTGCTGGCGGGCGTGGCCCAGGCAGAAGACTGGAAGGTGGCGAAAAATGAAGACGGGATCAAGGTCTCGCTGAGTGAAGTTCCCGGGTCTCAATACAAGGCCTACCAAGGGGTAACCACCATCAAGGCGCCACTTGCCAAAATCAGTGCTTTGCAAGAAGACGTGGCCAGTGCCTGTGCCTGGATTCACGAGTGCAAAACGCAAAAGCTGCTCAAGCATGAGGGCGATCAGAGCTGGACCTATACCCAGTTCAATACCCCCTGGCCCGTGACCCCCCGTGACTCGGTACTGCTGGTGACCACGAATGTGGCAGCGGATGGCACCTTGACCCGCACCCTGAAGGGCTTGCCGAAGTACATTCCTGAAGAAAAGGGCTTTGTTCGGGTCGCTCAGGTCGACGGTTTCTGGAAATTGGTACCCAAAGGCGACAATCTGACAGAAGTCACCTATCAGGTGCACACCGAGCCGGGCGGCAGCGTGCCTTCATGGCTGGCCAACAAGTTTGTGGTCGATGCCCCGTTCAATACCCTCAAGGCGCTGCGTGAGCGTGCAGAGAAGTAATCAGCACTCTGATATCTGTTTGGCCCGGCATCTGGACAGCGCATCTGTCCAGCTACCGGGCCAGGTCACGCAAGTCTTTGGCAGACAAAAAAAATCTCCGATTTCACGGCTTCCCTCTTGGCAGTCATTGCGCGCTGGGGCTACTCTGCATCCAGACCAGCGAAGTAATCGACTGGCTCTGATCTTGTTCGCTACATGCTTAACACTCTCTGTCATGGCCAACCTGTTGCCGGTCAGGGAGCGCTGAATGTCTATCCATTGCGAGGAGGACGTTTCATGAGCACAGCCCATCAAGAAGACCTCAGCAGCTATGTGCTGCGCCGCATGAAAGAAGGCGGTTTTGATTTTTCCCGCATCCATCCCATCGAGTTCTACGCCATTTTCCCGGACGAGGAGCGGGCGCGCAGAGCGGCAGGCAAATTTTGTGGTGAATCCCTGAATGCCCAGATCAACGTGCGGGATGACGGTGCCTGGCATCTGGAATTGAGCAAAGTGATGTACGCCACCTATGGTGGCATTGGTGATTTTGAGCAGGACTTCGAAGCAGTGGTTGTCCCCCTGGGCGGGATCATTGAAGGCTGGGGCGTCAAGCAGGAGGTGCGTGGCCTGCTCAATTGAATCAAGTTGAAAGAGTCAACGGCTGGCCTCAGGGCTGGCCGTTCTGGTTTTTGCAGACTGTATATTCCCGGTCAGGTTTGGCCATTCACCTTGCGCGTAGCCATATGCTGCAAATAGCGGATCAACATGTCCAGCTCACTGTCGGGTAACACACTGGCCGAAAAGCCGTGCATGCGTGCCTGTGGCCAGTGCCGCAGGCTTTGCGGGTCGCGGATGTAGCGCTTGAGAAAGTCTGCTGCGAAGTACTCGGTGGGGTTGTACGGAATGTTCAGGTCGGGGCCGAATTGGGCATCGCCCGCACCATTTAGACGATGGCACGCCAGGCAGTTTTTTTGAAACAGTGCAAACCCCTGATTGATCGGAGAGTCCGTGGGCAGTGCCGGGTCTGGCAGCAGGGCCGCAAAGCGTTCGGCAACCGGCGGTTGGCGTTTGAAACTGGCCACTTGAAAAGGCCATTGTTCGGGGCTGATATGGCTGGCCTGAGGGTCGGTCCATACCAGATAGAACGGTCCCGCACTCGGTTTGTCCTTACCCAGCGGTGGCCAGGGCTGAGCCGGATCTTCAATTGCCAGCCAGGCTCTGGCGCCGCTGCGGCTTAGCAGCGGTCCGGCGGCCAGCTCCGCAGCAAACCCGTCCAGAGCGATCGCTTGCAGGTGGTCATCAGGCTTGATGCCCTGGAGCAGGGTGGCAAGGGGAATAGCGCGGTAGGTCATGTTGCGTCTGTATGCAACATCATCAGTGATATGCAGGGTTTGCGTCGCCGGATGCTGCAACAGCTCGGCGGTTTGCCAGCTGCGGCTGGCGTTGCCCAGGTCGAGTGTGAGTTGGGCAGCGCCAGCCGGCAGGCTGAGTAAGTAAACCAGGAAGAGAGTCAGTAATTTCAATGGGGATGCTGTTCTGTTGTGATCGATGGCCTGGGTGCCACTGGCCCGAACTGAAGGCGATACCTTAGCCGATTACCCTGGTGAGATTGGGTAAAATCAAGAGTAAGGTCGTGGCAAAGAGAATAAGTCCGGCCTGACGTACTTTCGTATATTTAAACATGGCGGTCTGCCTTTTTTTGTTATTCCTGAGCGGCAATGTTGAAAGACCACGGCGCAAGTGCTGAACAAGGCGCCGTATCCCTCGACTGAGTTAACCTTAGAGTCCACATAACATATGGCTTAGAACCCTTTCACATCATCCAAGTGCATTAGGTTTCTAAAACGCTATTAAGCTTGCCGTACCCTCTCTGTCAGCCCATGGCTAGACGCAATGGCCCTTTGAGGCCCACTAATTATTAGTGCCCTACCGTTCGTCAGGGAGGTTGTCGGTGGCCCTATCGCTGCGCAGATTCGGCTCCGGTTTGCAGGGCGGCAGCTTTCCGGTAGTTAGCCCGCGTTCAGGGCTTGCCTTGAAATACCCTTTCAAGGCAGGCTCTATCGAGTTGCCATCACCTCTATTGCCTTTATCGTGCCAGGTACTTTTATGTCGCTACGCATCTGCATTCTGGAAACCGACATTCTGCGTCCAGAGTTTGTTGATCAATATCAAGGCTATGGGCAGATGTTCAAACACCTGTTCTCGCAACAGCCCATTGCTGCGCAATTCAGTATTTTTAACGTGATGAATGGCCAATATCCGTCTGACGATCAAAGCTTTGATGCCTATCTGGTTACCGGCAGCAAGGCGGATTCATTCGGCACCGATCCCTGGATCCAGACACTGAAAAGCTATTTGCTGAGCCGTTATGAGCGTGGCGATAAATTGCTCGGCGTCTGTTTCGGTCACCAGCTGTTGGCGTTGCTGCTGGGCGGCAAGAGCGAGCGGGCCACCCAGGGCTGGGGAGTTGGCACCCATCAGTACAAGCTGGCGGCCAAAGCACCGTGGATGAGCCCGGTTGTCGAAGACCTCACATTGCTGATCAGCCATCAGGATCAGGTCACGGCCTTGCCGGAGAACGCCACGGTAATCGCCTCCAGCGATTTTTGCCCGTTTGCCGCCTATCACATCAACGATCAGGTGTTGTGCTTCCAGGGGCATCCCGAGTTCATACATGACTACTCGCGGGCATTGCTCAACTTGCGCCAGGAGAGCCTGGGCGAGCAGATCTACAGCAGCGGAATCAGCAGCCTGGAACAAGAGCATCATGGGCGAACGGTTGCCGAGTGGATGATGCGATTTGTTTCGCACAACTCTCAGACCCAGGTGTGAAGACTTGCAGGGGCGAGCCTCTCTCGCTCCTGCAGTTCAGCTCGTCTTACAGCCAGCCAGAACGCTTGAAGCTCGTCCACAGCCCTGCAACGCCCAGGGTGATAAACCCCAACACGCCGAAATAACCGTAGTGCCAGCTCAGCTCCGGCATGTTCTGGAAGTTCATCCCGTAGATACCTGCCACTGCTGTCGGGAAGGCCAGAATGGCTGCCCAGGCGGCAAATTTGCGCTGCACGATACTTTGCCGTGAAGACTCCAGCAGTACGACAATTTCAATGGTTTGTGTGGCGATGTCGTGCAGGGTGGTCAGGTCTTCCATTTGCCGGGTAACGTGGATCTGCACATCGCGAAAGTACGGACGCATGTTCTTGTCGATAAACGGAAAGGTCAGGCGCTGTAACTCTTCACTGATTTCGACCATGGGCGCCACATAGCGGCGTAAGCGCAGAACATCGCGGCGCAGTGCATGCAAATGCAGGATATCGGCTTCGTTGAGTGCATTGCCCAGGATGTTGCGTTCGAGCTGATCGATTTCAGCGTGAATGGCTTCACTGACGGGCTGATAGCTTTCAGTAACGAAATCGAGCAGGGCATACAACACAAAATCTTCGCCATGATCCAGCAGCAGCGGGCGGGCCTCACAGCGCTGGCGTACCGCCCGATAAGACGCGGAGTGACCATTGCGGCAGGTAATGATGTAGCCATTGCCGGCAAAGATATGGGTTTCGACGAAGTCCAGTTTGCCTTCATGGCGAATCGGCGAGTAGATGACGATGAACAGCGCATCGCCAAAGGTCTCTAGCTTGGGCCGACTGTGTTGTTCCAGGGCGTCTTCAATGGCCAGTTCATGCAGATGAAACTGGCGTTGCAAGTTACTCAGCTCTTGCGCGTCCGGTTGCTCAAGGCCGATCCAGACGAAGTGACCGGGCTTTTCAGCCCAGCCGCTGCCTTCGTCCAGAGTGATGTCGGTGACTTTTTTGCCTGCGCTGTAAACCGCGGCAGCAACAACTCTCCCCATAGTTCTTATCGCTTCTTCTTCAAAGGGTTATGGCACGAAGATGCAGCTTAGCGTGCAATGCCCTGCTTTGAGGCCTGAAACGTTCAGAGGTTCGGGTTGGATGCCGGTGTTTTACCCCCGGCCATGGGTGGCAGGCGGTGGTTTTGCTGTGCCAGCAGTTCACGGTCCATCGCTTCAATGCACTCGCGCATTTGTTCGCGGCACTGTTCCATCAGGGCCGGCATGTCTTCCAGGGTCAGCCCGGCAGTTGGAATCGGGGGCAATGAACGGATCTCAATATCGGCACTGTGCCAGCGATTGAGCTTCAAGTGCTGGCTATAAGTGCTGACGCACACCGGCACAATTGGCACGCCGGCACTGATCGCCATCTGGAACGCGCCTTTTTTGAAGGGCAGCAGGGCTTTGCCGAAGTTGCGCGTACCCTCTGCAAAGACCCAGATCGAAGTGTCTTTTTCTTGCAGGGTGCGGGTGGTGGTGAGCATGGACTGACGGGCTTTTTGTGCATTGCCCCGATCAATCAATACATTGCCCGCCAGCCAGAACAACTGGCCGAACAGAGGCACCCATTTCAGATTTTTTTTACCGATGCACACAGTACGCTTCGGCACCACATTGCCGAACACGAACAAGTCATAGTTGGACTGGTGGTTGGCCACTATCACGCAGCTCTGGGGCTTGTCCATCAATGGACCAACCTCGGCCTTGAGCCTGTAGCCCAGGATCCATTTCGAAGGCCACGCATAAAGACGCGCGCACAATCGACTGTTGTCCGGGTTGAACGGGCGACAGATTCCGAGCAATACACCGAGCACGCCAGCGATCATAAAATGCAGGCTCATCAACAACATACGTATCGAAAGTAGCATTTACAGGCTCGCTAAAACAAAAGTTGGCGCAGTGTACGGATGTGCACTGTATTCGGCAATTACCCCGATACACCTGGGAGATTGCTGATGTTTAAGTATTTGTTTCAGCGAGAGGGCTCAAGCGCGGGCCAGAGGTGTTGACGGGTTTTAGCGGGGGGAGCCATCCCGACTGCTGGCTGCAATCGGGACCGGATTACCGGGGCAGGGTCAGAGGGGGTGAAGCTGATCTTCTTCGATCGCCTTGTCCAGAGTCTCCAGCAGTTCTTTGCGCACTTTGAGCTTGGTGTTCTTGTGCGCCTTCATGTTGATCTTCTTCAGCTGGCGCGCCATTTCCAGGGCGGCGGTCCTCAGTTCTTCGGGTTTGACCACCTGATCGAGGAAGCCTGCGTCTACCGCACTGTGGGGATTGAACATCTCACCGTTGATCACCGAACGATGGAATGCCGATTTGCGCAACCGGTCGCGTGCCAGTTCAATGCCGGCGTGATGCATGGTCATGCCGATTTGCACTTCATTCAGGCCAATGCTGAACGGGCCTTCGACGCCGATCCGGTAATCAACCGACAACAACACAAATGCGCCTTTGGCCACCGCATGGCCCGGGCAGGCAGCAATGACCGGGAAGGGATGCGCCAGTAAGCGGCGAGCCAGGGTCGAGCCCTGTCTAACCAGCTCAATCGCCTGCTCGGGGCTGGCGGTCATGACCTTCAAGTCATAGCCGGCCGACAGAATGCCCGGCTGCCCGGTAATAATCACCACTGCGCGATCCAGTTCGGCCTGATCCAGTGCCGCATTGAACGCAGTGATCACGTCCGGGGAAATAGCATTCACCTTGCCATTGCTCAAGGTCAGGGTGGCGATACCGTCTTCCAGGTGATACGAGATCAAGTCACTCATGGCGCAATTCCTTGTATAGAAGTTGGCAGACGTTACCCAGCCCCAAGGCGCAGGTAAAGCCTTGTGACTGACTGGTGAGTCAGGCAAATGGTGTGCGCCTTCTATATAGAGGGCGGCGCGCCTGTCGAACAGCCTTGGCCTGGCAAAGCTCCGGGGCCGGAATTTGCCAGATGCAACCGGTCTGCCCGGACCTGAAAAACAGCGAATCCCGTAAGCGCATGAAAATTCTGAAAAAAACATTTGTCATATCGAAAGCTTTCGACTACATTAGCGCGCCTCGACAGACAGAACTTGTTTGAAGAGATACGGTGAAGTGTCCGAGTGGCTTAAGGAGCACGCCTGGAAAGTGTGTATACAAGAAATTGTATCGAGAGTTCGAATCTCTCCTTCACCGCCAAATTTAAAACACGCGAAGCCCCTGAATTCATTGAAGAATCTCAGGGGCTTCGTGGTTTTCGACGTGTGAAAAAAGTCCCATGGGACGGTCCATGGGACAGATATGGGACAGACCCTATATTTTGAGGGCGTGTTCAAGCATTCCGATAACGTCCGGACCGTCCTCGTTGATCCAGGTGCCGTAATGCTTCCGGATCATGCCTCCGTCCGTATGGCCCATCTGTTCAGCGATCCAGTCGATCGATGCAACACCGCTGCTGAGCAGCTGACTGGCGTAGGTGTGCCGGCACTGGCCAGGCCCGCGATATCGAACGCCTGCATGCTCCAAGTGGGTTTTGAAGAAGCGATCGCGGATGTTGAAGTCACTGACATGCGGCTCACCACTGGACGTGTTGAGAAACACGAAATGCAGCTTGTGCTGCCTGACCGTCCTGTTGTCTCGCTCGACGATGTCGACCGTCTGCGATTTGTAACCCTTCGTCAGCACCCGAAGCTTCTGCAGGGCATCGAGCGCCGGGGCCAGTAAGCGAACCCTCCTGTTTGATCTGCGTGTTTTAGTCACCCGGTATGCACCGCGGACCTTTGACCGTCTGAACGTAACGGTGCCCGATTGCAGATCAACGTCTTCCCAGGCCAATGCAATGGTTTCGGACACGCGTGGCCCAGCCCATATCATGAACTGAACCATCAGCAGCTCGAAGGTACGTTTGGTTGGTGTGGCCAGGATCTGCGCAATCTCAGCGCGGGTGAACGGATCCGGTAGAGTCGGATCAGGAAGGCGCACATGCAGGCCCTCAGTTGGATCATGCGCTACCTTCTTGCGGGTGCGGTACAGCTTAAACACCTGGCGAACGTTGCTGATGATGTCACGAATGGTCTTGTTGCTCAGCCTGGCCGAGAGAGTCACCTGAACCCACTCTTGCAGATCAAGGTGATCCACCTGATCGATCTGCACGCCGCCCCACCGAGGACGCACATGGACTTCAGCCTTATTCAAATAGCCACGATATGACGTCGCCGCGACGCTATTTTTTTTAATGCTCAGCCAAAGATCCAGATAATGACCGAACGTGCTCTCGACCAACCTGGTTGAATTGGGGAAATGACGTGAGTAATCGAACGTGCCAGATTGTATTTCGTAGTTAATGATTTCCACTAACCGCTTGGCATGCGCGACGTTGGCAGGTGTGTTACCACCTGGTAGGGACTCCCTGCATCTGCTCCCATCATAGTTGAAGTAGATCCGAACTGAATTACCCCGAGCCTCGACGCCGCTCATATATGCCCTTACGCTGAAATTTGTATAGCGATAGTGTGACGTTGAAAAAAAGTAAGGCCCGTTTCCGGGCCTAGTAAGGTTCTGTGGATTTTCTAGTGGACGTTCGTAACTTCTTAAAACTCCTGTTTAGTCACGCCCATTTCATGCGCTCCATCAGATCGTGTGCTTCTTTTTCTGGCCACTTGAAGTGACCATAAGCAACTTTACGAATGAACGTTTCGAGCTCTTCTTGATGTCTTAACGCATGACCGCTCGACCATGCTGCTACTCGCATACCGGCGACTTCCCGAGGTACTGAGTTACCCATGCCTTCCACAACCAATGTGTCGTAACTTGTAGTATTACTCATGGACTTTGGCCTCAGCACTAAAACCAGCTTTGATCAGATCCTTGTTGTGTATTTCCGTCGCCCAAAGAAGGCCCTGTTGCCAAGCATCCTCCATCGAGTTGGAGTAGATCCAGACAGTTCTCATGTAACCCCAGCTGGATTGGAATGAGGTGGGGCTGAAATACGTCCGGACAGGGGTGCCAAACTGCACTCCACTGCCGTGGAAGCCCATGCTCTGGGCTTGGTGGGAATTCGCCAACAGCACTTCGTATTCGTGGTCCCGTTGATTCTCCCATTCGTCAATTTCCCAACCAGGTGCACTGAGCACCGCTGACAGAGGTTTAAGTGAAAGATGCTGCAGTGGATGCTCCAGTAGAGCGTCCACAAACGACTGTAAGGGTTCGTCGAGGTGCTGATGCTCGAAAGCTTCTGTGGCCAACTGGCTTGCCAGGTCCACTACCTGCAGGGTACGAAGTTGGTAGTCTTCGGCTTGAATACTACGGTTCTGGTTTGTTGGCGAGTTGCAGCCACTTGGGTTACTCATGAGCTTTGGCCTCCAGGTCTGTAATGCGATTTAGCAGTTGTGCAATAACTTGTTTATTTTCATATAGAGCCAACTCCAAGTTAAGAGAGCGTTCAATACGATAAATAATTTCACTGTTCATGCTTCGATGATTATCTTGAGCGGCATTGGCGATTCTAGGGCGTAGGCCGTCAGGAAGGCGGAGTACAAATTTGTCTAGCTCGCGAGAGTCACGCATTAGTTCGTCCCTCCGATGATAGATTTAGCGAGCAACTGGGCAACCACAGCTGCATCGCGCTCTGATAACTCGCCCAAGGTTTGGGCCATGCTGCTCAGGCTTTCCAAGCGCACACGTGCCTCAGGGGATTTGTGAACCAGGTAGCCGATTACAGCGGCTCCGATAATGGCGGTGGCCACCAGATGTCTTGCCGGTGTGGTAGCCTTTGCTTCGCTGCTGCTTTGGTTGGTCACTTTCATGGTGTTGTCCTCAGTGGTGGTTGGTGTCGGGGAGGTGCGAACTCCTCGACACTTTTTCATTTCCGACGTGTGCCGGTATCAGTTGATCAATACGGTACAAATTCGGGACAAGCGGCATATTTGACTGCGTTCAACGCTCGAAAACTTTGCTCGCTGCTAAGGTCAAGCAGGAGGCTGAGCGCATCCACCAGGGCCATTAATTGCCCAGCATTTTTTGCGGCTCGTAGGCTTAGCTGGTCCCCGTGCTGATCCAGCAATATGGAAGTGTTGATGGGAGCGATTAGGTTGAAGGTGCTGAGCAACTGGTCTTTACGCTCCCGTACGATGCGACCGAACACCCTAGCCTGATCCGCCTGGAGTTCTTGCAGGCGCATGGCGTGGTGGCGGCTTTCATTCGTATGGGGGGCTGATAGAGCAATGTGCGCCAAGCGGCTTTCAATGGCTTCGCTACATTCGATGGGAGGGTTGGCGCAGATAACCACCGAGCCCTTGAAGGTGGTCTCAATTTGTTCGACGCGACCAGCTACCGAGAGGCGGCCATTGTTAAAAAGTGGGGCGAGGACATCCCAATCGAATACAGGCTCTGGTTCGGAGCTTTCTTCAAAGACAATGGCTTGATTGTCAGCGAGGCAGATCATGCGGGCGAGGCCTGCAGGATGTGCACGCTTTGTCTCATAGGATGTCAATGAGTCCTGCTCGTTGAGTTTCCACAAGTAACCCATCAAGGATGTTTTGCCGCTGCCCGCACTGCCAGTGATGTGCAGGAATGGGAAGCTGTATTGCTCCGCGCGAATGGATTCCGCATGCATGGACCCCAGCAGCCAGGCCATGGCCACAATTCCCTGCGAGCCATAAACGGCATAGAAGTCGTCAAAGCGAATCGCGTTTTTTAGTTCGTTTTGCATGGTTTCATTCCTGTGGTTATAACGTTTAAACACTCTGGAAAATCCAGCGGCGCACGGTTTTCAGTTTCAGATCAGGCCTTGAACTGCCAGCACTTCACTGACTCTGGCGGTGGATTCACTTGGTTGTGTCTGCGCTGAATGCTGCGAATTGCGCTATCCGTAGTCCGGTTTGGATCGATCAACTTCCGTGAACGGCTATCGCGCAGCAGCTGGCGCAGCGTGCCTACGTCGGCCAGTTTCTGGCGGTGTTCGGACGCAACCTTGGCGAACTCGTTGAGGTTGATTGCAATGACGTCTGACTTTTTGCTGTGGTTGACTACAGGCTCGCTGCTCAGCGACTCCAGGTACTCGTAGACATTCCAGAACTCGATCACTTCGGGCAGGTCCAGGCTGATCGCAGACTGGCGTTCGTGCGCCATCTTGATCAGCTCCTTCTGTGTTGCCTCAATCATCTGGGCGTCCAGAGGCAGCACCAGGGCCAAGCCGTCCAGGAGTGCGAGCATCATGCTGTGGTTCTTGATCACTCGTGCCGACGACAATGTGCGCTTGGCACGCAGTTGTTCACGGTGATGCGGATAGCGCTCTACGAACTTGGCCATCACCTGAGGTTCAGCCTTGATGGCCTGCACTAGAAAGTTACTGACGTCCTTCATTTCTGTGAGCACGAGTGCGTCAGCTGCAGCACTGCTTTCGTCGGTAATGTTCGGTTTCGTGAAGTGCAACTTTACGATCCGGCTCAAGATGGGCTCTTCCCCCGTTACCGGAGCGTTCTGGCTCAATGCGATAGTGGCGCGGAACTCGGGCTCATAGGTTTCATTGGTGTTGTTCTTGACCCCGCGGACACCGAGAAGGCCTCCACCAAACAGGTCTTTGAGCTCGGCCAGGTCAAAGGATTTGTCGTTGTTGCGATCACCCTCAAGCAATACGATGGGCATACCGGCCACCTGTCCCATTGACCGGCTACGGCCTGACGCAGAGCCTTTTGATGGGTCAAACCCCTCGTAGGTACGACCGAACAACTTCCAGATGAAAACCAGCAGTGTGGACTTGCCGGCGTCAGCCTCACCTGTCACTTCCAGAAACGGAAAACTCTCGTACTGGGCACGGATCTGCTCGGCGAACAAAGAGCCAAACCAGAACGACAACGTGACCAGTCCCTTCGCGCCAAAGCACAGCCAGAGCTTCTGCAGCCAATCGTTGCTGTATCCCTTTTCGTCTGGGTTAGGTGTGATCTTTACGTTCTTGATCAGGCACTTCACACGGCTCCTACCGAACTCGAAATAGTCCTCGGCGTTCGCTTTGTAGAGCACCCCGTTGTGGCAAGCGATGTCATTGAAGATGTAGGCTTTGTGTTCCTTGCTGTACCCCACGAAATCAATGGTCTCGACGGACTTGATGCCCTCGGTTTGCTGCATGACGATCTGATCGAGGTGTTTCTGTGCCCCTAACCAGGAGGCGCTCGAATACAAAAGCCGTGCCTTGAACTCACTGCTGGACGAAAACTGTTTCAGCGTGAAAGTGATTTTTTCAGAAGGGCCGTCGTTGGGTGGGTCGATGCGCACGTAGTACCAGGCTTCGCCGGTTGACTCATTGACCTGCTTATACAGCGCCTCGAAATTACAGTTGGCCAGGAGGCGCAATGAAAGAATGCTATCCAATGCCTGGCGCTTGGCGGCTTTACCGTTGAGCAGTTGGTCGTCGTGGTCCTCGCTTTTGACGATCGCTTTCTGTTCCTCGTCCAGCTTGTGCTTATCAACTTTGGCCCAGTACAAACGGTTGGCAAATTCGAATGAGAACTCCGATTTTTCATTTGCTTCATGGATGAGTATCGCTTTCTCCCTGGGCGACTCGGCCAGCATAAGGTCGCCATGGTGGCGCGCAACTTTCAGATCATTGGTGCGGCGCAGATCTCGCTTCTGTTTATCGTCCTCAAACTGCCAGCGTTGGTGAAGGTTGTTCCAGTCGACTTTACGGCCGGCTTGCGGAATCAGTGCGGCCCTGCAGGAGTAACCCAGTTCACGCGCCTGGCTGACCCATTGCTTTGTGTAGCGCTGCGTCTGAGGCTCGTTATCCAGCGCCCATACGAGTGTCGGCAACTTACCGCCACGTTGCCGCGACAGTTCCTTTAAGGCATCGATCGGGAAGTTGTTGCTCGACATGGCGGAAACGACATCGATGCCGTTGTGTTCAAGGGCGATGGCATCAAAGATCCCTTCGACAATCCAAAGCTCTTTGGTCGTGATCAAGTCCACTGATGGCGGGCACCACCAGCCACCAGAGGGGCTCTCACCCTTCTTGAACCGAGCCTTCATCTTGCCGAAGCGCTCTGGCCTGTCGATCAGGCGTTCCCAATAAACGCCCTTGTCCAAGGCAAAGCGCACAGTGGCGGTACCGGCGCCGAGCTTGTCAGAATAAAACGAGTCCTGGGTGAACCAGCCATTGATCCGCTCGATCTGAAAGCCGCGACCGAACTCCAAATAGGCGCGAGCTGTAGCGTTGGGGTTGTCGTCCGTTGAGGGGGCTCGCTTGCTCCAGTTGGAGAACAGATCCTTATAGATCTCCTGCACCGGCATGCTGAAACCGCAGTTCGTTGGCCGGCCACAGATAATCATCCAGGGCTCGTCATGGCGCGCATACAGCAACCGGTCCTTGTGATGGCATTGCGGGCAGGTTCCGCCTCGCATGTACTTGGTACCAGGTCGGTGTTTGAGGCCGTAGTCCTGCTCTAGAAACCGCAGGATGTCTTCGCGTAGGTCTGCTTTCATAATTGATTCAATGCTTTAAGGCTGGCGGTGAGGGCGGCTAGAAGGCTTACCTGAGCTGCCATCGCCGGGAATTTTTTGAGGATCGACTCATGGCGGGCGCCCTGGGGGACGTATCGATATTCGTCCGCATACCAGTGCTCATTCAGGCTTATCAGGTACTGAGCACGTATCGATGCATGTAAGGCTCTTGCCTGCTTAGGCAGCATTTGGGTGGTGACAATCACGGCGTCTTCCATAGTCAAACCTCGATATCAGGCAAAGCTCACCCAAACCCACTGGGTGTGGGGTTCAGGACATCGGTAAAGGGGTGTTAGGTCGCGGGGGTGAGGCGTGTGCCGTGCAGTTGGATAACGGCAAGCACTTCCGAATGCCTGGCAGCTATATGCAGGCTGTCGGCTTTGAGGATGGCATCGGCTTCTGCTTGATCGATTTCACCATCTTCGAGTGCTTGGGCAATGATTTGGTCGACCGTCCCGCGCTTGGCAGCTGTTTGCACGCATCTTGCGTACATCTCAACATTGTCCAGGGAGTCAGGTTCTGCTACAGGGACAAACATGCCGCCGTAGATCTCGGCAATGTACGACGGGTAGTGCGTAGTGCCGGCGACCTGCTCTAGCTGGTAGATCTGGGCATCAGTCAATGGACTGGAACCGGCGTTTTGATAGGCGTGGTTATCGAACTTTTTCTCGTTCTTCATACCGAGGTGAGCAGTTGCATTTTTCCGCCCTCCAACACTGACCACAATGGCTCTGATTACATCTTTTCGTGCTTCTAGAATTCGGCATCTCATCTTCTACTTCTCCCTGTGGTTCTGTGCCGTTAATG
Organism: Pseudomonas sp. PAMC 29040; assembly: GCF_003994535.1. Taxonomy (NCBI): domain Bacteria; kingdom Pseudomonadati; phylum Pseudomonadota; class Gammaproteobacteria; order Pseudomonadales; family Pseudomonadaceae; genus Pseudomonas; species Pseudomonas sp. PAMC 29040. The sequence continues at coordinate 19,644 of NZ_RZAA01000003.1, forward strand.
TGCGGTCGCGCTATTTCTCGACGGTTGTTCGATGCTTTCAGTGAGAATTCCGGGCAACACTTCCTCCCCAATGAATTTCGATAGATCGCGCAAGATGCAAAATGTAAGTCGTCCCTGAGGTAGCGAGTCATGTCCAGCCCAGCGTTGGATTGCCTGGGTAACGGTTCGAGGTTCATAGCCGTGGTTCATTGCGAACTGGCGGAAATTGCTGCCGCGTTCGATCAGTCGCGCCTGGATCTGGCGTTTCTCCATCGCTTGGCTCATGGTTGATGTGTTCCTGTTTGGTTAAGATGTACCCATTGCGAATAATGCTAACTACTCAAAACGGATATGTCAAACATGAGTACTCGTAATGAGTAATAAATCCACAAAGTCGGTCTTGGCACGCTTGAAAATTATCAAGGATGTCCGGAGTGATTCGGATCTCGCTGCTGAGTTAAATATCAGCCCTCAAACACTGAGCAGCTGGAAAATTAACGACAGGGTTCCCTACGCTATCTGTGTTGAAATAGCCGAAGACACGGGTATTTCGCTAGAGTGGCTCCTTGCTGGCGTGGGGCCTATGAGACATGGGGTTGAGGAAATGACGGTATCTTCACAAGTCACGACCTCCCCCCAAGAAGAAGCAATTTTGGCTTTGTATAGGTCGTTGAGTGAGTCCGACCAGCGAGAAATACAGAGCGCTGCTGAGGAAAAGAAACGGATTAGGGACATTGAGCAGCGCCTAGAGGATCTTACAGCTGCTCTTGCAGACGTAAAAAAACACGCCTGATTGTCTATTGAACCGCTCCAAGCTGTTCGAACAGTTCCCGCTGTTTGGCTCTAGGCATATCTTTCAAGCGGTCAAATAGCAGTTGGTCCACGGCCTTGGCTGCCGGACTCAGCGTGTGCGAGAACTCGACGGTAGCAACCCAAGTATGTCCGCACTCCACTGAATTGCATCGGCAATAGATTCTCGCGAACTGCAGTGTCAGATGATTCGGTTTCGTTATGCGCCCTTTGCCGCCGCACTCTTTGCAGTAAACCCGCATAGCTCCCTCCCCAGGGTTCTCCATATGTAGTCATTTTGCCATGCGGAGTGATTCAAGTACTTGTTTTGAGTATTTTTATCAGGCCGCTGGTTTAGTCTCGGGTGTTTGGCGCCAAGAAATCTTTCGATCCTCACGTAGTGTCTCGTTTACCTGGTTGAAAAGCTGACAGATCGGCCGGATCTCGTTGCTGGTGTAGACCCGATCGATCTTTTCGATGTCGCCAAAGCCAGCGCTGTTCTCCGGGATGATGCCGGCCAGTGCGGGGTTCATACGCCAGGCGGCGATCACGTCGTTGCGGGTGATGTTTTTGACCTTCTCAAGTTCGTCTTTGGCCTGGAAGTCGCCCACAGGGATGATCTGGATGGCGTTTTCTTTGCCGTTGGGGATGTTGACGAACATCGAGCGGAAGTTGCCCACGCCCTTGCTGGAGCTGATCTGGGCACGCAGGTTGTCTTCGTCCTCCTCGGTCAGATCCGGGTCGTTGGTGTAGAAGATGTAGCCCGCGTGCGCGCCGTTGCTGTAGTAGCGCCGGCGGAAAAGGGTGGCCGCCTCGTTGAGCAGCAGTGCCTGCAGGCCTCCCAAGTAGTCCGGGATGCCATAGATGTTCTGCTCTACGTCGTAGTCCATGACGTGCTCGATCTCGTGCTGGTCAAAGTCCATAAACTTGTTGTCCGGCAGCAGCATTCTGAAACCGCCGCCTACCTTGACCCGCATATTGATTGCTGCCAGGTGCTGCAGCTCCAGTACTTCGCCAAAAACGTTTGTATCCCGGTAGAAGTACGCCTCGCCAAACACCATGTAGTCCAGACCTGCGCGGCCCATGGTTTGAGCGCTGCAGCCCTCCGAAGGAATGAACTCACGCAACAGCAAGTTGCGTTTGAACTTTGGAATGGCGCCGTGGTGTGCGTTGGCGCGCAGCAGTTTGGCCAGACCCGTGCGTGACACCGGCGGCTTGTAGATCTCCCCGTCGTCGCTGGGGAATATCCCCAGGTACTCGCCGATGTTGCCGCTGAGTACCTGTTCCGGTTCCCCGAACGTAAACGCTCGCATGGCCTGTTTTTGCTGCTGTCGTTGCTGAGTGACCTGCTGCTTTTTGCGTCGTGGTTTGGGCATTGCTTTCGCTCGTCAAGTAGCGGCTACGGCGCCGCTTGTTCGTATTCAGGGGTTCGTTTGCCAGGGCATGCATGATTGCCCAAGCAATATCGGCGTGACCGGTGGCTTCGGTACGCGAGGCGCTGTAGGTGATTTGGCCGCTGCCGGTGGTGCCGCGCTTGATGGTCAGGAATGACTGGGCGACATCCGTCCAGCCGGCATCCCACTCGATCCGGCTGCCTTGGATCGTGTCCTGTGCCTTGAGAACCAGGGTGTTTTTCGTTTCCAGGCTGTAGTGAATCGGCGTTGTTCGTGGGTAGAAGTCACGCACCAGTTCGAATACGCCATAACCGATACCGGTTATATCGATGCCGATGTGCTGCACGTTGAAGCGCTGGGTGAGTTTCTCGACCTCGCCGGCCTGAAATTTGAACGACTGCCCCCGCCAACTGTGCTTCTCCAGGATGCGGAATTTCGCCCCGGGTTCCAGCGGTGGCGCGATGACCACGCACGTGGCGTCGTCACGGGTGCGGCTTGGGTCGTAGCCGATCCAGACAGGATTGTTACCGAAGGGACGGTCGTCGTCGGGCTTGTAGTCTTCCCACAGCGTCAGGTCGGAGTAGCAGCGTTCCAGGTCTTTGAGGCCGAACGCGCTTTGCGAACTGTCGATGAACTTGCAATAGAACAGTTGCTGGAACTTGTCCTCGTCGTACTCCATCTGCAGCTGCGCGAGGTCGAACAGATCGCAGCCACCATCAATGGCATCCTGGATGGTGATGGTCTTGCGCCATTGTCCGTCCGGACACAGAGCACCTTGGGTGTACGCTGCTTCGGTAGGCCAGGTGCCGCCTGCCTTTTTGCCGCGCTTGCTGTTGCGAAACTCCTCCCCGGACCAGAACGGGTAGGCCTGGTGTGAGACCGCGCTGGGCGTCGAGAAGTAGGTTTTGCGCCACTTCTTGTGGGTGCCCATGGCGCTGGCCACGGTGCTGAGTTTTTCGAAATCGCGGATCCAGAAGTATTCGTCCACATAGACGTGCCCGTGGTAGCCCTGGGCGGTACTGCTGTTGGTGCTGAGAAAGCGCAGTTCGGCGCCGTTGCTGAGCACAATCGGGTTGCCGGTTAGCTCGATGCCAAACCACTTCTGGGCAAACTGGATGATGTAGCTGCGGAAAATTTCCGACTGCGATCGGCTGGCCGACAAGAACACCTGGTTGTCGCCGGTCAACACCGCGTCCATGAACGCTTCGCCGGCGAAGTAGTAGGTCAGACCAACCTGACGACTTTTGAGGATGTTCCGGATCCGGCAGGTCAGCGGGTTTTGCTTGGCGGCGAACAGCTCTTTTTGGTAGCCGTACATGCTGCCGATGAACTGATCCAGAAAATCGACTTCAGTCAGTCCGCTGATGTCGTTTTTGACCTTCTTTTCTCGCTTCTTATCGCCGCTATCCCTGCGGCCTTGGCGTTCGCCACGCGGGCGCTGAGAGCGATCCCGGGGTTCGTCGGGTTCGTCTGCAGTTGCAGCCGGTATCGCTGCCGGTTTGGCAGCCTGCTTAAGTAGGCGCTCGCGGACGGTTGTCAGGCGGTCCAGTTCGTTCAGATCATCTTTGGTCAGGCTGCCGGCCTTGTCCAGCAGGAGAGTGATTCGCCGGCCAACTGCGGTCAGCGGTTCTTCATCCGACAGCATGTCTTCCCAGCCGCCCTGGCGAATCCAGTAATAGACGATCCGAATGTTGGGCAGGTTGAGTTGCGCCTGAATTTCCTTTGCCTTACAGCGGCGCAGAAACAGGCGTTTGGCGGCTTCTTTAACTTCGTTCGAGTAGTACATGGGCCGCAGTCTATGCGGCGAAAACGCTGGAAACGCGAGGTTAAAATACGCGTTCTTCTGATATTCAGAAAATCAGAATGCAACAGAATCTAATCGTTTGTTTGGAGCCCGACTGCTCCATATCGTGGCGGCTCAAATCACCGATTGAGCGCAGTTATCGCCCATGCCCCGTTCCCTTGTTTCGTTCTGGAAACGTGTCGCCACCAGCGGCCCGACCGTAGATGGTCGCGAGATCCTTCCCCAGGAACTGCGTGATGTCGCTGAGACGTATACACCATCCAAATACACGGCTGTGATCTGGGCCGAGCACGAGCGCTGGAGCGGTTCCCACGGCACCGTATTTGCGGTGCGCCTGGTGGAGGAAGCAGACGATCTTGAGCCTGGCCAAGTTGCACTGGAAGCCCAGCTCAAACCGAACCAAAAACTGCTTTGGCTCAACGATCAGGGCGAAAAGCTGTTCACAAGCGTCGAGATCCTCCCGAACTTTGCCAACTCCGGCAAAGCCTATCTCACCGGTCTGGCCGTCACCGATGAACCGGCAAGCCTGGGCACGCAGGAACTGTACTTCTCGAACCGCACCAACAAAGCCGCGTACTACGCCGCCTCTGTGGAGCTGGGCAACTTGAACGAAGAAAAACCTCAAGGCGAGATCAGCAAGCTGGCCGCCATGTTCACTAGTTTGCTCAAGCACTTTGGCGTCGAACAAACCACTGACACCCCGCAAACCCCTACAGAGAGCAAAATCCCAATGGATGAAGCCACCGGCACAGCCTTGAAGGCTCTGCGCGATCAACTGATGATCATTATGGCCGGCCTTGACGTCGTTATCGAAGGCGCCGCAGCCGATGCCCCTGAACCCGACGCTGTGCTGCTCGATGACGTGCAAGCAGTTGTCGATGAAGTCGTCACCACTGCGGAGGAGGAGCGTGAGTTCCGCCGGAATAAGAACAGCAACCGGGCTTTGCTGAAAAGCATCAGTGATCTGAAGAAAGAGTTCAGCGCGCTGAAGGACACTCCTGCCGGACGCCAGGTGCCAAAAACCACTGGTCCTGCAGCGACCGCTAAAAAGCGAGTGTTCTGACATGGCCCAGCCACTTAGCGCCAAGGGCGCCAAGCAATACGCCGAGTTGCAGGTAGCGATCGCCGAAACTTACGGGGTGGAACGTGCCAGTAAGATGTTCAGCGTTGAGCCGTCCGTTGCTCAAGAACTGAACGACGCGATCACCGCCAAGGCTGACTTCCTGGAGCGCATCAACGTCGTCCCTGTCAGTGAGATCAAGGGCGAAAAGGTATTCATTGGTGTCAATGGGCCGGTAACTGGCCGAACCAACACAAAGACCAAGGATCGTGAAGCCAAAGACGCTTCAGCTCTAGAAAACACGCTCTATGAACTGGCTGATACCCAGTCGGACGTGGGTTTGCCCTACGCCAAGATTGACGCCTGGGCGAAGTTTCCTGACTTCAAGGATCGCTATTCCGCTGCTGTGCAAAAGCGTATTGCGCAAGACCGGATCGTTATCGGCTTTCACGGTACCAGCGCGGCCATACAGACCGATCTGGCAGCCAATCCAAAGCTGCAGGACGTGAACAAGGGCTGGCTGCAGCAGTTGCGCGAACAGGCACCGCAACAGGTTCTCAAAGAGGGCGCTGTTGCCGGCAAGGTCACCTTGGGCGTGGACGGTGATTACGCCAACCTGGATGCTCTGGTGCATGACACCAAGCAGATGGTCGACGAGATTCTGCGCGAAGACGGTGACCTGGTCGCGATCATCGGTACCGACCTGCTGGCCGCTGACAAGGCCAAGCTGTACACCAAGCAGGGCGACACCCCGACCGAGAAAGAGCGCATTGAGAACGCCCAGGTCATCGCGACCTATGGTGGTCTCCCAGCATTCAGCGTGCCGAACTTCCCGGTCAACGCCGTGCTGGTCACCAGCTGGGACAACCTGTCGATTTACTTCCAGGACTCCAGCTGGCGTAAGCAGACGGTTGATAACCCGAAACGCTCCCGCGTCGAGGACTACAACAGCCGCAACGAAGGTTATGTGATCGAGCAGTTGGAAAAGATCGCACTGACCGAAAACGTGGAACTCGTAGCGTGAGCCTGGCACTGGCGCACAAGCGCAGCACCTTGGCATTGGGTCGCGCTGCAGTAGCGGCTGCTGCAGGCGCACCGGTGGCGTATTCGCCTGCCGATGCCCTGAGCAGTCCAGCCAATGCCCGCAAGCACCTGATGCTGCAGGAAGCAGCCTTGGACCAAGACCTTGAGCGCGTGAGTGCAATCAATGGAATGGCCATGCGTCAGGCGCTCAAGCGCGACGAACTTTTGCCCAAATACCAGGACTATGTGCAGCGTTATTGCGAGTCGGGTTTGAACTTCCCGAATCGCGTCCTGGTGCAGGTAATGATCTGGCTGTTCGATACCGAAGAGTTCGAAGACGGCATGGAGCTGGCCCACTTCGCGATCGGGCAGGGGCAGCAGATGCCTGAGCGTTTTAAACGCGACATCCAGACCTTTGTTGCTGACGCCGTGTGCGATTGGGCCTATGCGGAATACAAGGCCAAGCGCAGTCCGGAGCCTTACCTGTCCGACTTGTTGTCACTTGTTGACGGTGAGTGGGAACTGACGGAACAGATCCCGGCCAAGTACCACAAGTTAGTGGGTATCCGTGCCATGGAGTCCAAGGACTGGGGGCTGGCTCTGCTGCACTTCAATCGTGCCACTGATTTGTATCCGAGCATCGGCGTGGGTGTACGCATCGAAAACTGCCTGCGCGCCTTGAAAAAACAACAGGCCAAACCGGCCACCGAATAACCGACTACCCCCCCGGCGAGAAACTGTGGATGTGAGTCAGCCATTTATGGCCCTGTCCCACTGAAACAGTTTTCCCGCCCCTACTCGAGCGGCCAGCGATGAGCTTTACAGGTAACCCCTCCAAGTTTGTGGAGCGGCAGATCGAGAATGACGGCTTTTGGCCCGACCTCTCTCTGGCTGATTTTCAGAAGGCCTATCGCCTTCCAGGGGAGTACCTGGTCGAGACGCTGGTCGATGGTTTGCTCTCGGCGATGACCGAGGTCAACACTGACCTGGCCAGACTCAAAGCCAGATGGCAGGCGGTAGGTGTCTCCAGTGTTGAATCTGCTGACCCTACGGTGCTGCCGGAGCGCACATTTCACGTAGCGACGTACAAACGCGCCGTGTATTGCCGCGCCAAAGCCAATCTGTTGACCCAGTTCGCCACCATCACCCGCCGCGAAAGCGCCGAGAACACCGGCAAGGAATTGCCCGAGCGCTCCGAGACCTTTCTCGCTTTCAGCCAGCAAGCCGTTCGATCGCTGCAGGGTCGTGGGCGCATTACGGCGGCGCTGCTGTGATCAAACTCAAAGCCCTCACCACGTTCCTGATCGAGCACCGCTTGGTGCTGCCCGAACTGCTCGACAGCTGGACCAACCAGGTGAACCTGGACCTGATCTGGAAACCCGACGTTGGCGGCCTGCACATGGGCGATATGCGTTACAGCGCGACGATTGTCCTCGAGAGTTTTGCGGATCACCCGGGGCGTCTGATGGCGTTGGTGGGAAGCTGGCTTGAAACCAATGACCCGAGCCGCGACCGCGACGAACTGCCGGCGCCAAAGTTCGACATCAGCATGCTCGACAACGATTTGGCCGACGTAGACATCACCCTGGAATTCAACGAGCCGCAGTACCTGGCCGAGGATCCCGCCGGCGAGATCGTGGCCTTCGGTAAGACCTGGGCGTTTGTACCGTTCGACCTTTGGATTGCCGAGCACGGCGAGGTGGCCAGCAATGGCCGCTAATCCGCTCAACCTCGATGTCAGGGGAGCACTCAGCGTTGATGCCCAGTTGGCCCTGCTTGAACTCCCGCCCCAGTTGCGCCGTCGTCTACTGAATAACGTCACCAAGCGTGTGCGCTCGATGGGTCGCAAGCGCGTGCGCGAGCAGAAGAACCTGGACGGTACTCCGTTCGCTGAGCGCAAAGGTTCGGCCAAGGGCAAAAAGAAGATGGAAGCGGGCTTGGCCAAGCTGCTGCAAGTCACCCGTATCAGCGCCGACGAGGCCGAACTGGGCTGGAAAAACGCTCTGACTCGTTGGGTTGCATCACAGCAGCACAACGGGGCCAGCGAGCGGCGTACCGCTGCCCAAATGCGCCGCTGGAACAAAGTCCCGCCTGGTATCGCCTGCACGGACAAACAAGCCAAGCGCTTGCGTCGTCTGGGCTTTCGCACCCGGCAGAAGGGCAAAAAAACACTGACCCGGCCTTCGGTAGCGTGGATTCAGGAGCATGTGAATTACGCCAAGGCCGGTCTGCTGATCCGCATTTTGAACGATGAACGAACCGAGTCGTCGGGCGCGCAAAGTTGGGACATCACCCTGCCAAAACGCCAGTTCCTCGGTGTGGGCAGCGGCAACGAAACCAGCGACCTGGTTAACCAGGTCTTTCACCAAATCCTTAATTCACCCCGCTAGCGAGGCACTGCATGGCACTCGGCAAAGTCAGCGTTAACAATCTCAATCTGGGCCAGGGTGCCGTGACTGAGATCGAACGCTATTTCCTTTTCATTGGCACCGGCGCCAAGAGCGTCGGCACGCTGATCCCTTTGAACACCGACAGCGACCTGGACAGCGCACTGGGCCTTCCGGCCAGTGATCTGAAAACCCAGATCGCTGCCGCCAAATTGAACGGTGGCGATCGCTGGGCCTGTCTGGCGGCGCCGATCGCGGCAGATGGTGATTGGTCCGACGCGCTGGAAAATGCCCAGCAGCAGGGATTTTCGGTCGAGGCGGTGGTGATCACCAAACCGGTCACGGCTGCAGCGCAACTGTCGGCTATGCATGACGCGGCGATCGAGCTGAACAACATCTACGGCCGTCGGGCTTTCGTGATGGCGGCCAGTGCCGGTATCACCCCTCTGCAGACCTGGGATCAATATCTGACCCAGCAGCGAGCGATTACCGCGGGCCTTGCCGCGCCGCGTGTCCTCGTCGTCCCCCAGTTGCACGGCAATGACCTTGGCGTACTTGCCGGACGCTTGGCAAATGCTGCCGTGAGCATTGCCGACACCCCTATGCGTGTGGCGTCCGGCGCTCTGTTAGGTCTGGGTCCCGTACCTGTCGACCTGGACAAAGTGCCGCTGCCATCGGCGACCCGTGCCGAGTTGGACAAGGCACGTTTCTCTGTTTCACAGACCTACCCGGATTACCCGGGCGTGTTCTGGGGCGACGGCAACATGCTCGATGCGCCTGACAGTGACTTCCAGGTGGTGGAGTACTTGCGTCTGGCTGACAAAGCCGCGCGCCAGGTGCGCCCGCTGCTGATTCGCCGCGTCGGTGATCGCCGACTCAACAACACCCCCAACAGCATGGCCGCTGCCATCAGTGCGTTTATGAAGCCACTGCGCCAGATGGCCAAGTCCGCCACGTTCGCCGGCCTGGTGTTCCCGGGTGAAATCGAAGCGCCCAAGGACGGCGACATCGTTCTGGTATGGCTCAGCAAAACCAAGGTCGAGATGTACATCAAGATCCGACCGCTCAACTGCCCGAAAGACCTGACGGCCAACATCGCCCTCGACCTTTCCACCGACGATTCGGAGTAATCCCCTATGTCACGCATTGGCGGCAAAAACTTTGACGTGAACTTGGGCGATCTGCTCATTCACGTTGAAAGCTGCACCCTCGACATCACGGACAACACCGCTGTGGCTCAGAGCCGCGGCGTACCCAACGGCCACGTAGACGGTGATGTCTCGGCCAGCGGTGAGATGGAGTTCGACACCACCAACTTCAACCTGCTGATCGAGGCCGCACGTTCTGTAGGCAGTTTTCGAAAGCTTGATCCGTTCGACACCGTGTTCTTTGCCAAGGCAGGCGATGAAGAGCTGCGCGTGGAGGCATTTGGCTGCAAGTTGCGGGTTTCCAGCCTGCTCGGTGTCGACCCCAAAGGCGGCGAAAAATCCAAGCACAAGGTGCCGTATGACGTCACCAGTCCGGACTTTATCCGCATCAACGGCGTGCCGTACCTGGACGCTTCCGAAATCGAGGGCTTGAGCTGATGTCTTGCCCGTTCGATCGCGCCCAGGCAACGGAGCAACGCCAACGTGACCAAGCGATTGCCGTCCAGTTGGCTCAGTCGCGCCCGAGCGGGCCAAGCCGTAACGAATGCCTGGACTGTGACGGCGAAATCCCTGCAGCACGCCAGGCACTGGGCGGGATCCTGCGTTGCGTGCCATGCCAGACCATTTTTGAGAAAGGAGCTCTCCGATGAGCACGAATCAGGCCGCCCAGGACACTGTCATTGCCTTCGCCAAAGCGGCACCGGCAATCACCGTAGCCGCTACCGGTGCAACAGGTGCGGTCGACTGGTCGGCAGTTGCCTACATGCTGACCGCGTTCTACATGGTGCTGCAGATTTTTCTGCTGGTTCCTAAGTACCGCCAGATGCTGCGTGACTGGAAGGGCAAGTAATGAGCCTACGCAACAAGATCGTCATCGGTGCGTTAACGGGTGCGCTGGGCATGACCGGTGCATTGGTTACCTGGTTCGAAGGTCGTTCACTGGTTGCTTACCTCGATCCGGTGGGCATTCCGACCATCTGTGAAGGCGTCATCCAGGGCGTAAAGCTGGGCGATCGGGCCACATCGGCCCAGTGCGACCAGCTGCTGCAGCGTGAATTGCGTATCGCACTGACCGCGGTGGATCGCCAAGTGCGTGTACCGCTGCCGGACACTCGCCGCGCTGCCCTTGGATCCTTTGTTTACAACGTCGGTGAGGGGCAGTTTTCCAGCTCGACACTGCTGCGCCTGCTCAACGCTGGTGACGCCCAGGGCGCTTGCGCCCAGTTGTCCCGCTGGATTTATGCCGGCGGCAAACAGCTGGCCGGTCTGGTCAATCGTCGTGCCGCTGAGCGTGAGTTGTGCGAGGTAGGACTATGAATTTTTCCACTACCGTTTTGATTGCAATCTCTTTTGCTCTTTGGTTTTCGGGTGGCCTCCTCATCGATGAGCGCGACAGCGCACGTAGTCAACGCGACACCGCCCAGTTGGAAGTCACCGGCCTGCGCGAAGCGGCCCGTATCAGCGGCGAAATGCTCGCCGATCGTGACGAAAACGACCGTACCCGAACCGAGGCACTTAACCATGCACTTTCTAAAACCGCTGACCTGCAGCGCGATGTTGTTGATGGCCGTAAGTGGCTGCGTGTCAACGCCACCTGCAGTAGCCCCAAGTCTGACCAGACCAGCGCCGGCAGCGTGGCTGATGCAGCCACCGCCGAACTCACAGCAGACGCTGGACCGGATTATTACACCCTCAGAGATCAACTCGATCTCAGCCGACAAATGATCCTGGGACTGCAAGACCACGTCCGCAGGATCTGCATGCGTTAACTGTTACCCCAACCCTGACTGGATAAATACGATGACCGAACGCCGCGAAATCACCCTGGAAATTGGTGAAAAGGAATTCACTTTCACCCTGACCCCGCAGGACGTGACCAAGTACTTCAATGGCCTGACCGCCAACAACAAGGTGTCGCCGGCCAACAACCTGCTGGTCAACACCGTCGACCAACAGGAACGCGCCACGCTGAAACCCCTCCTGGTCAACCCGGTGATGGTCATGCAGCTGGCCGGTGCGCTGCTGGAAGAGTACGGGCCAGACGTTGAAATCATCGTAAAAAAGCCCTCGAACACGCAGAGCGACTGAGCGAGGACGGGCTGGGTCAGCTGATGGCCCTGACCAACCGCTGGCTGCCCGGGGCTGAGCCCTCGATCGAGAACATGGGCACGGCCAAGTGGCTGGAAGACGAACACTGGAAACGCATGGAAATCGCGGTGGCCAACGCCATCGCTCTTGCATTGAACGGGTAACGACACATGGCAGATCGCAGCGCCCGCCTGGCCTTTATCTTGAGCCTAACCGACAAGATCACCGCGCCGTTGGGCAAGGTTAAAACCAGCTTTTCGGACTTGGCAGAGCAAGGTCAGAACAACATCAAGACCATGGGCCTTGGGCTCGCGGGCATGGTGGGCGCGGGTGTTGCGATTAGCCAGTCCCTGGAACCGGCGCTGGAGATGAACCGCGCCCTGGGCGAAGTCCGTTCACTGGGGGTAGCTGAGGACGCGTTGACCGCACTGAATCAGAAGGCGTTGGAGTTCTCCGTGGCATACGGGGAAAACGCCCGGGATTTTGTGGCGTCTGCGTACAGCATCGAAGGCGCCATTAAGGGCCTGAGCGGCTCACAGCTGGCCACGTTCACCAACACCAGCAACCTGTTGGCCAAGGCGACCAAGTCCGACGCCGAGACCATGGGGGCCTATGTTGGCACCATGTACAACCTGTTCAAAACCCAGGCGGATGCCATGGGCAAAAGTGAATGGGTCGAGAAAATGGGAGGCCAGACGGCACTGGCGGCCCAGTTGTTCCGTACCGACGGCGCACAGCTCAAGGATGCCTTCAAGGAAGTTGGCCAGATCGCCAATACGGCGGGTGTTGATCTGGCCGAGCAGTTCGCGGTGATCGGCACGTTGAGCAGCACCATGGAGGGTGGCGACGCCGGCGGTCTGTATAAGTCGTTTTTCGAGAACATCGGCGCAGCGTCCGAAAAGCTGGGCATGAAATTCAACGACCAGAACGGTCAACTGATACCGATGGCCGACATTTTGGCCAAGCTCGAGGGCAAGTTTGGCGACCTGAACAGCGCTGCCGCCGGGGCAAAGCTGACCGAGGCCTTCGGCGGCGAAGGGGCGCGGGTCATCACCGCCTTGTCCAAAGATACCGACCGATTCAAAAACAGCCTGGATAAGCTGGGCAAAGTCCGTGGTCTGGAGGACGCCGCGAACATGGCCAAGGCCATGGTGGATCCATGGCAACAGTTTGGTGCTGCAGTGGAAGCACTGCGTATTGCGTTCGGTCAGGCACTGATTCCGATTCTGGCGCCGTTAATGGACCGCCTGGTCGGCATCGCCGGCACGCTGACCCGCTGGACTCAATTGTTTCCCAACATCACGCGTGTGATTGGCATCACGGTGTTGACGATCCTGGGGCTTACGGCGGCGATGGCGGCTATGACGTTTATCGTCGGGCTGAGCAAGATGGTGTGGCTGTCCCTGGTCGTCGTCTGGAAGGTGCTCACCTGGACCGGCTGGAAAAGCATTGCCATGTTCCTGTACCACGCCGTCATGGTCACCGCGTTTGTCGCCGGCTTGATCCTGATGGTGGTGTGGATGGGGCTGGTAAAGGGCGCCATGTTGCTCTGGCAGGGCGCGATTTGGCTGGTCAACGCTGCCATGTACGCCAACCCGGTGGGTCTGATCATCGCCGGCATTGTCGCCCTGGTCGCGATCGTCGGCGCCGCAATCTATTACTGGGACGACTTGAGCAGCGCACTAATGAACACGGTCGCGTTCAAGTGGGTCAGTGACCAGCTCTCCGCACTGTCGGACTGGTTTGGCTCCATGGGTGGTTGGTCAGGTATGGCCAAAGCCGCTTGGGACGGCATCGTTTCGATCTTTCAAAAGGCCATCAATGGCCTGATCGAGATGTTGAACAAGATTCCCGGTGTGAACATCGAAGCGAGTCTCGGCGCCATGCCGGAGATCCCGGGGGCCAATGCGGCCATGGGTGCCGGTGAGCAGGCTGAGCGTTCTCGAAAAGTCCAACAGAGCATCAATGCGGCGATTCCAAGCCTGTCCCCCCCACGCGCCTCGGCTGTGCCACCTGGTGGCCTGTTGACCAGCATCCAGAACACCAACAACCAGAACAAGAGCAGCCCTGTAGAGAACGTGAACATCTACACCAGCAAACAAATGACCCCGCTGGAGATGGAAAACATTATGGCCATGGCGGTGGGCGGATGAGCCTCTACATCGATCTGCTGATCACCAATAACGACCTGACCCTGGACCCCTCGAACCAGCCGCTGCTGGTTGACGATCGGGCCAGCATCGCTCAGGACATCGGTCACATGATCCGCGAAAGCGGGTTGTTGGTGACGTTGGTGGCCGAGCGCGATCGCTTTCGTCAATCGGACTGCATCCAGCAGCTGGAGCTTCTGGTGGAAGCTGACGTGCGCCTGGTACCGGGCACCGTCCGAATTCTTGAAGAGGAAAAGGGCAAGTACCTGGTTACCGCCAAAACCGTTGAATTTGGATCTGTCGAGGTAGTGTTGTGAGTGACGTAGATTTTAAAAAGGCGTTGAGTGACGCCGGTATTCCGACCACCGAGGCAAAGCTGCGTGCGGCCTGGGAGCGGGAAGTCGTCGCCCAGGGCAGCAAGTTGAGCAACACCAGTGCCTGGTCACCGTTCTGGCGGGTGATCACTGCGTTGGTGACCAAGCCTGTTATGTGGCTGATCGAATTTATTGCCGGCACCGTGTTGCCGAACTTCTTTGTTAAAACGGCCAAGGATGCGTGGCTGGATATGTTGGCCTGGGCAGTTAACGTGACTCGCAAGCCTGCGACCAAGGCTGAGGGACTGTTGCTGTTCACTCGCAGCGCGCTGGCCGGTTTGCTGGAAGTTCCAGCCGGTACCCGTGTGCAGTCGATAGCGATCAACGGCAATGTGTACGAACTGGTGACAGTAGCAGCGGCCAGCTTTGCCGATGGCGAATCTCAGATCAGGGTATTGGCTCAGGCCAAGTACGCGGGCAGTGGCTTCAATCTGGCCCCGGGTTACTTTTCCATTCTGCCGGAGCCGGTGCCCGGGGTGGTCCAGGTGGTGAACGCTGATGGCTGGCTGAGTCAACCAGGTGCGGACACCGAGCCCGACGACGAACTGCGTTTGCGTGCTCGAAATCAATTCTCAGCGGTCAACCAATGGCACACCGACGCTGTGTATCGCGCCATGATCGCGGCGTTCCCGGGCGTGCAGCCCGATGGTGTTTATTTTGAGCACAACGCGCCCCGGGGCCCCGGCAGTGCCAACGCCTTTGTGCTGTTTGAAGCCAACTCGCCGGCGGGCACCTTTCTGGCCGAAATCAACAACTACATCCGTGACCAGGGCAACCATGGCCATGGGGACGACCTGCTGGTGTTAGAGATGCCCGCCACGCGGCACACCGTGAAACTGGCGGTCTGGCCAAATGTTGAGGTAGGCGAAGAACGCTGGCCAGCGTTGAAGTCCGATATTGAATTGTTCATCCGTGCCGCTTTTCGCGAGAGCACGGACAGTGACTACCAGCCGACGCTGACTCACCCCCAGGCACGCTTTTCTTTTAGCCGCTTGGGTGAAGAGCTGCACCAACAGTTTCCGGGCATCGACTCGCTGCACTTTGATAACGCCGACATCATTTCCGAGCTGACCATCCCGCGCCTATCCGGGGTTGAGGTGGTCCTGAATGCTTAAGTTGAGTCTGCCTTTTTGGCTCGATGGCCCCGAGCTGGCCAAGATTAAAGTGGCTGCGCAATCGTGGTGGGGCAAGGTCGAGGGCTGGCTGAACTGGCCGCTGCTGCAGATGGACGCCGAGACCTGCCACCTGAGCGTGCTCGATCTGCTGGCTTGGCAGCGCGACATTCAACGTTTTCATGGTGAGCCCGAAAGGCTCTATCGCCTGCGGGTTAAATACGCCTTTGTAAATGCCGTGGACGCAGGCAGCACTGCCGGCATGGTGCGTGTATTCGAGCGCCTGGGCGTGGGTTACGTGGAGATTCAAGAGCGCTTGCCGGGTCTCGATTGGGATGTGGTGTTGCTGCTTCTATCCGACACCCAGCTGAGTGAAAACCCGGTGTTGCTGCGCGTGCTGATGCAGCAGTACGGGCGTACCTGCAGGCGGTACGACTTCGTCACGATCACCCCGGTGAAACTCAATATCGGCGTGGCCGACTTCAACGACGACCAGCAAACCCTGATTGCCACGCTGGACGACAGCGCAAGCCGCTTGGTGGTGATCAACGAGCTGGCCGTGCTCACCTTTTTAAACGACCCCTTTAGGAGCACCCATGGGAGCTAGCATTACCCTTGCCGGCGAAAGTCTGATTGCCCAAAAGCAAGGTGCTGGGGAGAAGCTTGATATTGCTCGCTTCGTTCTGGCCCTTGTTCCAGGTCTAGACCCGAACGCCCCGGTTGATCGCGCCGCGGGCAAGCCGCCTGCAGCCCAGATCGTCTTTTCAAAGAAGTACGACCGCAAAGGCTATGTCAGCCCTAACCAGGTTATTTATAGCCTGATGATCGGCTCAGACGTGGGTGACTGGGACTTTAACTGGATTGGTCTTGAAGCCGCAGAGGGCGTGCTGCTTGCCGTGGCAACCGTTCCTGTGCAGCAGAAGCGCATGAACATACCGCCGCTGCAGATAGGCAACAACATCACCCGCAACTTCCTGGTGGAGTTCAACGGCGCGCAGGCACTGACAGGCATCACCGTCGATGCCGGCACGTGGCAACACGACTTTACCGTGCGCTTGAACGGTATCGATTTGCGCGAGCGCATGAGCAATCGTGATGTGTTTGGCCGGGTGTGCTTTCTGGCCGACAGCCTGCAGATGGAGCGCAGTTTCGGGCTGTACCAGGTCAAGGCGGGCGTTGCCTATGTTGAAGGGATCCGCATAGAGCTGGCCGAGCCTGTCCGGGCGCAGTTGCCAGCGTTACCCGCCAAAGCCTGGCTGGACGTCGCACTGGCACGGGAAGGCAGTGACTCGGTGGCCACGTGGAAAGTGGTCTTTGGTGAGACTAAATCGGATTACGTCGACAGTAACGGTACAGCCCATTACGTGGTGGAGCTGGCCCGCGTTGACGTGTCAGGTGAGATCACAGATCTGCGCGTCAGCGAACCCATCACCGGAGCCCTGGTCAAGCAATACGCGTTGCGCAATGGCGACTACGCAAACCTGCGCGCCCGGGCAACGACCAAGGACGACGTAGACCTGGGCAATCTGCCCAACGCTAAAAGCGACGATCCTGGCACTGACAGCAGCGATATTTTGGCGACCACCAAAGCGCTGAACAAACTTGATCAACAGATCAATAACTCACTGGCGGGCATGGTTGCAGCTTTTGCAATGACATCTGCTCCAGCGGGATGGATCGCGTGTAACGGAACCCACCTCGGGCGGGAGAATTACCCCAGGCTGTTTGCACGAATTGGCACCACGTTCGGTGCCGGTGACGGTGTGACTACCTTCGTTGTTCCCGACCTTCGGGGCAAGTTTGTCCGCTCTTGGGATGATTCGGGTGCAATCGATCCAGGGCGCCTGCTGGGCTCTCATCAAGAGGGACAAAACGCCTCTCACGTCCACACCGCACACGCTGACGCGCAGGGTGAACACAACCACCCGGTGACGGTGAGGGCCAACGGTGAACACACCCACGCAGCATCCAGCGACAAGCAAGGCGAGCACAGCCACGGTATGTGGCCTCTTGCTCTCAATATTTCCACTTCAGTCGGTGCGGGGCACTTTTCCGTCGGCGACACGCGTTCTGACAACACGGGCTCGGCGGGTTCCCACGCCCATAACATCTCGGTTGCGGATGCCGGCAACCACGTACACGAAGCGATAACCGGCGTTCAAGCCGCGCACGCCCACAACATTACCGTTGCAGCGTCCGGCGGTAACGAGTCCCGTCCCGCCAACATCGCGTTGCTGTATTGCATTAAGTATTGAGGCCCGGCATGAACACTAGAACCGTCTACCAAACCAATCACCTGGGCCTATACGTTGGGCCAGTCGAAGCCGAAGAGTCGCCGATGGAACCGGGGGTTTTTCTTATACCTGGTGGCTGTGTGCAGGTGCCGCCGCCGACGGACATTCCGGCGCTCAAGGCCGCGTGCTGGACTGGCAAACGCTGGCAGTTGCTGGATTACCTCAACGGTTTGATCGTCTACAACATGGCCACCCTTGAGCCACTCACCCTAACGGGTGTAGGCACGATCCCCGACGGCTACACGGTGCAAAAGCCCGAGCCCGGGCAAATCTGGAAAAATGGAGGCTGGGTAGATGACCTGAACACAATGCTGGCCAAGCTCTATCCGCAGAAGCTTGCGGAGATCAAAAGCGGCTGCACTCGGTACATTGAGTCGGGTTTTAACTCCGACGCACTGGGCGAGCTGTATCGATACGACAGCGTCCTGGAAGACCAGGTGAACTTGACCGGGCTGATATTGAGCGGGTTTGACGCCCTTTGTCCTTGCTACGGCGACGACGCAGAGAAGGTCTTTCGCGAGCACAACGCCGGCCAGTTGCACGTCGTTGGCCAGCACCTGGTGACCCACAAGCAAGGTGCCTTGCAACAGGCTGAAAGCCTTAAAAAAGCCTTGTCCAAGGCCCTGGCCGAGCGTGACCTGCCAGCGATGAAAGCTATTGGCTGGTTGAAATGAACTGGGCACCGGTGGTCATGCGTTGGCCAGAGCAGTCGACCCAGTGGCTCAACGACCTCGATGCCGCCAAGGATCTGGCCATCAGTGAGTTGGCCAGTGCCGGGCAGCGACTTGAAGGCCTGGCTGACTTAGCCACCACTTCGCCGGGCCCGGTTGGTGCTGCTGCAGAAGCTGCCGTCGCCGCTGGCCGTGCAGGTCTGGTCGATGCTTTGGGCGAGGTGCCGGCCTGTCTGGTGGTGACGCCGTTTCAAAGTGGTGTGGGGCAGGGTCGCGGTTATCAGCGCTACCTGTCGGCTCCTAACTTGCTGCAGCAACTGGGCGAAAAGCTGGAAGACACCGGCGACGACAGCCGTCCGGCAGGCTCGCAATACGCCCTGGTGGTGATGTTCCTGGGCACGCGCTACGACAAGTTCGCCGCGACCTTGGCCCGGTTCAATGCCTTGCTGCCCATGCCAGACCTGCAGCGCGCCGAACGTAGAGCCCAAAACCTGTTCGCCCTGGACGCTGAAAAGTGGGAACTGCCTACAGCCGGCACACTGCCGCGCTGGGGCGCTTTGCCGCTTGAGCGTTGCACCGTGACCAAGGCCGCCACCCAAGCCCTGAACAGCCAGCTGTCGGCGCTGGAAAGCTACGCCGATAGCTCGCCCATGGCCGACCTAGCCAAGATGGCCGCTCGCAAAGCCAGCCAGGCACAGGCGCAGGCTCAGAAATTGGCCGACCTGAAGTCTCAATTCGCCGGCGGCGCTGCTGACGACACCATGCGCGCTCGCCTGATCGGCCCGGGCAACGCCGCCGAGTTGCGCCGGCAACTGCTGCAGGGCGATGCACCTGGTCATGAGTGGGGGCTATCCGCTGGGGTACTGCTGGTCGGATCCCTGAAAGGATTGGGCTTTGTTCGTGAGCTGGTGGGCCTATGACCTTATTGCTCGATGGCGAACAGGTGCGCGGTAAAAACATCAAGGTCACCGCCAACCTGCGGATCGAAAGTGACGATCTGTCCGGACAGACCAGCAACACCGACTCCGCTCACAAAGGGTTTAAGCCAAAGACACTGGCCATCACGCTGCAAATCCCGTTCGTGAATGACACGTTTCTGCGCACCCTGATGCGTTTGGCCGAGGCGACCGGCACCGGTGGCCAACTCAAAACCTACCGGGTTGTAAACGATACCGCGTCCGCGTTTGGCGTACGCCAGGTGCAGTTTTCGGATGGCGTCAGCGCCCGGGAAGACGACACGCTTCGGGCTTGGCTTGTGCAATTCACATTGTCGGAAAAACTCTCAAACCCTGAGCGGGTAGAGACGCGCCGGGCCGGTAAGGGCGTGACCCAGCAAGGTGCCCCGGGGCAATCCGTAACTGCACCAGGTGCAGGCGGAAACGGCGAGGCGGGTCAGGAATTGACCGGGTTCGAAGCCACGCTGAAAAAGTTGGATAACTACTTGGGCGGTGTGTCGTGAGCATGAATCTGCACAAGGTGCTGAGCATCGGCGGTGTGGTGTATCCGCTTGTCAGCGATGACGTTCGCCTGGAACTACGAACCCCTGGCCGCGCAACACTGACGATTAAGGCCGCGGCGCCGGTGACGGGATTGGTCACGCTCGACATCGGCTACAACGACAGCCTGCTGCAGCGTCACTTTATTGGTTACGTCGAGCGCTGCACCTCGTCCAACGCGATCGAGCAGGTACTGTTTTGTCGCGAGATGGCCGCGATCCTGGCCAACCCGTTGCCGCTCAACCTGCGTCATGCGGATCTGAGCACGGTACTGGCCGAAGTCAACCAGAAGACCGGGCTGAGCTTTCGTGTTCCGGACAAGGCCTACGCCAAGGTAAAAGCCCCGTTCTTTTACAACCTGGCTGCCGGCTACCAGGCCATGGACAGTTTGCCCCGGGTTTTCGGTATCCCCGACTTTATCTGGCAGCAGCAAGGCAATGGCGAAGTGTTTGTGGGCAGTTGGGCCGATAGTTTTTTCGGTACCCGACCGCCCCTGCACCTGCCTGTCTCTCTGTTCAAGGACTACCAAAACAATCAGAGCGCGATGATCGCGGCCCTTCCCGGGTTGCGACCAGGTGCATCCATCAACAAAGGCGAGCGCATCACCCAGGTGACGCTCACCGGCAACCAAATGGCGATCCGATGGAAGACGCAATCCGCCGCAGTGTAGAGCGGCAATTTCCCGAACTCACCGGTGGCTACCACTTGCCACGCTTTGCCCGGGTCGTTGGTGTGGCTGATGCGCCTGCCGGGGCCGGCATCTGCGACGACTTCCGCCCGCGCTTTGCAGTGGACATCGAGCTGCTGGGATCGGATGGCGAGCCAGACCCGGCGTTGCCGGTACTGGCCGGTGTGCCGCTGCCCATGCCGATGGGCGGTGATGAGATGGGCTTTTTCGCCTTCCCCGAAGAGGGGACCCAGGTCGTGGTGTGTTTCGCCTATGGCCTGCCAAACAAGCCGTACATCCAGACGATCCTGCCGCATGGCCTGAGCCTGCCAAAGGTGCCTAAGGGTGACCAGGTGTGGCAGCACAGCGAGAGCGCCCAGCAGCGTGTCGATGCGGACGGTAACTGGCTGCGCCAAACCGAAGGCCGGATCCGTGACAAGTCGATCGATCGCGAGATTGAGAGCTTGACCAATGCTGAGCGTCATCAGAGCAGCACCTTGGAGATTGATGACCACTCGACTGAGTCAGTCGGGGGGATCAAGACCATAGAGGCACTGGGCGCACTCAAGCTGCTGTCGGGCGGATCTGTGAGCGTGGCGGCGCTGGACGACCTGCACCTGGCCAGCGGCCGCGACCTCAACCAGGTCGTGGCTCAAAAACTCAACCTGACCGTGGGCGGCGCGCTGCTGGAGCGCATCAAGGGCGCCCGTAAAAGTGTGGCACCCACCAACTGGATTGGCTCCGAGAGCGTGAACGTGCTGCAGGTGCTGTGCGACGTGATCGACCTGATGATCCAGATGAATAGCGATATTGCAGGCCATCAACACGCCTCAAGTCCCGTACCTACCAACGCGGCGATCTTCGCCGGCCACGCCGGTACCGGCACACAACTTTCTGGGCAGCTCAAGCCCATCACCGGAGCCTAAATTGGAACTCAAGAACTTCTTTGCCCAGGATGACCAGGGCAACAAGCTGCCCGGGGCCAATTGCTATGTGTATGTACGTGGCACCGAAACTCTCGCAGTCGGTGTTGTTAAGGCCAACGGCGTAATACTACAAAGTCCTTTTGCAGCTGACTCGGACGGCCTGGTGCAGTTTGCAGCGCCCAATGGCCTTTATGACCTGCGTATTGCGAGTGGGAAGCGCGATTATCGTATTTCGGTTCAGTTCAACGATGTGACTGACACCCTCGCCATCATTGAGGCTGCCGTTCAGGACGCTACTACTGCCCGCGATGCCGCGCAGTTGCTAGCCGGCATCGTGCCAAGCGTTGAGGCGGGGTTGGCAGCTACTGCCAACACGGCTTACAAATATTTCAGCCTGCAGAGCAGCGACGGTGATTATCTCACCCTGTACCACAACGACAACGGCAACCCTGTGCTTGTCGGGACTTACCCCAGTGCTGGAGCAGTACAGGCGGTTTTGAAGCTGATCGCTCAACAAGACAGCAGTGTGATTCTTGCCATCTTGGATGAGTTCGGATTCGCCTTTGGGGCGATCGATGAGAACGGTTTTTCTCTGCCTGGCCTGCAGGTGGCGCGGCAAACCTCACCTGGTACTCGCTTCCAAGACCGCGACGGCTTCGGTCTTTGGGAGATTGCCCCTGAGCGGACGTCCTTCGGCAGCCTGAGCTGGTGTAGCGTCCCTTACGAGGGGCTCTGGAGCATGGACATCATGGGGTTCGTGCTCGCAGATCTAAGTTCTCCCAGCAAAGATAACCAGCAACCTCTGCCAAACAGCACGGCTTACATGGCGCAGGAGATCTGTGGGGTTGATGGTGTGCCTCTGACCCTGTACGTCGATGGGTTGCTTGAGGTTCGCGATGACAGCGATCACACCCAAGCGACGTTGGCGGCTGATATTCACCCCGTGATTCTGTCGTCGTCTGAGTCGATTCGCTTTACGCCGTCGGAACTCGGCGCTGCAGCCAAGTTGTATACGCGCCCAGTCCGGGGTAATGCATCCACCCGATCGGTGCTGAACCTCACGGTTCGGTCCGCTCCAAACCCACCAGTAGGTCCAGCGCCTGCCCCACGTATCCTTCTGTTTGCAGACAGCATCGGCAATCACCAGGGCCCTATGTTGCTCAATCAGTTCTTAACTGAGTGGGGCTATGCCCCGAGCTTTATTGGCACGTATCCAAGTTCAGAAGCGGAGTCGGATGGCTGGGATCGTTCTGGGTTACTTGGTGAGGCTCGTCAGTCCTGGTCGGGTGATCAATTTACTTATAAAGACACGACGCGTGCTCCGATTGCACCGGGTGCTGAAGCGGCTTATTTGGCAGGTACTAAACCAAATATGTCAGCTTTGAATCCATTTATTAGAGTGGCAACTTCATCCGACAGGGCGGAGTTCGTTAAGAATGGTTATATATTTGATCCGGCGGATTATCAAGCGCGGTTCGGGTTGCAGGCCCCCGATATTATTATTAATGCCTTGGGTACTAATGATATTCGAGATCAAACTGCTCAAACGATTTACAATACAATTTATGAAAACGATATTCTGTTTCATACTCAGTTTAGGGCGGCATGGCCTAACGCAAAAATAATTAGATGTATGCCTGGTGCCGCTCGTAATTCTGGAGCAGCTGCGCGTGATCGCGATGCTTTATGGACGAGTCATTACATTCCATTGATCCGCGCGATCTTGAACGCACGCAGGCAACTAAGTGACCCTGGCATCAGCGTGGCAAGTTCTTGGGCGTTCTACTCACAGGAAGCAGGTTATATGTTGGACTCAGGAGTGGTCGAACCCGTTACCGGTTCTATCCAGACTGAGCTCAGCGACTGGCTCCATCCCCAAGGCAGCACACGGCGTCAGTACTATCAATATCTGGCTGGGCACGTGGCATGTGTCGCAGCAGGCTTAATATAAGTAGGAGTTATTATGAGCGGCACAGCTTTCTTTGTTCAAAATACAAATGGCATCGACAGTGGTATGCACAAGTTTTTCCCGCCTGTTTCGCGCGGGATTGAAGCAATTCATTTTCTCAGTGGGGGAGTGGCGAGGGCAGTACGTAACTATGCGTGGGATAAGCCAGATGCATCCTTAGTAGGTGCCCCAATTGAGACGCCGGACTATTTGACACTAAAGGGACTCACCAACTTTATCCAGACAGAGGTTCCGGATACGGTACTGCAAACGACTTTTCGTGTTGTGCGTACCCGGGACTCTCTGGTGGATGCGGATCACTGCCCGGTTTTCGAAGGTACCTACAGCAGCGGCAGTAACATCGGAGCCATGCTCTACGGTAACGTATCGGGAAACATCAACCAAAACTCGGCACGATACACCGATGCAACTCTCACAACGCTAACACCAGGTGGGACGACTTTGGTGTCAGGCGTTGATATTGACAGAGCTAACTTCGCGTTGATCGTGACCATAGTTGGCGCAAAATTCACAACCGTACGGAATGAAACTAAAGGGACTGTGAAGGTTGGGGCAACCAACGAATTTGGTCGACGTCCTTCAACCTTACCGTTTCGGATTGGTTCGGCGTATGAGGGGAATACTCTCTATAAAGGTACCTGCGATGTCGCGCTCTGGGCTCATCACAGCGTCGAGTTGACGCCTTCGGAGGTTGCGTTGAATGTGGCACGTTACCGTGCCTTTTTGCTCAAGCGGCACGGCATCATGGTGTAAGCGAATTCCCTGGTAAACGAGCCCGCAATGCGGGCTTTTTCTTGCGTGCTATCCAGCCCGCTCAGGCCGTCCCCAGTCACCTTCCTCGGCCTCAAGTTCGCCAGCGACCTCATTGATCAGCCTTTCACCAAACCGGTCTCCGAATTCATCGTGCAACTCGGCATAAAGATCGATCTCAGCATCGTCGTCTATCCAATCGCCCGTTTCACTATCCTGCGTGGATATCAGCTGCATTGGTTGGTAATGATCGCGCACCCACGGCTCCATAACAGCTCTGGCGTGGGCTATCTCGGCTTTAAAATCCTCGTGATCACTCATCCCGCATGACTCCCATCCAAACCCTGACAAAGACGCCAGGGGGATGTATGTAAGGGCGCATCAACCTTTTTCCAAATTTTTACTGACGACCTGCCCTAAAAACCTCAACGGGAAGAAAAAATCTTCGGAAAAAGCACTTATCCCCCTCCCGCCGACGGGCTTCGTGTCCTTTTTTTGTGCAAATTCAGATGTAGTGCAAACGAACCTGCAGCCCAGGCGGGCCGTGGGCCTCTGCAGGCGATCGGCCATTTCACAAAATGCAAAGTTTTGAAGGAAAGTGCAGCGCGGTTGCACGGAGGTGCTCAGGACGGGCGCGGAGGTGGTAGCGGTGAAGTGCCCGGTTTCATTGGGCGAAAACTTTTAAAACGTGGGTTTAGGTGTGTTTTCAAAAACGCGCACGGTCTTTTTCGGGCGGGTATTGGTGGTGTCCGAAGAGAGGTTTAATTCTCTCCAGGCCACGGCGGGCGCTGGCTGTAGCGTATTTGGCTGGTTTCACAGCATGACACAGGAAAGAAGGGCGGGTGAGAGCTTTCTAGGCCTGCGAGAAAGGTCTTTGAAAAGTGAATTTTCAGGAAGGGGTGCAAAACATGGTCAGGAAGGTCAGGTAGGTTGGAGAGTAGCCCTCAGCCCTTACAGGCCGTGGCTTTGAGTACCTGACCGTAAGTCGGTCAGGTAAGGTATTTAAAAAGGTCAGGATAAAAAACCTCCTATAAATCAATGGTTTGGTAGATGAGGTTACAACCTCTCCTGATTGTCCAGAAAATACCCAAGCTGACCAAAAACCGACCAGTGAAAAACAGGCTGAAAGCTATGTGTTTATTGGGTTTTATTGATATAGATAAGAAACCTGACCTTTATTACCTACTTTCAACCACCAACCTGAATTTTCATTTTTACCCCATATAGCCCTGTCTCACACCCAGACCACTCACGGTACGGCTATACCTCATGGGACAGCCATGGGACAAAACTCTCGACCACTACATGGCTGCAGCCCTTATAAACCGGGGGGAGGGTATGTGAAATACGAGATCGGGTGCTTTCGAATCTCTCCTTCACCGCCAAATTTATACCTGAAAGCCCCGTTTAACGGGGCTTTTTTGTGCCTGACTGTTTTTGTTCCCCCATCTGTTCCCCCATTCGGATTTTGGAAAGTTAGCCTCGCCGCCAGGTGACTCTCGATGGGGCGCTTTCTCGTATTAGCAATCAACGCTGGCGTCTGTGTCCAGCTCGTTGAGCTAATCTCTAATGATTTAAGCCCAATAAACATGCGATAAGTGTTCACTGTCGAGTGAATCTAGACTGCGTTGCCCGTTAGATTTTCCCATGGTGTCTCGTCGCAATGACTGAAAGCGCTGCACTTGTTGTGCTGGTGTGCATTGGCGTAGCTACCACTGAATAGGTCTCGGCTAGGTCGGAGCTCTTTCCATGCTGCGAGAGAGTTGTTCATCGAGGAGGCTCATCAGGCTTTTATCCGTCAGCTTTTTTAATGTTTCCGTGTAAAGCTCGGCGCTTACGCTTTTTTGCTCCTCCGAGAGGCTGTCGATTGATAGGTTTGCTGCCCCCATCATGACGGTGCGTTGAGTGAGTTCTTTGATGCATTCCTGGAGTGCTGAATACACGGAGCCTAGCTTCTTTTTTAGTTGCTGCTCCTTGTCTGTGGCCCTCTTGGCGGCATTTTTGGCAACCTTTTTCTGTTGGGTGGCCTGCTCGTACTCATCAGAGAGTAGGCTCTCAAGAAAATTGGTAATGCTGCTTTTGTTCTGCTTCGCCAGCTTGTTCAGTTTTTGTTTCGCCTGTTCTGAGAGCACGAAACTGCAGGCTTTTTTCTTTGCGTTCTTGTCCGCTTTTCTTCGCTGAGCCTGGGTCCAGGCCAGCTTCATTCTCAGTAAGAGCGCAGAGTCTTTTGTCCTTTCTTGACTTAGCCAGGCATCGAAATTGGTGGCTGAGATGGGCGCGCCTTCGTGTGTCTCTCCCTTGGTACGAAGATGCTTCGTAGCCCATTTCAACTGATCCATCTCCTTCATATTGAGCCAGTCACTGCCTGCCATCGTGCTCTCCATAGTATTTTTACCTAGATTTATCTCACTGTACCTTGGCTGAGATACTAAGTGTAATACTCAATAATTACTTAGTAATCAGTGTTTATTAAAACAGGGTGTATTTTCTGTGCCAAAATAAGATGTGGCTTAACAGAATTAGGAAATTAATGTGAGCGAGATGCTGCTTTCAGTGCTGCTCAGTACGGCGAAAGGGATCAGCCCTGAAGCGAAATATGTATTGGTACGCTTGGTTGACTGCGGTTTGGTTGCAGGGCCCATTTGCTCGGGTGTTAAAGAGCTAGCGGGGCGATTTGGAATTTCAGATAGCCAGATGGGCGCAGCACTGAATTCGTTGACCGCTGCTAAGGTCCTGATTCGTCGGGACTTGGTGAGCGGGCAAGGGCGCCCCAAAAGACAATATGAGTTGGCGCCAGGCGACGTTGAGCAGGTTGGTCTGAATGACGTGTCTAAGGTGGTCCATGCCAGAGTAATCCATCACCTTTTAAAGCATGAGAGCAAGGCGCTTCAGTTGTCAGATGTTGCCATGCAGCAAAAGGGGCCGCTCGAAGGCGCCCCCCTTGCTCATGTCCGAGCAAGCCGGAAGCAGGGCCGACTGAGTGTCGTAAATCGTTTGCTGCTTGCAGTGCTGTTATGCCGCGCTGATCGATTTGGTGTGGTGCGGGATTTAGGTCGTGCAGAGCTCTCGCGGTTAACTGGGCTAAGTCAGGAGCGTTTGAAGAACCGCATTCGGACCTTGCTCGATAGTGGTTTGATCCGGGCATACACGCCGGGGGCAACAGGTTCAGTCATCTTCAAAAAGACCAAAAGCGTTTACTACCTCAACCTGCACCATCCAGAGTTGAGCTGCGGGCAGAGCCTGCCGATGTTGTTGGTGTCGGTTACTCAAAACCTGACAAGCGCCAACGAGCGTGATGTAGTGGATGGCATGCTCTGGTCACCGCAGGGGGAGAGAGAGCAGTGTTCCATCGGTGTTCGTAGTTTTTTTAAGAATAGACACGAACAAGAGTTGGCCTGTTTTCTGAGAGGGCGTCTTGATTGGTATGCGGGATACCTGCTTTCTCATCATTGGGGTTTGCTTGGTGACGGTGAGGCAGAGCTTGATCAGTTGATCAAACTCGATTTGCTTGATGCTTCCGATAAAGAATCGTGTCAACCGCTTGTCACCTACTTAATTGAGCGTGTCGAATACATGGCGAGCCGCGCCAGTGCCGGTTGGATTGATGGGAAATTAACACTGATCCCCGGTGTTGATTTCAAAACTCTGGATTTCGTACTTCTCCCCATGCAGAAGACGGCTGGGCTCTATCCTTCACGGGCAATGCTAGCGCTCTCCAAGACGGGGGGCACATGTTCGAAGGCGTTACATATTGTGGGGTTTCAGGATGATGAAGAGGGGAAAGTACAGTGCGTTGCTGACTCGGAGGCGCTCTCCAGAGAAAAGCAGTATCTGTATAGCTTGCTGACTCCTGCCTAGCGGTGAGTTGTGAGGTGTAGGGATAAGTGGCTCTAGCGAAGCGGTAGTAGGGGAGGATCGTAGTTTTTTACCCGTCCTGCCAATCCTCTGAACGAACAGAGGAGCCCCGTTCATGAGGATCGTTCGCCTGAAAGACGTCATCGACTCAACCGGTCTGGGTCGCTCTACCATCTATAAGTACATCGCCGAAGGAGCCTTCCCCAAGCCGGTTTCACTGGGAGAGCGCAGCGTTGGTTGGGTGGAGGAGGAGGTACACGAGTGGATTTTGGCTCGGATCGAAGAGCGCGACACGGCCGAATAATTTGTCGCGTGAAGGGTGTGGAGTAACCGGCATAAGCGCCATGGTCGGATCAACTCCGACCATGGCGCTTATGCCGGATGCTGTGCGGGTCTTTGTGGACGCTTCAGTGACTAATGGCCAGCGTCACAGTGAGTTGATCACTGTTGCTGACAGCGTGAGCCGCAACAGTGTGAGCAGGCTCATGCATGGGAGATGCTTTTTTTCCAGAGTGAAGAGATTATCAAAAAATCAACGTCTCATTGGGATTTCAGTAATGTGCCTTCGCAGCTCTCGGAAGTTGCTTTCTCGGTGCGGGTAATATGCTTTATAGATCCGTACAGATACCCATTCGCTAGGTGCATCCCTCGAAGGCGAGTGCATCTGGGGCAGGAAGGAGACAGGGTTAAAAACTACTCAGTGTGCAGAGGTTATGACCTCCACTCCAAGAGTAGTAATCATGCTTCGTCACCCCGATAACCGAAACCTTCACTTCCATTACGACGACACCTTCGAAGGGCTGCCAGTGATGGTGGAGAAAGGCCCATTCATCCGCGAGTACCTGGCTGATTTAAAGCGAACCATCGATTTGACCTTTGACCAATACTCAAGGGTGCTCGCATTCAGGGTGGACCTACGGCTTCCCTGTGATATTGAACTGGACGATTACATAGATTCCAACGAGGTCATTAGCAGGTTCTTTGCCTCATTCAAATCAAAGGTGAAGCATCACCGCGAAATGGCTTCACGGAGGTACCAGCACGCTCATAGCTGCAAAGTTCGGTATGTCTGGGCACGAGAGCAAGGGTGGCGTGGAAGGCCGCACTACCATCTGCTGATCTTGCTGAACCGAGATGCCTTTTACACAGTAGGCAAAATCGCCTCAGACCGAGCCAACATGTTCAGCCGCCTGAACGAGGCGTGGGCGAGCGCGCTGGGGATTCCCGCCGATCTAGTTGTAGGACAGGTAGAAATTCCAGATAACGCGACCTACCGAGTAGCTAGGGGAAAATCTGCGAGAGGATTTGGTGACGATGAGCTTGGTTCGCTTTTCAGAAGGGCTAGCTACCTCTGCAAATCGGCTACCAAGGTCTACGGAGGCAGTCAGCATGGGTTTGGTTGCAGTAGGGGGTGACGCTTTGGGTTCCCGACGCCG
Source organism: Pseudomonas sp. PAMC 29040 (assembly GCF_003994535.1). NCBI lineage: Bacteria > Pseudomonadati > Pseudomonadota > Gammaproteobacteria > Pseudomonadales > Pseudomonadaceae > Pseudomonas > Pseudomonas sp. PAMC 29040. The sequence goes on from NZ_RZAA01000003.1 coordinate 49,016, forward strand.
ACGCAGAGCTGTCTGATTGGCTGTTAACAACAGCCAATCGACTGCTTTTCTCCCGCCCCACAGCATTTAGTTACCTGCCCACACCTTGCTTGGTAAACTCCCGGAATTTGGCGTGAACAAGACGCCGCCGCAGTCAAAAGGAATTTCCATGTCCGCCCTTGCCAGCCTGCTCGATAGTTATCGCAATGCTTCTGTAACAGAGCGCGAGAAAGGCACCTATTTCGAAGAGTTGATCTGCACTTACCTGCGAAACGAAGCCAAGTACCGTGATTTGTACGAGCAGGTTTGGACTTATTCGGATTGGGCAAAGGAGCACGGTGGGGACGGTCGTGACACAGGTATCGACTTGGTTGCCAGAACTCAGGGGACCAAAGAGTTTCACGCCATCCAATGCAAGCTGTACGCAACGAACTACCGCGTGCAGAAAGGCGATCTAGACAGTTTTTTCACCGCATCCGGCCAGAAACCATTCACTCACAGCATCATCGTGACTACCACGAACAATTGGTCTGAGCATGCAGACAATGCTTTGTTAAATCGTCATCAGACAATTAACAAAATTGACCTGCAAGCCTTGGAAGACAGCCAGATCGATTGGGCCAAATACAAACCCAATCAGGTGGCGGTCCTCAAGGCCAAGAAGTCCCTTCGCGATCATCAAAAGCGCGCTCTGTCATCTGTTGCTATCGGCTTGCAAGACGCAGACCGAGGCAAGCTGATCATGGCGTGCGGCACGGGTAAAACCTTTACCAGTCTCAAAATCGCCGAGCAATTAGCTGGCGCGGGCAAGCGCGTACTTTTTCTGGTACCTAGCCTGTCCCTTCTGTCGCAAACCTTGACTGAGTGGACGCAGGAAAGTGAAGTACCTCTCCACAGTTTTGCTGTGTGCTCTGACAGCGACGTAGGTAAGAAGCGCAAAAAAGACGATGACGTCGTACAAACTTTTGCTCACGAGCTACGCTACCCGGCCACTACAAATCCAGCGCGTCTAGCGGCAGAGATGCTCAAGCGTCACGACGATCAGCACATGAGCGTTGTGTTCAGCACCTATCACTCCATTGCCGTCATTAGCGACGCACAGCACCAGTACGGTCTGGCAGATTTCGACCTGATCGTCTGCGACGAAGCCCACCGGACCACCGGGGCCACCTTCGATGATGACGAGAGCGCATTCGTTAAAGTCCACAACGCCGACTTCATACGCAGTTCCAAGCGCCTCTACATGACCGCCACGCCTCGTATCTATGGCGAGTTGGCGAAGGCCAGCGCTGAAAAAGATAACGTAGCTCTGTGCTCCATGGATGACGTGAGCCTGTACGGAAAAGAGTTGTTCGTCATCACCTTCAGCGAGGCGGTTAAGGCGGAGCTGTTGGTAGATTACAAGGTGCTGGTGCTGGCCATGGATGAAAAGCACATCAGCAGCCGCCTGCAAAAACTGCTGGCCGATGATGACAACCAAATCAAGCTGGAAGACGCAGCCAAAATAGTTGGCTGCTGGAAGGCTCTGAGCAAACAAGACACCCGCGAAGATCTTGTCGACGATGGCGACCCGATGCACCGTGCAGTGGCCTTCTGCCAGGTGATCGAGTACCAAAAATTCGCCAAGACGCACAAGGTCAGCTCCAAAAATATCGCCAACATGTTTAAGCAGGTGGTTGAAGAGTACAAAGCCAGCAACCCGGACAACGATGACGTCGCCGCAACTCTTATCTGCGAAGCCTCCCATGTGGACGGAGGTATGACTGCGGGGCAGAAGGAAGACGAGCTCAATTGGCTGAAGGCTGAGGTGCCCGATAACACCTGTCGCATCCTAAGCAATGTTCGCTGTCTGTCCGAAGGTGTAGACGTGCCTGCGCTAGACGCAGTGCTGTTCCTCACGCCGCGCAATTCACAAGTGGACGTTGTGCAATCGGTTGGCCGTGTCATGCGTAAAGCAGAAGGCAAGAAGCGGGGTTACGTGATTCTGCCGGTAGTCATTCCTGCTGGCGTGGCACCTGAGGAAGCGTTAAACGACAACAAGACCTACAAGGTCGTCTGGCAAGTGCTGCAAGCCTTGCGCTCACACGACGACCGCTTCGACGCAATGGTCAACAAACTCGACTTGATTGGCAGTGATCCAGCCAAAATGGAAGTCATCGCCGTTACCGAAAAAATCAACAAAAAAATAGACCGAGGTAACTCCGGCCAAGACAACGGCAAAAACACCTATGGCATTGGCGAGGCGCGTGGCACATATGACCACGGGCCGAAGCCTGAACAATTTGGCTTGGAGTTTGAGATTGGAGAAATCGAGCGCGCCATCTATGCCAAGGTGGTACAGAAGTGTGGCAATCGCAGCCACTGGGAGGACTGGGCCAATGACATTGCCAAGATTGCCCGCACCCACATCACGCGCATCACCAGCATCATCGAAGACGAAGCCAACGTAAGAGAGCGCGAAGCGTTCTTTAGTTTTGCCGGTGAGCTACGCGACGATTTGAACGACAGCATTGGTGATAACGAAGTCATCGAAATGCTCGCCCAGCACCTGATCACGAAGCCGGTGTTTGACGCACTATTCGAAGATTACAGTTTCGCTAGCAACAACCCCATGTCCTGCGCCATGCAAAACGTCTTGGACGTGCTGCAAGAGCACCGTCTGGACAAGGAGGCGGACACACTCCAACGCTTCTACGACAGCGTGAAAATGCGTGCCGATGGCATCGAAAACGCCGAAGGCAAACAGAAAATTATCGTTGAGCTGTACGACAAGTTTTTCCGTAATGCCTTCCCTCGTATGACTGAGCGGTTGGGTATCGTTTACACCCCAGTGGAAGTGGTTGATTTCATCATCCACAGCGTAAACGATATCCTCCAAAGTGAGTTCGGCCAAACCCTCGGCAGCGACGGTGTGCACATCATTGATCCCTTCACCGGCACTGGTACGTTCGTTACCCGTCTGCTGCAAAGTGGCCTGATCAGCAAAGAACAGCTACAGAGAAAATACCAAGGCCAAATACACGCCAACGAAATCGTGTTGCTGGCCTATTACATTGCCGCAATCAATATCGAGGCCGTGTATCACAGCATTGTCGGTGGTGCGTATCAGCCCTTCGAAGGCATCTGCCTAACCGACACCTTCCAGCTCTATGAAAAAGACGATCTGGTTAGTGAGTTGCTAGTGGACAACAGCGCACGTCGTACTCGCCAAAAAGCCTTGGATATACGTGTGATCATTGGCAACCCACCGTATTCATCGGGGCAAAATAGTGCTAATGACAACAACGCCAATGTGGCCTATCCACTGCTCGACAGCCGGATACGTGACACCTATGCAGACAGATCAAGCCTCACGATGGTTAGATCGCTATACGACTCCTATATTCGCGCCATCCGCTGGGCCTCTGATCGAATTGGTGACAGCGGCGTGATTGGCTTTGTTACAAACGCAGGCTTTACCGACTCTAACTCGGCAGACGGGTTACGTAAGTGTTTGGCGGATGAGTTCAGCAGTATCTATGTGTTCCATTTGCGCGGTAATCAGCGCACCTCGGGCGAGTTGTCGCGCAAGGAAGGCGGTAAGATATTTGGTAGCGGCAGCCGCGCCCCGATTGCCATTTCGCTTTTGGTCAAGAATCCCGCCGCCCAGAAACACGGGCAGATTCACTGGCACGATATTGGCGACTATCTAAGTCAGGCCGAGAAACTGGAGAGGATTAGCGCCTTTGCCAGCATTGCCGGGATCACCGCCGCAAATGCTTGGCAGCCCATAACCGCTGACGAACATGGCGACTGGGTTGACCAGCGTGATGACAGCTTTAGTAAGTTTATTGTGCTGGGCAATAAAAAAAGTACAGAGCTGAGCCTGTTTGAAGATTACTCAAATGGAGTTAAAACAAATCGGGATTCTTGGATTTATAATTGTTCAAAAAGTAATTTAGCAAGCAACCTGTCGAAGATGGCCGCCTTTTATAATTCGGAACGTTCCAGATACAACGTCAAGATAAAGGGCGACAAAAAAATAAAAATTGATGATTTTATAGCGTTTGATAGGACGCAGATAAGCTGGGCAGATGATCTAAAAAAGCATTTGAAAAATGATGTTGAGCTAACTTTTAATCCTGAGAGTCTGTTGGTTGGTCTATATCGGCCATTCACTAAGCAGTGGTTTTATTATGATCGGCTTTTCCTTTGGAGTCTTTATCGGATGCCGCGGATATTTAAAGGTGAGGAAGCAAGAAATCGTGTCATTTGCGTTTCTGGAGTTGGGGATAAAGTAGCATTTAGTACTTTAATATCGGATGTAGTGCCCAGCTTGCATATGGTGGACATTGATGGCTCTCAATGTTTCCCGCTCTACCTGTATGACAGCCCCGAAGATCAAGCGAAGGCCAACAGGATGACGGCTGGCTTGTTTGACGAGCCGGCACCGTCCAGCGCTAGCAATCGCCGCGATGCCATCACCGATGAAGGCCTTGCGCACTTCAGCGCCGCCTATCCAGGCGAAGTCATCAGCAAAGAAGACCTGTTTTATTATGTCTACGGTTTGCTGCATTCGCCGGAGTACCGGGACAAGTACGCCGATAACCTCAGCAAAGAATTGCCGCGCATACCTGCGGTAAAGGCTGCTACGGATTTCTGGGTCTACTCCAAGGCTGGCCGGGCACTGGCCGAACTGCACATTGATTATGAAACAGTGGCAATGTACCCAGCTAAGGTACAGAGCAGTGCTAGTAACGATAGCGATTACCGCGTGACGAAGATGAAGTACGGTAAAAAAGGTAAGGACAAAGACCTCAGTACTTTGCATTACAATGCAAAAATCACCGTAACCGGCATCCCGCTGCAAGCCTACGACTACATCGTTAACGGCAAGCCTGCGCTTGATTGGGTTGTCGAGCGACAGTGCGTCAATACCCACAAGGACAGCGGTATTACTAACGACGCCAATGACTGGGCAGTCGAGACCATGAGCAATCCTAAATACCCATTGGAACTGTTTTTGCGTGTGGTTACTGTGAGTTTGGAAACCATGAGAATTGTAGAAGCTTTGCCCCCGTTGGATATTTAAATATATCAGCTTCTTAAGTGGCTTGTTTTCTAGCAAGAGAAAGCAAGCCAGTTTATTTGACGTTATTCAGAATGGCGCTTACAGAACATGGTTTATGGCGTTAATATGTCATGGAGGAAAAATGTCTCAGTCAGTTGAGAGAACGATCCAGGTATTGGAAGAGCTAAGCCGCTGTGAACCGCGAAAAATACAGCGAACGGGTTTAGAGAGAAAGGCGCAATGGGTAGCAAACTGGTGTCTTGTCTGTTCTTTCGTTTTTCTTGTTATTAGCGGAGGGTTTGTCTTTTTTTATGATGTTAGACCGCCTTCTGTATATGCGCAGGTATTTGTATTGCTGATGAGCTCTATCTCAATGCTGTTGGCTATTACAACCTTGATTGCGCCAATGGTAGCCTCTCTGTTACTTGCTTTTCGGTGGAAAAAATTAGCATTCGAAGGATTGTGTGATGATATTCGTCATGAGCAGGCGATGGCTGATCGCTTAGCTAGTTATGAAGCTGCCGCTCTCAAAGATGCGCATTTTTGGTTGAGCCGAAAAGTTCGGCGTATAAGTGAGCGGACAGGGCGTTTTTTTGGCGAGAAGACTGCCGCAATAGGTCTATTGGCTACTGTGTATTCATTTACTGCTGAGTTCGGTGGTTTCGAATGGGTTTCCCGAACTATGAGTGCAGGTCTTCAGGCTGGTAACGTAGGCAATACTATATTGTTAGGTGTAGGTGCGTTCTTGTTTGGCATGTCTATTGGATCTATCCTGATGGGGTATGTTGCCTCCCGTTATCGGTATCAGATTGAAATAATTGAGTTGGTTGATAGGTAGCGTTGAAGGGAAGCTGCTTTGTCAGCTTGTAGTGCCGTGCCTGTCGTATAGTGATTTTTGAGCGTTTTATATTTTGTGCGCACGAGCCTTCCACCCTCATTTAGAGGGTGGAAGGCTCGTGAGTATGCTAAGTGCTATTTCTTATAATTTATAATCAGCGTTTTTGGGTATATTTTTGCTATTTCATAGTCAGGGTTATAGGTTGCGAGATTGTGGGCTGCAATCGTTAAGCCGGCTGCAACTCCACCCACTATTGTAAACGCGCTGATTCCTAGGGCAGTGATGCGTCCAGCGGTATACACTCTGCATGTAAATCCTTGGGACTCAATTAACTTCTCTATAGTTTCTACTGTGTCGCTAAAGAAGTCGGAGTCGATTTCTTTTATGGTGAAAGACTTCTTTTCTGAGACCATTGAGGAAATATCCTCATTCGATATTCCGCTGGCGGAATAAACACTGATGTCCATGTTGATTTCCAATCGCTAGTGATATTCTCAAGTTTTAAAATAAGTCTTTGTTGAGGCCCAAGAGCATCATGTTCTTATCGTAGCAAAGTGGTACTGAATCGCAGTTGCCACCTTTTTTCTTTACTTTCTTTTTATCCACCAGTGGAAGATATTTAGGTAAATCCTGATCTTCAATGTCTTGCCCATTGATCGAGCAGTTAAAGACCGCTGTTGCCATGCATACAACGTCCATTTTGCTTATATCCGCCGAGCGCGATGATGTTTCCTTCTCGGACTGCGCTTTGTACTGTCGTCCTCCATATCCAGGACCAGTACCCTCTTTATAAGCCACTACACCGCCTGACGTATCCGTGCCCAAGTACCATCCAGTAGTAACGCCGTAGAGTCCGGCGGGTGCATTTCCCATAAACTCGCCTTGATGTGCGCATGTTCCTGCGCTATCGCAACTGGTAAGTCGAAATCCGGGAACAGCTTTAATTAAGCGATTTCCATTTTGATCCACGTAAGGTCGATTCACCGATTGGTAGACGGAGTTTGGAAGAGAGCAGTTAATATGTTTGATCGATAATATAGGAGCAGGGGTCGGTGTCTTATCGCACACGCGAACGTCCACATCCGCAGTGGCTGTGATGGCTACACCTGCCTGTAAAACTACTATTAGCATTGCGTTAATTAGTGAGGTTTTAATGTTCATTTTAATGCTCGGTTCTCTGATTGGGGGTTGGGTTTGCATGGCGCCCAAAAACTACGCTTTAGGGCAGTGTCCAGAGTGGTAGCGCCGACGATTTGCTGTTCGGCGGTGCAGCGTGGGGGCTGTGGAACACGGTTTTCTTCTGCGAGGCTGGGCTGTCATGCACGGTGAGCTCCTTGTTTCGGCATAAATAGCTTGATGTAGGCGCATTATGTCGAGTATCGACATGTAGCGCTATTCCTGTCCAGGGGGCAATGCCCAACCATTCCGCTCCAATTGGAGGGCGGTATGTCGGGCACTGAAGAAAGACAATTGGCAGTGGTCGTGGGGCGGGCCATTGCCAAGCAACGCAAACGCTGCGGCTTAACTCAAAATGAGGTCGCGGAAAAATTGGGGGTTAGTTTTGACGTTGTGTCGCGTACTGAACGCGGTATCGTCATGCCTGGCATCGCACGGTTGATGCAGCTCGCCGCGATTTTTGACTGCGAGACAGCGGAGTTGCTGACCGAAACCAGTACCCGCTCTACGGATCAGGCCAGTCGCATGGCTGATTTGATCAGTGATCTCAACCACACTGAACGGTTGCTTATCATGAGCATGGTTGAGCAGTTGGTTGCGTACATGAAGCAGAAGTAGCTTGATTAAGATCAGGATTGGGCACTTGCAGTTAATTCGATCCCCGCTTCTGTCGTGACTAGCTCGAATAACAGACCCGCCAGCAGCACTGCAATCAGGATTGGCCAAGAGCGAGCCATGAGAACAGCTAGCGCTACTGCTAACAGGCAGCTGGCCAGAATGCCGAAAAACATGAAAAGCAGACCGACAAAGCGTATGAAATTCATCGTATTTTCCTTCAGGCGGAAAAGTGCCTGAGCGGTGATCGCTCAGGCATGTTGGTCGAAAACAATTTTAGGCAACTAGTCGAAGAGCCGAGTCGAGTGCTCGTTGTTTGATTTGCGCTCCTTGCCCGAACCAAGCTGAGTCCATCCGGTACTCTGAACTCCTGGCACGACGCTCGTGATCGACATACTCAGTTACTGCGTTTAGCAGGCCCCACGCGGTGCCGCGAGCGGACTCCATGTCTGATCCGCGACCTTTGCCTTCGTACAAGTTTTGAACCTTCTCCAGCGCTCGTTTGTTGGGTAGTACATCGGGAATGGGATCATGGGCGTAGGTCTCACATAGCACCTCCATAAAAAAGCTCATCGCCTCAGGCCACTGAACTTTGCGTTCGGAGAGCACGCGCATCCGGTACATGAATTCGTCCCATTGCGAGACGGCAATACCGAGTTGCTTTTTCACCGACTGAGGATTGAATCGCGTGTTATGTGGGACCTTGATTGCATGGGGAATACCATCCAAGGCAATGCTCAACGTGTTGTTGCAAACCACACGAACGGTGGTCGGCGTGGCTGTGGTCGCGAGGGTGCCGTCACACGAGGTCGCCAGCAACAAGTAGCCATTAACCTGATCGTTGCCCTTCAAGGTGGCGTTTTGCCCGGTTCGCGCTAATGCCCAAAACTTACGCCCTCCCTTCAGAACACCTGCCGTTTCCAGCTTATAGCCGGACACTTCAGTCAGGTCACGGTAAAACTCCATAACCTCACGCGGCTGGACAATTTGGTAGCGGTTGGATACTACGGACAGCGGAGCCTTGGTGTCGGAACGGTACAGTACCTTTTGTTCTGGGAATGAGTGAATACTGCCCATATGGCCGATGGCGTCGGCTTTGAAGTGGACGGGGCTTTCCTGGATCTGCCAGTCCATACCGGCTTCACGCTGCCAGATCTCGATAGGTTGTTTTTGAGTCAGCTGCCTGCCGAGGCCATGCCACGGGGTTGCACCAACGTAAGCCATTTGTTCGATTTGATGAGCCATGATTACGATTCCTTAGTGTGCAAGCCGGCATAAAGGCCACGCATCGCGTGGCCCTGTCCGGACGTATTAAAAGAGAGAAGTGGGAAACGGTTTAAGCAGGGAGGTTGAAACGATGCCCACAGATCAGGCAGAGGTTGTGGGCGAGTACATGTTGGTCAAGCTTGTCGCCGAGTTGAGCGCCTAATGCACAGCCGCCAGCGCCGCCAACAAGCCCACCGAGGATGGCGCCAGAAACGGCTCCGAGAGTGACGCCGAACGGGCCGGCGACTGCGCCGACGGTGGCACCCGCCTGACCGCCAGCCAGTGCTGCACTGACGCCGCGTGCTGCGCCGCCGACCGTACCGAGGGCAGCTGCAATTTTCATGGCTTGGTGGAAGGACGCGATTTTGGGTGAGTTACAGCGAGGGCATTGCAATGACATGGTTCGAAGCTCCATGGTGGGATGTCAAAGCAGTGATGTGTGATTGAGAAATTTTCGAATCGGATCTGAGCTTTGGATGAAAGATATGATCCGGGCCTCGGCCAACAACGAAGGCTAGCAAAAAGTCGTTTAGGCCTTGAACAGCCAGGGGCGATTGGCCATTATCTGACTCTGTGCACGACATTCGGATGGTTGGCACGCCTGCCCGCTCCGTTCACGAGCGTTACTCAAGCGGCTTTGCTCAAGGAAGGATCCGTATGGAAATGCTCTTATCTGTAACTTTTATGGTGGTCACTTGACCTTTTCGTAGCCATATACATTTCCTAGGACGTACATGAGCGCATCAGCCGAAAACTCGACTTCGATCGTCATCGATCTCGATCACAGCGATAGCAATACAAAGCTTGAGGTAAATCAGCTCGTTCAGCATCAGAGCTACAGCACGCTTGCGAAGCGCATTAAGACAGATTTAGATAGTGCCAAGAAGCTCCGTCAGCTCCAACACGCCTCTCGAATAGAAAATGAATATCCGTATGGCAGCGGATTGGTTTACTTCATTGATGGTACCCGCGGTGCAGGAAAATCTACGTTCTTGCAAAGCGCCTTTGACGCACTGGGAAATGAAAAGACCGAGCCCAGCGTCAGCCGATTGGCCTATATCGATCCAAGCCGCATTGAACACAGTGAAATCATCCTACTGAGCATCTTAAAAGCCCTTAAAGACCGCATTAAGGGTGCTAAAAACGGCTCTAGCTTGGACCAGGAAAACCTACTCAAACACTTCCGCGAGCAGTTCAAGAAACTAGCAGGAGGGTTAAGCCTTTTTACCCAGAACCATGATCAACTTCAGGATCTAGACCCGGAACTGTTTTTTGAGTGGGGCTTGGAGCGGGCAGGGCACAGTGCGGAGCTGCGCAAAAACCTCCACGCGCTTCTCGATTTGGCCTGCCAGGTTCTAGGCACTGATGCGCTCCTCCTCGCCTTTGATGATGCCGATACCCATGCGCACCACGCGCGTAGCGTGCTCGAATGCATACGTAAGTACCTCGATACTCCACGCCTAGTGGTCCTTGTAACCGGCGACATTGAACTGTATTCATTAATGGTCAGGGATCACTTTTATGAGAGCCTAGGAGATGCCAAGCATGGTCAGGCGAAGGAGCGCGCAGACCAGCGTCATAAGATGGTCGATCATCTAGAAGACCAATATCTTCTCAAGCTTTTCCCCATGCACCGTCGTTTGCAATTGCGACCGCTTTGGAATCTTCTTCAATATGATGAAAACCGGTTCCGACTGGCCCATTCTCAATGGGATAAGCAGTTAACTCCAAATGAATTAGTCGGCACTTTGATCCGGCGCGGCCTGCGAATCAAAAATCCGCGTGATCTTGATCTCTATCGAGAGTTCCTACTAAAACAGCCATTGCGCTCGGTGCTTCAAGTGCTGTCTCGATGCGCGCCCTACTATGACCCAGAAGGCCCTGACACATGGAGTCAAAACCTTTCCGAAGCACTGAGCGAGAGCTTACGAGCGCTAGCTCTGGGCAGCTTGTATAAGTTTGGTGTGGATGTTGACGCCATCGCAGCCCACGAACTACCTGCACTTACCAAGGCCGTGTTTGACTTGGCAATACGTGACGGCGATTTCGACACAGCTGTGTACCTCCGCCCCCAGCCAAGTGACGCTGATCTCAAGAACAGCTTCGCCGCACTTTCCGCGGATGTAACACGTTTATGCGCGGAGAAACCGGCGGCGCTAATCGACTACATGCTGGCTGCACCTGGCAGCGTGGCGCTGTTCGGACGGGTGTTAAGGCGGAAGGGTAAAGAACTCCAGACTGCAGAAGCTCGTCAGACCCTACGCATACAGTTCGAACAATATATGGGCATCGGGCGCAAAGAGGACGCCTTAAATTGGGCCCGCCACGCTGTAGCAATTCTCTCTGCACCTCATGGAGCTAACCCGAAAAACCCACTGGTCTACTCCGGCATCATTGGCCTTAACAAAGGCAAGCCTGACCACGCCCCTATTGAGAGCGAATCTGGCTATAGGTCAGCTCTTAGCGTCATCAGAGAATTCAACGAACTACCAGCTTTCGCGCTCAGCCTTGTGGATGTATCGGGAACATCATCTCGGACCTATGCATCGATCTACAATATCCTTGGCCTTATAGCCCGGTTGCTCTCACTTCAACCGAAAGGTGGCCAATACCCTGTACTTAGTGTGTTACCGAAGCCGTTTCCTCCGTTGAGCGTATCCCAACCACAATGGGAAGCCGACACGGCTGATGAAGAGGAGCTCGAGCAAGATGCGTCTGGGGACGCAGGAAAGCTCACCACACTCGAAACAGCGATCAAACATTGGCTTACCGTAACTGTAGAAACCCGCAAACAGTTGAACCCATCGGCTGTACTGATCGGAAAGATCTGGACCCGCCTGTATTTCAGTCTTGAAAAAGTGTGTGAGGCTAACCGATCGAAGGTCTCCTCTATGTCGACGGGAACGGGAACGGCCAGCCTCATGGAGCTTTTTGCTTTGTGCGTCATCAATGCTGTCTATATCGAGGAGCAGGATCACCATTTAAGTAGCGGTACAAATTCTACTGACAGTAGTTCTGCGTTGGATCGTACTAATCCGCAGACATCAGCCAAAGCTTTTATTGATAAGTTCAAGGATATCAGTGACTCTCGCAAAGAGCTCCCTCTGACTTACCTCATTGCAACCTGTCCCTTGCTCTTAGGGCTATTGCAGGCAACTCCTAAAGCGAAGGAATTGGTCGATTCTCTTCTGTCCTGTCTCCCTGCTTCATTGGATGCGCATGAAGAATCAAGCGATTCACGGCCTGAAAATTTAGCGCTTCAAGCAAAAGATTTGATGTGCTCTACGAACACTTGGAAAAAAATCAACAAAACATACATTTCCGGTACTAAATGGAAAAATATGCCGACCCAGGACCGTCCTCAAGACAGCTCTGATGAGGAGTCAGTAGGACCTTGAATAACGACATGCGTGAACAACCTATCTCAGTTCTTGCTCAGATAGGCACTACGCTTCTTTCCAGTAACAAGGTACTTGCCTTGTTGCGGCAGACGCCGTTTCATCAGCCACTTAGCTTGCGAGAACTACGTGAGGCGGCGTATCTGGGGCATTTACCTTGGTCGGCTCGCTTACCTGATCATGTTTTTGAACATAGCTGGCAATTGCTGGCACAACAGGCTGCTAACAGAGACAGAGCTTGCCTATTGATAAATGCATTGCAGGCAATGAGCAATGAGTTTTTGGAGCACCGGCACGGTGCCTTGTATGTTAAGCAACAGAAGTTTGGTGCTTGGCAGCAAAGTGTTGTCAGTCGCATATCAGGCTTGCCTTTGCTGGCGGCTGCAAAAGCCTCAGTGCTGCCTGCAATCGAGATGCGGACCCAATGGCCCTGGGAGCCTCCGCAAAGCTGGGCTAGCAAGAATCTGCCTGTCGTCAGCCCATACGACCCTTTTGTAGAAGATTACTTAGGCCGTGAGGGACTGCATGAGACGCATATGCACCTTAATGGGAGCACGCATGCGGAGAATTGTTGGCTGCGGGCACTTCGTACGCCCAAACAGGAAACCAAGGACTTCAGTCTGAAGTGGAACAGCCTCAGCGCGTCCGACGCTGCAGCAGTTCGTGAATTAGCGAGATCCATCGACCCGAACCTCTCGCCTGCTGAATTGCATCGTCAACTAGTCGCAGCCAGCCGCTTGAGAAAGTGGCTGGTGGCGGCAGCGACCGGTACGCTCAGCGCAGAAGTCAAACTTCCCCATGATCTCACTGAGCTGATGGACGACGAAAGCCTACAAAAGGAAGTGCCGGAACCAGTGCCGGCACAATTGCAGCTTTCAGCGAATAGTAGCGCGGCGGACGAGTTGTATTGGATACAACACTTTTTACGCAGGAGCATGAATTATTCTAGCGTAGCGCTCGATCGCATGTTCCACACTTATCTAGTTCTCCAAAACCAGTATTATCGCCTTCTGGTGCAAAGCGAAGAGCAATTTGGTTTCGATCAGTTTCAGAAGTTTACGTACAACCAGTTGCGGGAACCCGCCGAGGAGGACTACCTGCCTCGTTTCTGGGCCATGCATGGCAAAGCGAGTAACGTAAGTCGCACTACCTATCTCGAAGGTCGACTGTCACCTAAAAACACATTACGTAAGAACCACAAGCTGCTCAAAGCTGTTTTGGGCGGTTATTGGTGTTACCTAAATAATCAAGATCCTCAGGGGCGTGGAGTAAATCCGTCGCCCGGTAAACTTGGTGAGTTGCTGGAGAGGCTAGAAGAACATTTTCGCAAAACGTCGCCCCTTGATCGCTCGCACCACCGCCTTGCTTTAGTTGTGCATTTCATAAAAAAATCTTGGACGCCCGGCCGAAAGGCAGGTCCGTACCGCTTTTATAAGCAACGTTTGGAGCTTGAACTTACAACTAATGTATTGCTGGAATGCCTAGCTCGCTGGCCCCGCCTGAGAAGCTGGATACGCGGAATCGATGCCGCTGCAAATGAACTACATGCTCCTCCTGAGATATTTTCCAGTTGCTATCGTGTGTGCCAGCGGGCAGGCCTCACTCACCGCACCTATCATGCTGGTGAGGACTTTGCGCACCTTTTGAGTGGGCTTCGCACCATATATGACGCATTGGAGCTTCTTGATCTGCGTGACGGTGACCGCATAGGTCATGGAACAGCGATGGGTATCTCGCCCAAGCTGTGGCTGGAGCGTATGCCGGGTCAGTTGGTGATCAAGAAAGGCGAATGGATGCTGGACTTGCTGGCCGCGTGGCGTCTGCTTCGTACCATACCAAGCGCAGCAGTCGCAGCCGCGCGTGTGGCGGATGATTTGACTAAATGCGCAGGCGAAGTGTTCCGCCGAGAAATGAGCTGTACCTCACTAGAGGCCGTTATGGAACTCCGGCACCTAAACATTCGCTTTGTACAGGCTGCCCTAGAAACAGATTGGTCCCCAGGCATAACTCCGCTAAGTGATCTCTGGCAGAGTGAGGCGCAAAGGGTCATGGACGCTAAACGAAGCCGCCCTCAACACTTAAAGCTGTTGTGGGAATGGCTCAGCGATCGAGATTTGTGGGAGCGAAGTGAGACACTGCAGAGTGTTGACGCGGCTTATTTCGATGAGGCCACCTATCTGCATCTCCAGCAGGCATTAATGCGTGAAGTCGCTCACCGCAATGTGATCATCGAAACACTGCCATCAAGCAATGTGCGCATCAGTCAGTACAACAGTTTTAGTGAACACCACTCTCTACGCTGGATGCGCGCACCGGGTTTTGTTCAAGAAGGAGATCCAGAAATTATGGTTTCTCTCGGATCGGACGATCCGGGAATTTTTGCCGGGGATTTGAATGGTGAGTTCTACCAGCTATATGGCGCTCTGCGCAATCACGGCCTAAACGACCGTGCGGCACTGGCGCTCCTAGCCCCAATCAATGAGCGTGGCCGCGCTTATCGTTTCCATGACCCGCTACTAGGCTAAGTATTGGCCAGAGGTGTAGACCGCCCCTTTCTATCGTTCAAAAGGATGAGTATGTTAGGACTTTGGGGGCAGTCTCCTGGAAGCCACTTACGGCATGTGTTGCTCGTGTCTATCGCTTTTATCCGCCGCATCTTCTTGAAGTTTATCTAAGCGCTAGGTTTTCGTTCCGGTTCGGACCCTCAGATCTGATCTAAAAACTTTTTATATAGTTTTCAAAGGTATGCGTCCGGCCAAGTCATCTACCCAGCCCCTCGAAGCCAGGACATGGTGTGCACTTAAATTTAAGTGGGCACCAGTTTCAGCCTTTTAAGCGGGTATTTCATGCAGCCACAACGCCGTTCCTACTCCAAGTCCTTCAAGGCCCAGGTCATCCAAGAGTGTGCCCAGCCCGGCGCTTCAATTGCCAATGTCGCACTGAGCCATAGCCTCAACGCGAAGCTCGTCCATAAGTGGATTCGGCTGCAATCGCAAAATAGTGTTGTCGTGCAACCTGCCTTTATTCCGATGACATTGCCGTCGTCGGCGTCACGACCGGATGTCGCCCCAGCCATGATCTGTCTCGAAATTCCACACCCGCGCGGCGCCGTCAAAGTGAATTGGCCGACCGAAAGTGCTGCTGCCTGCGCAAGCTTTCTTCGAGACCTGCTGCGATGATCCGTCTTGACTCCATTTGGCTTGCCACCGAGCCGATGGACATGCGCGCAGGCACCGAGACTGCGCTGGCCAGAGTGATCGCGGTGTTCGGTGCGGCGAAGCCGCACTGTGCTTATCTGTTCGCCAACCGCCGGGCCACTCGTATGAAAGTTCTGGTGCATGACGGCTTCGGCATCTGGCTGGCTGCTCGCCGGTTGAACCAAGGTAAGTTCCACTGGCCAGGCATTCGCCATGGCTCTGAAATGGAGTTGGATACCGAGCAACTACATGCCCTGGTATTGGGCCTGCCATGGCAGCGCGCTGGTTCCGGCAGCGCGATCACACTGCTTTAACGGCTGCCATTAGCCTATCGCTCTATCGCCGCGAATTGTCTGGTCTGGCAAAATCGGCACCATGACTTCCCCCGATCTCGACCACCAGAATCCTGAACAACTGCGCGCGTTCGCGGCACAGTTGATGCGGCGTGTCGAGACTCTCGACCATCAAGTCGACACGCTGGGTAAGACGGTTGATACGATGGGCCAGAAGATCAACCGTGACCAAACGGTGATCGAGAAGCTGACCCACGAGATCGCACAACTCAAGCGTTTGAAGTTTGCCAAGCGCAGCGAGCAGCTGAATCCGCAGCAGGCCAGCTTGCTCAATGACCTGATCGATACCGATATCGCGGCGATTGAAGCAGAGCTTCAAGCCTTGCAAGCCGCTCCGTCGCCGACCGAGCAAAAGCGGAAGCCTAAGCGCACTGCGTTGCCGGCAGAGTTTCCACGCACATTGATCCATCACGAACCGGACAACACCCACTGCCAATGCGGCTGCGCACTCAAGCGCATCGGTGAGGACGTCAGCGAGAAACTCGACTACACGCCCGGCGTATTCACCGTCGAGCGTCATGTTCGTGGCAAGTGGGTCTGCGATGACTGCGAAACGCTGATCCAGGCGCCGGTTCCGGCGCAGGTCATCGACAAGGGCATCCCGACTGCTGGGCTACTTGCTCACGTCATGATCGCGAGGTTCGCTGATCATCTACCGCTTTACCGCCAGGAGTCGATCTTTGGTCGAGCTGGCTTGGCGATTCCACGTTCAACGTTGGCTCAATGGGTTGCCGTTACTGGCGTGCAGTTGCAGCCTTTGTTCGATGCACTGCGCGACGTAGTGCTGGGCCAGAAGGTCGTCCACGCGGATGAAACACCGGTGCAGATGCTCGCGCCAGGCTTGAAGAAAACCCACCGTTCTTATGTCTGGGCCTACGCCACCAGCCAATTCTGCGAAACAGCAGCTGTCGTCTACGACTTCAGCCCCAGCCGCGCCGGTGAGCATGCTCGCAACTTCCTGCAAGACTGGAAGGGCAAGCTGGGGTGTGATGATTTTGGCGGTTACAAGGCCAGCTTCGAACTCGGTGTAACCGAGATCGGCTGCATGGCCCATGCCCGGCGTAAGTTCTTTGAATTGCATGCCACCAACAAGAGCATGCTCGCCGTACAGGCGCTGCGCTACATCCAGTTGCTTTACGAAATCGAAAGTGAAGTGCGCAACTTTGAGCCGGATTTAAGGCACCGAATACGGCAAGAAAAAGCCGTGCCGGTGATGGATATGCTGCATGCCTGGATGATCGCCCAGCGTGATCTTGTGCCCGAAGGTTCGGCTATCAGCAAAGCACTGGACTACAGCCTGAAACGCTGGGCAGCGCTATCGCGCTACCTCGATGACGGGGCCGTACCCATTGACAATAATTGGGCCGAGAACCAGATTCGGCCGTGGGCACTCGGGCGCAAAAACTGGCTCTTTGCAGGTTCCCTGCGCAGCGGAAAACGGGCGGCGGCGATCATGAGTTTGATCCAGTCGGCGCGACTCAACGGGCATGATCCGTACGCCTATTTGAAGGACGTGCTCACGCGCCTACCGACGCAACGGGCAAGTGATATTGCGCAACTGCTGCCGCATAGGTGGCAACCGGTTTAGTGACGCAAGACGGGAGGCCCGGACGCATACCCTAGTTTGATGAATTGCATCGAGTGCCTCCTTGGGCTCTGTATGAAATATTATCGGACGAAGAGCGGTTACTGGATTCTTGGACCAAATCCACCATAAGGTTTCAACGGTACAACAGAAGTAACTTCCAGCATCCCGGAATTTACCAGTGGCAGCGTTGCCAGCTTTTCCCGAACGGCAGTCTCGTTTTCGGCTTCAACCAGCAGGCAGGCGCCACCCATGTCACCACGGTGCCAGATGTTGCGGATAAATCCCTCCAGATAGAGAGCCCTGGCACGCTGAGCTTCGGCTTCGAGATGAGGCGCAAAATCCGCATCGGAAAAACGCTCCGAGACTCGACGCGAAAGCGTGATGAACTGCATATATATCCCCTTCAAGGCGTTCGTCGTTTAAACAGTTCACGGATAATTGCAAAAAATACTATTCTGGTCTAAGACGCGTTCTGCATGACTTGAGACCCGATTCACATGACCTTAGATCTTCGATTGCTTGTTGCGTTTATTGCTGTCGCTGAAACTGAAAATGTCGGTCAAGCCGCCAGCCGTCTACATATCTCGCAGTCGCCTTTGAGTCGGCAAATCATTCAGCTTGAAGCGCAGCTTGGTCTGAGGTTGTTCGAACGCGTACGTCAGCGCATGCGCCTGACTGACGAAGGACGTCTTTTCCATCAGGAGGCGCGCAGCTTGGTCGCCCATGCATCTGAAGTCGAAGCAGCGGCGCGCAGTATCGCTCTTGGTGAGACCGGCCATATTGCCGTGGGTTATGTCGAAGCGGCCATGCACTCCAATGTATTACCGCGTGCCCTTGCGGGCCTACAATCAGGCCATCAGGCTGCAACCTTCGAACTCCGTCCCATGGGCTCCTCAGAACAATCCGAGGCCCTGCTCGGTAGATCGCTCGATTTCGGGCTGGTTTATTCAGTTCCTGAGAGCGCAGACATAGAGTCCATGGAGGTTTCAAGCGAAGCGCTACTGCTTGTTCTGGGAAAAAGACATGCTATGGCCACGCAAGCGAGCATTGCTCCTCAAGACTTGAACGGAGAGCGTTGGGTTGCCTTGGCCCGGTCAAAAAATCCTGCGGCCCGCCAGCGTTTTCTTGAGAACTGCTCCGCTTGCGGTTTCTTGCCTGACATCAAGGTAGAGGCGGATGACCTGCTGGCAGCCTTGCGGCTGGTGGCCTCAGGTTTGGGCATTACCTTTGTCCAGGCGAGTCTTCGGAATTTTCTTGCAGATAGCGTCATATTTCGCGAGCTGCCCTGGTTTCCTTCACGGGTCAGGGTCTATGCCATCTGGCGCAAGGGCGACCCCAAGCCGCTTGTCGCGACGCTCCGGCAAGCGCTCTTGGCGGCTTAGCATTAATTCGGCAAGCGCTCTTGGCGGCTTAGCATTAATTCGGCAAGGACTAGATTCAACTCCATCTCCACATGGGGACTTGCGTGCCTACGTGTTGGAGCCAAACGCACGCATTGGCCGTTTTGCCGTAAGCGCCTGCCGAAGGCACCTTGGCTAAGCTATTACGGAGTTACTGCCGCATAAATGGGCGACCGTTTAACTATGCAAGGTGTGTTCCGCGGACGCTTACTTTCAAAGAGCGTTTTTGAATGCTCATCGTATCGAAACTACTTCTATCTTGATTTTCTCTGATAGCCGACTTCGGTTGAAGGTGATACGCAAAGCCTGGGCCGAGGCCCAAGACTTTTAATCATCTTTAAAGAGTTTACTCAGCAGGATCAGGGTCTACCTGTTCGTACATGGTTTTTTTGTATTCAATTGGGTGGCCCACAATCTCGTCAGCGTAATCGCACTTGCGATCCATGAGGTTGTTTAGGTAGGTGCTGGGCGGCGTCAGTAAATCACTATTTTTTGTAGCTGTTGCGAGCAACCAAATCAATCCAATTCCAACCTCTATACAGAAAACCATGCCGATTTCTACCTGTTGCCCCCAACGATACAGGGTGACGAAGTCATATTCAGCTTCCGCTTCGCCCCTATCTTTTTTGATATGAGGCATCAGACCCCTAGGGTTTGGATGTGCCCCGAAGTCTATGCATACGTTGTACAGAGCTTTGAGGTACTCCTCTAGATCTGCTTGATGTTTACCTACCTCAACGGCAGCTAATTCAACCGCTGGGCCAAAGGTTTTTTTGTGCAGTCTGAGGGCGTCCTTATCCTTGTGACGGTTCTCCCAGAGAATCTCCGTTTCGGGCCTGTTCTTAGCGACAAGTAAAGCGTAACTGGCGCATTCCAACGCCGTTCTAAGCGAGCTATGTATCGCAGCAGGATGCCCAGAGATAGCAGTGCGGACAGCAGCAAGGAAAACTGCCTGAGATTGAAGTGCTAATTGTTGAGCCGCTGAGCCGAGGACTCCCCAATTTATGATCTGTTCGCCAATCTTGTTTACGCACTCATTCAACAGCTGGAGAGCTAAAGGGTTTTTTTCCCGTACTTCCTTGGTAACGGTGTCCGTACCATCCAAATAAACAGTGAGGAAATTGTTTGTCGGATCGTTCATTTTATCTTCCTGATTTGATGGGTACATAAATTTCACTATTTTTTCAAAACATGAGAGCAGGTAATAGCTGCAAGATGAACTTCTGCAGCCATCCAGAGGATTTATAAAGTATTTAGGCCTGTTTTTCAGAGCATGGCTGCGTCAGATACGGCGCGGGCCTACTGGAACGGTTACAAACCTGCAGCTTTTTTTTAGACCTTTTGTTGCCAAATATAGCACTGCGTCTTCAACCTCGGGCTGCGAGACTCCTTCAGCATCCATTGGTAGGAACAGGCGAGCAGGAATGTCGCCCCGAAGGTCAGGGAACTGCGCTTTGGTGCCGCCGAAATGTGTCTGCATAGGGTTTGTAATCTGCTCGGTTGTAGGGGCTCCCGCATTTCGTCCTTGTCACCTTCGGCGAGCGCCACCTCGATCAACTCAGGCTCCCGCTCCCAACCATGCTCGTTGAGAATAGTGCTGGCCATTGAGGGCATTGACGCCTTTCGTGAACCATCCGCTTCAGCGCCATGGTTACTAAAGAATCGCAGACCCATTTACATTGCGTGTCACAAAGTCGGCCCAATCAGCCATCAATACACGGCGTTTTTCCAGTAAGTCACTCCGCCAGTAGGCCGCCTCAGCACCGTTGGCGACAACGTGAGCCAAAGCCATCTCGCAGACTTCGCGTGCATGGGGTGTACATTCAGCAGCCCAGTCCCTGAATGTGCTCCGAAACCCGTGAGCAGTAATGACTTTGTCATTGCTATCGCGCCAGCCCTTGCCACCATCTTCCAGATCCTTTTGGTCCATGCGACGCAAAGTCATTAACATGGCCATATTGCTAATGGGGCGACCTTTACGGGCCCCTGGAAAGAGCAACGAGCTACCTTTGATTCGTGGGAGAGCATTGAGCAGTGCGATAAGCGCATCAGATAACGGCACGGTATGAATTTTCCCCGCTTTCATTCGCACCGCTGGAATCGTCCATAGCTTGGCTTTCAAATCAACCTCACTCCAGTCGGCTTCAAGAACTTCGCTGGTTCGGCAGGCAGTGAGGATCGTCATTTTGAGTGCGTGGGCGGATTGCCCTTCGACACTATCAAGTGCCGGTATGAAACGAGCCAGCTCCGAGTAAGGCAATGCCGGGTGGTTTTGGGTGCGTTTAGCCTTGGAGCTCGGTGGTAACAGCTTGTCTAGGTGTCCACGCCAGCGTGCTGGATTTTCACCGTCTCGCAGTCCACGTGCTTTGGCGGCATCAAGGACTAGTTCGATCCTGTTACGAACCCGGCTAGCTGTTTCGGCTTTGCTGCTCCAGATGGGTTTTAGAATATCGAGGACGTGCTCGGTGGTGATCTGGTTGGTGGCGAGTTCGCCGATGACGGGCGCGGCGTAAGTAGCCAGTGTGTTCGTCCATTGCTGGGCGTGTTTGACGTTTTTCCAGCCAGCACGATGAGCCTCTATGTAATCCGCTGACACGTCCCGGAACGTGATGGCTTTGTTTTTACGTTGCAGCTCAGCGGTCACTTGTGCCGCTCGTTCATCGTCACGAGCCTGTAAGGGGTCAATACCATCGCGCAGTAAGCGGCGCTTATCACTACTGTTTTGCCGAGCTTCCTTAAGATCGATTGCGGGATAGGTGCCTAGCCCCATCTCCCTCCGCTTTCCGGAGAGCTGAAAGCGCAGTACCCAATACTTCTTCCCATTGGGCTTGATCAGGAGGCGTAGACCATCTCCGTCCTCGTAGGTGCCTGGGGTAGTCAGATTTTCAATTTGCTTAGCGGTCAGCTTTCCCATGGGAATATCCTATATCTGTTTTGTTCCCCCATTTGTTCCCCCACAAAGGCTAGGAAGGTGACGAATGTTGGTGGACGTCTTGAGACGATGATAGGCTTATAAGTGCCGTATTATAAAGGCTTGTAGGATTTATTGAGTTTTTGGTGGATTATGATTTGGCGGACTCCTTCACCGCCACATTCTAAAAGTTCTTACAAATCAATGATTTGAAGGATTTTGAAAATAGCGATTTGTAGCAGGATTTTGTAGCAAAATTTGGACCATCAAATTTTGCCCCTGCTATGAGTCGCTATTTTTTTGCCTGAAAAAAGCCTAGTGCTTTACATCCCCTTGCGAGGCAAGATTTTTTTGCCAGAGCCCCTCTCTGTTCCTATGCCTGATGGCGTTATGCTAGTGTCTTACTAGATGGTTATACCTATCGGTTAGATTTGTTCTGAGCCTTCATAACAGTAAAAGCGGGTTTGATGCTGGTTGAAAATTGTGCTTCCAAAGAAAGGGGGCTGGTATTTGGCTTGTGCCTAAAATTGCGTACAGTAGAGGTGTTATATCTGGTATGAAATCTAATAATGATGAAAAAAGTATGATGCCCTTAGTAATCACAAGTATGGCAGTTATTTCGCCACTTCTTGTTATTCTAGGTATTGTAATTGGCGATAGTTTAGGAGGAGGGGCTCTCACTAGCGATTCGATGTCCTCCTGGTTATCCGCGATTGCTACGGTAGCAATCGCTGTTCTGACATTTATTTTAGCCAAAGAAACTTGGTATCTAAGAGCAGCACAAATTCAACAGCTTAAAGAGCTAAAGCGTGAAAATATTCGTCCTAACGTTGGGTTAGAGTTTGAGCATAGCCCTGTGGGAATACATTTTATAAATGTAAAAATTAATAATTTTGGAAATGGTATCGCAAAAAAAATTAGATTCAAGTTCTTGGATCGTAACGGTGATCTTGTAAGTACAAATGAAGATGTTTTGGTTGCGAAATTTAAAAATTTAGCAATGTTTACGGTAGGTGTTGAGTCCTTGGGGATTCGGCAGGTTATTTCTACTTTTTTATTCAGTTTTTTAGATCTACAAAAAGAGTTGAAGGGCGATATATACAGCCCGTATGTTCGAGTTCATATTATTTTTGAAGATGTAGAAGGTACTTTGTACGAAAATGAGTTCTCTATTGACTTTGCGCAATATAAAGGGATGGTGGAGTTAGGTAAGAACCCGCTCAATCAGATTGCTAATGATATTCAAAAGATTCAAAAAGATTTTTCAAAAATTACTCGTTCTAATAATCGTATAGGAGTGAATGTTTTTTCAGAAAAAGACCGAGTGCAAGAAGATGAAAGTACGAGAGATTGGCTTGCTGAACAGATGAGAAAGGAATGAGTAGGGATTTCGGAAGGAGGTTTTAGTATTAGTTGAGAGGTTTTTAGAAGGGTTGATATCGGGAAAAGAGTTTTTATATTGTCGGTATGAAAAAACCGCCAATGGCAGATACCAATTCAAGTCAGGGCTTGCCAGTTTCGTGTCAAAACTCACGAACCAAGATGAGGTATTGAACTTGTATAGCGGGAATACCACTTATTCTATTGCTATATATATTGGTGAGTACATAGGAGCAGGTGTTCATCATGCAGTTATTCTACCAAACAACAACATTGTAGGCGGCACCGCTAACGGTTCGTTTTTTGAAGGAAAATGCAAAATCACATGGTAGATAGAATCAATGCTACTTGATTTAATTAGTGACTAAATAAGGATATAGATATGCGATATAAAGTGATTTATGAGTGCATTACTGATGGAGCCAAGCAACGCTCCGAATTTGAGTTTGATAGTGACACTGTGCCAGCACAAGACGACCCGAGTGTTTTGAAACTTGCCAGCAAAGATTCAATAAAATTTTTCAAATTAGGCGTAGCAGGACTTACGATTATTGCGGTCAACCCGAAACAACAATATTTCTAGCAGTATATAAAAATATGTGTCGTAGCATCATGCGTATGACTTGCTATAAATCAAACAGTGGAGGTGCTTAAAGTGGGGAGTTTTGTCAAGGGGATGGGAAGTGTTGCATTTTGGGTGGTCGCATTTCTGGCCTTCCTTTCGCTCCCAGTGGTGTTTTTTATCGGGTTGGCGAAGGCTTCAACTTATATACTGCCGTGGGTGAGCACCTTTGCGTGGTTCTGCTTAGCCGTGGTTGTTTTTATACTGCTGCCTTTATCTATATTTAAAAAGTTACGGGTGTATACAGGCACCGCTATATATCTAGCATCATTCGCATTTGGCTTGTTGTTATTTCTGTTTAGCCTTCTAACCACCTGGTCTCTTTGGGGTGGCTTTTGGGCCTTTGTGGGCGTGGCTGGGTTTGGTGGTTTGATAATTCCGTTCGCATTGCTCTCAACGATATTTAACGGCGTATGGGTTGGAGTGGGGATCATTGTTGCTCTGCTTGTTCTCACATGGGGTTTCAGGTTTGCGGGGCTTGCGACAGCGATGAGTGGCGAAGAAGAATAAAAATTCTCGTTAAAAAATCTGTAAGTGCTCTATGAACCCCACCTTTTAAAGGTGGGGTTCATAGAGCACTTACAGAAAAACTGGAAAGCATCATGAAATTATCATTAGCACCTTAGTCAATCTTGATGATAGAAAAATTAAAATGGTTCATTGATATATTAAAGGAAGAAAAAGTAGATACAACGACCGTCACTGACGTAAAGGTAAAATGTAGATAATTTAATTTGTCTCATTATCTACATTTAGATTGTTTACTTAGAACAGTTGTTTCTAACTCTGGTATACATTTCTGCAAATCCATCAAGCCTATAATTGATGGTTCGAACAGTTGTCGATGTGGTGACTCGCAAAACACCTTCCCTGCCGTTTAGAAGGTCTTGAATGAGAGGTTCTGGTGGTTTAGAAAAAAGAGCAGAGTACGTTGCCATTTCCGCAGGTACATCGTATGTTTTCTGCTTATCGACATAGATACGATATGACACGGAACTACCTGGGGTCGCGATAATAGCGGATTGCTTTACAGTCAGAAATACTGTGCCCTTAGCGCAAATAGCACCTAAACCATCTCGTCTATATTCTCCGTGTGCTACCAGACCATCGAGTCGAGTATTTTCTACTGTTGAAGTGTAGCTATAATCTTCGTCGAATAGCTTTCTACCATAACCATGTTGTTGCTTTCCAAGTATCCCTGCCCGAACCTTGTTCTCGTCTACTGATTTCTGAACTGGGTCGCTAATCTCATCAACCAACCCCAAATCGCCCAAACCATAAGGCTGGTCAAACATTACTTTTCCCGAGTCGTCTGCGACTTTGACGAGAAGTAAACCGTTAGGGCTTCTAAAAGTTTGCACGATAGTGACTTTTTGACCGTCAGCCAAGGCGTCCCGTATGCCCATGTATGTTTGGTCTTTTGTGACGATATAACTTTTCCCAAGATAGTTTGCATCAGCTGCATACTGGCCATTGCTTTGCTGAGTGTGCTGGCAGCCCACAAGACTAAAGCTCAACATGGAAACACACAAAAAACTCTTCTTATACATCCCTGTTTACTCCTATATTTTTAATAAAATAGTTACACGGAAAACATGCCTTTCGCACCAGCTGTTTCATTGCACCCAGTATGCCATGCTAATTTTTTGACCAACACAGGGTGTTTAGTATAATGAAGTCCTATATTGATTGGCTTGAAAGTGGGCTCAAACTTTTTGACTGATTATTTAGCGTCAAAAAAAGCACATGAAAAAACCGCCATTGGCGGCCTCCATAAAAATAACGCAATCATTTTATCACAACGCAAAACTATTGGCTTTCGTTTAATAACAACACTAAATAATATCAGCGTAACATTTAAGCAGCCAAAATCAAGACTAAACGCAAAAATTTTCACATATATATGTTAAGTTAAATAAATAACATTAAACATATATATAAAACTAAATTACACATCAAGATATACAGTGTTGCCGCTGACCGAAAACTGACCCAGGTGTTCAACTGCTTCTGCTCAATTTTTGAGCAGGAGAACACAGGGTGATCAGCATGGAAATGATGGGCAAAATTCGGCGCATGTATTTTCGCGACAAGCTGTCGCTGCATCAGATAGCCAAGCGTACCGGGCTGTCGAGAAACACCATCCGAAAATGGGTCAGAGCACCCGAAGCAACTCAGCCGGCGTACCTGCGGTGTGTAGCCTCCAACAAACTCAGTCCGTTTCACCAGACGCTGGAGCAAGTGCTCAAGGCCGATTCGTTTCGGGCAAAGCACAATCGCAGGAGCGCCAAAGCGCTCTTCGAGCAGATTAAGGCCGAGGGTTACGACGGGGGCTACAGCCAGCTCACCGCCTTCATACGTTCGTGGCGCTGTGAGCAAGGCAAATCCTTACGGGCCTTTGTACCTTTGTCGTTCGCACTCGGCGAGGCCTTCAGTTCGACTGGAGCGAAGAAGGCCTGCTGATCGGCGGCCTGTTTCGACGCATCCAGGTCTCCCACATGAAGCTGTGCGCCAGGCGCACATTTTGGTTGGTTGCGTATCCCAGCCAAGGCCACGAGATGTTGTTCGATGCCCATACCCGCTCGTTTGGCGCGTTAGGTGGGGTGCCGCGTCGCGGCATCTACGACAACATGAAGACCGCTGTCAACAAGGGTAAGGGCCGCACGGTCAATGCTCGATTTGCCGTGATGTGCGCGCACTATTTATTTGATCCGGATTTCTGCAACGTGGCCTCTGGCTGGGAGAAAAGCATCGTCGAAAAGAACGTTCAGGACGGCCGGCGACGTATTTGGCTCGATGCTCAAGATTGCATGTTCCACACCTTCGAAGAACTGAATGTCTGGCTTGGACAACGCTGTCGTGCGCTCTGGAACGAGTTGCTGCACCCACAGTACAACGGGCTGACGGTGGCGGACGTCCTGGAACTGGAACAGGTGGAAATGATGCCAATGCCCACGGCCTTTGACGGCTATGTCGAACGCACGGTGCGGGTCTCCAGCGCCTGTCTGATCAGCGTGACGCGAAATCGCTACTCGGTGCCGTGTGAACGGGTCGGTCAGTGGGTCAGCAGCCGCCTGTATCCCTCCCGGGTAGTGGTCATCGCCGATGAAACGATGATTGCCAGTCACGAGCGCCTCTTTGATCGAGACCAGGTCAGCTATGACTGGCAGCATTACATCCCACTCATCGAACGCAAGCCCGGAGCGCTGCGCAATGGCGCTCCGTTTGCCGATCTGCCAGCCGTTGCTGCTTCTCAAGCGTGGTCTGAGACGTCACACCAATGGTGATCGAGTCATGACGCAGGTACTGGCTGCGGTTCCCATCGCCGGGCTCGATGCCGTGTTGGTGGGTGTGGAGTTGGTACTTGAATCAGGCAGTTTGGGCGCTGATCACATCCTGAATGTCCTGGCTCGACTGATATCGACAGCAGCCCCTCCATCTGCCGAAACCAGTCTTCAACTCAAGGTCGCGCCTGTCGCCAATACGGCTCGCTACGACCGGCTCCGTACCACCGATGAGGAGACTCGCAATGCGTGATCTTATGGCGGAACTCAAAGAACTGCGGCTGCATGGCATGGCCAGCGCATGGGAAGAGCTGGCGTCCCAAGGAGAAGCTTCGACGGCGTCGTCGAAATGGCTGCTCGAGCATCTGCTTCAACAGGAACATGCAGATCGCGCCGTACGCTCTGTGAATCATCAGATGAACATGGCCAAACTCCCCATGCATCGTGATTTGGCAGGCTTCGACTTCAGCGCTTCCATCGCAGACGCCCGCTTGGTCAGGGATCTGTCCAGCCTAGAGTTCACCGATACCGCGCAGAATGTCGTGTTCATCGGCGGGCCTGGAACAGGTAAAACGCATCTGGCCACCGCCTTGGCCGTGTCCGGGATCAAGACGCATCACAAAAGCGTGCGCTTCTACTCCACGGTGGATCTGGTCAATTTGCTGGAGCGCGAAAAATTCGAGGGTAAGGGAGGCCGAATCGCTCAAGGACTGCTTCGCACAGACCTGGTGATACTCAATGAGCTTCAGTCAGAGCGGTGGTGCCCTGTTATTTCACCTGCTGTCCAAGCTATACCACCAACCTCAGCTTCTCGGAATGGTCGAGTGTGTTCGGTGACGCCAAGATGACCACTAGCGTTGCTAGATCGGCTGACACACCACTGCCACATCGTCGAAACGGGCGACGAGTCCTGCCGCCTGCAACACAGCAGCTTGGTCGACCAGACAAAGATCAAATCACGTGAGCGAAAGCGCAAGGACGATGACGGTACAGAGGACGATGAACCATTTTAATCAACACCGGGAGTTCCCCGCCGCATCCCTGGATGCGGTGGGGCTTAGTGCCTATGTCAGCAGGAAACTGCTGCTAAGCTTATCCACAGTTGCTGATGCAAAAAATCAGCAATCCGCCCTGGGTCAATTTTCAATCGGCGGCAACAGTTTAAGGTCTGTAAGCCACGTGTTTACTGGGTTTTAACTGGATTCGTGGAAAGTCTCTCCTTCACCGCCACATTAAGTAAACACAAACCCCTGATTTCCCTAGAGAAAGTCGGGGGTTTGTGGTTTCTGGCGTCTGCAAAAAGGCGATATGGAAAGGGTAGGGGATTTTCTGTTTTTTGCGGCTGCGTGAGCACCGCCACCGGCAAGGGGGTCTACTAAGCCCGGGATATGGCCCGGGCCGAGGTCTAGGGCAGACGGGTAGTCCAAAAGCTTGACGCCGTGTCCGGAGTTAGTTGGCCACTACACAGCAACCTCTGCGCGTTACCTGAATCTCTTGATATCGAGCCGGCTTTTCTTTACGCAGCTCCTCCAGCATTGGCAGGGCTGCAGTGGGGTCATTCAGCGGCAAGTCTCGCAGAGAGTCGATCTCACAATCCCACCACTTGCTATTCAGCAATTGCGAAATCATTTCTGGTGTATGCCTGTATTTGACTACTTTCGCAGGTAAACCTGCGACTACTGCATAGGGCGGGACATCATGAGCAACCACTGACCGGGTGGCAATTATCGCTCCGGTGCCAACTGTTACGCCTTCCATGATCATCGCACTGTGACCAATCCAGACATCATGGCCAATGGTCACGTCGGATATTTCAGGATCGTAGGTCAATCCAGTGTTGGTGTACTGGAATGGATGAGAGCTGAGCCAGGTGGAAGGATGCCCGCCCTTTTCTTGCCCGATGACACACCCCGTTCCGATAGAGCAGAACCGGCCGATTGAGGAAACCGCGGTAAGGACACAATCACTTCGGATATAGGTGTGGGCGCCGATCTTCAGGTTTTTAGGCTCAATGATCATATGCCCCAGAGATACGCCTTCCTCCAGACGCAAGGTGCTTCTTTTGTGCAGTGAATGCAGGCCGCCAGAAACTTTGCATTTGTGCTTGCGAATCCAGTTCTTCCAATATCGGTTTCTGATGTAGTTAATAATTATTTTCATGGCAGTGATCGCTGGCTTCTAATGCAGGACGTGTCTCACTGTGCATTTGTTTCAATGTGTTACGCAATGGAGGTAGTGATTTTTTGTCCCCGTCACGGGCCATTCAACCTCTAGGTCGGTGAAGGTATCGAATATCTGGGCAGTGTCATTGATGGGGGTCAAAAGGGGGCGTAGTTGATCCTGCTCGATGCCAGTAGTGTCCGTCGGTCAGAAAAAAAGCCTTTATCTAAACCTTTGTGGTCATGGGCCTTCAGATTCAGTGCAGGGAATAAACCTGCCTTTTTCTGGAGGACGTTATGAAACACCTGATTGGCCCTAAACGCTTCGTCGCAGGCTGTGCCCTTGCATGTGCCCTGGTGGTGGCGGGTACCGCTGTAGCAGCCAGTCCGGCCAACTTCGTGGATGAGGCATCTGCGGCCGGGATAGCCGAGATTGAAACCAGCCGTATGGCGATTGGCAAAACGTCTTCAACGGATATAGAGAGCTACGCCGTGGAGATGATCAAGGACCATACGGATGCCAACCGGGACTTGAAAGAACTCGCGCAAAAGCACGATCTGCAAGTCTCGACCGACGAGCAAATCCTGGGTAAGGCCAAGAAGCTGATGCTGCAAATACAGGAAGGCGACTCATTTGATGCCGCCTATGCCGCCAATCAGGTCAAGGCCCATGAAGAGGCCATTGAGTTGTTCGAGCAGCAGATCAAGAACCCTGACTCTCCCGAATTGAAGGCCTTCGCCGAAAAATACCTGCCCAAACTCGAGATGCACCTGGTGATGGCCAAGAAGCTGGTGGACGCCCATCACAAATCTTGAGCCGCACTCCCTGAATCTTGCAAAACCCTGTGGGAGTCTGGCTTTGCAGCGATGCGGGCAACAGGTTTTGCCTGAGCCCGCGGGGTGAACCCGTCTCGGGAAAGCCAGCTCCTACAGACCTGCTGCTGGCAATGGAGGTTCAGGGTTTTGGTGTGGTTGGCGGTGCAACCGGGTCACTGCCAATCGGGCCATTGCCATCAGTATTCATCCCGCCCTGACGCCCGGGGTCATCGCCCTGCACCCGTGGGTCCACTGATGGATGGTTAGGTACGTCTGCGTCGTTATGGATCTTGGAGTCGAGATTGATGGTGGGCTTGACGTCCTGGCCGGAGGGCGGCTCGGTCGGTTGTATCGGCACGGTCGGGCCAGTGGAGGAGTCGGCCAGGCTGGTGGCGGATACCACACAGAGTGCGGCGGCCAGCGACAGGATTTTGATCGATGAGCTAATCATGGTTGCGTCTCCAGACAGTTGGGAGTCGTACCTGATATTGGTGTGCTGGCGCGGGGGATTAGTGCGATGCAAGCGACGAGCGGTGACGGGTTGACCCTGCACCGCTGGCGGGGCGCTCAGACTGCGATGTCATTCAAGCCGCAGTATTCTTCCCAGCTCATCTCCAGGGCTTCGGCCACTTCTTGATGGACTTCAAGGCGCATGGCTTCGAGCTCCTGCGGCGAGCGGGCGATCAGTTGCAGTGCCAGCTCCCAGGCTTCAATACCCAGATCGTCGGCGGCGCTCTCGAATGCCCAGAGAATTTGTTGCTGTCGATCTTCAGCGCTGAGTTCTTTCATCTCCTCGAGCAGCTCGGGGTGCGCTTTGATGAAAGTGTCCAGGGCCAGTTCGTTACGGGATTCTTTAGGGATCATGCGGCGTCTCGAAGCAGTAAGACGGCCCGCGTTGGCGGACCGTTTTCAGGTGGGATACGCATCCTAGCGAGTTCGCCCGGTGATGAAAAGTGCCGCAACCACCCTTAGGCGACGGGCTGCAGCCTGCTTTCCTGCTGCAAGGCATAGCCCCATACCGCCAGTGCCAGAGTTGCCACCACCGCGCCGACGATCACAATGCCGTTCCAGCCATAGACCGAATAGGTCTGCGCCCCTACCAGAGAGCCCAGTGCGCCACCAATGAAATAGCAGGTGATGTAGCCGGCGTTGAGGCGATTGCGGGCGGCCGGGCGGACTTTAAACACCGCATTCTGGTTGCTGACGTGCACCAGTTGCACGGCAAAATCGAGCACAAGTACACCAATCAGCAGTGCAAGCAATGAGTGACCGGCAAACGCCATGGGCAACCAGCACGCCAGCAGGGCCAGCAAGCCGACGGTGGTGGCCAGTTGGCCTTTGCCGCGATCGGCCATGCGCCCGGCCCAGTTGGCGGCCACCGCCCCGACAGCGCCTGCCAGGCCGAACAGGCCAATGATCGCGTCCGAGTAGCTGTAGGGCGGCACGGCCAGCAAAAAGGCCAGCGGAGTCCAGAACAGGGCGAACAGCGAGAAGGTCAACAGGCCCAGGATCGAGCGCAGGCGCAGCACCGGTTCTTCGACAAACAGCTTGAACACCGACCCCAGCAGTTTCGGGTAGCTCAGGCCTGCGCTCTGGTGATGGTTGGGCAGCGCGCAAAACAGGGCGATGGCGCTGACGGTCATCAAGGCTGCAGCCACCAGATAAATGGTCCGCCAGTCACCCGCCGAAGACAGCGCCCCTGCTACGGTTCGGGCCAGCAATATCCCCAGCAGCAGGCCGCTCATCAAAGTACCCACTACCCGGCCCCGGCTCTGCGGGTCTGTCAGGCTGGCGGCCATTGGCACCAGCACCTGGGCGGAAACCGAAAACAGGCCGGTCATCGCCGTGCCGACCAGAAGCCAGGGCAGTGAAGGTGCGAATGCACTCAATAACAGGCCCAGGGCGCTGAGCACGGTCATGCTGACGATCAGGCGGCGTTGTTCGAACAGGTCGCCCAGCGGCACCAGCAACAACAGGCCGGCACCGTAGCTGAGTTGCGCGGTGATCACCACGGTGCCGGCGCTGCTCATGCTCAAGCCCAGTTGCTGGGCGATGGTGTGCAGCAAGGGCTGGGCGTAATAGTTACTGGCGACAGCCAGGCCGGTGGCGGTTGCCATCAACAGGATCAGGGCAGTGCTTAAAGGTTTGGTAGCAGCAGAAGAAGCGGACATTGACTGTCTCGTTGGCATGGGAAGACGATCAAGTATCGGGACTGCCTGTCATGGATGTCACTGAATATGTCCAGGATTTTGATTTTTAAACGACAAGGCACCTCAGTGAGGCAATGCTGTTCACTTCAAAAGCTGCTCTCTCAACTGCAGAAGCGAGCTTGCCTCGCGATGGTCTCGAAAGCGCCGTGTTTAATCGCTAAACACGCATTCCCGTTAACAATCATCGCGAGACAAGCTCGCTCCTGAACAGACAGGCGCCCCCTGAGGGGCTTGGTAGTTAGTTGCGACGGCCCAGCAGCAGGCCGACCACCAGCCCGAAGCCGGCCGAGATGGCCACGGTCTGCCACGGATGGCCGCCAATGTAATTTTCGGTGGCATCGACCACAGGTTTGGTGCGTTCACGCACGTTGCTCACCGAGTCGAGCGCCTGCTTGAGCTTGAGACCTACCTGGGCACGCAGGGTTTCGCCTTCCTCGCCGAGCAGGGACGCACTGTCCTTGAGCAGCTTTTCAGATTCGGTAATCAACAGTTGCAGCTCACTGAATGCCTGATCCTTGATTTGATCTTCAGCGGCTTGTACGGCGTTTTTTCGAGCCATTGCGGTACTCCTTGCAGGTGAAAAGAGAGATGAATAATGGAGTCAACCCAATGCTAAAAAGTTGCATCTGTTTTGGGGCCGATTGTGTGTCCGAGGTGAGAGCGTAGTCAAAAACCGGAGTAAGGCACTGCTTTGGAGGGTGTAAGATGTCGTCTAATTTACGCCGCAGGAAATTCCCATGAGCTTCAACCTCGCCAACAAACCCCTCGCTGAGCGTGCTGCGCTTGAAGATGAAAAGTCCCGTCTGTATGACCTTTGGCAGAGCAATCTGGGCAAGGCCAAAGGGGATGCGGCGCGTTTGTTCGGCGAGCGCGCCAAGCGCAAGGGCAAATGGGCTGAGTGGGTGCGTTCGGAGCTGGACGCGATGTCCCCGCCGGAATACGCCAACATGGTGCGCAGTGAAGTCAATCGCCTGATGGCCGCCAAGTAACGCCCGGCCGGGCTTTTGATCTTGATCTGCCGGCACCGCCACCCGGCCTCCCGTGACGGGCACCCGCGTCTCTGCGGATAACGAGTGGCAACAGTGCGGCGCTGCCTACTCGACCTCGCAGACAGTAAAGCCCTGGCTGACGCCGGCTATGTTGATGAGCACCTCATCCTCCGGCTGCTTGCCCAGTAACGCCGCGCCCAGCGGCGAACGCGGGGTGATGACGGTAACGGTTTGCCCGTCCTGGACAAGCTTGAGCCCCGCGGCATCCGGAGCGAGAAATAGCCATTGCCCGCTGCCGTTCCCGGCCTCCAGATTGACCAGCGCCCCCACTTCAATCCCTTGTGCGGGATTGAATGGCGCGAGCACCATCGCCTGGCAGTTTTTCAACGCCTGGCGGATTTCTTCAACCCGGCGCGCCTGGCCTGTCGCCAGATAGGACGCTTCAAGCCCCAGGGTGTCGTACTTGTTCTAGGCGATATTTTCCGCGTGGGTGGCGGCTTCATAGGCGGTTTGCGCTGCCCGCTGGAGCACATCAAGATCGATTTCGAGCTTTTCCAGCATCAACAGGTACACAGCGTTCTTGTTCATAAGGGGCGGTTTTTCACGGGGGTCATGACGGCAATCGGCGATTGTCGCACGAGTACCCGGCAGATTAATCCGCCTTAAGCCTTCTGTACGCGTCGAATAATGCGGACAATCAGCCCTTTGAATGTTGGAGCCCGGAATGAAAGCCTCCTGGGATATTTTTTGCAGTGTGGTCGATAACTACGGCGACATTGGGGTGACCTGGCGTCTGGCCCGGCAATTGGTGGCCGAACATCAGCAGTCGGTGCGGCTGTGGGTCGATGATCTGTCGGCATTCGTGCCGCTGTGCCCCGAGGCCGACGCCACGGCGGCGCAACAGATGCAGCAGGGGGTCGAGGTGCTTCGGTGGCCCGCGCAATGGCAGTCGGTGGACGTCGCCGATGTGGTGCTGGAGGCCTTTGCCTGCAAGCTGCCTGAAGACTATTTGCAGGCCATGAAAGCGCGGAAAAAGCCGGCGTTGTGGATCAATCTGGAGTATTTGAGCGCGGAAGACTGGGTCAGCGGCTGTCACGGTTTACCCTCCCTGCGCCCGGATGGCTTGAAACGGATGTTCTTTTTCCCCGGGTTTGGTGAAGGTACCGGCGGTCTGTTGCGTGAGGCCGATTTGCTCGCCCGCCGGCGCGCCTTTGAGCAGGACCCCCAGGCCAGACGGGCATTTTTGCAAGGGCTGGGGGTGTTTCCTGAAAGTAGCGCGCGGCTGGTTTCTTTGTTCGCCTATGAAAATGCCGGGCTGGCCAGTTGGCTGGACGCCATGGCCGCGGGCAGTGTGCCGACCCACCTGCTGGTGCCCCAGGGGCGAATCATGGGGGATTTGCTGCGCTGGCTCGAGGTCAATGAGCTGGCACCGGGCAGGGTCGAGCAGCGGGGAGCACTGAAAGTCCAGAGCTTGCCGTTCGTACGCCAGCAGGATTACGACCACCTGTTATGGAGTTGTGATTTCAATGCGGTGCGCGGTGAAGACTCGTTCGTCCGCGCGCAATGGGCCGGGCGGCCGCTGCTTTGGCATATCTATGAACAGGAAGAAGACGCACACTGGGTCAAGCTCAATGCCTTTCTGGACCTGTATGTAAAAGATCTTTCTGCGCCCGCCGCTCAAGCCTTTACCGGCTTGTGGCACGCCTGGAATGCCGGTTCAGACATGGCGCAAAGCTGGAATTTGCTGCTTGAACACTGGCCCGAGATCACTGCGCACGCTGAACGATGGTGTCTGCAACAGTCATTGCAAGCAGATCTTGCGCAAGCGCTAGTACTGTTTTATAGAAATTGGATATGATACGCGGCCTAGATTTTTGTAAATCTCATTCCAAATTCGGATACTCGCAATGAAAACTGGTAAAGAGCTTAAACCCGGTACAGTCATCAAGCTCGAAAACGACCCTTGGTTGGTTCAGAA
Source organism: Pseudomonas sp. PAMC 29040 (assembly GCF_003994535.1). Classification (NCBI taxonomy): domain Bacteria; kingdom Pseudomonadati; phylum Pseudomonadota; class Gammaproteobacteria; order Pseudomonadales; family Pseudomonadaceae; genus Pseudomonas; species Pseudomonas sp. PAMC 29040. The sequence goes on from NZ_RZAA01000003.1 coordinate 84,225, forward strand.
AGCTGAATTCACCAAGTCCGGTCGTAACAGCGCAATCATGAAGACCAAGCTGAAAAACCTGCTGACCGGCTACAAGACTGAAATCGTATACAGCGCTGACGACAAGCTCGAAGACGTGATCCTGGATCGCAAAGAAGCGACCCTGTCCTTCATCAGCGGCGACACCTACACGTTCATGGACACCACTGACTACACCATGTACGAGCTGAACGCTGAAGACATCGAAGCCGTTCTGCCGTTCATCGAAGAAGGCATGACCGACGTTTGCGAAGCGATCTTCTTCGAAGAGCGTCTGGTTTCCGTAGAGCTGCCGACCACTATCGTGCGTCAGGTTGACTACACCGAAGGTTCCGCTCGCGGCGACACTTCGGGCAAGGTGATGAAGCCTGCCAAACTGAAAAACGGTACCGAACTGAGCGTTGCAGATTTCGTTGAAATCGGCGACTGGATCGAGATCGACACCCGTGACGGTGGCTCCTACAAGGGCCGCGCCAAGGTTTAAACCTGGCGTCAACCGTACGATGATAAAGCCCGGCCCCATGGCCGGGTTTTTTTTGGCCGGTCAAAAGCCCCGGTTTAGAGCTTTGCCGCGTGCAGGGGACTGGTTAGCATGGGCGCTTCTGAAGAGGGACCATAATGCTGACCGATTTTGCAATGTATACAGCCCTGGGTATTGCTCTGGGGGCGATGGGCGGGTTGTTCGGAATTGGCGGCGGCCTGATCGCAATTCCGGTTCTGGGCTTGTGGTTCGGCCTGGATCAGCAAATCGCGCAAGGCACCGCTTTGGTCATGTCGGTGCCCAATGTGTTTCTCGCGCTGTACCGTTATCACCAGCGCAATAAAATCGATCTGCGCCAGGCGTTGCCGTTGGTGTTGATGAGTTTTTGCTTCGCCTGGCTGGGCGCCATGCTCGCCGTTGGAGTGGATGCGCGGGTTATTCGCTGGGGGTTTATCGCCTTCTTGCTGGCAATTACCCTCTACAACCTGATCAAGCTGTATCGCTTGCCTGTAAAGCCGGTGGCCCGCTCAGGCCGTGGCTGGCCCTGGTTCGGAGTGCTGGGTGCGGTGGCGGGCACTACCGGGGGCTTGTTTGGGGTTGGCGGCGCAGTGGTGGCTGCGCCGGTTCTGACCAGCGTCTTTGGCACATCGCAAGTGGTGGCCCAGGGCTTGTCGCTGGCCCTGGCAGCGCCAAGTACCGCCGTTACGCTGTTGACCTACGCGGTGCATGACGAGGTCAACTGGATCATGGGTCTGCCGATGGCTGTGGGCGGGCTGTTGAGTATCAGTTGGGGAGTCAGGCTGGCTCACGCTCTGCCGGAACGCATGCTGCGCGGTTTGTACTGCGCCTTTTTGCTGCTGTGCGCGGGGCTGCTGGCGATTAAAGCTTAAAGCCTTCGACGATGTATTCGGCAAAGCACTCGATGATGGGCGAGGTCACGCTGTTGGGCTTGCGCAACAGCACAATGCTGGCTGAGGGCAATAGCGGCAGGTTTTCGGCCTCGCCAATAATCCGCAGATCGGGGGTCAGCAGGCTTTGCAACTGGGCGGTCACCGCCAGTCCGGTACTGACCACTGCGTTGATCGCTGCCAGGCTGGCGCTGGTATAGGCCACCCGGTATTCACGCTGCATGATATCCAGCGCATTGCAGGCCCAGGTCCGGCAGAAGCAGTCGGTATTGAACATTGCCAGTGGCAGCGGCGTTTGCTCGTGGGGCGAGAAGCCCTGGGCCACCATCCATACGAAGCGCTCCTGCCGCAGGATCTGGCCCACTTCGGTGCCGGGTTCGCGGGTCACGATAGTCAGGTCCAGATCATTGCGTTGCAGCAGTTGCACTGAGGGTTCGCAATGCACCTCGACGTTGATCAGCGGGTAATCCTGGGCAAAGCGAGACAGCACGCCGGGCAGAAAGCGCATGACGTAATCATCGGGTGAACCGATTTTGACCGTGCCCACCATATGCGGCTGACGCAGGGTATTGAACACCTCGCTGTGCAGTTTAAGGATTCTCCGTGCATAGCCGAGCAATACATGGCCTTCGGGAGTGAGGCTGACATTGCGCCCGTCGCGCTGGAACAACGCGCATTTGAGCACGTCGTCTTCGAGCCGTTTCATCTGCATGCTGACCGCCGACTGCGTGCGATTGACCACTTCGGCGGCGCGAGTAAACCCACCGTGATCGGCAATGGCGGCAAAGGTGCGCAACAGGTCGGTATCGATACTGGGGAATTCGGCCATTGATCAATCTCGCAGATGTGTCGCATAAGAAACATTCGTTGGATTGATCTTAAGCCCGGGCAGAAACTTGAGCCATCCCTACGGAGGTCTCAAGTGATGAAAGGTCAAAAAGGTTTTGTCTGGATCGCCCGGCCAGTCAGTCAGAAGTCCTGGGCGCAAAAGGTGATGGCTGTGATTGCCCGCTGGTACCAGCTGTCGCGCCAAAGGGCGCATCTGCGGCGGATCAGTGATGCGACGCTTAAAGATCTGGGGCTGAGCCGGGCGGATATTGAATCCGAAAGTCATCGGGCTTTTTGGGATGACCCGTTCAACAAATAAGCTTGCCGGTACAGGTGCAGAGCCCCTGTGGGAGCTGGCAAGCCGGCTCCCGCAGTTCGTGCACAAGTCAGGCGGTTCAGCGTTTGACCTGTTTCAGCGTCTCGGCAATCAGGAACGCCAGTTCCAGCGACTGGTCGGCGTTCATGCGCGGGTCGCAGTGGGTGTGGTAGCGGTCCGACAAACCGTCTTCGGTGATGGGCTTGGCCCCGCCAATGCACTCGGTGACGTTTTGCCCGGTCATCTCGATATGAATCCCGCCGGCATAGCTGCCTTCGGCTTCATGGACCTGGAAGAACTGCTTCACTTCGCCAAGAATCTGCGCAAAGTCGCGGGTCTTGTAGCCGCTGCTGGCCTTGATGGTGTTGGCGTGCATCGGGTCGCAACTCCACAGCACTTTCTTGCCTTCGCCTTCAACCGCACGGATCAGCTGCGGCAGGTGGTCGCCAACCTTGTTGGCGCCCATGCGCACGATCAGGTTGAGGCGGCCCGGGTCGTTGTCGGGGTTGAGGATGTCGATCAGGCGCAGCAGTTCTTCGGTATTCATGCTCGGGCCGACCTTGACCCCGATCGGGTTGTTGACCCCGCGCAGGAACTCGACGTGGGCACCGTCGAGCTGGCGCGTGCGGTCGCCGATCCACAGCATGTGCGCCGAGCAGTCGTAGTAATCGTTGGTCAGGCTGTCGCGCCGCACGAAGGCCTCTTCGTAGTTCAGCAACAGCGCTTCGTGGGCCGTAAAGAAGCTGGTTTCGCGCAGTTGCGGCGAGCTGTCCATGCCGCAGGCGCGCATAAAGGCCAGGGTTTCGTCGATGCGGTTGGCCAACTGGCTGTATTTCTCCGCCAGTGCCGAGTTGGCGATGAAGTCCAGGTTCCACTTGTGGACCTGATGCAGATCGGCAAACCCGCCCTGGGCAAAGGCGCGCAGCAGGTTCAGGGTGGCCGTGGACTGGTGGTAGGACTGCAGCAGGCGCTCCGGGTCGGGTACGCGGCTTTTTTCATCGAAGCCGATGCCGTTGACGATGTCGCCGCGATAGGCCGGCAGGGTCACGCCATTGATCGTTTCATCGTTGGCCGAGCGCGGTTTGGCGAATTGCCCTGCCATGCGCCCGACCTTGACCACCGGGCAGCCAGCAGCGAAGGTCATGACGATGGCCATCTGCAGCAGCACTTTGAAGGTGTCGCGAATCTTGGCCGCCGAAAACTCGGCAAAGCTTTCTGCGCAATCGCCACCCTGTAACAGGAACGCCCGACCTTCAGTGACCTCGGCAAACTGGCGGCGCAGTTCACGGGCTTCACCGGCAAACACCAGTGGCGGATAACTCGCCAGGCTTTGCTCCACGCGCAGCAGGTGAGCGGCGTCAGGGTAGCGGGGTTGTTGCTGGATCGGCAGGGCGCGCCAGCTGTCAGGGCTCCAGGGTTGGCTCATTGCAGACTCTAGTATTGGAAGGGGATGGCCCATGTTAGCAGCAATTAGTGCGTGACCTGTTGCGCCGCAATGGCCGACAATCGGCGCTTTCTGCTCGGCGCCGAGTGGTTGTTTTTTAGAGCGATGCCCGGGTTGTGCCGGGACGCGGCAAGGAGAGGAAATGTCTGAGGAGCGCGTTGAGCGTCTGCTCGCTGAAGTTCATGATGACTTCGGCATGATTCGGGTACTGGAGGTAGCCGACTACCGCTTCCTCGAGTTTGGCGATGCGATCGAGCAAAGCTGTGTTTTTACCGCTGACCCCAGCTGGCTGGAATACGACTACACCCGCGCCATGCTGATCGGCGCGCTGTGTCATGAGGCGCCTGAAAGCGCGCTGTTTCTGGGGCTTGGCGCCGGAACCCTGACCCAGGCCTGTCTCAAGTTTTTGCCCCTTGAAGATGTTGAAGCCATCGAGCTACGACCGGATGTACCGCGCCTGGCCATTGAATACCTGGGGCTGGACGATGACCCGCGGCTGTATATCCGCATCGGAGATGCCCTGGAGCTGCTGGACAGCGCGGAGCCTGCGGACCTGGTTTTCGTCGACCTCTACAACGATCTGGGGCCGGCTACCGGTCACCTGGCCTGGAAGTTTCTTGAAGACTGTCAGAAAAAACTGTCCGCCAATGGCTGGCTGGTGATCAATCAATGGGCGACCGATGACGGCAAGCCGCTGGGGGCCGCCTTGCTGCGCGGTTTGTATCACCGCCATTATTGGGAGCTGCCGGTGAAGGAGGGCAACGTCATCCTGCTGGTGCCGTCCGATCTGGATCAGACTCTGGATATCGACGCGCTCACCGCCCGGGCCCAGGCCCTGGCTCCGCGTCTGGGCTACTCGCTGGACTCGCTGATCAAGGCGATTCGCCCGGCCACCTGAGGTCCGGCGATGAAACGTTTTAGCGTTTGCCCCAGAAGGGGCAGGCGCCAGGGGATTTCACAAAGGCGAAAATATTGCCAAAGCCCGGTATGCAGAGGCATACAGACGAGTTGGTCTTAAAAAAACACTTCTTTTTTTTGATAAATCCGGTATAGTGCGCGCCGGCCTTTAGCCGGGCCACGTTTAGGTGTCGCATTTCCCGAAGCACGCTTCGGCTGCTCGTCCGTTTCGCGGACAACCCTGAACGCTCCATTCATTTAACGTTTTCGCAAATCCCCGCCGACAAAGCAGCCAGGGCGACTCTTGAGTCTTACACGGCATGCGCAGCTTTGGAGCATGGGTCTTTGCGGATGCACTTAGAGGCAGACCCATGACCCAGGAAACCGGCGGCTTCGCCGCTTTTAATCTTAATCCGAACATTCTTGCAGCTGTCATTGCGACTGGCTACGAAGAACCTTCGGCTATTCAGCAGCAATCGATCCCGATCATTATGGCCGGTCACGACATGATTGGTCAGGCGCAAACCGGTACGGGTAAAACCGCCGCGTTCGCCCTGCCGATCCTGCATCGCATCGATCCTGCTAAGCGCGAGCCGCAAGCCCTGATCCTGGCGCCAACCCGTGAGTTGGCGCTGCAAGTAGCAACCGCTTTCGAAACTTATGCCAAGCAAATGCCTGGCGTTACCGTTGTGGCCGTTTACGGCGGCGCCCCTATGGGTCCACAACTGAAAGCAATCCGTAATGGCGCACAGATTGTTGTCGCCACTCCGGGCCGTCTGTGCGACCACTTGCGTCGTGACGAAAAAGTATTGGCAACCGTGAACCACCTGGTTCTCGACGAAGCTGACGAAATGCTCAAGCTGGGCTTCATGGATGACCTTGAAGCGATCTTCAAGGCTTTGCCTGCTACCCGTCAGACCGTATTGTTCTCGGCTACCCTGCCGCAGTCGATCCGTGCCATTGCCGAACGCCATCTGCGCGATCCGCAACACGTAAAAATCCAGACCAAGACTCAGACCGTTACCGCGATCGAACAGGCTCACCTGTTGGTTCACGCTGACCAGAAGACCTCGGCTGTATTGAGCCTGCTGGAAGTCGAAGATTTCGACGCCCTGATCATGTTCGTACGTACCAAGCAAGCGACCCTGGATCTGGCAAGTGCCCTGGAAGCCAAAGGCTATAAAGCTGCTGCGCTGAACGGTGACATTGCTCAGAACCAACGTGAGCGCGTTATCGAATCCCTCAAGGATGGCCGTCTGGACATCGTTGTAGCGACCGACGTAGCGGCTCGTGGTCTTGATGTTCCACGTATCACTCACGTGTTCAACGTTGACATGCCTTACGATCCAGAGTCCTACGTTCACCGTATCGGCCGTACTGGCCGTGCAGGTCGCGAAGGTCGCGCGCTGTTGCTGGTAACTCCGCGTGAGCGCCGCATGCTGCAAGTGATCGAGCGTGTAACCGGTCAAAAGGTTGCTGAAGTCCGCCTGCCGGATGCTCAAGCTGTTCTCGATGCCCGCATCAAGAAGTTGACCAACAGCCTGACGCCACTGGTTGCTGACGCTGAATCGACCCACGGTGATCTGCTGGATCGCCTGATTGCCGATATCGGTTGCAGCCCGCGTGCTCTGGCCGCTGCCCTGTTGCGCAAAGCTACCAACGGTCAGGCTCTGACTTTGGCTGCGATCGAGCGCGACCGTCCACTGGTGCCGAACAGCGCACCGCGTGAGCGTTCGTCCGAGCGTACTGGTGACCGTCCGGATCGTGGTGATCGTGAGCGTCGTGCTCCGGTTCCATTGGCCGAAGGTCGTGCCCGTTGCCGTACTGCGCTGGGTGCGCGTGACGGTATCGCTGCCAAGAACCTGCTGGGCGCTATCCTCAACGAGGGTGGTCTGGCACGTGAAGCAATCGGTCGCATCCAGGTGCGTGACAGCTTCAGCCTGGTAGAACTGCCGGAAGTTGGTCTGGAAAGCTTGCTGGCCAAGCTCAAAGACACCCGCGTTGCCGGCAAGCAGCTCAAGCTGCGTCGCTACCGCGAAGATTAATCACTGCCTGGCTGTGATTGATCGCTAAAAAAATCCCCGACTGGTTCGGGGATTTTTTTTGCCTGCAAATTGAGGCGCGGGCGACATAAAACTCTATGGGCGGGTGTGCGTGGCCTCACCCGAACCGGTAAATATCCATCCCCAGTGCGCCCAGCGTCCAGCCCTGGTGGGCAATGCTGAAAGAGCCGCCTGCGCCGCGGGCGAAGTACAGCGGCAGAAGATGTTCGTCACTGGGATGATTTTTGGCGGCAAAAGGCGCCAGTTGCCGGTACTGGTGCAGGGCCGGTTGGTCATCGGCGGCAAGTTTTTCGATCATCCAGTCGCGAAAGGATTTGGCCCAGGGCTTTATGCTTTCCGGGCCCGCGTGCCAGTCCAGTTCGCGCAGGTTGTGGGTGATGCTGCCAGAGCCAATGATCAGGATGCCTTCGCTGCGCAAGGTTGCCAGTGCGCGGCCGATTTCAGTCAGGCCCCCAGGCCCGGGCTGACCGGGCAATGAAACCTGAACCACGGGAATATCGGCCTGCGGGTACATCAACGACAGCGGCACCCAGGCGCCATGGTCAAAGGGCCGCTGGGCGTCCAGCAGGGCAGGCAGGCCGTGCCCGGCGAGCAGTTCAACAATGCGTGCGGCCAGGGCGGGGTCGCCGGGGGCCGGGTATTGCACGGCATACAGTTCAGGCGGGAAACCACCGAAGTCATGCCATGTTTCTGGCGCAGGGTGGCTGGCTACCCTCAGGTCGCTGGTTTCCCAGTGTGCAGACACCAGAACAATGGCTTTGGGGCGGGGGAGTCCGGCTGCCAGACGTTTGAGTGCCGGGCCACTGGCACCAGGCTCGAGTGCCAGCATGGGAGAGCCGTGGGAGATAAACAGGCTGGGCAGCATGGCAGGGGTCCTCAGGGTTAAGATGAACCATCTTCAACCTGGTATTGATCTAAATCCAATATAAGTTTTAGTGCTTATTGATCGAATTTAAAGGTGAATCATGCAGCCCGAATTTTGGCACGACCGCTGGCAGCGTAATCAGATCGGTTTCCATCAGGAGCAAGTCAATTCCTACCTGCAGCGGCTGTGGCCCCGGCTTGAATTGCCCCGGGGCGCCCGGGTGCTGGTGCCTTTGTGCGGTAAAAGCCTGGATTTGAACTGGCTGGCGGCCAGTGGTTTCGAGGTTCTGGGTGTAGAGCTGTCGCAAACGGCCGTGGAGCAGTTTTTCAGCGAGCAGAGGGTCGCGCCACAGATCAGGCGGCAAGGCGGCTTCAAGGTGTACGAGGCTGGCCCGGTGAGCCTCTGGTGTGGCGACTTCTTTGCCTTGAGTGCGGCAGACGTGGCTGAGTGTGCGGGGTTGTATGACCGTGCGGCGATCATTGCCTTGCCGGCTGAAATGCGTGAGGCCTATGCCCGGCATCTGACGCAAATCCTGCCCCGGGGCTGCGAGGGACTGCTGATCAGCCTCGATTATCCCCAGGGAGAAATGCAGGGGCCGCCGTTCTCGGTGCCGGATGTCGAGATTCAGCAATTGCTGGTGCCTGCCTGGGACTTGCAGGTTATCGAGCAGTCCGATGTTCTGGAGCAGAACGGCAAGTTTCTCAAGGCCGGTGTTACCCGTCTGGTGGAGCGGGTCTACCGGCTACGCAAGAACGCTTGAATGGCGGGCACAAAAAAGGGCGACTCAACTCGCCCTTTTTCGTATTGCCGTGCTGTCAGCCGCGACGACGCAGAGCATCGATACGTTCTTCCAGTGGCGGGTGGCTCATGAACATCCGCGCCAGGCCTTGCTTGAGGCCGCCGTTAATGCCAAAAGCCGCCATGGTGTCAGGCATGTGTACCGGTAGTCCCTGTTCGGAGCGAAGGCGCTGCAGGGCACTGATCATGGCCGCCGTGCCTGCCAGTTGTGCACCGGCTTCGTCTGCCCGGAATTCACGCTTGCGCGAGAACCACATGACGATGGCGCTGGCAAGGAAGCCCAGTACCAATTCAGCGAAGATGGTCGCGACGTAGTAGGCAATGCCGCGGCCTTCGTCGTTCTTGAATACCACTTTGTCGACAAAGTTACCGATGATACGGGCGAAGAACATGACGAAGGTGTTCACCACGCCCTGCACCAATGCCAGGGTCACCATGTCTCCATTGGCGACGTGGCCGATTTCGTGGGCCAGTACGGCTTTTACTTCATCGGGTGAAAAGCGTTCCAGCAAACCCTGGCTGACCGCGACCAGCGCGTCGTTTTTATTCCAGCCAGTGGCAAAGGCGTTGGCCTCGTATGCCGGGAAAATACCCACTTCAGGCATCTTGATCCCTGCTTCGCGGGACAGTTGCTCAACGGTTTGCATCAGCCATTGTTCATGGCGGGTACGAGGCTGGGTAATCACCTGGGTGCTGGTGCTCATCTTCGCCATCCATTTGGAGATGAAGAGCGAGAACAAGGACCCTGCAAAACCAAAGACCGCACAGAATACCAACAGCTGACTGAGGTTCAGATCAACCCCGTTGGCCGCCATGAACCCGTCAAAGCCGAACAGGCTCAAGGTAATGCTGGCAATCAGCACGACCGCCAGGTTAGTGGCCAAAAACAGCAGAATGCGCATCATGGTTTAAAGAATCTCCTCGACTTAAAGGTATTGCCGTATGCGGGTATATAAGGTGCTGCCACAGGCTATTCAACCGGGCGACTATTTCAAACTGTGTCCTACGGCTTGATTTTAGTAACAAACCAGTCATTTCCTGATCCGGAATGACTTTTTTCAAGCGCACAAATTCGATCAGAGCCCAGCAAACCTTGGGTGCAAGCATTTTTTTGAAGTGAAAAAGGCTGCGTAGAAGGGCAGCAGGGAAGAGTAGGTGAAGAAAGTTTTACTCGACACATGCTGTGCGATATTTCCTTGATCGCACAGCATGTGAAGGGGTTACTGACGGTAGGTCTTCAAGAAATTACCGATTCGACCAATAGCCATATCCAGTTCATCGACCCGCGGCAAGGTCACGACGCGGAAATGGTCCGGCCATGGCCAGTTGAATGCGGTGCCTTGAACCACCAGCAATTTTTCCGAGAGCAGCAGATCCAGGACGAATTTTTCGTCGTTCAGGATCGGGCATACTTTTGGATCGATGCGGGGGAATGCATACAGCGCGCCCATAGGTTTCACGCAGCTGACGCCGGGGATGTCATTGAGCAGTTCCCAGGTGCGGTTACGTTGCTCCAGCAAGCGGCCGTTGGGCAAGACCAGATCATTGATGCTCTGGTAGCCGCCCAGTGCGGTCTGGATCGCATGCTGGCTGGGCACGTTGGCGCACAGGCGCATGTTGGCCAGCATGTCGATGCCTTCGATGTAGCTTTGTGCATTGTGCTTGGGGCCGGAGATGGCGATCCAGCCTGAGCGGAAGCCCGCCACCCGGTACGACTTGGACAAGCCGTTGAAGGTCAGGCACAGCAGGTCCGGTGCCAGCGAAGCGGTACAAATGTGCACGGCATCGTCGTACAGGATCTTGTCGTAAATCTCATCCGAGAACACCACCAGGTTGTGCTGGCGGGCCAGTTCCAGCATGCCCAGCAGTACTTCCTTGGAATACACCGCGCCCGTCGGGTTGTTCGGGTTGATGATGACCATGGCTTTGGTGTTGGGGGTGATCTTGGCTTTGATGTCAGCCAGGTCAGGCCACCAGTTGGCTTGCTCGTCACACAGGTAATGCACCGGGTGACCGCCGGCAAGGGTTACGGCAGCGGTCCACAGCGGGTAGTCGGGTGCCGGCACCAGAACTTCGTCGCCGTTGTTGAGCAGCGCTTGCAGCGACATCACGATCAGCTCGGATACGCCGTTGCCCAGATAGACGTCTTCAATGCCGACGCCTTCTACCTGTTTCTGCTGGTAGTACTGCATTACCGCCTTGCGCGCGCTGAACAGGCCTTTGGAGTCGCTATAACCTTGCGCGGTCGGCAGATTGCGGATCACGTCCTGAAGGATTTCGTCCGGCGCTTCAAAACCAAAGGGCGCCGGGTTGCCGATATTCAGCTTGAGGATGCGATGGCCTTCCTCTTCCAGTCGTTTGGCGTGCTTGAGCACTGGGCCGCGAATGTCATAGCAGACGTTGGCGAGCTTGTTTGATTTGCTGACCTGCATGGCGATGTGATCCTGAAAATGAACGATCCAGGCCGTGTGAAATCCCGGCCCTGGCTAATCCTGCCTTGCAAACACCGCATTGCTTCAAGAATCCGTTTGAATGCAGATAGAGCGGGTGCCAGACTGGCGCATTACGAGGCGCAATCATACGTGCCACCCGACCCCTGGAAAAGCCACCGGGCAGGGTTTTTCAGCGACAGAGGCAGAACCATGGAAAAGTTGAACAAAACACTGGACGAATGGAAGGCCATGCTCGACCCCGAGCAATACAACGTGTGCCGTCTCAAAGGCACCGAACGGCCATTTTCGGGCAAATACAACGCCACCAAAACCGATGGCGTCTATCACTGTGTTTGCTGCAATCAGCCGCTGTTCGATTCCAGCGCCAAGTTCGATTCGGGTTGCGGCTGGCCAAGCTTTTATCAACCGATTGGCGACAGCGCGATGATCGAGATCCGTGATGCGAGTCACGGCATGGTGCGCACCGAAGTGGTCTGCTCCAAGTGCGAGGCCCACCTGGGGCATGTTTTTCCGGATGGTCCGCCGCCGACCGGACTGCGTTATTGCATCAACTCGGTATGCCTGGACCTGGTTCCTCGCGCCTGACCTTTGCTGGAGAGACGCCGTCATGACTGGCAACCTGCTCAATATTCCCTGCACCACCCTCAGTGGCGAGCAAAAGACTCTGGCGGACTTCCCGGGCAAGGCAGTGCTGGTGGTCAATACCGCCAGCAAGTGCGGATTCACCCCGCAGTACAAAGGGCTTGAAGCCTTGTGGCAGCAATACAGGGATCAAGGGTTGGTGATTCTCGGTTTCCCCTGTAATCAGTTCGGCAAGCAGGAACCCGGTGACGCCGCCGCCATCGCCGAGTTTTGTGAGCTGAACTTCGGGGTGACCTTCCCGCTGTTCAAGAAGATCGAGGTCAATGGCAGTCAGGCGCACCCATTGTTTGCAGCGCTTAAAAAAACGGCGCCAGGACTGCTGGGGACCGAAAGGATCAAGTGGAACTTCACCAAGTTCTTGATTGGCCCGGACGGCAGCGTCAAGCGTTACGCCCCGACCACCAAACCCGAGGCACTCAGGGCGGATATTGAAGCGCTGCTGCAATAAGCCGCCACAGCCTCACGCCCGCGACTCTTGCCACGGTTCAGCGCGGCGCCTGCTTGTGCATTGCTCAGGTTTTCAGCGGCACCCAGGTGTCGAGCAGGGTTTCGAGCTCTTCGCGGCGGAAGGGTTTGGCCAGGTAGTCGTTCATCCCCGCCGCACGGCAGCGCTCACGCTCTTCGGGCATGGCATTGGCAGTCAGGGCGACAATTGGCAGCTCTGGCCAGCGGCCACTTTGACGAATTTGCCGGGTGGCTTCGTAACCATCCATGACGGGCATGTTGCAGTCCATCAGTACCAGATCGAAGTTGTTGCGCTCCAGCTGGCTCAGCGCCTCACCACCATGGGCCGCAATCACCACGTCACAGCCAAGTTTGCCGAGCATACCCTTGGCCACCAGTTGATTGACCGGGTTGTCCTCAACCAGCAGCACTTGAGCGCGGTGCAGAACGAAGGATCTCCTGGAGTGAGTGCTCGGGTGGTTGCCGCCTTCTTTTTGCAGCAACTGCTGCAAGGTCTGATACAGCGCGTGCCGTGATAAAGGCCGGGCTTTTTGTTGCAGGGGGGCCAGGGCGTTGACCTGGTCGCCGGGCATGAAGTTGCCATAGGCGGTGACCAGTAAAATCGGGGTGCTGATGGTGGGGCGCAGGCCGAACAGGCACTCTGGGCAGTCCGTAATCAGCAGGTCCGGATTAGCGCCCGCCAGTGAGTCGTCGAGCGAGTAACGCTGGTAATCCAGGCCCCATAAAGGCAAAAAACTGCTCAATAGTTCAGTCAGACCGCTGCCCGCAGGGCTCACGGCAATTACCCGGCCAGACAAGGGCATGGGCTTGATGGCGGGAGTGTGGCAGGGCAGAGGCAGCTCGGCACAGAACTGGCTGCCGAAACCGATTTGCGAGCTGATGGTCAGTCGGCCGTGCATGACTTCACACAGGCTGCGGGTCAATGCCAGGCCCAGGCCGGTACCGCCAAACTGGCGGGTAATACCGGCCCCGGCCTGGGTAAAGGGTTTGAATATGCGTGTCTGCGCTTCGTGGGCGATGCCGATGCCCGTGTCACGCACCTCGATCCGTACCTGGTCGTTGTGCGCGCTAAGGCGTACATCAACGCGCCCGAACCGGGTGAACTTGAGGGCATTGGACAGCAGGTTGCTGACAATCTGCCGCACCCGGGTTGGATCCCCCATCACCAATGCCGGGAAGTGCGGATCAATCAGGCAGGTCAGCTCTACGCTGGGCGCCGCGTTCTGAGACAGCAGGTTGGCGGTGTCTTCGGTCAGGGTGCCGAGATCGAAAGCAATATGTTCAAGTTCCAGTTTCCCGGCGTCGAATTTTGACAGGTCGAGAATGTCGTTCAGCAGTTCGACCAGAACCTTGCCCGAGTCGTGGGCTATTGAAAGCTGCTGCAGTTGCTCGGCGTTCAGCGGGCTGTCCAGACACAGTTCCAGCATGCCCAGCAGGCCATTGAGGGGCGTGCGTATTTCGTGGCTCATGTTGGCCAGAAACGCCGACCGCGCCTGAGCCATTTTCAGTGCCGTGCTGCGGGCTGCCTCCAGTTCTTGATTGGATTGACTGAGGCGCGAATTGATTGCTTCAAGTTCCTGGGTGCGGGCCTTGACCATGTCTTCAAGCTGGGACGAATACTCGGTCAGGCGATTTTCTGCATTGCGCCGCTGCTCGATTTCCCGGGCTACGGCGTCAAATTGCTGATTGGCAGCGTTGACCAATACACCGATTTCGTCGTCTTCATGTCCGCGCGGGCACTCGATGCGCGATGGCTTGGGATTACCGGGTTTGCTTCTGCTGAGCTCGCCAATAACCCGTACCAGCGGCTTGGTCAGCATCACATAAAACAGTCCCAGCAGAATAAAGGTCAGCAGCAGGCTTCTGGCAAAACCACTGAGCAGTGTGAGCTCTGCACGGTGCAGGAATCGACTGCCAAACGGGTAGGTATCCACCTCAAGGTGAAGCACTCCCACGCTTTGCTCGGGCAAGTGGTTGAAGTACAGACGATCGTCGAAGGTGCGCATGGAGCCGAACAGGAAATCACTCAATGCCCGGTAGCGGCCGTTATCGAGCTGCTCGCGGCCATTGGCCAGCATATTTTTGTCGTTATCGCTGATTTGCACCCCGGTAATGGCCGGCGCGCGCATCAGGCCCATCACTAGCTCTTGTGCGAGTTCTGAGTCCAGGTTGTAGGCAATACGTGAGGCCGGGTTATGGCTGATATCCAGGAGGGATTCGATTTCACGATTGATGGCTGCGTTTTCACTGGCATAATCCATACCGATTTGCAGCAGACTGAGCATTGTCCCCAGGACAAAGCCGACCAGCACTGTCAGCCTGGCCTGTTTATAAGACAGGCGATGGGTAAGTTTTATGTCCATGGGTGCAGCACCTGATTCCATTTCCCTTCGGCGGGCAAGAATAATCGATTAGTCGGTTAACAGGCAGGTATAGCTGCAGTATTTACAGGCAGGTTGTATCAATCACCTCATGGACGGGCGCTGCGCGCGGTCCATGTCAATGCGCTATCACTGTGTATCAGTCTGAGGAGATGTTGTGGATTCTAAACTGTATGCCTTTCTAGAGCGGGCTGAAGCGGTCCTGGCGCGTCTTGAGCCGTTGCTGCCTGCGCAGCGCGAGCCGATTGAGTGGGGCGACTGCCTGGCAGCCCGCTGGCAACGCGAAGGTCGTTCGGGTTATCTGATGCCGCTGCAAGTCAGTCTTGAGATGCGTCTTACGGATCTGATCGGAGTTGATACCCAGCGCGATCAACTGGGCCGCAATACTAAACAATTTCTCGATGGCTTTCCGGCCAACCATGCGTTGCTGTGGGGCTCGCGCGGCACGGGCAAGTCTTCGATCATTCGGGCCTTGCTGGCCGAGTACGCGCAGTCCGGGTTGCGCTTGATTGAAATCGAACGTGATCACCTGGCCGATCTGCCACGAGTGGTGGAGCAGCTACAGGGCCAAAAGCAGCGTTTTATCCTGTTTTGCGATGACCTGTCTTTCGACGCCGGTGAAGGCGATTTCCGGGTTCTGAAAAGTGTGCTCGACGGCTCGCTGGAGCAAGCCCCGGACAACGTCTTGCTGTATGCCACCTCGAACCGCCGGCATTTGGTGTCCGAAAAAGAAAGCGACAACGAAAACTGGAAGAACGTCGACGGTGAGCTTCATCCCAGCGAAGCGGTGGAGGACAAGATTGCATTGTCTGATCGCTTCGGCCTGTGGTTGTCGTTCTACCCGTTTACCCAGGAGCACTTCCTCAACGTGGTCGAGCACTGGATTGAGGTACTGGCCGGCAAGGCCGGTCTGAAGTGGCAGCGTGACGAAGCGCTGGATATTCTGGCCGTGCGCTGGGCGACCGGGCGTGGCAACCGTAATGGCCGGTGCGCTTATCAATTTGCACGTTACTGGGTTGGATTGAAATTGCTGGAGCAAAACAATGATTGATTTGAATGCCACAGGCGCCGGTCTGGATGGCTATGGTTTGCTGCGGGCCCAGTTGGAGTCCTTGCTGGCGGATGAGCGCGACTTTATTGCCAACGCCGCGCAGTTTTCGGCTTTTTTGTACCATCAATTAGATGACCTGAACTGGGCCGGTTTTTACCTTAATCGTAATGAAGAGCTGGTGCTGGGGCCTTTTCAGGGGCAGATCGCGTGTGTCCGCATTCCTTTTGGCCGGGGCGTCTGTGGCGCCGCTGCGGCTAGCAGGCAGACCCAGCGGGTTGAGGATGTACATGCTTTCCCGGGGCATATTGCCTGTGACAGTGCTTCCAACAGCGAACTGGTGGTGCCTTTGATCAAGGACGGGCGCCTGATCGGCGTGCTGGATCTGGACAGCCCGAGCGTCGGCAGGTTTTCCGAGCAGGATCAGCAAGGTATTGAGGCACTGGCTGCGATCTTCCTGCGTTTGAGTGAGTGCTGATAGCTCCTGATTGTTAGGGGCCGTGGTGCTTCGACTCGGGCTGGTCAGGCTGTAGCGGCTCCAGGCACGGCCGGGCGTATAGCAACATGCTCGCGCCCAAACCGCGGGCCCACTGGTGATTCACGTGGGGCCGCGGTGACGTTCGGCTCAGGTGCCGGCAGGGTGGGTGCATTCAGGCGTGTTTGGCCAGTTCGTTGATCAATGTTACCTCCAGTGCTTCCATGGCCTGCTGCACGGCACTACGGCGAGACTCCAGAGTTGCAAGGCTGGCTTGCTCCAGCGCATCGCAGCGTTTGATCAGGATGTCGGCACTCACAATGCGCGCTGCGCCCTTGATCCGGTGTGCGATGACGAAAAAAGGTTGCAGGCCGTTGTCGACGCGCAGTTCAAGCAGTGTCTTGAGATCCTGCCGATTGCTGCGCAGCAGCTCTTCGAGCAGCATTCTGATTCGCGCGTTGTCCTGTCCTGACAGTGCGTAAAAGCTCTCAATATTGAGATTGGGTGCCCTCGCGGATGGGGCTGTGGGTTCGATCGCGGCCAGGCGTTGACCCAACAGTCTCAGGCTGATGGGTTTGAACAAACAATCGTCCATCCCGGCCTGCTTGCAACGCAGTCGCTCTTCGGGTTGGGCATTGGCGGTGAAGCCCAGAACCGTACAGCGGCTGTGTCGGGATGCCTGCTCATGCTGACGAATCGCCCGGGTCAAATCGTAGCCGTTCATGACCGGCATGTTGCAGTCAGCGATAACCAGATCAAACCTCGATTGTTTCCAGGCTTTTAACCCGTCAGCTCCGTTTTTTTCACTGGTAAAGCGATGCCCCAGAAATCCCAGTTGCTGGCACAGCAACAGGCGATTGGCAGGGTGGTCGTCCACCACCAGTACATTGAGCTGGGTGGTAGCGGGGTGGATTTGCGATTCTTCGGCGGTGGGCGGCGTGCAGGGCTCCAGCGCAGGCAACCTGAGGGTTATTTGAATTTGCGTGCCTACGTTGGGCTGACTGCTCAGGCTCAGGGTACCGCCCATCATTTCGCACAAACTACGACAGATCACCAGACCCAGGCCGGTGCCGTTGATCGCCAGTTTTGCGCTGTTTTGCCCCTGGGCGAAGGGCTCGAACAGGCGCTCCTGATCCTGTTGGCTGATACCTATGCCGGTGTCCCGGACCCGCAACTGCAGATCAACATGGTGCGGGGTGTCGCTCGCCAGCAAGTGCAGTTCGAGGTTTACCTGGCCGCGCTCGGTGAACTTGATGGCGTTGCTGATCAGATTGGTCATGATTTGCTTGAAGCGCAGCGGATCGATCATGACATCAGGCGCCCGGCCTTCGGGTTTGAAAGTCAGTGAGAGGTGCAGGGATTTCTGTCTGGCCAGGCCGTCAAATACCCGGATCACCGAGCTGGCCAGATCCCGCAGATTGACCCGCTCTGGAGTCAGGCTCATTCGACCGGATTCGATGCGGGCGATATCGAGAATGTCGCCGATCAACTCCAGCAGGTCTTTGGCAGAATGATAGGCGACCTCTATTGAGGGGCGGTCGAGATGACCCTGATCAGCGCGTTTCAAGGTCAGCTCAAGCATGCCGATGACTGCATTCATCGGGGTGCGGATCTCATGGCTCATGGTTGCCAGAAATGTGCTTTTGGCCCGGTTGGCGTCTTCGGCCAGGTCTTTGGCGGTGCGCAGTTCCTCCAGCAGCTGGCGGCGATCGCTGATGTCGATCCAGCCGCCGATGATGCCCTGCACTTCGCCCAGGGCATCGCGATAGGGAAGAATCCAGTGGTAGATGGTGAGGGTTTTATCGCCTGCCTGCAGTGGCCGGTCGACGATAAGCGGGGTGCCTTCCGTCATGACCCGCAGACAGTCGGCCTGATAATCATGGGCTTCGTGTTCATCACGCATAAGGCTGCAGGTTTGCATCAGCGTCTGTCCGATGGCCTCTTCGCGCCGGGTTGAAAAAGCGTCCAGGTAGCTGTCATTGCAGGTTCGCAGAACCCCGTCGCGATCTTGCATATAAATCGGATGTGGCGTGCCATTGACCAGAACCCGCAGGAACTCGAACTGATCACTGAGTGCCTGCTCGGTCATTTTCCGTTGCCGGATCTGCCGGCGCATGCAGGCGTTCCAGATCAGCAACAGCAACAGCAAAAGGCTGGCGCCAATGATGATCTGGTAAATCAGGCGATGGTAAGGGTGCCAGTAGCTCTCCGGCGCCGGGGCATGCCCAGCCCAGCGGCTGTGGATAATGCCCAGTTCTTCGGGCGCAATGCCGAGCAATGCCTTGTTGAGGATAGAGCCCAGTTCTGTGGCATCCCTGGAGGTGGCTAGGGAAAACGTGGCGGGCCGGGTTCCCAGGGAGGCGCTGATCTGCAACCGGTTGTGGAGCAATTTTGAAGACAGCCAGTAGTTGGCAATGGCCAGCGAGTTGACCGCCCCCTGTACTTTTCCCGCGGCCAGGAGTTCGGTTGCCTGATAAATGTCATCGGTGTTGACCAGAACTATTTGCGGATGCTCGGTACGCAAATAGTCAGTCAGGGGGTTGCCCAGGGGCAGGGCCAGTTTTTTGCCTGCCAGTTGATCAAGACTTGCAGGTTTGCCGGAACCCTTTGCGGTGAGCAACACGAATGAGTTCTCAAAATAGGGCCGACTGAAACTCAGTGAGCTTTCTCGGGAAGCAGAGGGGCTGATGGCGGCAATGATGTCGGTTTCATGCCTGTTGATCATCTGGATCATGGTCCCGAAGCTGCGTGCACGCTGTATCTCGAAAGTCAGCCCGGTACGCAGGCGAACGATCTCCAGCAAGTCGGCAGTAATGCCTCTGAAATTTCCGTCCGGGTCAAAAAATGTCAGCGGCGCCAGGGTTTCATTGACCACCACTTTGACTACCGGGTGCTGGCTCAGCCACTGCTCTTCGCGCTCGTTCAGTTGCAGTTTTTGACTGGCCAGCAAACTATTGCTGCCGGCGTTCCAGCGCCTGGCAATACTATCGCGCTCACTGCCGGGCACGGCTTGCAGGGTAGTGTTGATCATCTCCAGCAGTTGCCGATTGTCCCGGTGTACGGCAAAGCTGAAGCCATGGGGTTGCGGCTTGCCGAAGTTGGCCATTTTAATGTTCTTCAGATGACCCTTGCTGATCATGTAATGCGCCGAGACCGTGTCCCCCAGAAATACATCTGTCTGCCCGAAAGCCACCGAGTTGATGGCGTTCTGAGTGGACGGATAGGAATGGATGATGGCCTTGGGGTAGAGCGCCTTGACCTCATCCAGAGGCAGGTAGTGGTGCACCAGGCTCAGGCGCAAACCGGCAAGGTCCCGGGGCAGAGAACGGCTGTCTCCCTCGCGGGTCACCAGGACCGGCTGGTCAATTGCATAGGGAGTGGACAGCAGCAGTTGCGGGTTGTCGGCTTCAAAGCCGTTTGAAGTACCAAGCAGGTCGATGCTGCCTTCTTCAAGTGCCTTGATGGCTGCGAGTCTGGAGTGGAATCGCTGGACTTTGATGGGGAGGTCAAGGGCACTGGCCAGAATTCCCAGGTAATCGGCGGTCAGGCCTTCATAGTCCCGGGCACTGGCGGTGAGGTCGAACGGTGGATAGTCAGGGGCCGAACTGCCGACCCGTAACTCGCGCTTGCCCTGGAGCCAGGAGCGCTGCTGTTGATCCAGAGCAACCACCATGGGGTAGGTTCCGGAACGGCTGAGCAGCACATGGCTCTCTGCCCGGGCTGTGGCGCTGAACAGGAGGGTATCCAGGAGCAGGCCTGCGATCAATGACAGGTATTTGTTTAACCATGAGGGCATTGAGTTCTTCATACCAAAGCGTTGCGTTTAGCCAGTTCGATAAGGTTGATCATTGAGCTGACTTGCAGTTTTTGCATGAGCCGTTTTTTGTAAGTGCTCACGGTCTTGTTACTAAGAAACATGTCTGTGGCTATTTGCTTGTTTGTTTTTCCCTGGGCAAAAAGTTTCAGGACCATGAGTTCGCGGTCGTTGACAAGTTTGAACAGTTGCATTTCGGACGACTCACCGTTTTCGTGCTTTTCTGAACTCAATGCCTGGCCGGGGAAGTAGTGGTAGCCGGAAAATACAGCTTTGATGGCACTGACAAGTTCGCTCAGGTCTTCTTGTTTGCATACATACCCGGCTGCACCTGAATGCATACAGCGCATGGCAAAAAGTGCAGGGGGTTGGGCCGTCAAAACCAGGGTTTTAACCCGTGTGTTCATTGTGTTGAAGCGCGCCAGCACTTCAAGACCATCGAGCTTTGGAATGCTGATATCGAGAATGACCATGTCCGGCACGGACTCGCGGATCATCTGCATTGCATCTACACCATTATCGGTTTCCCCGACTATTTCATAACCCTCATGCTCTAACAGCATGCGGATGGCAAGTCGGATCACAGGATGGTCGTCAACAATGAATACGGTGTTCATAAGAAACCCCACAAAGTACGGTATAGAATAGGCGCACCTTAGCTTAGTTATATGGAGTGATATACGATTGGGTAGGCCAGTAAGGGTAGTATGGGAATAGTCCTACATTAAATAAGGCAGGAGTTCAGGGTTTACTTGGAAAGTTGGAGGAGGTGAGCGAGGCAGTCAAAGGTTTACTTGAAATAGCGCCTGGATTTTATCGAATTTTCTTTTGTGTAAAGTGAATTTTCCTACAGTTTTTTTCTGTTTTTATACAGGGGTAGTTGAAGGGGGTGGGAGTTCCGGGTGGCGACAAGTGTCCGCGTTTGATTCAGCTCGGCACAGGCCGGAAACACGGCGGCCCGCCCTTTTTACAAGGGCGGGCCGTGGTCAGGTCGGGCTGGAGCGCCCGGTCATTTCCCGGGCCATCTCGGTGGCATAGCTATCGGTCATCCCGGCAATAAAGTCGATGATCCGCATAAACGCACGATGCAACGGCCATTGCGGATGGGGGGCGTTATTCCCCAGCAGGTCGAGGATCCGGCGATTCTTGAACGACGGGGTCCGTCCGCCATACTGCTCCAGTGCTGCGCCACAAAAGGCGTTCAGCAGAATTTCGAGCGTGGTGTAGGCGCCGATTTCATGCAGGGTTTTGCGCTTGTCCTGGAAGATCTTTTTACGCGCCATGTCCTTGGCATCCAGTACACAGCGCTTGGCCGGACCGTGCATGTGCTCCACCAGATCCCCGGGCAGGGTGCCGGCCAGCAGTTGCTCTTGCTGCTCAACGAATGCCAGTGCAGCAGCGTTGGTCAGGTGCTCGATGGCTTTGCCGCGCAGGATCGCCAGCTTGCGCCGTTGGGAGTCCTGGGGGCCGAGCAGGCGATAGGTTTGCGGCAGGTCATCGCCCACCAGCCCCAGTAACAAGGATTCAACTTCGTCATACTGCAGAAGATCCATCTCCAGGCCATCTTCAAGGTCGATCAGTGCGTAGCAGATGTCATCGGCCGCCTCCATCAGGTACACCAGCGGATGCCGCGCCCAGCGCTGGTCTTCGATTTGTGGCAGGCCGAGCTTGTGGGCAATGTTTTCGAGCAGGTGCAGTTCACTTTGATAGCAGCCGAACTTGTGCTTCTTGTAGCCCAAAGCGTCCGCATGGCGTGCGGTCCAGGGGTATTTGAGGAAGGTGCCAAGGGTGGCGTAGGTCAGGCGGGTACCGCCATCGAACTGGTGGTATTCAAGTTGCGTAAGCACCCTGAAGCCTTGCGCATTACCTTCAAAACTCAGGAAATCATTGCGCTCGGCATCGCTCATGTCGTTCAGCCAGCCCCGGTCTGCTGCCTGTTGAAACCAGTTGCGAATGGCGTCTTCACCCGAGTGGCCAAAGGGCGGGTTACCAATGTCATGGGCCAGACAGGCGGACTGAACGACCATGCCCAGGTCGGCCGGATCGCACCATTCGGGCAGCGCGCTACGGATCGTTTCACCAACCCGCATACCCAGTGAGCGTCCCACGCAACTGACTTCAAGTGAGTGGGTGAGGCGGGTATGGATATGATCGTTACTGTTGACCGGATGGACCTGGGTTTTGCGTCCCAAACGACGGAATGCGCCAGAAAATATGATCCGGTCATGATCTTTATGGAAAGGGCTGCGCCCGAGTTCTTCGGGGCTGTGGTGGGGTTTTCCGAGGCGTTCGCGGTTAAGCAGGGTTTGCCAATCCAAGGCGCAGTGCTCCGTCAGTGACTGAGGCCCCAGCTTCTCGCTTCAGACAGGATGGTGCAAGCCGCAGATGGTTCCATGCATGTCCAGGGCATTATCGGTGTTGCCCCCATGTGCAGGAACGAGGCAAGCCCGCTCCTGCACATGGCCCGTCAAGGCTTGCGCGACGAGGCTGCCTGGATGACCATTTTGATCAGTGGCAACAGGCCTGTGGTCAGACCGATCCAGCGTGATGTTCCATCGCTGCCTTTGCTTTTTGCACTTCTGCCCGTCAGAAAGCCGAGTACGCTGACAAGCCCCACGGCCCACAGCGAACCGTGCTTTATCCCCAGGTTTTCTTGCCAGTTGCTGGCCATGCCGCGCACTTTTTGCAGTGGTTGCAGCAGTTGTTGCGATTCGTGACGAATCTCCTGGCGGTGCATTTCCATGCGCAGACGGATCAACAGTTTGCGCATCTCGCGCCGTGAGGCGTTTTGTGGCATTTCAGGATGGCTCATGGCATCAATCGCTCACGGTCTTTGGCCAGCTCTTCCAGCGTGGCGTTGAAAGGAGAAGACTCATCGAACACCGCCGCTTTAAGGCGCACGCCGCAGAACGCCGCCGCCAGCGCATAAAACACGCAGAGCCCGATAATGCCGCTCAGGCGATAACTGTCCCAGAGCAATATCAACACCAGCGCCGACAGACCGATCAGCAACAACAGGGCGAACACCAGTGCCAGCCCGGCAAATAACAACAGGCTGACCGTGCGCGCTTTCTGCTCTTGCAGTTCGATGCCCAGCAACTCGACATGGCTATGCAACAGACCCAGAACCGCGGCACCCAGGCGCCGCGGTGTGGAACGGGAGGAGCCGGATTCTTCAGTTGTCATATCAGCGCCGGGTGGCCAGCAGGCCAATCAGAAAGCCCACGCCCGCCGCGATGCCAACGGACTGCCAAGGGTTGGACTGAACATAATCTTCGGTGGCCACTACGGCAGCCTGGCCACGCTCCTGTAACGACTCCTTGGTATCAGCAAGCGATTCGCGGGCCTTGAGCAGGCTGTCCTGGATTTTGGCGCGTACTTCCTCAGCGCCGTCGCCGGCCAGAGTCGCAGAGTGCTCCAGCAATCTTTCCGTGTCGTTGACCAGGGCCTGGAAATCGGCCAACAGGATTTCTTGAGCATTCTTTGCTTTTATGCGGGCCATGGGTAACTCCGTTAGTGGCTTGTTGATGGTTCGAGTGTAGGCATTCGGTGAAGGTTCACTGCATTTCTCTGACACCTTGTGGGATTGCCCAACCTGAATGCCAGAGATATCCCGCTGAGCGATTTAAAACCTTACCTCAATTTATTCATTTTCGCGGGGGAAACCAGACCCTTCCCGCGGCTCTGTACTTTCAAAGCAGCCTTCAAGCAAGTGATAGCGGTTATGCCGCACTTCATCCACCCGGCGCTGTACGGTTTTTTCTGAGAGCCCCAGCATGATCAGGGCATGGGAGGCGAGCATCAGGCTCGACTCCAGCAATTCAGGTACCACTTCAGTTGCCCCGGCGGCCTTGAGCTCGGCGAGCTTACTGTCGTCGCGGGTTCTGACCAGAATGGGCACGTCCAGGGTAATGAGCCGGGCCTCCTCGAGTACGCTCATGGCCACGTCCGTGCTATCCACCGCGATAACCAGCAGGCGTGCCCGGTCCAGGCCGATAGCGCGCAGCAAATCACCCCGACGGGCATCGCCGTAGTGCACGCTGCTGTTTCCTTTGGCCGCTTCCTGAATCCGCTCCGGGTCGTAGTCCAGAGCCACGAAATGTTTGTTCTCGTTGCGCAGAAAACGCCCGATGGACTGGCCAACACGACCGTAACCGCACATCACCACATGGCCATGCAGCTCGGCACTTTGCGCGGCGATTTGTTCCAGCTCGGCTTCTTCATTGGACTTGCGGTGCAGGGCCGCGGCAATTTTAGGTGCGGCCCGCAGCAGCAGGGGAGTCAGCAGCATCGAACAGAAAGTGGCGGCCAGCAGGTAAGCGGCGATATCTGGCGGGATCAGCGAGTTGAGTTGCATCTGGGCCATCAGGGCAAAGCAGAACTCACCGCCTTGGGCCAGCGCCAGGCCACTGCGCCAGGCCGTTTCGCCATCGCTGCCGCGCAACTTGACCAGGGTCGCGACGACAATGCCTTTGATCAGCATCAAGGCCAGGGTCAGGCCGAGAATCAGAAAGCCGTCGTGAACGAACAGTTGCAGATCGATCAGCATGCCGATACTGACGAAGAACAGCCCCAGCAAGATGTCGCGGAATGGCCGGATGTCGGCTTCAATCTGATGTCGGTAGTGGCTTTCCCCCAGCAACATGCCGGCCAGGAAGGCCCCCAGCGCAGGCGACAAACCGAGCAGGTGGGTCAGCCAGGCGGTCAGTAATACGATCACCAGTGCCAGCAGCACGAACAGTTCGGCCGATCGGGAAGCAGCAACTTCGTGAAACAGGCGTGGCAGCACGAAGCGACTGGCAAACAGCAGGCCAACAAACAAAATAACGGTTTTGCCCAAGGTGACCGGCAATGCCCAATACCAGGCCTGATCGCTGCTGCCGGCAAATACCGGTACCAAGGTCAACAACAGCACCGCGACCACATCCTGAAACAGCAGCACGCCAATGGCGTTTTGCCCGTGGCGACTGAAAATTTCGCCCAGGCTGGTCAGTTCCTTGCTCACGATGGCCGTGGATGACAGAGAGAGGCCTGCGCCCAGCAAGAATGCTGTGTTGGCGCTCATCCCGAACGCATACAGCAAGCCGCCCAGAGCCGCGGTGCTCACCAGTACCTGCAGGCTGCCCAGGCCAAACACCACGCGGCGCAACTTGAGCATCTTGGGCAGTGAGAACTCCAGCCCCAGCGAGAACAATAAAAACACCACCCCCAACTCTGCCAGATCAGGCAGGTCCGGGCTGTCATTGACCCAGTCCAGTGCCGTCGGGCCCACCAGCAGGCCGACAGATAAATAACCCAGCACGGGGGGTAGTTGCAGGCGCCGGAACAGCGCGATAACCACCAGGGATGAGGCAAGGATGATTAACAAATTGGCGAACACGAAAGTCTTCCTTGTCAGTTCGAGTAAAAAGTCGCGAGCATCCAGCAAACGAGCAGTGCCGGCGCTGATGTACATCATTCTTTGCTGCCAACCCCGCAAGGGGCCAGGTTCTTTGCCATTGCTGGTCTAGGGTAGTCGCAAGCAGCGGTATAGAGCGATTGTATTCTTCTGCCCGGAGGGGGGCGGCCCGCAAACCCAGCGCGCCAGCAAGCGCCTCGACGTCTTGGGGCAAGGCTCTTAAACTGGACGCTTATTCAAACAAGGTCATTATTTATGCCTCCCGAATGTCAACTGTTCGGCACCCTTGGCTGCCACTTGTGTGAACTGGCCGAGGCTGAACTGATGCCTTTGGTCGAACATGGATTGCTGGTGGAGCTGGTGGATATCGCAGAAAGTGAAGCGCTGTTTGAGGCCTATGGCTTGCGCATTCCGGTACTGCGTCGGGTCGATACGGGCGAAGAGTTGAGTTGGCCATTTGATACGGCCCAAGTGGTGAATTTTCTCCAATAGCCCTGGGCGGTTGCTGTGCGCGATAATCACCGGCTGCATTTACCGTCCGAGTTATCTATGTCGACCCAGCCTTTCAACGCCGCCGAGCACCAAGCCAGCACTTTGTACCTGCCTGCCGGTAGCTGGCTGACCGTGCTCGATTGTTTGTGCGAGCACTTTCGCGCCATCAGCCGCGAGCAATGGCTTGATCGCATCGCCCGCGGCCGGGTGCTGGATGCTGACGGTGCGCCGATCAGTGCGCAGTTGCGCTACAAGGAAGGCCTGCGCATTCACTACTTTCGCGAAGTGCCCAACGAGACTCCGATCCCGGTGCAGGAAACCATCCTGTATGCCGACGAGCATTTGGTGGTGGCGGACAAACCGCATTTCCTGCCGGTCACGCCGGCGGGCGAATACGTTGAGCAAACCTTGCTGCGACGCTTGATTCGTACCCTGGGCAATCCGCACCTGGTCCCGCTGCACCGCATCGACCGGCACACGGCTGGCCTGGTGCTGTTCTCGGCCAATCCAGAAAGCCGGTCTGCTTATCAATCGTTATTTCCCACGCGCAAGATCGAAAAACGCTACGAAGCGATTGCCAAAGCCCTGCCTGACCTTGAGTTGCCACTGGTGCACAAAAGCCGGTTGGTGGCGGGCGAGCCGTTTTTCCGCATGCAAGAAGGCCCGGGTGCCAGCAACACCGAGACCCGGGTCGAGGTGTGTGAGAAAAACGCCGATTTGTGGCGATATGCGCTGTATCCGGTGACGGGCAAGAAGCATCAGTTACGGGTGCATATGGCGGCGCTGGGGGCGGGGATATGCAATGACCCGTTCTATCCGGATGTGCTCAAGGATGCACTTGATGACTATGCCAATCCGTTGAAGTTACTGGCCCACAGCCTGCGTTTCGCTGACCCGTTGACGGGGCAGGAGCGCTACTTTGAAAGCCGGATTCATCTGGACTGGTAAACCTCCCCCGCAGGCAGCCCCAGAAACAACAAAACCCGCACCAGGCGGGTTTTGTTTTGATGCGAGGCTTACAACTCTTTAACGGTACGAATCTGGTCTTTGTTGATGCGGGTTTCTTTACCGTCCAATTGTTTGAACTGGTAGAAGCCTGAATCTTCATCGTACTTTGGCGTGTCGATTGCCTGGATTTCACGACCGTCGTTGAGCGTGATCACTGTTGGCGAGGCGCAGCCGGCAAGGGCGGCCATGCCAGCAGCGAGCATGAGGGCGGCGAGAGTCCGATGAGTCATTGTGGTTCTCCAACAAATTAAAGTGCTGTTATAGATCTATCTGTCCCTGAGACGTATACAACGTCCGCAAGTTCCCTGGCTAGGGGCACAAGTGCAGCATGCCCGGTCAATCCAGTAGGTCAGGGGTGTTGAAATTGCTAAGCCGGGGGTCATTCTCTGCGCATTGCCAGGCACGGGCATTGAGCTGGAGCATGATTTTACGCGGGCTGCGCTCTCCCGCGAGCCATGCCTGCTCGAAAGCCTCAGCCAGTGCCGTCGGGATCACACAGAACAGCGGCTCCCAGTGTTCGCCGTGGTGCACCATACAGGGTTGCTCCGGATATTGGCGGGCGGCGTTGAGCAGGGCGCAGAGCAAGTCACTGTCGACCCTGGGAGCGTCACAGGGCAACACCAGCAGGTGCGAGTGCCGGGCAACAGCCAGCCCGGCGCGGATACCCGCCAATGGCCCGGCAAAATCCTCATTGCCGTCACTGACCAGCACGTCTGCATAGTCTGCATACAGTTCGCGGTTGCGGTTGCAGGAAATGATCAGGTCATCGGTCAGCGGCCGCGCCACGCGCTGGGCGTGGGCGATCAGCGGCAGGCCCTGCCACATGACCAGGCCTTTGTCCTGCCCGCCCATACGCTGGCCACGGCCCCCCGCCAGCAACAGAATGGAGCATTGAAACTCGCTCATGGATGGACTCCGCGCAACCAGGCAAAAGAAGCGCTGTGATATAACACCGGGCTGTTTCTCCTACAACTGGACCTCGTCTATGAAAGCCAAGGTTGATGTGCCTTTCGTGCCTTTGAACATCGCTGTTCTGACTGTCAGTGATACCCGTACTCTCGAAACCGACACCTCGGGCCAGGTCTTTGTCGACCGCCTGAGCGAGGCCGGGCATCAACTGGCGGCCCGGGTGCTGCTTAAGGATGACCTGTATAAAATCCGTGCCCAGGTCGCGACCTGGATTGCCGATGACAGCGTGCAAGTGGTGCTGATTACCGGGGGCACCGGTTTTACTGCCCGTGACAGCACGCCAGAAGCGGTGAGCTGTTTGCTGGACAAGCAGGTCGATGGTTTCGGCGAGTTGTTCCGGCAGATCTCGGTGGCCGATATCGGCACCTCGACCGTGCAGTCCCGGGCCCTGGCCGGCCTGGCCAATGGCACGCTGGTGTGCTGCCTGCCGGGCTCGACCAACGCAGTGCGCACCGGTTGGGACGGGATTCTGGCCGAGCAACTGGACTCGCGTCACCGCCCATGTAACTTCGTGGCCCATTTAAAGCAGGCGCCGGCCTGTGAAACCCGTGGATAAGCCGGGTCGCACCGGCGAGCTGATGCCCGTCGAAATCGCCCTGGCGCGATTGCTGGCGTTGGCCGAAGCAGCTCCAATTCGCGATACTGAATCGCTCGCGCTAGCGGCCTGCGAAGGCCGGGTGCTGGCCCGGGATCTGATCTCCACCCTGGATCTGCCGCCATGGCCCAACAGTGCCATGGACGGTTACGCGCTGAACCTGGCCGACTGGTCCGGCATGCCGCTGCCGGTCAGCCAGCGAATTTTTGCCGGTCAGGCCCCCGAACCTTTGGCGGCGGGTACCTGTGCGCGGATCTTCACCGGTGCACCCGTGCCCGCAGGTGCCGATTGCGTCGAAATGCAGGAAAACGCTCAGGTCCAGGCTGATGGCCGGGTAGTGTTCACTGAAGCTTTGCACGCGGGTCAGAATATTCGCCCCCAAGGGCAGGAAACCACTGTCGGGGAGACCGTGCTTGCCGCGGGCACCCGTTTGGGCCCGATCGAGCAGGGGCTGGCGGCGTCTTTGGGGTGTGCCGCGCTGGATGTGATCAGGCGGGTCAGGGTTGCGGTGTTGTCCACCGGCGATGAACTGATCGAGCCGGGCCAGGCATTGGGCCCGGGGCAAATCTACAACAGCAATCGCGTATTGCTGTGCAGCTGGCTGACGCGCCTGGGGTGTGAAGTGGTCGATGCCGGGATCTTGCCCGACGACTTGCCGGCAACCCGTCAGCGCCTGGCAGAGCTGGGGGCGGTGGACCTGATTCTGTCCACCGGAGGCGTATCCGTCGGCGAGGCTGACTTCCTGGGTATTGCGCTGCGCGAAGAAGGTGAACTGGCGTTGTGGAAGCTGGCAATCAAGCCGGGGAAGCCTCTGACCTGCGGGCATTTTCGGGGTGTACCGGTGATTGGCCTGCCGGGCAATCCGGCATCGACCCTGGTGACCTTTGCACTGCTGGCGCGGCCTTACATCCTGCGCCGCCAGAGCGTACAGGCCGTCGAGCCGTTAAAGTTCCAGGTGCCGGCCGGGTTCGTCTGGCCCAAGGCGGGTAATCGCCGTGAGTACCTGCGTGGCCGGCTGGAGCAGGGGCGGGCGGTGATCTACAAAAACCAGAGTTCGGGTGTTTTGCGCAGTGCAGCCTGGGCCGAAGGGCTGGTGGAAGTGCTTGAAGGGCGAACCCTGGTTGAAGGTGACCTGGCAGGCTTCATCCCGTTAAGCGAAGTGTTGGGTTAAATCCCCGAAGACCTGCAGGCGCGAGCTTTTTATCGAGCTCATATTGAGTAGTGAGTTCGGTATTCTTCAGAAGCTCGCTCCTGCAAAACGCTTACCGTGCCACAGGCACCCGGCCATAAATGTCGCTCAGGCGCACTATGTCGTCTTCCCCCACGTACTCACCGCTCTGCACCTCAATCATCACCAGATCAACCGCCCCGGGGTTGACCAGGCGGTGGGCTCTGCCAGGTTTGATAAAGGTCGATTCGTTACTGTTGAGCTCAAACTGGCGGTCGCCATTGGTGACCTGAGCGATGCCGCTCACCACAATCCAGTGTTCGCTGCGTAGCCGATGCATTTGCAGGGACAGCGCACCTTGCGGTTTGACCACGATACGTTTGATTTTCAGCCCCGGTCCTTCTTCGAGCACCGTATAGGTGCCCCAGGGGCGGGTGACGGTGCGGTGCAGGCGATAGGCATCGTGGCCCTGAAGCTTGAGCGCCTGGGCGATGTATCTAACATCCTGGCTACGCTTGGCATCAGCGACCAGCAAGGCGTCAGGGGTATCAATGATGATCAGGTCGTTGAGCCCGACCCCGCCGACCAGACGTGTGGGCGAGTTGATATAGCAGTTGTGCACATCGTGCAGAACGCTTTCACCATTGCACTGGTTGCCGTTGGCATCCGCCGGGCTCAGCTCACGCACCGCCTGCCATGAGCCGATATCGCTCCAGCCCAATTGACAGGGAACCACCGCCACTTTTGTTGAACGTTCCATCAGCGCGTAGTCGATGGAAATATCGGGTGCCAGGGCGAAGGTGCGACTGTCCAGCTCAAGGTGCAGATCCTGTTGCCCCTCAAACGCCTGACTGTGTTCAAGGCAGTGGCTCACTGCCGTCAGCACCTGTGGCGCGTACTCCTGGAGTTCACGCAGCAGGCTGTCGACCCGCATGCAGAACATGCCGCTATTCCACAGGTGCTGGCCGGCGTCCAGAAATTGCCGGGCCGTGATGGCATCGGGCTTCTCAACAAATTGCGCCACCTGGAACCCGTCACCGTTCAGCGCCGGGCCTTTTTCTATATAGCCAAAGCCGGTTTCTGCCTTGCTCGGGCGGATGCCGAAAGTCACCAGCCAGCCCTGGTCGGCCAATCGCCGTGCGCTGTCGACGGCGTCGGCAAAGGCGGCCAGATCGGTGATCAGGTGGTCGGCCGGCAACACCAGCAGTTGCGCGTCCTCGCCGTAGCGTCGAGCTACGTGTAATGCGGCAGCAGCAATGGCCGGGGCGGTATTGCGTCCCACGGGCTCAAGAATGAAATCCAGAGCCACGGCGCCATCGTTCAGTGGGCGATAGTCATCAAGGGTGCGGAAAAACACCTCGCGACTGGTCACCGTCAGCAAGCGGTTGACGTCTGCCAGGCCAGTTGCCCGATGGAAGGTCTTTTGCAGCAGGCTCTCGCCGTCGGGCAGGCGCATAAAGGGTTTGGGCATGGACTCACGGGACACTGGCCAAAGCCGGGTGCCAGCGCCTCCGGCGATGATGCAGGGAATGAGTGTGCTCATTCAGAAGGCCTCTGGCGTCAATGGGCTGCTTTGGGCGGTGGAGTTTGACCGGTTCTGCGCGATTGATCGACTGGTTGACGACAATAGTGCGGTATCGGGCAAATAAGTCGTGGCAGCATGGGTCTTTTCGGTTCGGCTGCTGTCCAAAAAATCAGACCGCTTTTGTCGAGGGAGATAGAGATGAGTGCAGGTAAGGCATTTTTGATTTTGCACGGTAAGCAAGCGCTCAACGAAGACGTGCGGGCTGCGGTGGAGCAACGGCGCGCCATGGGCTGGGAGCTGACAGTACGCCTGACATGGGAGGCCGGGGATGCCCAGCGGCTTGTGCACGAGGCTCTGGAGGCGGGCTATGACCAGATCATCGCGGGCGGTGGCGATGGCACCTTGCGCGATATTTGCGAGGCCCTGGCATTGGCCGATACCGAGGCCGGTCTGGTGCTGTTGCCGTTGGGCACTGCCAATGACTTTGCCCGGGCTGCCGGTATCCCGCTGCAACCCGATGAAGCCCTGGCCTTGCTGGACGTCCCCGCCCAAGCCATCGATCTGGGGGAGGTGGGTGGCCAGATATTCTTGAACATGGCCACGGGCGGCTTTGGCAGCCAGGTTACGGCCAATACCTCGGAAGACCTGAAAAAGGTGCTGGGCGGGGCGGCCTATCTGTTTACCGGGCTGACGCGTTTCACCGAACTGCACGCCGCGTATGCCGAGCTGCAAGGGCCGGACTTTCACTGGCAGGGTAATTTGCTGGCGCTGGGGATCGGCAACGGTCGCCAGGCCGGTGGCGGGCAGGAGCTGTGCCCACAGGCTCTGGTCGATGACGGTTTGCTGGATATCAGCATTCTGCCTGCACCCCAGGAAGTGGTCAGCACCTTGAAAGAGTTGATGGCCGGCGGCTGGAGCCTGGATAACCTGTTTGTCCGGGCGCGTGTGCCCTGGGTTGAAATCAAGGCGGCCGAGGGGCTTTCAATGAATCTGGATGGCGAGCCGCTGGAGGGTGATGCCATGCGCTTTGAAGTACGCAAGGGCGCGTTGAAGGTGCATTTGCCAGAAAACTCTCCACTGCTCAGCACGTCGACCCCAATTGATCCCGCGCAACTGCAGGAGGGATGACAGCAGCAACTGCCAGTCATAAAGAATCAGCCAGGCCGGCCGATAACCCCGGGCATCAAGCCCTTACGCCCAGGAGTTATTCATGGCCGGCATTCTCGACACGGTAGACCAGCGGACTCAGTTAGTGGGAGAAAACCGGCTGGAACTTCTCATGTTTCGCCTGGCGGGCCGGCAACTGTTCGCGATCAACGTGTTCAAGGTGCAAGAAGTCCTCCAACTGCCCAAATTGACCCTCATGCCGCACCGTCATCCTCATGTGTGCGGTGTGGTCAACCTGCGCGGCAAAACCCTGCCGGTGATCGATCTGTCCCGGGCGATCGGCATGCGCCCGGTGGTGCCGGGGCCCGACAGCACGATCATCGTCACCGAGTACAACCGTTCAGTTCAGGCGTTCCTGGTGGGCAGCGTGGACCGTATCGTCAATATGAACTGGGAGGCCATTCTGCCGCCGCCGGGCAGTGCCGGGCGCCAGCATTACCTGACCGCGATCAGCAAAGTCGATGAACAGCTGGTGGAGATTATCGACGTGGAAAAAGTGTTGGCCGAGATCGTCCCGTACAACGCCCGGGTCTCGCGCGAAAAACTGGCAGATCCGCTGCTGGAGCAGGCCCGTGGCCGTGAAGTGCTGCTGGTGGATGACTCCAGTGTGGCGGTGGCGCAATTGCGTGAAACGCTGTCGCAGTTGGGGCTCAAAATGCATGTTGCCAGCGATGGCCTCAAGGCCTTGAACATGCTCAAGGGATGGGCGGACACAGGCCAGGTCATGACGGACAAGTTGCTGATGATCTTTACCGATGCCGAAATGCCGGAAATGGACGGTTATCGCCTGACCACCGAAATTCGTAACGACCCGCGTTTGCGCAGCCTGTACGTGGTGTTGCACACCTCGTTGTCGGGGAGCTTCAACGAGTCGATGGTGAAGAAGGTCGGCTGCGACAACTTTCTCTCCAAGTTCCAGCCGGACAAGCTGGTGGATGTGGTGCGTCAACGCTTGATGCTGGAGCAAGTGCCGGCGTAACTTCGGGGGAAAAACTGATTTTTGCTCGTATACTTTGGCTTTTTAACTCTCTCGAGGCAGGCCAATGTTGCGTCTAAGCGCGCTTTATCGTTTTCCGCTGAAATCCGCCAAGGGCGAAAGCCTGCCCCAGGCCCGTCTGGACCGGCTGGGCCTGGTTGGTGATCGACGCTGGATGCTGGTCGATGAAGCGAGCGGCAGGTTCCTGACCCAGCGTGCCGACCCTGTAATGAGCCAGCTCTCGGCACTGTGGAACGCCGCCGGCGGTTTGACCCTGAGTGCCCGGGGTTTTGACCCGCTGGAGGTGAAGGTGCCGGATGCCGAGTCGAATCTGCGGGGGGTCACCATCTGGCGTGACACTTTGCGGGTGCCGGATGCGGGCGACGCTGCCGCTGACTGGCTAAGCCGCTTTGTCGAAAAGCCGGTACGGCTGGTGCATGTTCCGCTGGAGCGTGCGCGCACCACTGAAGCGGGCTATGGCCGTGATGATGACAAAGTGGCGTTTGCCGATGGCTACCCGCTGTTGCTGATAGGTCAGGCGTCGCTGGATGATCTTGGCGCCAGGGTCGGTCGCGAACTGGACATGCTGCGTTTTCGGCCAAACCTGGTGATTGAGGGCAGCGAAGCCTTTGCCGAAGACGGCTGGAAGCGCATCCGCATTGGTGATACCGAGTTTCGTGTGGTCAAGTCCTGCTCGCGTTGCATCCTCACGACGGTTGATCCGCACACCGGTGTGCGTGATGAACAGCGCGAGCCGCTGGCCACCTTAATGACTTATCGCAAGCAGGCAGAAGGGACTATGTTCGGTCAGAACCTGGTGAATGACGGTAACGGTGTGCTCGAAGTCGGCATGCCGGTAACCATTCTGGAGTAAACCCTTACTCTGTAGGAGCGAGCTTGCTCGCGAGCTGTTAAAAGCTCGCGAGCAAGCTCGCTCCTACAGCAAATCGGTGTGTTTACTGGTCGTCAAAATAACGTTCGTGCCAGTCCACCAGCGGCTGCGGTACGTTGAGCTTTTGGCCGTAGATCACCGAATAAGACAGTACGTTCTGCACATACTGGCGTGTTTCGTCGAACGGGATGCTTTCGATCCAGACATCAAAGCCCAGGTGGTTTGCACCCTTGAGCCATTGGCGAACGCGGCCGGGGCCGGCGTTGTAGGCCGCGGAAGCCAGCACCCGGTTGCCGTTGAACTGGCCATGGACCTGACTCAGGTAGGCAGCACCCAGCTGGATGTTCTTGTCCGGGTTGAGTACTTGCTGTGGCGAGGCCAGCGGAATGCTGAATTTGCGTGCGGTTTCTTTGGCGGTGGCCGGCATCAACTGCATCAGACCGCTGGCGCCCACACCCGAACGGGCGTCATCCATAAAGGCACTTTCCTGACGGGTAATGGCAAATACCCAGCTCGAATGCAGCCCACGAACTTTGGCTTCTCGTACCAGCGTGTCGCGGTGTGCCATCGGGAAGCGAACATCCAGGTCATCCCAATACTGCGCTTGCGCCATGGTACGAATGGCGGGGAAGTACCACTTCAGGTCGTAGGCCAGTTTGGCCTGGGCGACCATTTCATCGCGGCTGAACAAGCGGCTGACGTAATACCACTCGCGTCGGCCATCGACGATTTGTCCGCGCTCATGAAATTCCAGTGCGCGCTGCACGCCGGGCGTGTTGCGTACTTTATTGATCAGCTGCGGGCTGAGCATCAGCGGCTTGTTATTGAGCTGATACGGGGTCTGGGCCCGGTCGGCGGCCAGAAAGCCGTAAAAATCCCGCTCACCGGCGACTTTTTTGAACAGCGCCAGCGCTTGCGGGTTTTTAGGCTCGGCCAGTTCAAGGCTGCGGGCTTGCCAGTAACGCCAGCGGCTGGTGGTTGCCAGGTCCTGGGGCAGTTTGGTGGTCAACTGGTAGGCGTCTTGCCAGCGTGCCAGGCGTAACAGCAGGCGCAGACGCCATTCGGTGACCGTGTTGTCCCGCAGTTCCGGGTCGTACTTGGTCATGATGTCCAGGCCGCGACTGTCGTAGCGACGGGCGAACGTCAGGCCGATTTCCCGGGCTATGGCGACTTTTTCGTCCCGCGAGAAATGCATGCTGCTGGCGTAGCTGTCGAGCAGGGATGCGGCTTTTTCCGGGTCCTGGCGTGCCAGACGGCGCAGGCCAAGGCCAACGGCATCAGACATGGCTTCGCTGGCGGGGGCGAAGCGCGACGGCTGGCTGAGCATGTCGGGCTTCTGGGCCACATCAATCATCAGCCTGGCTTGTGGGCCCAGCGTGTTGAGGCCGTTGGCCAGGGAGGTGGCAAGCCCGTAGTTGCGCGCTTCAGCTGCCAGCTTGACCCGCTTCCAGCGTTTTTGCTCGGTCAACTGGCCTTCGGCGGCCCACTGGCTGAACAGCGCGTCGCAGGCGGCAGGCTGTGCCTTGCCGACCATCCACAGTTTTTCGGCGTTGGCATAGCCTTCGGCCTTGAGGTTGTGCTTGAGCTGATACTGGCCGTTGAGGCAATCGAGTTCGGTGAAATTGAGCTTGGGGTCGTAATACTTTTCAAAAGTCGCCCAGTCGCCGCGCTCTGCCAGCCAGCGCAGCCAGCGCAACTTCATCCAGTTGGCCTGGGGGAGGTCGCCGTGTTGGGCCAGGAACTGCTCGATTTCAGGGTTGCTGGCCGACTTCAGACGTGCGGTCAGCTCGTCGTAGGCCAGATACGGGGTCAGGGGATAACTGCGCAGCGCGGCGGCATTTTGAAAGTAAGGGCCGGAATCACCCTTGGCCAGGGCGCGCTTGGCATCATCGTAGAGCTGACGTTGTTGAGTGAGATCTGCAGCGTGGGCGGTTTGCACGGCGCAGGTAGTGAGAAGCAGGCAGGATAAAAAGTTGAAAAGACGACTGCGCATGTGGCTTCCGTACAAATGAAAAACGCGACAAGCGCAGGGCGACCCGCGCTGATTGTGCCGTAGCTTAGCCTTTTGCCAGCGCCCCGTGAAAGCCTTGCCGGCCAACCGGTGCTACTTGGCACTAAATGAAGGGTAGACGGGGCCGTACAAGAAATACCCGGCCGCCTGGGGGCTCAAATCAGGTAGAATGCGCGCCCAGTTTTTGGAGAAGCTCATGACCCTGCTCAAATTCAGCGATGTGTCCCTTGCTTTCGGCTCTATGCCGTTGTTGGACAAGGTGTCCTGGCAGATCGCCCGTGGAGAGCGGGTGTGCATCATCGGCCGCAACGGCACCGGAAAGTCCAGCATGATGAAGCTGGTAAAAGGTGATCAAAAACCCGATGACGGCTCTGTTTGGCGCGCGCCCGGCCTCAAGATTGGCGAATTGCCGCAAGAGTTGCCTGCGGCCGACGAACGGACCGTGTTCGACGTGGTTGCCGAAGGTCTGGACGGTGTTGGTGAACTGCTCGCGCAGTACCACCACCTGAGCCAGAACATCGTTACCGATGCTGACCTGGACAAGCTGATGCACGTCCAGCAAGACCTCGAAGCCCGCGACGGCTGGCGCTTGCAGCAATTGGTAGACAGCACCCTGAGCCGTCTGCAGTTGCCGGCTGACAAAACCCTCGCCGAATTGTCCGGCGGCTGGCGTCGTCGCGTCCTGCTGGCACAGGCTCTGGTTTCCGAACCGGATCTGCTGCTGCTCGACGAACCGACCAACCACCTGGACATCGGCGCTATTGCCTGGCTCGAAGAGGCCTTGATGGGCTTCCAGGGCGCGGTTCTGTTTATCACCCACGACCGTTCCTTCCTGCAGAATCTGGCCACCCGGATTCTGGAACTGGACCGTGGCGGCCTGATCGACTGGAACGGCGACTACGCCAGCTTCCTGGTGCACAAAGAAGCCACCCTGGCAGCTGAAGAAACGGCTAACGCCCTGTTCGACAAGCGTCTGGCCCAGGAAGAAGTGTGGATCCGCCAGGGCATCAAGGCGCGCCGCACCCGTAACGAAGGCCGTGTTCGCGCCCTTAAAGAGCTGCGCGTTGAGCGCAGTGAGCGTCGCGAACGCACCGGCAAGGCCAATATCCAGCTTGATACTGCCGACAAGTCCGGCAAGCAAGTGATGGTGCTGGAAAACGTCAGCTTTGCTCACCCGGGTGGTCCGTTCCTGCTCAAGGACTTCTCCATGGTGCTGCAGCGTGGCGACCGTATCGGTCTGCTGGGCGCTAACGGTACCGGTAAAACTACCCTGCTGAAGTTGATGCTGGGCGGCCTGGTGCCTACCGAAGGCACGGTTGAAGAGGGTACGCGCATCGACGTGGCTTACTTCGACCAGTTGCGCCATCAGCTGGATCTGGAAAAAACCGTGATCGATAACGTGGCCGAAGGCCGCGACTTTATCGATATCGACGGTCAGAGCCGCCACGTGCTCAGCTACTTGGGTGACTTCCTGTTCAGCCCTCAGCGTGCCCGCACGCCGGTCAAGGCGCTGTCAGGTGGTGAACGTGCCCGTCTGTTGCTGGCCAAGCTGTTCAGCAAGCCAGCCAACCTGCTGGTGCTCGATGAGCCGACCAACGACCTGGACGTTGAGACCCTGGAGCTGCTTGAAGAGGTCTTGCTGACCTTCAAGGGCACCGTGCTGATGGTCAGTCACGACCGGGCATTCCTCGACAACGTGGTGACCAGCACCCTGGTATTCCAGGGCGAAGGCAAGGTCCGTGAATACGTCGGTGGTTATCAGGACTGGTTGCGTCAGGGCGGCTCGCCGCGCCTGTTGGGTGTTACCGAGAGCAAATCCGGTAAGGCCGACCTGACTTCGGCAGTGGT
Organism: Pseudomonas sp. PAMC 29040; assembly: GCF_003994535.1. Classification (NCBI taxonomy): domain Bacteria; kingdom Pseudomonadati; phylum Pseudomonadota; class Gammaproteobacteria; order Pseudomonadales; family Pseudomonadaceae; genus Pseudomonas; species Pseudomonas sp. PAMC 29040. Next base: position 122,170 of record NZ_RZAA01000003.1, read on the forward strand.
CACTGCAGCACCGGCTCCGGCCGCCGCTGCACCTGCACCGGCAGCGAAAAAGAAGCTGAGCTACAAGCTGCAGCGCGAGCTGGAAGCCTTGCCAGGCGATATCGATGCGAAAGAGCAGGCAATTGCCGCCGTTGAAGCCGAAATGGCTGATGCGGGCTTCTATCAGCTGCCAGCCGCCAAAACGGCTGAAGTCATCGCCCGGCTTGAGAAGTTGCAAGCCGAGCTTGAGCAGCTGGTTGAGCGTTGGGCCGAGCTGGATGCCTGATTGAGCGCCTGCTGAACTGAAAAAGCCCGGCCCTTTGAACAAGGGGGCCGGGCTTTTTTACTGTTGCGGGAGGCTTAATCAGGTTTTTTCAGGCTGACCGCCAGCACATCGCACGGAGCACCATGCAGCACATCGTTGGCAGTGGAACCCAGCAGCAGTGCCAGGCCGTGACGGCCATGGCTGCCGACCACGATCAGGTCGCAGTTTTCGGCTTTCGCGAAGCCATGGATTTCCTGGCGCGGCTGGCCATAGGCGAGTTTGCAGTTGTCTTTGGACAGTTGCGGGTAGATATCGATCAGGCGTTCAAGGCGTTCCTTGGCCTGATCAAACTGTTGTTGTTGCAGTTGCGACAGGTCCATCGGAACATCGCCGCCAAAGGCCATGGCCATAGGCTCGACGATGTGGATCAGCGACAGTTTGGCACCGTTGGCCTCGGCGCTGGCGCTGGCGCGATAGATCACCGGATCGCATTCTTCGGTCAGATCGACGGCGACTAGAATGTGGGTGTAGGGCTTTGGCGTGGACATGTGCGGCGCTCCTGTAAATGGTGAATTGTTATGAGTATGGCCCTTTTTGTAGAGCCTTGGTTCAAGTCAGGGTCAACTCGTTTAGTCAGGTAATGAGAGTACAGATATGACGGTATGGATAGTGGTGTCAATCCTGGCGCTGGTTCTTAGCCCCCTGGCATGGTTGCGGCCTTCACGTAATCAGAGTGGCCGGATGGATCTGCGCATGGAGGCGCGGCGCATGGGGCTGGCCATGCAACTGGCGCCCCAGGAGTGGCCGCACTGGCTTGAGCCGGAGCCGCCGAGTTCCTGTGCGCAATACCATCGCCCGCGCCGCAGTACTAAGCCTGATGTATGGTGCTATTGGCAATCGGCTCCGGGGAAATGGCTCAATCGCTGGCAGGAAGAATGTGTGGATGAGCGCTTGCTGGCGCAGTTTGAAAAGTTGCCGGCCAACGTCTACAAAGTTGAGGCCGATGCGCAAATGATCGTGCTGGTATGGGGCGAACGGGGCGATCCTGCGGTCTTGAAGGCCATTGATCAAGTGCTCCGGGCGCTGGCGTAGCGCTTGTGGAGCGAGCTTGCCTCGCGATGCAGGCACCGCGTTTTGCTTGAAACATCGCGGTGATGCAATGGCGGGGCAAGCCCGCTCCTGCAGGGTGGTTTTGTCATCGTTGTTTTGGACAATTGACAATCGCGGGCTTTTCCCTGAAGGTGTCGACACCCAAATCAAACGGGCGTATGAATTGAGCGTTTGTCTTCCTCGACGGCGCTCACAGAACCCCGACTATCGCGTTGGCGGGTGTGCCTGGCGGCCTGGCATCAACATTGACGCAAAGGTCAGTGACAGCCAGACGCTAGCGTCCGACGTGTACTGTTCAGCTTCCATATCGTGGAGATCAGTTGATGATTTACGAAGGTAAAGCCATCACGGTTACGGCTCTTGAAAGTGGCATCGTCGAACTCAAGTTCGATCTCAAGGGTGAGTCCGTCAACAAGTTCAACCGTCTAACCCTGAACGAATTGCGTCAGGCAGTGGATGCGATCAAGGCAGATGCTTCGGTCAAGGGTGTTATCGTTTCCAGCGGCAAAGACGTGTTTATCGTCGGCGCAGACATCACCGAATTCGTCGAAAATTTCAAGTTGCCGGATGCTGAGCTGATCGCGGGTAACCTCGAAGCCAACAAAATCTTCAGTGCTTTCGAAGACCTCAATGTACCTACCGTTGCGGCCATCAATGGCATCGCGTTGGGTGGCGGTCTGGAAATGTGCCTGGCAGCGGACTTCCGCGTCATGGCCGACAGCGCCAAGATTGGCTTGCCTGAAGTAAAACTGGGCATCTACCCGGGCTTCGGCGGCACCGTACGTTTGCCGCGTCTGATCGGCGTTGATAACGCTGTTGAATGGATTGCCTCAGGTAAAGAAAACCGCGCTGAAGACGCCCTGAAAGTCGGCGCCGTTGATGCTGTTGTCACCCTGGACAAACTAGGTGCAGCTGCGCTGGACGTGATCAAGCGCGCCATCAGTGGCGAGCTGGACTACAAGGCCAAGCGCCAGCCAAAGCTTGAAAAACTCAAGCTGAACGCAATTGAACAAATGATGGCTTTCGAAACCGCCAAAGGTTTCGTCGCCGGCCAGGCCGGACCAAACTACCCGGCCCCGGTTGAAGCGATCAAGACTATCCAGAAAGCCGCGAACTTCGGTCGTGACAAGGCGCTGGAAGTTGAAGCCGCAGGTTTCGCCAAACTTGCAAAAACATCGGCTTCGCAATGCCTGATCGGGTTATTCCTCAACGACCAGGAATTGAAGAAAAAGGCCAAGGCCTACGACAAGATCGCCAAAGACGTGAAGCAGGCAGCCGTACTCGGCGCTGGCATCATGGGCGGCGGTATTGCCTATCAGTCGGCTTCCAAAGGCACGCCGATCCTGATGAAAGACATCAACGAACACGGCATCGAGCAAGGTCTGGCAGAAGCCGCCAAGCTGCTGGTAGGTCGCGTTGATAAAGGTCGCATGACCCCGGCGAAAATGGCCGAAGTGCTCAACGGTATTCGTCCGACCCTGTCTTACGGTGATTTCGGCAACGTCGACCTGGTGGTCGAAGCTGTAGTCGAGAACCCGAAGGTCAAGCAGGCCGTACTGGCTGAAGTGGAAAACCACGTCCGCGAAGACGCGATTCTGGCGTCCAACACTTCGACTATCTCCATCAGTTTGCTGGCCAAGGCCCTCAAGCGTCCGGAGAATTTTGTCGGCATGCACTTCTTCAACCCGGTGCACATGATGCCGCTGGTTGAAGTCATTCGTGGCGAGAAATCCAGCGACCTGGCTGTAGCAACCACCGTTGCCTACGCCAAGAAAATGGGTAAAAACCCGATCGTGGTCAACGACTGCCCGGGCTTCCTGGTCAACCGTGTGCTGTTCCCGTACTTCGGCGGTTTCGCCAGGCTGGTCAGCGCCGGTGTCGACTTTGTGCGCATCGACAAAGTGATGGAAAAATTCGGCTGGCCGATGGGCCCGGCGTACCTGATGGACGTGGTCGGCATCGACACCGGTCACCACGGTCGTGACGTGATGGCTGAAGGCTTCCCTGATCGCATGAAAGACGATCGCCGCTCGGCGATTGACGCTCTGTACGAAGCCAAGCGCCTGGGCCAGAAGAACGGCAAGGGCTTCTACGCCTACGAAGAAGACAAGCGCGGCAAGCAGAAGAAAGTCGTTGATTCCAGCGTACTTGAAGTGCTCAAGCCGATTGTCTACGAGCAGCGCGACGTGACTGACGAAGACATCATCAACTGGATGATGATCCCGCTGTGTCTGGAAACCGTACGCTGCCTGGAAGACGGCATCGTTGAAACTGCGGCCGAGGCCGATATGGGTCTGGTTTACGGCATTGGCTTCCCGCTGTTCCGTGGCGGCGCATTGCGCTACATCGACTCGATCGGTGTTGCACAGTTCGTGGCCCTGGCTGATCAGTACGCTGAACTGGGCGCGCTGTACCACCCGACTGCGAAGCTGCGCGAGATGGCCAAAAACGGTCAGAGCTTCTTCGGTTAAGCGCCCCATTAGAGTGAGAGTGAAATTATGAGTTTGAATCCTAGAGACGTGGTGATTGTTGACTTCGGTCGCACCCCGATGGGCCGCTCCAAGGGTGGCATGCACCGCAACACCCGTGCTGAAGACATGTCTGCGCACCTGATCAGCAAAGTGCTGGAGCGCAACAACAAGGTTGACCCGAACGAAGTGGAAGACGTGATCTGGGGCTGCGTAAACCAGACCCTGGAGCAGGGCTGGAACATCGCACGCATGGCGTCGCTGATGACCCAGATCCCACATACTTCGGCCGCGCAAACCGTGAGCCGGCTGTGCGGTTCGTCCATGAGCGCCCTGCACACTGCTGCCCAGGCGATCATGACCGGTAACGGTGACGTTTTCGTGGTCGGTGGCGTCGAGCATATGGGTCACGTGAGCATGATGCACGGCGTTGATCCTAACCCGCACATGTCGCTGTACGCGGCGAAAGCCTCGGGCATGATGGGTCTGACCGCTGAAATGCTGGGCAAGATGCATGGCATCACCCGCGAGCAGCAGGATGCCTTTGCCGTGCGTTCTCACCAGTTGGCCCACAAGGCGACCATTGAAGGCAAGTTCAAAGACGAAATCATCCCGATGCAGGGATATGACGAAAATGGCTTCCTGAAAATGTTCGACTACGACGAGACCATTCGTCCGGATACGAGCATGGAAAGCCTGGCTGCGTTGAAGCCGGCCTTCAACCCCAAGGGCGGGACAGTGACTGCGGGCACTTCGTCGCAGATTACCGATGGTGCCTCGTGCATGATCGTAATGTCGGCCCAGCGTGCGAAAGACCTGGGTCTTGAGCCGCTGGCAGTGATCCGCTCGATGGCTGTTGCCGGTGTGGATCCGGCGATCATGGGCTATGGTCCTGTACCGGCCACGCAAAAAGCATTGAAGCGCGCAGGCTTGAATATGGCCGATATCGACTTCATCGAGCTCAACGAAGCTTTCGCTGCACAGGCCCTGCCGGTGCTGAAAGATTTGAAAGTGCTCGACAAGATGAATGAGAAGGTTAACCTGCACGGCGGTGCCATCGCCCTGGGCCATCCATTTGGATGTTCGGGTGCTCGCATCTCCGGCACTTTGCTCAATGTAATGAAGCAAAATGGCGGCACTTTCGGGTTGTCCACCATGTGCATTGGTCTTGGCCAGGGCATTGCCACTGTCTTCGAACGCGTCTAAAGCGTTGCGTTGATGGAAGCCGGGGCCATGTGCCCCGGTTTTTGTTTTTTGGATGTTTTGAATTTTTTTCTTTTAGGGAGCGCAACATGTCGGTACAACTTGGGCTCTACCAACACTATAAAGGCCCGCAATATCGGGTGTTCAATGTGGCGCGCCACTCCGAGACCGAAGAGGAGGTCGTGTTTTACCAGGCCTTGCATGGAGAATTCGGCTATTGGGTGCGTCCGCTGAAAATGTTTATTGAAACGGTCGAATATGAGGGCAAAACAGTCCCCCGATTCGCTCTGGTAAAGGCTGAACCGAGTATTTTTCCCAAGCCATGAGGCGAGGTCGCGCAGAACCCTGTGCTTGACCTCACCTTGTAGCCACTATATATAGCGGTGCCGCGTCAGGCGCGAACCGCCTTTCACTTCTAGAATTCAGGAATTTTCTGATCCATGGGCAAATCGCTGGTCATTGTGGAATCCCCGGCTAAGGCCAAGACCATCAACAAGTACTTGGGTAACGAGTACGTGGTGAAGTCGAGTATCGGCCATATCCGAGACCTGCCCACCAGCGGTTCGGCTAGCGCCAGCAAAGAACCTGCTGCCAAGCGCGGCAAGGCGGCGGCTGGTGAAGTGCCGGCCCTGTCGCCAAAAGAGAAGGCTCAAAAGCAGCTGATCTCGCGCATGGGTGTCGATCCGGAACATGGCTGGAAAGCCAAGTACGAGATCCTCCCGGGCAAGGAAAAGGTCATCGAAGAGCTGCGCCGGCTCGCCAAGGATGCTGACACCATCTATCTCGCAACCGACTTGGATCGCGAGGGGGAAGCCATTGCCTGGCACCTGCGCGAAGCCATCGGTGGTGATGACAGCCGCTACAAGCGCGTGGTGTTCAACGAAATCACCAAGAAGGCGATTCAGGAAGCCTTCTCCAGGCCGGGCGAGCTGGACATCAACCGTGTCAACGCCCAGCAGGCGCGTCGTTTCCTCGACCGCGTGGTGGGTTACATGGTTTCGCCGCTGCTGTGGGCGAAAATCGCCCGTGGCCTGTCGGCCGGTCGGGTGCAGTCGGTTGCCGTGAAGCTGGTGGTTGAGCGTGAGCGTGAGATCCGAGCCTTCAACCCTGAAGAATACTGGGAAATCCACGCCGATCTGGGCACTGCCAAGGGCGCGAAAGTGCGCTTCGACGTTGCCCGTGAAAAAGGCGAAGCCTTCAAGCCGCTGAACGAAACTCAGGCCATGGCGGCGCTGGAGAAGCTAAAAGCCTCCAGCTACACCATCTCCAAGCGTGAAGACAAGCCGACCAGCAGCAAGCCTTCTGCGCCATTCATTACTTCCACCCTGCAACAGGCCGCGAGTAACCGCCTGGGCTTCGGGGTGAAGAAAACCATGATGATGGCCCAGCGTCTGTATGAAGCCGGCTACATCACGTATATGCGTACCGACTCCACCAACCTTTCGGCTGATGCCGTGGAAATGGCGCGCACTTACATCGAGGGTGAGTTCGGTGCTGCCTACCTGCCGCCGGCCCCCAACGTATATAGCAGCAAGGAAGGCGCGCAGGAGGCTCACGAAGCCATTCGTCCTTCTGACGTAAACACCGATCCAAGCAAGCTGTCGGGCATGGAACGTGATGCTGAGCGGCTCTACGAGCTTATCTGGCGCCAGTTTGTTGCTTGCCAGATGCTGCCGGCCAAATACCTGTCGACCACCGTCAGCGTCGCTGCTGGTGACTTTGAGCTGCGTGCCAAGGGCCGCATCCTGAAGTTCGACGGCTACACCCGGGTCATGCCGCAAATTGCCAAGCCTGGCGACGACGATGTATTGCCGGACATGGCCCAGGGCGACGTGCTGAAACTGATCGAACTCGATCCGAGCCAGCACTTTACCAAGCCGCCTGCGCGTTACTCCGAAGCCAGCCTGGTAAAAGAGATGGAAAAACGCGGTATTGGTCGTCCTTCGACCTACGCCGCGATCATCGGCACCATCCAGGATCGTGGTTACGTGGCGCTGCATAACCGCCGCTTCTACTCCGAAAAAATGGGCGACATCGTTACCGAGCGTTTGTCCGAGAGCTTCTCTGACCTGATGGACTACGGCTTTACCGCCGGGATGGAAGAAAATCTCGATGATGTGGCGCACGGTGAGCGCGACTGGAAAAACGTGCTGGACGAGTTCTATGGCGACTTCAAAAAGAAACTTGAAGTAGCGGCCGCGCCGGAAGGCGGGATGCGTGCCAACCAGCCGGTAATGACCGACATCCCGTGCAAAGAGTGCGGGCGTCCGATGCAGATTCGTACCGCGTCGACCGGTGTATTCCTGGGTTGCTCGGGCTACAGCTTGCCGCCTAAAGAGCGCTGCAAGGCCACGGTCAACCTGGTACCTGGCGACGAAATTGCTGCCGACGACGAGGGTGAGTCCGAATCGTTGGTGCTGTTGGGCAAGCACCGCTGCCCGATTTGCAGCACCGCGATGGATGCGTACCTGCTGGATGAGAAGCACAAGCTGCACATCTGCGGTAACAACCCGGATTGCACCGGCTACGAAATCGAAGAAGGCAGCTACCGCATCAAGGGCTACGAAGGGCCAAGCCTGGAGTGCGACAAGTGCGGCAGCGAGATGCAGCTCAAGACCGGTCGTTTCGGCAAGTTCTTCGGTTGCACCAACGCCGAATGCAAAAACACCCGCAAACTGCTGAAAAGTGGTGAAGCTGCGCCGCCGAAAATGGACCCGGTAAAAATGCCGGAGCTCAAGTGCGAGAAGGTCAACGACACGTATATTTTGCGTGATGGTGCTTCGGGGTTGTTCCTGGCGGCCAGCCAGTTCCCGAAAAACCGCGAGACCCGTGCGCCGCTGGTGATTGAAATCGTGCCGCACAAGGACGAGATCGATCCCAAGTACCACTTCCTGTGTGAAGCGCCGAAGAAGGACCCGGATGGTCGTCCAGCGGTGATTCGCTACAGCCGCAAAACCAAGGAGCAGTACGTGCAGACTGAAGTTGAAGGCAAGCCGACAGGCTGGCGTGCCTTCTACGACGGCAAAAGCTGGAAGGTTGAAGACAAGCGTAAAGAGAAAGACGCTTGATTTAGCGTGACGGCTTAACAAAAAACCGCGCAAGGGCTGCATGCCTTGCGCGGTTTTTTTGTGATTGTCCTGTGCGGGCCTGTGGCAACTGCAACAAAAGCGCAGGATTGGCGCTTGCTCCCGTAGCCCCTGATCCCTGAGACTGCTCAGTCTGCACTTATCCAACTCGCTGTGGAGCGCGCCCGCATGGCTCATGAACTCTATACCCGCACCAATCAGAAAATTTACTTCGCCGGTCTGGCCCTGGATGCCATGAACAAGGCCGGCGAAGGTCGGGCCATGAATGCTCAGGCGCTGGTACAGGCCGAACGCGAATCAGCGGTGTTCCATTTGTATGGTGCATTGCTCGGGCTGTGCCATGAAATCGCGGGTTTCTACCGTCTGCCTCAGGCCGGCGCGCCCAGGGTTGAACTGTTGCTCACTCAGGAGGTGCTGGAGGCAATAGCCATCCCCGAACTGGCAGAAATGGTCGAGCTGGCGCGTGCGCCGCAAACCTGGCTGGCCCAATTGATCGCCGCCCATGGGGCGTTGTACCAGCCGTTGCAGGCTCCGAAAAAGGTCAAGGCAGATGTCTTCCAGCCCTTGATCGTAGCGGTCAATCTGGAGGACGAGACACCCGGGGAGTTAGGCCGGGAAACCCTGGAAGAGTGGCGCCAGAACTTGAAATCCCTGGCTGTCCGCTTTCGCGACGGGCTCAATGAGTGCTGATGGTCGAAGGCAAAACTGTACAGTCATTCATCAGTCTGTAATGAAACCAGCACAGTTCCTGGCAAATTCCCAGTGGATGACTGATATAATCCCGCGCTTTCGTGGAGAACAAACTTTTATGCCAACGTCCTTTCTTGAAATTGTCGAATTGCCAGACGGCCGTATCGAGTTGCGTCGGGCTGAAGACGAGGGGTCTTTGGTGACGCTGAACTTCTCTGAAGATGCCAAGGCTTTTCTTCAGGGTCAGCACGTAGAGGTGGCCAAGGCCATGCTTAGCGTAGGTGTGCAGATGGCGGGCCGACTGGCCGAAGGCGAACTCGAAAAGGATGACGGACCGCGTATTCTTCATTAAGACGCGATCCATGCCCCAGGCGTGTCACGGACCGGCTTTTGTATTCAGCAAAAGCCCTGTGACAACGTCCGCTGTTTAGCCCAGACGAATATTCAAACTTTGCCCGTGACCGGTGCGTGCTGCACCAATCAGCTGTTGGCGGGCTGCGGCATTCAGTGGATTGATCCAGCTGACAACCGTGTGGCTTCGGCCCAGGCGCAGAGCTTCGCAGGTGAGTTGCAGCGTGCTTTTATTGCCGTTGGGCTGCAGCAGCAAAATACGTTCACGGTTGAGGCCGGCATCCCGTAGCCAGCTTTGAGTCAGGCTGGCGGGTGGCGCTATCAGTGTCAGCCAGCGGTCGTCCGGTTGTTCGCTCAGTTCGCGCAGCATGGGCGCAAGCAGGTTCAGGCAGTTTCCGGCAGCACCGCGCAGCGACAGTTCACTGAATGCTTCGGGTTCGACGCTCCAGGGTGAATCGAGCACGTCTTTGATCGCGGGGGTCATTGGTTTTGCCATGAACGCCTCGAAAAGATTGAGTTGTGCTGGCAGCGGTGTGTGTGGGAACTGCATGAAGCCTCCTTTAGCGGCGAATGACGCCGACACTCAAGCCTTCAATGACCAGTTCCTGGTCCTTGAGGTTGACTTCAATCGGGGCGAAGTCAGGGTTCTCGGCGATTAGCCAGACCTTGTTACCTTCACGCTTGAAGCGCTTTACCGTCACTTCGTCGTCGATGCGGGCCACGACAATCTGGCCGTTACGGGCTTCGCGACAGGTATGAACGGCAAGCAGGTCGCCATCAAAGATGCCGACGTCCTTCATGCTCATGCCTTGTACCCGCAGCAAATAGTCAGCGCGCGGATGGAAGAAGGTCGGGTTGATATTGCATGACTCTTCGACGTGCTCCTGCGCCAGGATCGGGGCGCCGGCAGCAACCCGGCCGATGATGGGCAGGGTGGATTCGTCGGACTTGGCTTCGAAACCGGGGATGCGAATGCCCCGCGATGCTCCCGGAGTCATCTCGATGGCACCCTTGCGGGCAAGGGCCTTGAGGTGTTCTTCGGCGGCGTTCGGCGACTTGAAGCCCAGCTCCTGTGCGATCTCGGCACGGGTGGGCGGGTATCCGTTGTCATCCAGGCATCGCTTGATGAAGGCCAGGATCTCAGCTTGGCGTGGCGTCAGTTTTAGCATGTTGATCGCTCTGTCTTTTTATACAGTGACTGGGATTATATACAGTGATAGCTGATTGGCAATCACCCATTTCCAGGAGTCCGCCGGACGGTCGCCTGTCAGGCTGCGCACTTTATCAGCTGCGACCCGGCGGGCCGAGGCTGTGGTTAAATGCGAAACCGCCCGGTCGCAATGTGAATACGTCACCTTGACTTTTTACAAGCTGAAACGTATGTTTCAAACAACTGTTTAAATGTTTGTCAGGCGGAGTAGCCATGGCCCAGTCGGAAACCGTTGAACGTATCCTTGATGCTGCCGAGCAGCTGTTCGCGGAAAAAGGGTTTGCCGAAACCTCATTGCGGCTGATTACCAGCAAGGCCGGGGTTAATCTTGCGGCTGTCAATTACCATTTCGGTTCAAAAAAAGCGCTGATCCAGGCAGTTTTTTCGCGGTTTCTGGGGCCTTTCTGCGCCAACCTCGATCGAGAGTTGGAGCGCCGTCAGGCCAGGCCGGAGAATCGGCCCACCCTTGAAGAACTGCTGGAAATGCTGGTGGAGCAGGCGCTGGTAATCCAGCCCCGCAGCGGCAATGACCTGTCTATCTTCATGCGCTTGCTGGGGCTGGCATTCAGTCAGAGCCAGGGGCATTTGCGGCGCTACCTTGAAGACATGTATGGCAAGGTTTTCCGCCGCTACATGTTGCTGGTCAACGAGGCCGCCCCGCAAATCCCCCCGATCGAACTGTTCTGGCGCGTGCATTTCATGCTCGGCGCGGCGGCTTTCAGCATGTCCGGAATCAAGGCATTGCGGGCCATTGCCGAAACCGACTTCGGGGTAAACACCTCGATCGAACAGGTGATGCGTCTGATGGTGCCTTTCCTCGCCGCAGGCATGCGTGCTGAAAGCGGCGTGGTTGATCCGGCAATGGCCGCCGCACAGCTTCGTCCCCGCAGCAAAACCCCGCAGGTCAGCGTCAAGGTTTGACCTGCTGCGGGTGGGCGTGGCAGCTGAGTTCCGCTAAGCTAGCTGCCATGTTCGTTCCTGATCCATTTCCTGTTGCCGACTCGTTGCTGTCTCATTCAGGTGAGGCCCGTAGCCCTGTGTCCGCTATTTTTTATTTAAAGGATTATCCATGAGTTCTGCCCTGCAAGGCTCCTTGATGGTGGACGTCGCCGGTACCTGGCTGACGGCCGAAGATCGGCAATTGTTGCGCCAGCCTGAAGTGGGCGGGTTGATCATTTTTGCCCGTAACATCGAGCACCCGCGCCAGGTGCGTGAGCTCAGTGCGTCGATTCGCGCCATTCGTCCTGACTTGCTGCTGGCGGTCGACCAGGAAGGCGGGCGGGTACAGCGTCTGCGTCAGGGCTTCGTGCGTCTGCCGGCCATGCGCGCAATTGCCGATAACCCCAATGCCGAGTACCTGGCCGAACAGTGTGGCTGGATCATGGCCACCGAAGTGCTGGCTGTCGGGCTGGACCTGAGCTTCGCCCCGGTACTGGATCTGGATTACCAGCGCAGTGCTGTGGTCGGTAGCCGTTCATTCGAGGGTGACCCGCAGCGTGCAGCAGTGTTGGCCGGGGCGTTCATTCGCGGGATGAATGATGCGGGCATGGCTGCAACCGGCAAGCATTTCCCCGGTCACGGCTGGGCCGAGGCCGATTCCCATGTAGCGATTCCCGTAGACGAACGCAGTCTTGAGCAGATCCGCAGCCATGACCTGGTGCCATTTGCCCTGTTGAGCAAGCACCTGGCTGCAGTCATGCCGGCCCATGTGATCTATCCGCAAGTGGACAGCCAGCCAGCCGGATTTTCCCGTCGCTGGTTGCAGGATATTTTGCGCGGCGAGCTTGAGTTTGACGGCGTGATCTTCAGTGATGATCTGTCGATGGCCGGCGCCCATGTGGTCGGCGATGCTGCCAGCCGTATCGAAGCGGCGCTGTCGGCCGGTTGCGACATGGGCCTGGTGTGCAACGACCGGGCAGCGGCCGAGCTGGCACTCAGTGCAGCGCAGCGTCTGAAGGTGACCCCTTCACCGCGGATTGCACGCATGCGTGGCCAGGCATGGGCCAGCACCGACTATCGCGAGAGCCCGCGCTGGCTGGTGGCGATGGGTGCGCTTAGAGATGCCCAGCTGATTGATTGAAGGGCCAATGCAATAAAACTGCAGGAGCGTCGACCGGCTGCTCCTGCAGCATTCACGTTGTTTCAGCGCTTTTCGATTTTCGGCGGCAACGGTGCAAACAGCGCATCGATGTCGTCGTCCTGCAGTTTCCAGTCTCCGGCTATGCGGCCATCCAGAACCCCTGCGGCCAAATCCGATTTTTCTTGCTGCAAGTGCTGGATTTTCTCCTCCACGGTGCCGCGGGCAATCATCTTGTACACAAACACCGGTTTTTCCTGGCCGATGCGGTAGGCGCGGTCGGTCGCCTGGTTTTCCGCCGCCGGGTTCCACCACGGGTCGTAGTGGATCACGGTGTCAGCCTCGGTCAGGTTCAAGCCCACGCCGCCAGCCTTCAGGCTGATCAGAAAGATTTGCAGGGTGCCGCTCTGGAAGTCCTTCACCGGTGCGCGACGGTCACGGGTTTGCCCGGTGAGGATGGCGTAGCGCACCTTGCGTTTCTGCAGTTCGGCTTCGATCAGCCCGAGCATCGAAGTGAACTGCGAAAACAGCAGGATGCGCCGGCCTTCGGCGAACAGTTCTTCAAGCATCAGCATCAGGCTGTCGAGCTTGCCGGAGGTGCTGCCTTTTTTCGGCGGGGTGTCACTGACCAGTCGCAGGTCGCAGCACACCTGACGCAGTTTTAGCAGGGCTTCAAGAATGATGATCTGGCTGCGACCCACACCTTTGCGGGTGATTTCGTCGCGGACCTTTTTGTCCATGGCCAGGCGCATGGTCTCGTACACATCGCGCTGGGCTTCGTTGAGATCCACCCAGTGGATGATCTCGGTCTTGGGCGGCAGTTCGGTCGCCACCTGCTCCTTGGTGCGGCGCAACAGAAAAGGCTTGATCCGTGCATTGAGGTGCTGCAAACGCTCGTCGCTGCCCTGGCGCTCGATGGGCACCCGGTAATCGCGGTTGAAGGTTTTGACATCGCCCAGCCAGCCGGGCAGCAAGAAGTGGAACAGTGACCACAGCTCGCCCAGGTGGTTTTCCAGCGGTGTGCCGCTCAGGCACAGGCGCTGACGTGCATTCAGTTCGCAGGCCGCCTGTGAGGCCTTGCTGCCGGGGTTCTTGATGTACTGCGCCTCATCCAGCACCAGTACATGCAGCGGCAGTTTTGCCAGCTGTTCAATGTCTTTGGGCAGCAGCGCATAGGTGGTCAGGATCACGTCATAGTCGTTGAGGTGCTCAAAGTGCTTTTTACGCGTCGCGCCATACAGCGCCAGCACCTTGAGCTGCGGGGTGAAATGCGCTGCCTCGTCGAGCCAGTTGGGGATCAGGCTGGTGGGCATGACCACCATGGCCGGGCGATCCAGGCGCCCGGCATTTTTCTCGCAGAGGATATGCGCCAGGGTTTGCAGGGTTTTACCCAGCCCCATGTCATCGGCAAGAATCCCCCCGACCTCCAGTTGACGCAGTGACTGCATCCAGCTCAGGCCTTCCAGCTGGTAGGGGCGCAGGTTGGCGTTGAGGCCCTCGGGAGCTTCGACGCTGAAGTCCTTGATATCCCGCAGGCGCTGGGCAAAGCCGCGGATGTGCTCGCCGCCTTCCCAGCGCAGGGGCAATGCATCCAGGGCGTTAAGCCGCGGTGCGTCGGCACTTTTGATCCGCAGGCTGGTGGCGCCCGGCTCTCCCAGATAAAACTCGTCCAGGGTCGCCAGCACCGGTTTCAGGCGGCCATAGGGCAGAGCCACTTGCAGCGGGCCGTGGCCACTGTTGGGAGTGGTGGGGATGTTCACCAGAATCAGTTCGTCGTCCCGGCGCCTGGCCAGTTTTTCCGGGCTCAGCAGATCGGTATGGGAGCGCATCAGGTTCAACAGGATCGGCAGCAAACTCAGGCGCTGGCCGTTGACGATGATCCCCAGTTCCAGGTCGAACCAGTCGTGCTCCGGGGCCTCGTCGACGTTGGCGTACCAGTCTTGCACCGGGCTCAGGTCAAAACCGAAGTCTTCATCGATCTGCAGTTCCCAGCCCTGTTCGCGCAGGCCGGGCATTTGATTGAGGGTGAAGTTGAGCCAGGCACTGTCGTTGACCATTTCAAACAGCTCGCCGGCGCTTTCAGGCAGCGCCTTGCTCTGGCGGGTGGCGATTTTGAAACCCAGGGTGCGCAGTTGCTCGCGAAAGGCGTTTTCCGCCTCCGGCTGGCGTTTGATGCGCAGGGTCTGGTGTTCCTGGCGAATCAGGATGTCGGCGTTTTTTTGCCCGCTGGCGTATTGCTCGAGGTAATTGAACGACAGCGCGGCGCGGTGCTGGATATAACGCTGCATCTTGCCGTTGCGCGGTTCAAAGGCGCTGAACTCGGCACTGGCCAGCCATAGGCGCGGCACCGGTTGCACGTCATCGATCAGCACTTCGGGCAGGTTGGCAGGGCGACGCGAGTCGAGTACGGCCTGGAGTTTTTCCAGAAGCTCGGCGTCCTGGGCGGCGGCAGGGTAGTTCAAGGTTTCTTCAATCTTCAGTAATACGGCAGCAGTGTGCTTGCAATTGGCCCGCACCGGGCAGGTGCAGTTGGCGCTCACCAGCAGCAATGTGCCTTTGGCCGAGTCGCGCAATTCAATGGTCTGGCGGTAGGTGTTTTCGCCCGAACCCTGACAGCTGGCAGTAATCAGGCTGTCACCGATCTGCACAATCCTGACGCGGTTTTGCCTGGCGTAGCTACGGCCACGTTCCAGGCTTTGCTCTTTGAAGCGACTGACCCAGGTCGGTGCGAGCGGCTTGGTCAGTTGCGGGGTCAGGCTCACGGACATGGGTACTTCATTCAGGGCGACTTCGGTGTCAGGCGCTCAAACAGCGCCTCAATAGTGTTGAAGCGTTCTTCGGCACGTTCCATCGGCACCATGAACTTGAACACGGTGGCGCCTTCGAATTTGTAACGGTTGGGCTGGCCTTGAATCAGCTTGATCAGCACCAGCGGGTCAACCGGGGTGTCCGCGGCAAACTCGATGCGTCCGCCCTGGGGGCCGGCGTCGACTTTTTTGATCCCCAGTTGTTCGGCCTGCAACTTGAGCAGGGTAATGCGCACCAGATTTTTGCTTGGCTCGGGCAGCAGGCCAAAGCGGTCGATCATCTCGACCTGCAAATCCTTGAGACCGTCTTCGTCGCTGGCATTGGCAATGCGTTTGTAGAGGATCAGGCGGGTGTGCACATCCGGGAGATAGGCTTCAGGAATCAGCGCCGGTACCCGCAGGTTGATTTCCGGCCCGCCGCCCAGGGGCTGGTCGAGGTTGGGCTGTTCGCCCTTGCGGATCGACTTCACCGCGCGCTCGAGCATTTCCATGTACAGGGTAAAGCCGACGGCCTGGATCTGGCCGCTTTGGCCGTCACCGAGCAGTTCGCCCGCACCACGGATTTCCAGGTCATTGGTGGCCAGCACAAAGCCGGCCCCCAGGTCCTGGGTATTGGCGATGGCTTCCAGACGCTTTTGCGCGTCGCCGGTAATTTGCTGGCGCGGGGGTGTCAGCAGGTAGGCGTAAGCCTGGTGGTGACTGCGTCCAACCCGGCCGCGCAACTGGTGCAACTGAGCCAGGCCGAACTTGTCGGCGCGCTCGATGATGATGGTGTTGGCGCTCGGCACGTCGATGCCGGTCTCGATGATGGTCGAGGCGATCAGCACGTTGAAACGTTTGTGATAGAAGTCGCTCATCACCTGTTCGAGTTCGCGCTCGCGCATTTGCCCGTGTCCGATACCGATCCGTGCTTCTGGCACCAGCTCTGCCAGTTCGGCGGCGCATTTCTCGATGGTTTTGACATCGTTGTGCAGGTAGTAAACCTGGCCACCGCGTAACAGTTCACGCAACAACGCCTCTTTGACGGTGCTGTTGTTCTGCTCCATGACAAAGGTGCGCACCGACAGGCGGCGGGCAGGCGGGGTGGCAATGATCGACAGGTCGCGCATGCCGGACACGGCCATGTTCAAGGTGCGCGGGATTGGCGTTGCGGTGAGGGTCAGAATGTCGACCTCGCTGCGCAGGGCCTTGAGCTGTTCTTTCTGACGTACCCCGAAGCGGTGCTCTTCGTCGATGATCACCAGGCCGAGGTTTTTGATTTTGACGTCGTCCTGCAGCAACTTGTGGGTGCCGATCACGATGTCGATCTTGCCTTCGGCCAGCTGGGCCACGGCGGCGTTGATTTCTTTGGCCGATTTGAAGCGGCTCATTACCTCTACCGTTACCGGCCAGTCGGCGAAGCGGTCGCGGAAGCTGTTGTAGTGCTGCTGGGCGAGCAGGGTGGTGGGCACCAGAATCGCCACCTGACGGCCGCCATGCACGGCAATGAAGGCGGCGCGCATGGCCACTTCGGTTTTGCCGAAGCCCACATCGCCACACACCAGCCGGTCCATTGGCTTGGGCGACAACATGTCGGCGCACACGGCTTCGATGGTGGTTTGCTGGTCCGGGGTTTCTTCGAACGGGAAGCCGGCGCTGAAAGTTGCGTAATCGGCCTTCGGATCGGCAAACGCATGGCCTTCACGGGCAGCCCGGCGGGCATAGATGTCCAGCAGCTCGGCAGCCACGTCACGGACTTGCTCGGCGGCTTTGCGCTTGGCTTTTTGCCAGGTTTCCGAGCCCAGACGATGCAGCGGTGCCAGTTCATCGTCGCTGCCGGTGTAGCGGGCGATCAGGTGCAGGTTGGCCACGGGCACGTAGAGCTTGGCGCCCTCGGCGTATTCCAGGGTCAGAAACTCGGCCACCTGATTGTCGACTTCCAGCGTCGCCAGCCCTTGATAGCGGCCGACCCCGTGGTCGATATGCACCACCGGTGCGCCTTCGCGCAGTTCGGTGAGGTTTTTGATCACTGCATCGTTGTTGGCGTCGGCGCGTTTTTCGCGACGGCGACGCTGCATCACCCGTTGCCCGAACAATGGGCTTTCGGCGATCAGGGCCAGGGCCGGGTCGTCCAGCAGCAGGCCTTCATCCAGCGGCGCAATGGTAATGGCCAGGCGGTGTTTGCTGGCGACGAAGTCGGGCCAGTTTTCGACGGTTTTCGGGCGAAGTTTCAGACGTTCCAGCAGTTCGAGCAGTACTTCGCGGCGACCGGCAGATTCGGCGGTAAACAGCACGCGGCCATCAAACTGCTCTAGAAAGCCGGACAATGCCGCCAGTGGCTGATTGGCCTTGGCTTCTATCGCCAGATTCGGCAACGGCCGGGCCGGGAAGCGCTCGCGGCTGCTGCCGGTATCTACGTCGTCCTGGCTGGCGACTACCCGTGGCCAGTTTTTCAGCCGGGCGAAGCAGTCGTCCACCGGCAGGAACAGCTCGGCAGGGGGCAGCAACGGGCGGGACGGGTCGATGCGGCGTTCTTCGTAGCGGTTGCGCACGTCAGACCAGAAATTCTCCGCGGCCTGCTCAATACCGGGCAGCGAGAACACTTGCGTATCCCCCGGCAAGTAGTCGAACAGGGTCGAGGTTTCATCGAAAAACAGCGGCAGGTAGTACTCGATACCGGCCGGGGTGATCCCGCTGCTCAGGTCCTGAAAGATCGGGCAACGGCGGAAATCCACATCGAAGCGTTCGCGAAAGCGCGCCTTGAACCGGGTTACAGCATCTTTTTGCAGCGGAAACTCCCGGGCCGGCAGCAAGCGTACCGATTCGACCTTGTCGATGGAACGCTGGGTTTCCGGGTCGAAAGTGCGCAGGGTTTCGATTTCGTCGTCGAACAGGTCAATCCGGTAGGGCAGTTTGCTGCCCATCGGGAACAGGTCGATCAAGGCACCACGTACCGCGAACTCGCCGTGTTCGTACACCGTGTCGACGCAGCGATAACCGCTGGCCTCAAGTCGGGTGCGCATTTGCTCGACGTCCAGCTTCTGGCCGATATCCAGCACCAGGCTGCTACCCAGCAAAAACCGGGTCGGAGCCAGGCGATGTAGGGCGGTGGTGATCGGCACTACCAAAACGCCATGACTCAGTTCCGGCAACCGGTAAAGGCTGGCGATGCGCTGGGAAATGATGTCCTGGTGCGGCGAGAACAGATCGTAGGGCAGGGTTTCCCAGTCGGGAAAATGCAGCACCGGCAACTCGGGCGCGAAAAACCTCAATTCCTGCTCCAGGCGTTCGGCGCTTTGGCTGTCGGCGGTCAGGAGCAGGGTGAAGCGCTGGGCGGCGCTGGCAGCTTCGGCGATTGCGAGGCTCAGGGCGGCACCGGGCAGATTGCCCCAGTGCTGTTTACCTGCAGTGGCAGGGAGTTTCGGTAGACGCAGGACGGGCACGGAAGGTTGAGCTCCAAGCGTTGCGACAAAGTCGGCAATTGTAACGGGCCAAGGGGCTGGCTGTCAGTTGCAGTCTTTAAAGGGGGGGTGAATTCTGTACGTGATACCGGACATGGGGCTGTCACGGGGGAGGATCAAGGGCTGAAAACCCATGAAAACCAGGGTGTTATAAATTTTTTTACCTTTATTTGCTGGGGCTTAAACGTTTCAGTTCTGGCGTGTGACAGGCGTGCATTGCCCAGGCAGGGGCGCAACTGCATAATGTAGCCCCTTTTTTCAGCCCCTACATGTGGAAGGTTCCCGTGACTCAGAAGCCCGACCAGTGTCTTGGTGAATGGATCGACCGTGAAGCACTCGCAGAAGCGATGATCCCGCTAATCGGTCAGCTCTACCGCAATAACAATGTGGTGAGTTCGATCTATGGCCGCAGCCTGATCAACCGTTCAGTCATCGCGATTCTCAAAGCTCATCGCTTTGCCCGTCATCGCCAGTCCGATGACAGCGAATTGTCCGTACACGAAACTTTCCCTCTGCTTAAAGCAATGAGCGAGCTCAAGCTCGGTGCTGCTTCGGTAGACCTGGGCAAGCTGGCCGTTAAATTCAAGGCCGAAGCCAATGGCCGTACTGCCGAGCAGTTCGTGCGCGAAGAACTGGCCGATGTAGTGGGTCAGCAAAATGCTTCTGCCCGCAAAGGCACTGACGTTGTGCTGTACGGCTTCGGTCGTATCGGCCGTCTGCTGGCGCGCATCCTGATCGAAAAAACCGGTGGTGGCGACGGTCTGCGTCTGCGTGCCATCGTTGTGCGCAAAGGCGCCGAAAACGATCTGGTCAAGCGTGCAAGCTTGCTGCGTCGTGACTCGGTACATGGTCCGTTCGATGGCACCATCGTTATTGATGAAGTCAACAACACCATCACCGCCAACGGCAACCTGATCCAGGTGATCTACGCGAAGAACCCGACTGAAGTGGACTACACCCAGTACGGCATTCAGAACGCATTGCTGGTGGACAACACCGGTGTATGGCGTGACGCCGCAGGCCTTGGCCAGCACCTGGCTTGCCCTGGCATTGACCGTGTGGTGTTGACCGCGCCGGGCAAAGGCAAGCTGAAAAACATCGTTCATGGTATCAACCACGGCGAAATCACCGCAGACGACAAGATCGTTTCGGCGGCATCCTGCACCACCAACGCCATCGTGCCGGTGCTCAAGGCTGTCAACGACAAGTTCGGCATCGTCAACGGTCACGTTGAAACGGTTCACTCGTACACCAACGACCAGAACCTGATCGACAACTTCCACAAGGGCGACCGCCGTGGCCGTAGTGCCGCGCTGAACATGGTTATCACCGAAACCGGCGCTGCCACCGCTGCTGCCAAGGCTCTGCCCGAGCTGGCCGGCAAGCTGACCGGTAACGCGATCCGCGTTCCGACGCCAAACGTTTCGATGGCCATCCTCAACCTGAACCTTGAGAAGCCGGCTACCCGTGAAGAAATGAACGAGTACCTGCGCTACATGGCGCTGCACTCCGATCTGCACAAGCAAATCGACTACGTGAACTCCCAGGAAGTGGTTTCCACTGACTTCGTAGGTTCGCGTCACGCCGGTGTGGTCGATGCTGAAGCGACTATCTGCAATGACAACCGCGTTGTTCTGTACGTGTGGTACGACAACGAATTCGGTTACAGCTGCCAGGTAGTTCGCGTGATGGAAGACATGGCCGGGGTCAACCCGCCAGCGTTCCCGCGCTAAGCAACCGCCGCAACTGAAAACGCCCCGACTGGTTCGGGGCGTTTTTGTGTGCGCTGTAAAATTGTCAAAAACATCGCGAGGCGAGCTCGCTCCTGCATGGTTTTAGCTGTTAGCCGGGATTGCGGCTTGAGCGGTGCGCAGTTCGTGTTTATTGCCACGGAACAGCACTACGGTGGCAATCAGGCCCGGTGCAGTCGCCAGGCTAGTAGGAGCGAGCTTGTCTCGCGATCTTTTAGAAGATCAAAACATCGCGAGGCGAGCTCGCTCCCACATGGTTTTAGCTGTTAGCCGGGATTGCGGCTTGAGCGGTGCGCAGTTCGTGTTTATTGCCGCGGAACAGCACTACGGTGGCAATCAGGCCCGGTGCAGTCGCCAGGCCAGTAGGAGCGAGCTTGTCTCGCGATCTTTTAGAAGATCAAAACATCGCGAGGCGAGCTCGCTCCTGCATGGTTTCAGCTGTTAGCCGGGATTGCGGCTTGAGCGGTGCGCAGTTCGTGTTTATTGCCACGGAACAGCACTACGGTGGCAATCAGGCCCAGTACCGCTGCGCCCGTCAGCCACAGGCCCGGTGCCGCCTTGTTGTCCAGTACGTGGATCAGGTAGGTGCAAGCCGCCGGAGTAAAGCCGCCAAAGGTCGCAGTGGCCAGGCTATAAGCCAGGGAGAAGCCTGTGGTGCGCACCTCGACCGGCATGATTTCGGTAAGGGCCACCACCATGGCGCCGTTGTACGAGCCATACAGGAACGACAACCACAGCTCGACGATCAGCAGATGGCTGAAGCTCGGGTTGGCCACCAGCCAGGACAGCGCCGGATAAGCAGTCAGGATCGCCAGGAGGGTCGCGCCCAGCAGCAGCGGTTTACGTCCTACCTTGTCGGACAGTGCGCCCATCACCGGCAGCCAGAAGAAGTTCGACAGGCCAATGCACACCGTCACCAACAGGGCATCGAAATCCGACAGGTGCAGTTCTGACTTGCCGAAGGTCGGGGTGTAGGCGGTGATCAGGTAGAACGACACGGTGGTCATCACCACCAGGGCCATGCCGCCCAGCACCAGTCCGAAGTTCTGACCGATGGAACGAACTATTTCACGCAGGGTTGGGTGATGCGTTCGGGCTTCGAACTCAGGGGTTTCTTCCATCGATTTACGGATGACAAAGATCACCGGCACGATCATGCAGCCGATCAGGAACGGGATGCGCCAGCCCCAGTCACCCATGTCTTCCGGGCTCAGCCAGTGGTTGAGGCCAACCCCGAGCAGGCCGGCGAACACCACTGCCGCTTGCTGGCTAGCCGATTGCCAACTAACGAAGAAGCCTTTGCGACCCGGGGTAGCGATTTCCGCCAGGTACACCGAAACGCCGCCCAGTTCCACGCCCGCTGAAAAACCTTGCAGCAAGCGCCCCAGCAACACCAGTAACGGGGCTGCGACACCCAGGGTGGCATAACCCGGCACACAGGCAATCAGCACTGTGCCCATGGCCATCAGGGCGAGGGTAATGATCAGGCCTTTGCGCCGACCGTGACGGTCGATGTAGGCGCCGAGAAAGATTGCACCCAGCGGACGCATCAGGAAGCCTGCGCCAAAAGTAGCCAGGGCAAGCATTAATGAAGCGAAGGCGCTGTCGGACGGAAAGAAGGTTTTGGCAATGGCCGTGGCGTAGAAGCCAAAGACCATGAAGTCGAACATCTCGAGAAAGTTACCGCTGACAACGCGAAAAATCGCCTTGCCTTTGCCCGTACTGGAGCCCATCAGAAATCACCCGCTGTTATCTGTTTTATGCGTAATCCATGTTTTTTACTCGTCCACACTGCAAGATCAAGGCTTGTGCCGTTGTGCAAAACAGTTTTGTAACAATATGTGTATCCGTTGCTGTAGGCAACTGCAGTTGCAACTACAGGATGGCTCAGGGGGTATGCGCCAGCAGGGTCTGGCGCAGCTTTTCAGGAAGTCCGTCCGGGCCGAGCCAGATGCCGAGATAGATCTTGGCCAGCTCCGGATCGGAGCTGTTGAAGATGACTTTGCCATTGCGTTCAAGGTTCAGGCCGCGTTGCGGGTCATAGTCCAGGGCGTAGCGATCGCCCCGTTTGATATGGCCAAAGCTGGCCTGCAGTTGTTTCAGCGGTTGTTCCAGGCGGGCGAGGGTGGCTGCCGGCTGCTGGCGTTTGAGAATGGCTGCAGAAGCCCGGGTTACATCGCTGTGATCGAGGTCGCGCAGATAGAACAGTTCCAGGCGCATGGCGCGCTGTTCATCGAACGCTTGTTGCGGGGTGAGGCCGGGCCGGGTGAACAGTGCTGCGGCATAGATGTCGGCCCACAGATACGTCAGTACGATCTGGCCCCTGCGCTCCATGGGCTGCGAGCCTCCCTGCCACTGTGCGGCAAAGCCGGCTTGTTTGAGCTGCGCGGATTCATCGGCGAGGGCTGCGGCGCTAAAAGTCAGCACCAGGACGATCAACAGCTGGCGCATGGACGCAATCCTGATCGATGGGTGGTTAAAGGTTATGCCAGTTTTGTGAAAGCATGACGAAGATCTGTGCAGGAGCGAGCTTGCTCGCCAGCATTTGATCTTGAAGAGCCCGCGAGCAGGCTAGCTCTTGCAGGGGGGCACGCGTCTGAACGATGCGCCGCGGACAAAAATAGTTTTCGACCAGACCAAGGGTTAATGTTCGTGGCCTTCAGGCTTCTATAGACTGTGCCCCACGTTTTGATCCTTCATGCCGCTGGCCGCGACATGATTTAGCCGCAGGTGCCCAAATGGGGGCCGCGGCCTGTTCTGAGGAGTACGCATGGCTGTCTACAACTACGACGTAGTGGTACTGGGTTCCGGCCCGGCGGGAGAAGGTGCGGCAATGAACGCCGCAAAAGCGGGACGCAAAGTGGCGATGGTCGATAGCCGGCGCCAGGTGGGCGGCAACTGCACGCACTTGGGCACTATCCCTTCCAAAGCCTTGCGTCACTCGGTTCGCCAGATCATGCAGTTCAACACCAACCCGATGTTCCGGGCCATTGGTGAGCCGCGCTGGTTCTCGTTTCCGGACGTACTGAAAAGCGCCGAAAAAGTTATCTCCAAACAAGTGGCATCGCGTACCGGCTTCTATGCGCGCAATCGCGTAGACCTGTTCTTCGGTACCGGCAGCTTCACCGATGAGCAAACCATTGAAGTGGTGTGCAGCAACGGTGTCGTCGAAACCCTGATGGCCAAGCAAATCATTATCGCCACCGGCTCGCGTCCGTATCGCCCGGCCGATATCGATTTCTCTCACTCGCGTATCTACGATAGCGACACCATCCTCAGCCTGGGACATACCCCGCGTAAGCTGATTGTTTACGGCGCCGGGGTGATCGGCTGCGAATACGCGTCGATCTTCAGCGGTCTGGGGGTATTGATCGAGCTGGTGGACAACCGTGAGCAATTGCTCAGTTTCCTCGACTCCGAGATCTCGCAGGCGCTGAGCTACCACTTCAGCAACAACAACATCACGGTTCGCCACAACGAAGAATACGAGCGGGTTGAAGGCGTCGAAAACGGCGTGATTCTGCACCTCAAGTCCGGCAAAAAGATCAAGGCAGATGCCTTGCTCTGGTGCAACGGGCGTACCGGCAACACCGATCAGCTGGGTCTGGAAAACATCGGGATCAAGGTCAATGGCCGCGGCCAGATCAGTGTCGATGAAAACTATCGCACCACAGTGCCCAATATCTATGGTGCCGGTGACGTGATTGGCTGGCCAAGCCTGGCCAGTGCTGCCCATGACCAGGGCCGCTCCGCCGCTGGCAGTATTGTGGATAACGGCAGCTGGCGTTTCGTGAACGACGTGCCAACCGGTATTTACACGATTCCGGAGATCAGCTCGATCGGCAAGAACGAGCAGGAGCTGACCCAGGCCAAAGTGCCGTATGAAGTGGGCAAGGCGTTCTTCAAGAGCATGGCGCGGGCACAGATTGCCGGCGAGCCCCAGGGCATGCTGAAAATCCTGTTCCACCGTGAAACCCTGCAAGTGCTGGGCGTTCACTGCTTTGGCTACCAGGCATCAGAGATCGTGCACATCGGTCAGGCGATCATGAACCAGCCGGGCGAGCTCAATACCCTGAAGTATTTCGTCAATACCACGTTCAACTACCCGACCATGGCCGAAGCCTATCGGGTAGCCGCTTACGATGGCCTTAACCGGCTTTTTTGAGCGGCTCCGGCCGGTGGCCTGAGCCGGCCGGGGAGACCGATTTCAGCTTTTCCCGAGGGTGGCAGTGGCCAAACCGGGAAAGTCTGTAATCAGGCTATCTACGCCGAAGTCGGCGAGCCTGCGCATTAGTGCAGGCTCGTTGACCGTCCACACCGATACATGCAAACCCTGCTGTTGTGCTTTCTCAAGGCGCTCGGGGGTGCATAGCGTCCAGTTCAGCGCCAGCATGTCACAGCCATAACCTTGCGCGACCTTGATCGGGTCGAGCCAGGCGTATTCGGCTACCAGTCCGCGGGACAGGTCCGGGGTCAGCTCCAGCGCGGCCTTGAGCACTTCACGGGAGCTTGAGGTGACGGTGACCTTGTCCATGATGCCGTGGCGCACCGCCATTTCACGAATGGCCAGTACCGTGCTTGCAGCCCGGGTGCGGGATGCGCTTTTGACTTCGAGCTGCCAGTGCTCGAAGTTGCATTTCTCGAACAGCTCTTCAAGACGCGGGATCGGGCATGGCTGCATCCAGCCGGGGCCGCCTTTGCGCGCGTCATAGGTCGCCAGATCCGCTGCGGTATGTTCACTGACCTTGCCGCGGCGGTCGGTGGTGCGCTTGAGGGTCGAGTCGTGGATCACCATCAGCTCGCCGTCTTTGGACAGGTGCAGATCAAGTTCGCAGCGACGTACGCCGTGTTTGAGACATTGCTCAAAGCTGGCAAGAGTGTTTTCAGGTGCTTCGCCTTTGGCGCCGCGATGGCCGTAAATCAGAGTCACAATTGCTCCTTGGTAGGTAGCGCCTGAGTATTCATTCGGGCGCGGATTCGTGTTGTTCGCGGGCCAGGCGGCGTGCCTGTGCCTGTTTTTGCAAAATGTGGCGCGCTAACAACTGACGTTGGGTGTCGTTAAGGGATTCAAATTCGGTGTCGATGCTGTAGCCGCCGTCCTGCGCCAGGCATCGCACGACGCGGGCCCGCAGCAGCAGCCCCAGGGCTTGTGGCATCAGTACCAGTTTGACTGCAAGGTGGCTGTCGGTCGGGTAGGGGTGCGGGTGATGAAACTCGATTCCGCCTTCGGACAGCGTCACCGGCTGTAGCTCGCCGATTTGGCCCAGCACGGTTTGCGCCACGATCTGGCTCAGCAGATCGACGCGTTTGTTAAGGGTTTTCAGGTAGCTGGAAACAGTGCGGTCGCGCTCGCTGATCTGGCGCAGCAGGTGCTGGGACTCGAATTCGCTAAGGTGCAGCTCACTGAGTAAATTGAACAGTGGAGACGCATCTTGCAACACTTCGCTGGTAGCGGCTTCGGAGGCCCTTAGCGGGGTTATTTCCAGTGCGATCAGATCTTCGATACGGTAGTATTCGCGGCGATCTGCGTCATTTAATGTCGACATGGCGAACCCGTGATGGCGGCTGTGGTCTGAGTGTAAAGCTGCTTATCAGGCCCCGCCACAAGGACGTCTTCTTTTCCCTCGAACAAGCCCCGACATGTTCAGACCTCTCTTCGTATTTATCGGCACGCGTTATACCCGTGCAAAGCGCCGCAATCATTTTGTGTCGTTCATTTCTCTGACTTCAATGATCGGACTCGCCCTCGGCGTGGTCGTAATGATTGTGGTGCTCTCGGTGATGAACGGCTTCGATCATGAGATGCGCACCCGCGTGCTGGGCATGGTGCCCCACGCGACCATCGTTGGTGATCAACCGATCAGCGACTGGCAAAGCCTGGCCGCCAAGGTCCGGCAGAACCCCAAGGTGGAGGCGGTAGCACCGTTCACCCAGATGCAGGGGCTGCTGACCCATGACGGCAATGTGCAGAAAGTAATGCTCAATGCCATCGACCCGGTGCAGGAACGCAAGGTATCGATCATTGACAAGTTCATGCTCGAAGGACAGCTCGATTCGCTGACCCCGGGCAGCTTCGGCATCATCATTGGTGACAAGGCGGCCAGGAAGCTCGGGGTTGCCATCGGTGACAAGCTGACCTTTGTTGCGCCGGAAGTCACCGTAACCCCGGCCGGGATGTTTCCACGCATGAAACGTTTCACCGTGCAGGGCATTTTCCATGTCGGCGCGGGTGAAATTGACGGCTACCTGGGCGTGACCAACCTGCAGGATCTGGCCCGTTTGCAACGCTGGAAGCCTGATCAGGTACAGGGGTTGCGTCTCAAGTTTGACGATCTGTTCCAGGCGCCGCGTACGGCATGGGAAATCGCCCAGCAGCTGGGCGAGAGCCAGTATTACGCCCGCGACTGGACCCGCACCCATGGCAATCTGTATCAGGCAATCCGCATGGAAAAAGCCATGATCGGTTTGCTGTTGTTGCTGATTGTCGCCGTGGCCGCCTTCAACATCATTTCCACCCTGGTGATGGTGGTCAATGACAAGAAAGGCGACATCGCTATTTTGCGCACCCTGGGCGCCACGCCCGGCACCATCATGGCCATCTTTATGGTCCAGGGCACCGTTATCGGTGTGGTCGGGACCGCCATCGGCGCCGTGCTCGGCATGTTGGCGGCACTCAATGTGAGTGCTGCGATCTCGGCCCTTGAAGGCTTGATCGGGCACAAGTTTCTCAACGCCGACGTGTACTTTATCGACTACCTGCCGTCGCAATTGCAGGCGCAGGATGTGTTGATGGTGTGTGGCGCGGCATTGGTTCTGAGTTTCCTCGCGACCTTGTACCCGGCCTGGCGTGCTGCGCGCACCCAGCCTGCGCAGGCGCTTCGTTATGAGTGAGTTGGGCATGAAAGAACAAGCAGTGTTGAGTTGCCGCGACCTGGGCAAGAGCTACGAGGAAGGCCCGGAGTCGGTGGTGGTGTTGTCCGGCCTGCAGCTGGAGCTGCACCCGGGCGAGCGCGTGGCGATTGTCGGGACCTCGGGCTCGGGCAAAAGTACCTTGCTCAATTTGCTCGGCGGCCTCGATACCCCGTCTTCGGGCAGCGTGTGGCTGGCAGGCGAAGAGCTGTCGGCACTGGGCGAAAAGGCCCGCGGCCTGTTGCGTAACCGCTCGCTGGGCTTCGTTTACCAGTTTCACCACCTGCTGGCCGAATTCACCGCGCTGGAAAACGTCTGCATGCCATTGCTGATCGGTAAAACCCCGATCCCCGAGGCACGTGAGCGTGCAACTGCGTTGCTGACCCGGGTTGGCCTGGGCCATCGCCTGGAGCACAAGCCGGCAGAACTGTCGGGTGGCGAGCGCCAGCGCGTAGCGATTGCCCGCGCACTGGTGAACAACCCGGGGCTGGTGATGCTCGACGAGCCCACCGGCAACCTCGATTCGCACACCGCCCAGGGCATTCAGGACTTGATGCTGGAGCTCAGCACCTCGATGCGCACAGCGTTCCTGGTGGTGACCCATGACATGAACCTGGCCCGCCAGATGGATCGCGTATTGCACCTTCAGGAAGGTCGTCTGAGCGCGATGTAATCGCCAAGCCCGGCGCCGTATTCCGGCGCCGGGTCTTTTATTTTTATACGGTGCCCGCGAATGTTCAGACCGTTATCGATTTTTATCGGCACGCGCTATACCCGTGCCAAGCGCCGCAACCGATTTGTTTCGTTTATCTCCATGACTTCGATGATCGGTCTCGCCCTGGGCGTACTGGCGATGATTGTGGTGTTGTCGGTGATGAACGGTTTTCAGCGTGAAATGAGCAACCGCATTCTCGGTATGGTGCCCCACGCGACCATCGTCGGCGTAAAGCCCATTGATGACTGGCGCCCGGTGGCCGAAGCGGCGATGAAGAATCCCGAGGTCACGGCCGCTGTGCCGTTTACCGAGATGGATGGCATGTTGTCCTACAAGGGCTCGATGCAGCCGATTCAGGTCAGCGGGGTTGATCCGGCGCTGGAAGGCCAGGTTTCGATCGTTGCCCAGCACATCGTGCAGGGCCGGCTAGAAGACCTGAAGCCCGGCGAGTTTGGCGTGGTGCTGGGTGACATTACCGCACGACGGTTTCGCCTGGGTATCGGTGACAGAATCACCTTGATCGTCCCCGAGGCCAGCACCGCACCGGGGGGAATTACCCCGCGCCTGCAGCGCTTGAATGTGGTCGGTATCTTCAAGGTCGGGGCCGAGCTGGATGGCTCCATGGGCCTGATCCACGTTGCCGATGCCGCTGCCATGCAGCACTGGCAGCCGAATCAGGTGCAAAGCGTGCGCCTGGCGGTGAAGGATCTGTACGCAGCGCCCCAGGTGTCGAAGCAGGTGGCGGGCAGCCTGGGCGACGGCTACCGGGCGGATGACTGGACCCACACCCAGGGCAGCCTGTTCAGCGCCATGAAGATGGAAAAAACCATGATCGGCCTGTTGTTGCTGATGATCGTGGCCGTGGCTGCGTTCAACATCATCGCCACCTTGATCATGGTGGTGAACGACAAGGGGGCCGACATCGCCATCTTGCGCACCATCGGCGCCACCCCGCGTCAGATCATGGCCATTTTCATGGTCCAGGGCACGGTGATCGGTATTGTCGGTACCTTGATTGGCGGCGTATTGGGTGTGATTGCGGCGCTGAATGTCAGCGAGCTGGTGGGCTGGATGGAACGGGTTTCCGGGCAGCACATATTCAGCTCCGACGTGTACTTCGTCAGCAACCTGCCATCAGAGCTGCAAGGTGGCGATGTGGCGTTGATCTGCGGTGCAGGCTTTTTGCTGAGTTTTCTGGCGACGCTGTACCCTGCGTATCGCGCGGCGAAAATCCAGCCGGCCCACGCGCTGCGCTACTCCTGACCGCCCTTGACCTGACCTGTAGGAGCGAGCTTGTCTCGCGAGCTCTTCCTGAGTGCTGAAAAGCTCGCGAGACAAGCTCGCTCCTACAGTACATACGGCCGCTCAATTTCCAGCCGTATCGCGCGGCGAAAATCCAGCCGGCCCACGCGCTGCGCTACTCCTGACCGCCCTTAGCCTGACCTGTAGGAGCGAGCTTTTTCTGAGTGCTGAAAAGCTCGCGAGCAAGCTCGCTCCTACAGTACGTACGAGCGTTCAATTTCCAGCCGTATCGCGCGACGGAAATCCAGCCGGCCCACGCGCTGCGCTGCTCCTGACCGCCCTTGACCTGACCTGTAGGAGCGAGCTTGTCTCGCGAGCTCTTCCTGAGTGCTGAAAAGCTCGCGAGACAAGCTCGCTCCTACAGTACGTACGGGCGCTCAATTTCCAGCCGTATCGCGCGACGGAAATCCAGCCGGCCTACGGGCTGCGCTACTCCTGACCGCCCTTACCCTGACCTGTAGGAGCGAGCTTGCTCGCGAGCTCTTCCTGCGTGTTGAAAAGCTCGCTCCTACAGGAGGCGTCAGGTGCTCCCGGCCTTGATAGTGGGCAGTTCAAGCACGAACCGTGTCACGCCTTCCTGGGCTTCACACCTGATCTGCCCGCCATGGGCGCGAATGATTGACTGGGTGATGGCCAGTCCCAGCCCCGCATGCTCGCTGCTGCCTTCGCGCCGTGCCGGATCGGCCCGGTAGAAGCGATCAAACAGGCGTGGCAGCAACTCGGCAGCGATCCCAGCTCCGGTGTTTTCGATGCTGATGCGCACGTGGCTCGCCGTTTCTTCGATGAGCACCTTGATGGCTCCACCCCCCGGCGTGTAACGCAAGGCGTTATCCAGCAGGTTGGACAGCGCGCGGCGCAACATGCTGCGATCGCCTGCAATCTGTCCGTTTCCTTCGCGGGTCAAGGCTATTTGCGAGTCCTCGGCCAGCAGTGCGTAAAACTCCAGTAAAGCGTCCACCTCGCGGCCCAGATCCAGCGGCTCGCGGCGCGGAGTGAGCAGGCCATGGTCAGCCTTGGCCAGATACAGCATGTCGTTGACCAGTTGTGCCATCCACTGCAGTTCTTCGAGGTTGCTGTGCAGGGCCTCGCGGTACTCATCGATGCCCCGGGGCCGGGTCAGGGTGACCTGGGTATGGGTTAGCAGGTTCGACAGCGGGGTCCGCAGTTCATGGGCAATATCGGCAGAGAACGCAGACAGTCGCTGAAATGAATCATCCAGCCGTTCCAGCATGGCGTTGAAGGCGCTGGCCAGTTCTGCCAGCTCGGCGGGCATCTGCTGCTGGGGCAGCCGTGCGTTGAGGGAGTCGGCCGAGACGCTGGCTGCAATCGCGCTCATGCGCCGCAACGGGCGCAGGCCGCTACGGGCAGCCCAGGCCCCCAGAATGGCGGTAGCCAGCGCCGAGAGGCCGACCGTCATCCAGATCAGGTGCTGCATGCGCTGCAGGAAGTGTTGATGGTGGGTGATGTCCAGCAGCAGTGTCAGGCGCGGTGCGTTTTGTGTGTCAGGAATGGGGTTCAGAACCCGGTAATCAATGCCGTTGATTTGCAGGCTGCCAAGGCCGGGGCGCACAGCAAGCTGTTCCGGCAAACTTGGCGCGCTGTCAAACCACAGGTGCCCGTCCGGGCCGCGCACCCGCACCGTCAGGTCTGGTTGCTGGTTGAGGTGCAGGAGCAGGGCGGGCAGGCGCCGGGTGAAACTTTCCAGGGTGTCGGCGCCTTGCAGGGTGTCGCGCAGCACGGTGAGGCGGCTTTCCATCAGCTGTTGGTCGAGTTCGACGAAATGTACCTCGCTGGCGCGCCCGAACAGCACCCCGGCAAACAGTGAAACCACCGCCGTGCAGCCGGCAAACAGCAGGGCCAGGCGGCTGCTCAGGGACAGGCGACGGATCACGGAGCACGCTCTTCCAGCACGTAACCCATGCCGCGCACGGTGTGGATCAGTTTGTGTTCATGGCTGTCATCGATTTTCAGGCGCAAGCGGCGTATCGCGACTTCGATAACGTTGGTGTCGCTGTCGAAATTCATGTCCCACACTTGTGAGGCGATCAGGGACTTGGGCAGTACTTCTCCCTGGCGTCGCATCAGCAATTCCAGCAGGGCGAACTCTTTGGCGGTGAGGTCGATGCGCTGGCCATTGCGCTCAACCCGGCGCCGGATCAGGTCCAGGCGCAGGTCGGCCAGTTGCAGGTGGGTCTCTTGCGTGGTGCTGCTGCCGCGGCGCAGCAAGCTGCGCACCCGGGCCAGCAACTCGGAAAAGGCGAAGGGCTTGACCAGATAATCGTCTGCCCCCAGTTCCAGGCCGTGCACGCGGTCTTCGACGGCGTCGCGGGCGGTCAGGAACAGCGCCGGCATGTCCAGCCCCGCACTGCGCACGGCTTGCAGTATTTGCCAGCCGTCACGGCCCGGGAGCATTACATCGAGAATCAGCAATGAGTAATCGCCGGTCAGGGCCAGGTGCTGGCCGGTGATGCCGTCAGCGGCCAGTTCGGTGGTAAACCCGGCTTCGCTCAAGCCCTGGCGCAGGTACTGGCCGGTTTTGGCCTGGTCTTCGACTATCAGCAATTTCATCGGTGGCTCATCACAAAAATATCCTCAGCCTTATACATTGGCCTTGGGCGGGCAGGGGCAAGCTGACAAAGTTGTAATCTTACGGTCAGTTGAATGCCAGCGGCGCAGTTCTAAAGTCGTTGAAAATTTGTACATTCCCGGGAGTCAGTATGACTGTGCGTAACCGTTTGGCCCTCGCGGGTTGTTTATTGATGTTGAGCGTGCCGGTGCTGGCAGCGCCTGCCGGCCATTTTGATTTTGGTCAGCCGGCCCCGGCCGCCAGTGCCACGCGCACCGTGCAAGTGGATATGACCGATATTGCCTTCACTCCCACAACACTGGACGTGAAAGCAGGGGAGACCGTGCGTTTTGTACTGGTCAATAAAGGGCAGTTGTTGCACGAATTCAACCTGGGCAATGCAGCCATGCACGGGGCGCACCAGAAAGAAATGCTCGCAATGCAGCAAAGCGGCATGCTCACGCCGACCGGGATGAGTCACGCCGGCATGGACCACGGCGCCATGGGCATGCAGCACGACGACCCCAACAGTGTGTTGGTCGGGCCGGGTAAAACTGCCGAGCTGACCTGGACCTTCAGTCGCGCCGACAACCTAGAGTTTGCCTGCAATGTGCCCGGTCACTACCAGGCCGGAATGGTCGGCAAGGTCAAAGTTGAGCCTTAATCAGCCCTGATCGTCTGCTGGCGCTGAAAGCCTGGCGTAAACCCGATAGAATTGCCGGGTTTTTCTAGCCAGGTTATTGTCATGCATCCCGCAGCCGAACATTCGCCGCTGGGCAAGTCCAGTGAATACATCAGTACCTACACCCCGTCCTTGCTGTTCCCTATCCCGCGTGCGGCGAAATGGGCCGAGCTGGGGCTCAGCGCCGAGACCCTGCCGTATGTCGGGGTGGACTTCTGGAATTGCTTCGAGCTCTCATGGTTGTTGCCGTCAGGCAAGCCGGTGGTGGCCATTGGCGAGTTCTGCTTTGCCGCCGATTCGCCGAACATCGTCGAGTCCAAGTCTTTCAAGCTGTACCTGAACTCGCTCAATCAGAGCGTTTTCGCCGATACACCAAGCCTGGTGCAGACGTTGCAGGCAGATTTGTCAGCCGCATCCGGCAAGCCCGTCGGCGTGCGCGTGCGTAGCCTGGATGAGGTTCAGGCAGATGGCACAGGGGTTTTGCCCGGTCTGTGTATCGATGATCTGGACATCAGTGTCAGCGATTACCAGCAGCCGCGACCTGAATTGCTCAAGTGCGATGAGACGCGGGTGATCGAAGAAAGCGTCTACAGCCACCTGCTCAAATCCAACTGCCCGGTCACCAGTCAGCCTGACTGGGGCACAGTGGTGGTGGAGTACCGTGGAGCGGCACTGGATCACGCCAGTTTGCTGGCGTATCTGGTGAGCTTCCGTCAGCACTCGGATTTCCATGAGCAATGCGTAGAGCGGATTTTTCTCGACCTGCAGCGTTTGCTCAAGCCGGAAAAATTGACCGTGTATGCGCGTTATGTGCGTCGTGGCGGGCTGGATATCAACCCGTACCGCAGTACCGAAGCTGTCGAATTCCAGAACCTGCGGCTGGTACGTCAGTAAAGTCCTGTGACCCTGCAGGGGCGAGCTTTTGATCTTTTAAAAGATCGCGAGGCAAGCTCGCTCCTGCTGCGGGAGTATCAGGCCTGGTTCAGCGCCCTGGCCTGTTCCAGCACCGCTTCAACATGGCCGGGCACTTTCACGCCGCGCCATTCGTGACGCAACACGCCGTTCTTGTCGATCAGGAACGTGCTGCGGTCCACGCCCAGGTATTCCTTGCCGTACAGCTTCTTCAGCTTGATCACGT
The DNA here is from genome assembly GCF_003994535.1 of Pseudomonas sp. PAMC 29040. NCBI lineage: Bacteria > Pseudomonadati > Pseudomonadota > Gammaproteobacteria > Pseudomonadales > Pseudomonadaceae > Pseudomonas > Pseudomonas sp. PAMC 29040. The sequence continues at coordinate 155,919 of NZ_RZAA01000003.1, forward strand.
CAAACAGCTGGCACAGGGCTTCGTCCTTGTCGCTCAGCAATTCGAACGGAAAACCCTGCTTGGCCTTGAAGTTCTCATGGGACTTGAGGCTGTCGCGCGACACGCCAAACACTTCGGTGTTGGCCGCCTGGAATTCGGCGTAGTGGTCACGAAAGCCCTGGCCTTCAGTGGTGCAGCCCGGCGTGCTGTCCTTGGGGTAAAAGTAAATCACCACCTGCTTGCCCTTGAGTGCCGCCAGACTGACGGTTTGCTCACTGGTAGCCGGGATCTGGAAGTCGCCTACGGGTTGGTCAATTGCAACGGCCATGGGGGGAGCTTCCTTACATTGGGTTTTGTGGGCGCCAGGGTTCGATCAGCGCATCGAGGTTCAGCGCGTCGGCGAAGTCCAGGAACTGATCGCGCAACCAGCTGATCTGGATACCGGCCGGCAAGGTCACGGTGAAAGTGGCGTTGAGCATGGTGCCGCCGGTTTGCGGCGCCTGATAGGTGTCGCAGGTCAGGTTTTCAAGTTCGACGTTGTGGTCCATGAAGAACTGGCACAGCTCGTTGATGATGTCCGAGCGGTAGGCCGAGCTGACATAGGCCACGTACGGCAGCGCCTGCGGGCGGGTCTCAAGAGCGGCACTGCGCACCACATTGACGCTGAACGCGTGTTTTTTGGCCAGTGCGGGCAAGCCGGCTTCAAGGCGGGCCAGGGCATCCCAGCTGCCAGTGATTTCCAGAACCAGTGCGCTGCATTCGCCGTGGCGAGTGAGGCGGGAGGTCACGACGGCGCAGCGATTTTCATGGCTGGCGCGGCACAGGACGTTAGTCAGCTCCATTGGGTTGGCGCCAAGGGCACTGATGACAAGGAATTGTTCGCGGACTGTGGGGGTGGACATGCAACCTTCCTAAAGCGATGAGCGGTCAGTACGGTGGATGAATGCGTCGCGACTAGCAGGCTCTCAACAAATGCCTGAACCCTGCCAATACGCCGTCGTAGACAGTCTGCAGGCTCTGCAAACCGCTCCTGGCGGTGTTTGGGGCGGGCTTTTGGCGCTGGATAAAGACCTGTGAAACAGCCTTGCGCACTCATCAGTACCAATCAAAGGCTGAAGGGTAGCGAAAAGCAGCGCCAAGGGGAATGCTCATCGGGCGCGCTGTTGCTTGTGCAAGGGTCATGGCGCCAGTACCATTACGGCTCTCTTTTTCCGGCAGGAGCGGTTGCATGATTGCGGGCAGTATGGTGGCACTGGTCACACCTATGGATGCACAAGGCCGTCTGGACTGGGACGCACTGCGCAAACTGGTGGACTTTCACCTGCAAGAGGGCACCAACGCCATTGTTGCCGTTGGCACTACAGGTGAATCGGCAACGCTCGATGTGAACGAACACATTGAAGTGATTCGTCACGTGGTCAAACAGGTGGCAGGACGTATCCCGGTCATTGCCGGCACGGGCGCCAACTCGACGCGTGAAGCGATCGAGCTGACCACCAATGCCAAGGCTGCCGGCGCCGATGCGTGCCTGCTGGTCACACCGTATTACAACAAGCCGACCCAGGAAGGGCTGTACCAGCACTTCAAGGCCATCGCCGAAGCGGTCGACATCCCGCAGATCCTCTACAACGTGCCGGGCCGTACCGCCTGCGACATGCTGCCGGCCACGGTTGTGCGCCTGTCGAGCGTGCCGAACATCATCGGCATCAAGGAAGCCACCGGCGACCTGTCGCGCGTCACTGCCATCCTGGCCGGTGTCAGCGATGACTTCCTGGTGTACTCCGGTGATGACGCCACCGCAGTCGAGCTGATCCTGCTCGGCGGCAAGGGCAATATCTCGGTGACCGCCAACGTCGCCCCGCGTGCCATGAGCGAACTGTGCGCCGCTGCGATGCGTGGTGACGCCGTCACCGCCCGCGCGATTCACGAAAAGCTGATGCCGCTCAATAAAACCCTGTTTATCGAATCCAACCCTATCCCCGTGAAATGGGCGCTGCATGAAATGGGCTTGATGCCGGACGGTATCCGTCTGCCGCTCACCTGGCTCAGCGCACCCTGCCACGAACCGCTGCGTCAGGCCCTGCGCCAGTCCGGTGTTTTGGTTTAATTGAGGAAGCATTACGCATGAAGCGATTGGCCGGACTTTCCGCACTAGCCGTGATTATTTCGAGCACCAGCGGCTGCGGTTGGCTGTGGGGTCCAGACGGGTACTTCCGGGACCGTGGCAGCGACTATCTGGAGGCGCAACAAACCGCTCCAATGAAACTGCCGCCAGGTGTAGTGACTGACAAGCGCCTTGTGCCGCTGTTGCCGATCCCGAGCAACGTGCCCGATGACACCGTCAAGGGCGAGTTCGAGGTTCCGCGGCCATTGCCGCTGGCGACAGTTGCCGGTGCCAGCGACTACACCCTGCAAAGAAGCGGCGACAGCCGTTGGGTGATGGCGCAGCACGTACCGTCAGAAGTCTGGCCGGTAGCGATGCAGTTCTTCCAGGACAACGGCTTCCGTATCGATGAGCAGCGCCCGCAAACCGGCGAGTTCACCACCACCTGGCAGCGCGCTGACGAACTGTCCGCGCCAATGGCTCGCCACCTCGGCACCAGTGGCCTGGCAGCTGACAGCGAAACCCGCGTGCGGGTCCGTATCGAGCCGGGCGTACAGCGCAACACCAGCGAAATTTATGTGGTGAGCGCCAATCGTCCAGCCGGCAGCACCGCCAACGTCGATTTCGGCCAGCGTTCGGTCAATACCGGCCTGGACGCGGCACTGGTGGACGAAATGCTCATCAGCATGAGCCGCAGCGCCGAGAAGGGCGGTTCGGTTTCGTTGCTCGCAGCACGTGATTTTGACACCCCGACCCGCGTCAGCCTGAGCGAAGACGGCAGTGGCAACCCGGTATTGAGCCTGACCGAAGACCTCGATCGTGCCTGGTCCGGCGTAGGTCGCGCACTTGAACAGGGCGAGTGGCGGGTTGAAGATATCAACCGCACCTTGGGCCTGTACTACATCAACCTGGCCGAAAAAGCCGAGAAGAAGGACGAGAAACCCGGTTTCTTCTCCAGCCTTTTCGGCAGCAAACCGGCCAAGGAAGAAGTGGAAGCCCGCGCCCAGCGCTATCAGGTTCGCCTGAGCAAGGTCGGGGACAGCGTGCAGGTGACTGTCGAAGAAAACATCAACAAGGTTGCACCGCCAGAAGTGGCGCGCAAAGTGTTGGGCGTTATTCAAGACAACCTGGGCTGATCCTGTGCGTTTTGCCGTTCTCGGTAGTGGTAGCCAAGGGAATGGCACGCTGGTAGCCAGCGACAGCACCTGTGTACTGGTGGATTGCGGTTTCTCGTTGCGGGAAACCGAACGCCGCCTGGTGCGTCTGGGTATCAGCCCGCACCAGCTGAGCGCGATTCTGGTCACCCACGAACATGCTGATCATGTGCATGGCGTGGGGATGCTGTCCCGGCGCTACAATGTGCCGGTGTACATGAGTCGTGGTACCCAGCGCGGGATGCGCAAGCCGCTTGAACCTGCCGGCTTCGTGGCAGGTGGCGAAACGTTGCAGATCGGTGCCTTGACCATCAGCGTGACCCTGGTTGCCCATGATGCCCAGGAACCCACCCAATACGTATTCAGTGACGGCAAGCGGCGTTTCGGCCTGCTGACCGACCTGGGTTCGTACTGCGATGGCGTACTGGACAGCTATCGCGGCCTGGACGCGTTGATGATCGAGGCCAACCATTGCCGCGACCTGCTCGCCCGTGGTCACTACCCCTGGTTTCTCAAACAACGGGTAGGTGGTCAGGAAGGACATTTGAACAACCACCAGGCCGCAAGCCTGGTGGCCGAGTTGGGCTGGAAACACCTGCAACACCTGGTACTGGCCCACCTCAGCAGCAAGAACAACCTGCCGCAGCTGGCCCGGCAATGTTTTGTCGACACCCTCGGGTGCGACCCGGACTGGCTGCAACTGGCCGATCAAGATTCAGGGCTCGACTGGCGCACAATCGCCTAGCCCACCTACTTAGCATGCGGAGCCCATCATGGAAAAACGTGAAGAACTCTATCGCGGTAAAGCGAAATCGGTTTACACAACTGACGACGCCAACCGCTTGATCCTGTTGTTTCGCAACGACACCTCAGCGTTCGACGGCAAGCGCATCGAACAGCTGGACCGCAAAGGCATGGTGAACAACAAGTTCAACGCCTTCATCATGCAGAAACTCGAAGAAGCCGGCGTGCCGACCCAATTCGACAAACTGCTGGGCGATAACGAATGCCTGGTGAAAAAACTCGACATGATTCCGGTCGAGTGCGTTGTGCGTAACTACGCGGCCGGCAGTCTGGTCAAGCGTCTGGGTGTGGAAGAGGGCATGAAGCTCAACCCTTACACCTTTGAGCTGTTCCTCAAGGACGACGCCAAGGGCGACCCGTTCATCAACGAATCCCACGTCGTGGCGTTCGGTTGGGGCACTGCCGAGCAACTGGTGCGCATGAAAGAACTGTCGCTCAAGGTCAACGAAGTGCTGAACAAGCTGTTCGATGACGCCGGCCTGCTGCTGGTGGACTTCAAGCTCGAGTTCGGCGTATTCCACGACGGCAGCATCGTGCTGGGTGACGAATTCAGCCCGGACGGCTGCCGTCTGTGGGACAAGGCCACCGGCAAGAAGATGGACAAGGACCGCTTCCGTCAGGGTCTGGGCGACGTGATCGAAGCCTACGAAGAAGTTGCACAGCGCCTCGGCGTCCCGCTTTAAGCGGTCATGAAGCGCCTGGAGGCGGGTTCGCGCAACCGCCTCTGCCAGAGCCTCACGCCGACAGTGCAAGCTGTCGGTTAGAGGCGCGGCGTACGCCAGGTACGCCGTCGCCTGGCAATGCAATCCAACCGCTGTTCCGGACACAAATCGCAACCGCAATCACAAGCCAAAAGGCAGTGCAGGCTACAGGCGAATCATCCGCGCCAGGCACAGGCTGGTTTGCCTCCGTACTTCCTGTCGTGGAGCGCAAACCTTCAATGCGCATCAATCTGACGACCCGATATCTCTCTTCAGTGACTCGCCGAGCTCTGCTCTCAGGCGTCGAAGTCCTCCCCTTGCTGTGTCTTCCTGCGTTCGCATAAAGGCTGTCTGTCGATACGCCGAGACGTGCTGCCCCATCAGCGATCTGCTGCGCGCAGGTATATCCTGCAATAACTCCTAGCTTCCCGCGATTTATCAAAACGCAGGTTTATTTTTACACCAAAAGAAGTATCAATACTTTTAGGTGGACTAAAGGCATTAGGAATATCAGGGGTATTAGGAGTATTCCGATATAACGATTGGGAATGTTTCGCTAAGGTTACCGCTCGTTGCGCGACATGCTTGGTTGGGCCGGTCGGGGCACGAATATTAAGTATTTTTAAGTAATCTAAGGCGTAATACGTCTCGGCTCGGAAGTCTCTATGTCCCTTTTCAAAAAAACTATTCTGACGCCCTTTGTACTTGCTGTCGGGGTATTGAGTGTTCAGGCCCATGCTGCACCGATCAATCATACGGTTCAGTTGTCTTCCTTCGTTCCGACAGCAGATTTTTATGTATTGCCAAGTGACAGCAGCTGGATCGGCGAGACTCAGGCGCTCTCTTACAATATAAACACTCAAGAAATGGCTTCATTGGTTAAAACATTTGACGCTGTTCATTCTGCAGGCTCAATCAGTGCACAACTGTTGGCCCCGGCTTACTTGGCTGCGGGTGCCAATAGTGTTGTTCTGGATGTCAAGTTCAACGGCAAGTCGTTGACCACTACCGCCCAGACGGTACTCACCGCAGCCGAAGCAGCTACTGTAAAAGTAGTGAATCTGGAAATTATACCGACCAGGCCGGCAACCGGCTATGAGTCGGGTAGCTATCTGGGCAATGTCCAATTGTCTTTTGATGCCGTCATCTAAGTTCAAGTTGTTGAGCATCGGTTGTATGGCTTGTTGCGCGATCACGTAATCGGTCAGTACCGGTGCGGGCAGTAAGCGACTGATTGACTCTCTCCGACATCGTGTGCAGCGCATGTCGGAGTTTTTTTTGCCGCTATAAGCAAGGTGTTACGGAGTGAGTCGGTATACTGATTTGTCATTGGCTATTGCCTTTGCAAGTGCTGCAAGTTTTTGCCAGGCTTCCATCGCAGCAACACCTAGTTATACCACTTTGCTGGTTCAGGCAGACGGGTTGCCTAAAGAGTTTCACGAGCATTTCTTTGACGTGCCATTGGCCGTACGGGTAATGCTTGATAATCAAGTTCTGGGTGAGGCCATGGTGGTTCTAAGCCGGGACGAGCGCATGACGCTTATCGAGTTTACGGATACCCGTGACAGCGACATTAGTCCGGCCGAACGTGAAGTCTGGCAACTGCTGTTACAGCAAGGTGTCGTACTGGGTCCCTGTGCAAGTCAGTGTGCAGAAGATCTGTTGGCAGTGCATTACAGCCTCAACAACTCAGAAGTCTCGATACTTACCGGCAAAACCGAGCGCAAAACCATCGAATCCGAACACTACGCCCAACCCCAGGGCGGTAGCAGGGGGTTGATGCTGAGTAATCAGTTGAACCTGTCTGGCGGGCAGGGCCAGGATCTCGCTGCGCACCTGGGACTAGGGGCCGTCTCAAGCCTGGGCAACTGGACCCAGACTGTCAGAGGCCAGCTTAGCAAGATGGGGGGGGACGAAAACCAGCTGATGCACTCAGTGTACGAACTGCATAGCCAAAGGGAGTGGCGCGACAACTTTCTGCGCCTGGGGTACTTCACCCCGGAGTCGGTGGGTCTCAGCCGTCAGCCGCGTACATTTGGTAACAGCCCCGACACAACCCTGGGCGTCATGCTGGGCAGTTCCGACAGTCTGGCCAAAGGTGGACTGCAACCTTCTGTCTACCCGGTTTTTGTGACTGCCAATCGTGAAGCAACCGTAGAAATTTACCGTAATGGCGTTCTGATCAACAGTCAGCAAGTTGCGCCAGGTCTGCAGGCCCTTGATACGCGCCCTCTGCCAGGTGGCATCTACGATATTGAAGTCAGACTTATCGAAGACGGCATAGTCACCTCCACGAGCGATGAGTTGGTGTACAAGCCCAGCAATTGGAGCAATACCAACCAGCGCTGGCGCTATAACGTGTTTTTTGGTCGAGAGACCAGGCTGCTGAGCAACTGGGACAAGCAGGAAGATGGCGACACCACCGTCGGTACTGCGGTCAACTATCTTTTACACCCTCGGGCAGTGGTCGGTGTTTCGGCACGCCAGACCAAAGGGCAGAATCAACTCGGCACTTCTCTGGATCTCGGCCTGGCAAGCCGCACGAGTCTGTACACCAGTGTGTATCGCAGCCAGGACCACGGCACGGGAATGGAGGTGCAAGCGCTGCACAGTTACAGTTCAGGCAGTGTCGTTGCCAGCCACAATCGTAGCTGGCTGGACACGCGCAACACGTGGGAAACCCTCCTTGACGGCAGCCGGGTGCGTCAACGCTCCCCCTATAACGGCAACGTCAGCAATTCGGCGCTGAGTATCAGCCACCGCCTGCAAGGGCATAACAGTGTTAACGCCCGAATATCCCATAGCGAAGGCCAGATAAGCGGCATTAGCCTGGACCTGGGATGGATGCGTACGACTCAATTGTTCGCCAATGACATTAACTGGCGGTTCTCTGTATTTGACCGGGCTGCTGCTGTCAGTAGCGGCAATCAGCGTAATCGCGGTTTCGATCTGAGCTTCAACATGGCGCTTGGAGAAGCCAGCAAGCGTATGACCGCCAGTGTCGGCTCCCGCGCTTCGCGTAGCGGTGATACAGATCGCAATGCCTCCCTCGGCTATCAGCAAAACTTTGAAACGGGCACGGTGCGCAGTGTCCGCGGCTCCGTGCAGACCGACACTTATGGTGTCGGGCTGGCCGGCAGTGCGCAGTTTGAAGGTCGCTATGCCTCTGGCGATGTGCAAGTGCAGCGCTCGTCTTACAGCCGGGGAGTGTCGGGCAGCCTGAACCTGACGAGCAGCCTGGTAGTGGGGGGCGGCAACATTGCCTTGAGCGGCCAGCAGGCGGGCAATCAGGCCAGCATGATTATCGATGTGGAGTCGGATATTGACGACCTGGAGCTGCGGGCTGACGACCTGAGTGGCAGCGGTACGATTCTGCGCCCGGGCCGCAACGTGATTCCTGTCAGTGCTTATCGCGACGGCGTAGTCCAGCTCGACTTCCTTGGCGTCGACGCGCCAGCGGCAACCATTCGGCCTGCCCGCGCCCGCTATCACTTGAACAAAGGCGGCGTGGCTTACCAGCGCGTCAGCGTCATCAATACCCTGACCCTGTTAGGCCGTGTGGTGGATGCTGATGGCCTGCCATTGAAAGGACATCACGTAATCAACCACGCCAGCCGTGGCGTAACCGAGGTAGACGGGTTCTTCTCCATGGAGCTCAGTGCTGACACCCCGACCCTTGAAATCGTTCGTGGCGAGCGTGTGCTGTGCCGGTTTGATCTTGACCCCAAGGTTCTGAAGCTCGAAGGCGATGTTTTGATGGCCGGCGACCTGCGCTGTGTCGAGGGCTCGATGGCCGGACAATTGGCGCACAACTGACGCCAAAACCACTGGACCAGACCTCATAAATCCAAGGCCGCTGCCACAGTTTGAAGCGGCTTCACATTCAAATGTTGAACGCCGGCGGTGACATTTTGTTTATCAAAGCGCTGATGGTCGCCGGCTTTTTACCGAGGATCTCCTTCGTGCATAAATTTTTATACCTGCTGGGCCTGGGCCTGTTTGCGTCGACGGTCCAGGCAGGGCCCAGTATCAACATCGGCACCATCTATGACTATATGGCCTCCGACAAGAGCTCGTATCTCAAGCGCATCAATAACGTCGGTGACAGCACGGCCTTTGTGCGAGTCAATATTTACGAAATGACCTTTGATGCCGACGGCAAGGCGACTGAAACCGCGCTGGACAACCAGGGGCCCTTGAGCGCAGAGCGCAAAGGTTTGGTGGCGAGCCCGGCGCGACTGATTATCCCTGGCAAGGGGATGCAAGGTACCCGGCTGCTCTATCTGGGGAATCGGGATGTCGAGCGTTACTATCGTGTGCGATTTGTTCCGGTCGTTCCTGAAAAGGAAGACCAGTTTGCGGTGCCCGAGGAGGAGCGCAAAGCCTATAAAGACTCGATGTCGGCCGGCGTTAATATACTGACCGGTTACGGCTCTGTGTTTTTCGTAAGGCCGGAAAATACCCGGTTCACTACCCGGGTCCACAACAGCGCTATTGAATACCGCGTTGAGAATGCGGGAAACAGCACCATAGAACTGGATGGGTTCAAAGACTGCTCGATGAGCCAGGCCACTGACTGCAAGGCCACCCGCAAGATTCATCTGCGGCCCGGGAAATACTTTGCGTTCAACAAAGAGCCCGGGCGAACATATTCGTATAACTTGATAGAGGGTGGTGCCTCGAAAAAAGTGGATGTGAAGCCATGAACATGCTCGCGATAGCCAGGTTTTCCTGCGCGCTGGCGCTGGTGCTGAATTCCACTTTCAGTTGGGCAGAATCGATCGATATTACGGCAGTCTTCACCCCGGACCCAAGGAATCCGGGTAACACTAAATTCATTAATACAACACCGGACACGGGGCATTGTTTAAATATTGCATGTGCTGCCGGGCGTCATAGTCTTGCCCCGAAAATTAAAACCCTGCCCGCTGACATAAAGGCCAATGCCGCGGATTTGCGCCAATCAGCCTTGTTTAAAATGCCAACAGAGATCAAGAATGTAACCATTGTATCTACGGATGGCCAAACCCAGCAGCTGGGATTCCAGATAGTCGGGGCTGGAGCGCGCCTCCAGTTCAATAAAAGTGTTGGTGCCATAAGCGGGGGCGGGCACGCTGACATTTGGGTGGGCGGCTCGTGGTTGTATGCGGGTGCTGGAGGATGCTCGGGTACTGGCTATTCCAGGCTGTCGACTACCTTCTATAGCTTTTTCTGGGGCGTTGGCCCGCCAGCCAACTGCGGGAGAATATCTAGGTTTGATCTGGAGGATTTCCGCTACGAAAATTTCACCTTCATATATCAGCTCATCACCCCAAACCCTCTTTCAATGAAGTCAGGGGTATATCGGGGGCAACTTGATCTTTCGGTAGGTCCCGGAGGTGATTTGGACTTCGGTGACGTCATGTTGCCTGATGATGACCGCCTGACCTTGAATTTTATACTTGAAGTTTCTCATGTACTGCAGGTGGCATTTCCTGCGGGCGCGCAACATTTAGCATTGGTACCCCAAGGTGGTTGGCAGCAATGGTTGGAGCGTGGTCGGCGCCCGGAGAAATTGTCGGCAGTGCAAAATTTTTCACTCTGGTCATCCATGCCATTCAAAATGCTGCTCCAGTGCCAATATTCCGCTGGTAATCAGTGCGCACTGGAAAATGAAGTGGGTCATCAAGTGGCGGTAGACACTCGGGTTACGTTGCCCCCGGGTTTTTCCACCTATATGGCCGGGGGGCCTGTTAAAGACCTTCCACTGAGCAGCAGCACACCGACTGTCATTGATGTCACCCAGTACATGGATAACGCCAGGGGCAGTCTTGATTTTGCAATTGATCGCGACGGGGTGGAGAAGATGATCGTACATGCCGGGAGCCGGTACAAAGGCGATGTAACAGTGATCTGGGATGGTGACATCCCTTAGGTTCTGGCAAGGCTGCTGCCAGTAAAATCAACAAGGCGCGCTTCCATCAGGGGCTGGGCGACTTTATCCAGGCCCGTGAAGAAATTGCGTGGCGCAGGGTTTTGAGCTCCAAAGGCGTGCAAGTAATTGATAGCAGGCATTTTTTTGAAATAAGGCTTTGCCAGAAAGATAAACCGCTGTTATGATGCGCGCCGTTGGAGAGATGCCAGAGTGGCCGAATGGGACGGATTCGAAATCCGTTGTACTGGCGACAGTACCTAGGGTTCGAATCCCTATCTCTCCGCCATTATTGAACAAGACGAAGCCCCTGAAATGGTCAAACATTTCAGGGGCTTTTTCGTTGTGCCCGGGAATCGCCGGCAAGCCGGCTCCCACAGTAGGGGCAAGCGTGCTGGCGATGCCTGAACCCAGCCCCTGGCCCTTATCTGTAGGAGCCAGCTTGCTGGCGATGGCAGCGCTGCAACCCCGTGGCCCTTGCGGTCAATCAGACAAAGCCCGACCTGAACTCGCCCCCCCCGTACCTGTAGGAGCCAGCTTGCTGGCGATGGCAACACTGCGATCCGCCAAGCAACCCCATGGTCCCTGCGGTCAGCAGGCAAAGCCCGACCTGAACCCGCCCCCCCCGTACCTGTAGGAGCCAGCTTGCTGGCGATGGCAACACTGCGGTTCGCCAAGCAACCCCGTGACCCCTGCGGTCAATCAGACAAAGCCCGACCTGAGCTCGCCCCCTTATCTGTAGGAGCCAGCTCGCTGGCGATGGCAACACTGCTATCCGCCATGCAACCCCGTGGCGGCTGCAGTCAAGCAGGCAAAGTCCTAAATGAACCCCGCTCTCTGTAGGAGCCAGCTTGCTGGCGATGTGTGTCTTGTCCTGCGTAGCCCGGGCAATGAGGCGTCTACTACGGCGCTGCAGGTTGGTCTAGAGGTGTTGGCAGGATGAATTGTTTCAGCATCCTATTTTATTGGGTTTTTTCAGTTTTTAGGAGTTTTCCGATTTTTCGGAGTGATGGACGTCTATAAGATTCGCCCTCGTCAACAGCGCAGTTACAACAGGTAACACTCACGGACTGCTGATTGAATGTTTAACGCGACTTGTCAGTTTTAGTGATTCTCAAACTAATAATAAAAAAACGACAACCTGGGGCGGCCTGAGTTTTTTTTCGGCCAAGAGTTGCTGTCGTATAACGATGTTGATTATTTGAGTCGGGCATAAACCCGGGTTGTTTAGTTGGTGAGTTAATTAGTGAGAAATCGATGAAAAAGGTAATGCTGGCTTTAGTATGTTGTGCGGGGTTTTCGTTGTCGTCGGTACAGGCGGCGGCCCCAAATATTAATGTAGGTTCATTGTTTGATTTTATTAATTCCGATAAAGGTACCTTTCTCAAACGTGTTCGTAACAGTGGTGATGCCACGGCATTTGTCAGAGTAGAGATCAGTGAGATTGTCTACGATGCTGATAGAAAGCCGGTTGAGCAGCCTGTTGAGAATACCCGTCTGGGTGAAGATAAAGATGGCCTGGTAGCCAGTCCGGCGCGGTTGATCATTCCGGCGAACAGTCAACAGTCGGCGCGCCTGCTTTATTCCGGTGATCGCACCCATGAGAAGTATTACCGGGTGCGCTTTGTTCCGGCCATGCCGGATAAGTCCGATGACTTTTCGCTGTCCACAGAAGAGCGTGATCAGTATAAGAAAGAAATGTCTGCCGGCGTCAGTATCATGACCGGTTACGGCACTATCGTTGTAGTGCATCCGTCCAAGGCACATTTTGCAACGGATATTAAGGAAGGGGCGGACGGCTATACCGTGAGTAATAACGGTAATAGCACCATTGTGCTGGACGGCTTCAAGGCGTGCGGCGCCAAAGGCAAAAATTGTCAGCCCGGTCGGCAAATTCATTTATTGCCACAGAGCAGTCAAACCTTTAGCAAGTCCGAGCAGCACACATACGAATTCAAACTTATCGAAGGGAACCAGGAAAAACCGGTTCGCTTGGGTTTTAAGTAAATGCAATAACCTTTTGTTCCGTGCAGGGACTTTACTACCGAGAGAGATGTAATGATGAAGATCCGTTCGTTGTTTGCTGCCACCTTGTTGGCTTCTTCCACTGCTGCCTTTGCTGCACCTGTTCCCTTTGATCTGAATGTCAAGGCTATTGTGCCTTCGGCAACGGGCCTTGCTGTCTGGGATAATACCGGGTGGTCCACGTCTGATTTGAATATGGCCTACGACCATAACGTAAAAGACTTCAAAACTGTGGGCGGTCCGCTGAACATTAAAGGTGGTACTACTGCGGTTAAGTCCTATCTGGTTTTTGAACCAAAACTGTTGGACGCAAGCGAAGTTATTGATATGGAAGTCAAGGTGGGTGGTGTGGCTTTGAAGGTGGGGCCAGCCGCTGCTGTTGACGTGGCTACCGCTGCAGAAGCTACCGGGGGTGCAATCAAGGAAGTTCAAATCAGCGCCATCGAACCGGCTACTGGTTATAAAGAGGGTAGCTACGCAGGTGCTGTGCACATGATGTTTGAGTCTGCTCCTGCTGCTCCGTAATAGATAAAGGCTGTAAAGGTTATTGAATAAAGCTCCTGAAGCGGGGCTTTATTCCCCTTGCCCTGTTTTTAGGAGCTGTTGTGTTGTTTAAATTGCATGCCCTCAGTGTTGCAGTTGCGTTGTGTTGCGCCTCTGTTCAGGCGTCGGCAACAGCCCCTGAAACCGCAGCAGTAAAAATGAAGTCCTCCCTGAGTTTGCTTGAGCAGACTCAGGGTCTTCCAAAAGATTTCCTTGAACATTTTTTCGATCTGCCCCTGGTGGTGCGGATTGAGCAAGACGGCAAGTTCCTCGGCGATGGTCGCGTGGTCTTGTCCCGTAATAACACCCTTCAACTGCTGGAGATGAGCGAGTTTCATGACAGCAAGCTCAGTGCTGCGGATCGCCAGCGCTGGACGGATTACCTCAGCCAGCCGCGCCCGCTCGGCGAGTGCACTGCCAGCTGTGACAATGGCCTGGTGGCCATGCATTACAGTCTGGAAAGCTCGCAGCTGTCGCTGGTAACCCGCGGTGCCGAGGTCAACCCTGAAGAAGTGCGCTATCACCAGCTGCCCGAGGGCGGCAGTCACGGCCTGGTGCTGCGTAACCAGCTCAATGTGTTTGGTGGCAGCGGCACGGATACCAATGGCCGTTACTCGGTGGATGCCCAGGGCAGTATCGGTAACTGGACCACGGTCGGTAATTACCAGGTGGACCGCAGTACTTATGAAGGCGCCGAAACCCGGCAGTCGATCCAGAGCCTGTACGGCCAGCGCGAGCACGAGAATCAATTTGTGCGCGCCGGTTTTTTCCAGCCCAACTTCCAGGGCGTGGCGCGTCAGCCCAGCGCCCCGGGGGCGGTGCCCAATACCATAGTCGGGCTTATGCTCGGTACCTCCGACATCCTGGCCATCGATAGCGCCAGCCCGAGCATTTATCCGGTCTATGTCACGGCCAATCGCCAGGGCACGGTTGAAATCTATCGCAATGGCAGCCTTATCTACACCCAGCCGGTAGAGCCCGGTTTGCAACTGATCGATACCCGGCGCCTGCCCGGCGGTATTTACGAGGTTGAGGTGCGTCTGGTGGAAGACGGCAATGTCACGTCCAGCGAGACCGAGCTGATCAATAAACCTGCGCACTGGAGCAATGCCCAGGAGCGCTGGCGCTACAGTTCGTTTGTCGGCCAGCAGCGTAACCTGCTGAACAGCTACAGCACCGACGATGCCAATGAGCTGGCGGTGGGCGGGGTGGTCAACTATCTGGCTCACCCGCGCGCAGTATTGGGCGCCATGGTGCAGCAGGTGGGCAAAGAGCGGTCCGTGGGTGGCTCGCTGAACTGGCACGCCAGCGATAGCGCCAATCTCTACGCCAATGTTTTTCACTCCAGTGAGTACGGGATGGGGCTGGATGTGCAGGCGATCCGCAACTATGCCACCGGTAGCATAATGTTCAACCACAGCCTGAACTGGCAGAACGCCGACAAGTACCTCAAGACCCAGGCCGGCCCCCAGCAGAACTCGGCCATCGCCCTCAATCACCGGCTGGACGACATCAACAGCCTGACGGCCCGTGCGTCATACAGCAATGGTGTGACCAATGGTGTGGGGCTGGACCTGTCGTTCAATCGGCGCTCCAGGTTGCTGGGCAGCGATGCCACCTGGCGCACCTCGGTGTTTGACCGACCGGCCACCGCCAGCAGTGGCAGTCAGCGCAATCGCGGGGTCGACGTAACCCTGACCATGGCCCTGGGCAGTGACGGCCGTCGCTACAACGTCGGTGCCGGTACCCGCACCGGGAGTACGGGCGGGCGTGACCAGTATGTCAATGCCGGAGTGTCCCAGGACCTGCAAGGCGGCTTGTTCAGCAATGTCAACGGCAATGTGTCGAGCGACCGCTATGGCGTGGGCCTGAACGGTGCGGCTTCCTTTGACACCGACCTGGTGCGCGGCGATGTGTTTGCCCAGCGTTCCTCCCTCGAGGGCGGGCTGAGCGGCGGGGTCAACCTGCAAAGCACCGTGGCCATGGGTGGCGGCAAACTGGTGACTGCCGGCAATGGCGTCAGCAGTGGCGCCCATACCGGGATGATTATTGATGTCGAGTCCGACTTGCCGGACCTGGGGTTGATGGCGCAAGACACCAATGGTGCCACCACTGAGCTCAAGCCCGGGCGCAACTTTGTGCCGGTGACCGCCTACAAGCCCGGCAACCTGCAGCTGGACTTTTCCGGCCGCGAAGCACCGGCAGCCTCGATTCACCCGTCAATGACCAGTTACCACCTGAACAAAGGAGGCGTGGCCTACCGTCAGGTCAAGGTCATGCAGACCCTGACCGTAATGGGTCAGGTACAGGATGCCGCCGGCAAGCCGCTGCGTGGAGCCCAGGTGCGCAACCACGCCGGGCGCAGCGTTGCCGAAGCGGATGGCTTTTTCACCCTGGAAATGAGTGCCCGCCAGCCGATGCTGGAAGTGTCCCACCCCAGTATCAAGGGCTGCACTTTCCATCTCGACGACAAGCGCTACCCGCGCGAAGGCGATGTGGTGATGGTGGGTAAACTCAAGTGCGACGATCTGAACACCAGCAAACCGTTGCTTAGTGCTAACGCCGAGTAGCAAGGATAAACATGAATATTATAGTTTTGATCAAACATAGCCGTAGCGCCTTGCTGTTATTGGTGTTGTTGGTGCTTGGGCAGCTGGTGTGGCTGGCACCGGCGCGGGCGGTAACTGTTGGTGTATATGCGGAGTTCACCCCCAGTCTGAATAATCCTAATAATAAGACGTTTACCAATACTTCGCCTTTAAGCGGTGTTTGTTCTAATGCCCACAAGGATTGGTGCAAAGCTAACAATGTGTTCAGTATCGGGATTCCGTCGACGGGCACAAAAAGAGGGAATGGTGTCGCGGATTTTGGTCGCAGTTCGATATTTTTTGGTCTGCCGGAACAGAGGGTAATTACGGTTGTGTCCGATACCGGCGAAACGGCGGATGTGATTTTTCGAATTACAGGAATGGCATTCAGGTACGTCCACGGTGACATGCCTGAGGATGGCTGGAGAAGCGATTTGACAGAGATTAGGGGGTGTCGGATAGCATTCAGCAATAATAATCATACTAACTCTTTGATGCGGATTATCATGCGAGACGATAATGGCGCGGGTGGGCGCAGTAGTTGTGCTTTTAAGATGCTGGCTGATAGAGAGTTTGGAAATTACGCGTGGGATATCGTTTATGAAATTGAGACTCCCGAGCCCTTGAATATGAAAAACGGTGTCTACAAAGGGATTGCCCATTATACCAGGGGGGGGGCGGGCGCTGATTTTGATATGGGGGATGGTGCGACTTTCGCTGATCCCTTTGTTTATATTGGCTTCCAACTTACCGTAAACCACCTGTTCGCGATCGACTTCGCGCCCGGTTACGAAACGGTCAATCTGCAACCCCTGGGTGGCTGGAACCAGTGGCAGGAGTTTGGCAAGGTGCCTGCGACATTGCGCAGGGATGTACCGTTCCGGGTCAGTGGCTCCACCGACTTTGCGGTGGATATCAATTGTGAGTACACGATGCCCGATGGCCGCTGTGGTATCTCCAATGGCCCCTCAACCGTCCCCCTGGACATTGCCATCACTATGCCGGGGTTGGTGGGGCATAAAGGCGGCATGATTGCCGAGGCGCTGAATTATCCGTTGCAGAAAGACGTGTTTGTACCGAGATTTAGCCCTATGAGGGAAGGCGCCGTGTTCCAGCGACCATCCTATCTGCGCTTTGAGGTCAATGGCGATCCGATCAAGGAAATGGTCACTCATCCGTCTACCGAGTACAAAGGCCGGGTAACCGTGATATTCGACGCCAATATATAGCCTTGCCTGTTGTCATCTGACTGGCCGGCCACAGTGGCTGCGGGGTTCATCCTCTGAACCCTGTGGCGCTGGCCAGTCAGTCGCATATCCGCTCTCTGCCGCCATGCGGCCTTCTCGAATACCTCCCATCCTCGCGCCAGTGTCTGGCTTTCGTGCCGCGCTTATCCTCCTGATGCCGCCTTTCAATACACAGCCTTGATACTTTACCTGCCTGTATAAGCCGGCTCGCAAGTGCATGGGCCAAGGTTGATCCCGTGTCTATCCCTCAATACCAGGCCCCCGGATTCTTGTCCTGGCAGGCTTGCGTCTGTTACTACCCACGCATCATTTACCCGTCATTCATTAATTCTCTATGCCGCGCTCAAAACTATGCCGGATAAATAACTTAGGATGAGTCCTAAGTTGATAGGTTGTTGGCGGTTTTTACTTCTGTTTTGGCCCATGACTCTTAGGAATAGCCATTTCTTTAAGACTATTCTTAATGTGTGCAGGTGTGTTTTTGTCATACTGCCCCACACAATTAAAGCGCTCGGCCTGAGTGGAATAATTTTGGAGTAGAAAATTTATGTGGCGCAGCGGGGCGATGAATATCGATGACTTTATCGTCGTTCTTTCCAGTCAGGAGGTGGGTGAAAACCTGGAATATGATTCCGAGTTTCTGGCACTTATGGATGAAGTGTCCAGCAAGGAAGAGTCGCAGTACGGCGATTATCTACATATTCCGGAGCCCATAGACTGGGCCTCTGTTGAAACACGCTGCATGGGTTTGTTCGGTCGTACGCTTGATCTGCGGGTCGCCGTATATCTAACCCTGGCCTGGCTTGAGCGAGAAGGGCTGGCGGGTTTGGCCAAGGGCTTGACGGTGCTCGATTATCTGGTGCGAGAGCGTTGGGAGCAGACCTACCCGCGCTTGAGTGATGAAGATCAATTCGACCCTCTGGTGCGGATCAATATTCTCGCGGAACTGGCGGTGCCCTCGGTGGTGGTGGCGACACTTCGCAAAGAAGTGCTGGCCAGGCTGCCCGGTGGCGAGTCCCTGTGCTGTGCCGATCTGGCGTTGATCGCCAGCGGTCAAGAGTCGCCCGAGCGCGACGCCTGTCTGCTGCGGCTGGAGAGCCAGATCGAGCCGCAATGCTCCACTGAGCTGATGCGCGGGCTGGGCGCGCTGAATCGGGTCAAGGGCTTGCTGGACAGCATCGGTCAGGGGCTGGATGAGAAAACCGGGCTCTGTGAAAGCTCGCCGCTGCAGCCGGTTTCGCGGTTGCTGGGGCAATGGATCCAGGTGGTGGACAGCCGTTTGCGCCGTACCTTGCGCAGCGTTGCCCCGGAGCCTGAAGTGGCCGTGTCTGCGTCTACGCCCGCCGCTGTTGTCTCTGTCGGGGGCGTGCGGGAGTGCCGCTCGCGGGAAGAGGTGCTGCTGGCCCTGGATGCCATTGCCGGCTATTACCAGCGCCATGAACCGAGCAGTCCCATCCCCATGCTGGTGCAAAGAGTGCGTCGCCTCGCCGGTATGGATTTTCTCGAAATCATGGCTGAACTGGCACCGTCCAGCGTCAGTGACATGCGGGCGCTGGCCGGTATTCAAGAAGAATAAATGTTGTTAATCGTGATTGAGGGTCAAGTATGTCCAGCACTGCAAGCAGTCAAAAATTTATAAATCGCAATCGTGCTCCGCGGGTCCAGATTGAATACGACGTCGAACTCTATGGCGCCGAAAAGAAAGTTGAAATCCCTTTTGTCAATGGCGTATTTGCCGATCTTTCCGGTTCCAATACCCAGGGGTTGCCCTCGGTGGCCGATCGCAAGTTTCTGGACATTGATGTCGACAACTTTGATGAGCGCATGAGTGCCATTGCGCCGGCGTTGAAGTTCAGCGTGACCAATGAACTGACCGGTGAAGGGCAACTGCCGGTCCAGCTGGATATTCAGCGCATGGATGATTTCAGCCCGGGGTCCATCGCCCGCAATATCGAGCCGTTGCGCAAGTTGCTGGAGGCCCGTAATCAACTTTCCAACTTGCTGACCTATATGGACGGCAAAAGTGGTGCCGAGCAACTGGTCGCCCAACTGCTCGACGATCCGGCATTGATGAACTCATTGCTGCAACAGGCCAAACCCGCCGTCCCCGCTGAATAAGGTTCCAATCATGCCTGCAACTGAACAGCTTCAAAGTCAAGATAGCCAGGCCACCACCCTGGAGGCCGACAGTTTTAGCAGCTTGCTGCAACGGGAGTTCAAACCCCGCAGCGAACAGGCCAGTGACGCCCTGCACACCGCGGTGCAAACCCTGGCCGAGCAGGCACTGGGTTCTGTGCACCTGATTGCCGATGACACCCTGAGCACCATTGAAGCGCTCATCGCCGCCATCGACAGCAAACTTTCAAGCCAGGTCAATGCGATCCTGCACCATGAAGCCTTTCAAAAGCTGGAGTCGGCGTGGCGCGGCCTGCATCACCTGGTGAGCAATACCGAGACCGATGAAAAGCTCAAGATCCGTTTTATCAACATCTCCAAGGCCGAGGTGGCCCGTGAACTGAAGAAGTTCAAAGGCGCGGCCTGGGATCAGAGCCCGCTGTTCAAGAAGATTTATGAGCATGAATACGGGCAGTTTGGCGGCGAGCCCTTCGGTGCCTTGATCGCAGACTACTACTTCGATAACAGCCCGCCCGATGTCGAGCTGCTGGCCTCCATGGCCAAAATTGCCGCGGCGGCCCATGCGCCGTTGATCAGTGCGGCCGACCCTGGCGCCCTGTTGATGGACTCCTGGCAAGAGCTGGCCAACCCGCGGGACCTGGGCAAAATCTTCCAGACCCCGGAGCATGCCGCCTGGCGCAACTTCCGCAGCTCGGAAGACTCGCGCTATGTGGGCCTGACCCTGCCGCGTTTCCTGGGGCGAATTCCCTACGGCGCCAAAACCGCACCGGTGGAAGATTTCAACTTTGAAGAAGTGACCCGGGGCGACTCGGCCAACTACCTGTGGGTTAACTCCGCCTATGCCATGGGCCTTAACATCAACCAGTCCTTCAAGCAGTTTGGCTGGTGTTCACAGATCCGTGGTATCGAGTCCGGCGGCGCCATCAGCGGCCTGCCGGTGCATACTTACCCCAGCGAAGACGGCGGGGTGGACATGACCTGCCCGACCGAAATCGCCATCAGCGACCGCCGTGAACTGGAGCTGGCCAATAACGGTTTCATGCCGCTGGTGCACTGCAAGAACAGCTCTGTGGCCGCCTTTATCGGTGCCCAGTCACTGCATAGCCCGCAGCAATACGACGACCCGGATGCCACGGCCAACGCCCGACTGGCCGCGCGCCTGCCTTATCTGTTCGCCACGTGCCGTTTTGCCCACTATCTGAAATGCATCGTGCGCGACAAGATCGGCTCGTTTAAAGAGCGCGCGGAAATTGAAAACTGGCTCAACGGCTGGATCAATCAATACGTTGACCTTAATCCGGCCACTGCCACCGATGCCGACAAGGCGCGTAAACCCCTGGCGGCAGCCGAGGTGGTGGTGGAAGAAGATGAAGGCAATCCAGGGTTTTACCGGGCCAAATTCTTCTTGCGGCCCCACTACCAACTGGAAGGTTTGACTGTTTCATTGCGACTGGTTTCCAAGTTGCCTTCGGTTAAAGCATAACGTTTAACAGCATTGTTAGCACAACAGGGCTTTCCCTGATGTGGTTCTTCACCCTGTGGTGATTATTCCTGGGAGTACATAATGATATTGGTAAAGTTTGATAAAGAAATCAAAGGCACCTCGACCGTTGAAAAGTATAAGGAGTGGATTGAATTTGAATCCTACTCGTTGAATGTATCGCGCCATGTTCAGGTGCAAGGCGCAGACCGTGATGTGGGGCAGGCGTTTATCTCTGAATTCATGTTGACCAAAGGCGCCGATAAAACCTCGCCGGAATTCTTTATCCAGTCGTTGGTGGGCACTGCATTTAAATCTGCGACTATCGTTGTGATGCATGCGGCCGGTGCGTCGAAAACGTCCCAGGTGTTGCTGGAAATTGAACTGACCCAACCCATTGTCAGCTCTTTTTCTACGCAATGTACCGCGAACAATCGTCCTACCGAACACCTGTCATTGAACTTCATTAACATCAAATATAAATACAACCACTTTGACGGTGATGTGAGTAAAGGCTCCGTTGAAAAATGCTATGACGTGATTGCCAAGGCTTAAAGCCTGGGCTTCAGGGTGCCCGCCCAAGTTGCAACAGGGCACCCTGAATTTAAAGTTGTGCCATGTCAGTCAGTTTATGTGCGACACGCGATCAGGGTATTGGTATGAACAGCAGGGCCTGTACATTACTGGAACGCTTGAGTCTTGGTCTTCATCCCCAAGTTCCGTCAATCCACTCTTTCAATAGAGAAACGCTTTTGTCGCGGCTGCGCTCGGACCTGAGCACGCTGCTCAATACCAGCGGGCTGGCGGGTGGCCAGGACCTGAGTGCCAGCCCTTATGCGGCGACCTCGGTGATTAATTACGGTATTGGCAATGTGGCGGGGCAAACCCTGTCCGGTCTTGCCCCGCACCTCCTGGAGCGACGTATTCGGCAGGCCATCTTTACTTACGAGCCGAGAATCATTCGCCATAGTCTGCAGGTGTCGTGGGTTGCCAATGGCAGTGAGCCCATGGCCGACATGCAATTTCTGATTCAAGGTCAGCTGCGTTGCGCGATGCAGGTGTACCCCTTCAAGTTTCGTTCTTTGTGGAATACCCAAAGCGGTGCGGTGCATATCGACACCCCTGACGGCGTGCAACACCATGGATGAGCGCCTGTTGCGCCTGTATGAGCGCGAACTGGAGTTTTTGCGCGAGGGGGCGGGTGAGTTCGCCCGGATCTACCCCAAGGTCGCCAGTCACCTCAACCTGGACTCCCGGCACGACCCCGATCCCGGCGTCGAGCGCCTGCTGGAGGGCCTGGGGTTTCTGACGGCGCGTATTCAATTGCAAATGGAATCCGAGTTTCCACACTTCACCAGGAATTTGCTGGAACGGGTTCAACCCCACTCTTTGGCGCCACTGCCGTCCATGGCGGTGGTGCAGTTAACCCCGGATCTGCATCAGGGCAGCCTGGTCAAGGGTTTCTCTCTGGCGGCCGACAGCGCTTTGAGTGCCTTCGCTGATGTTGAGGGCCAGAGTGCCCGTTGCGAATGGCGCAGCCTGCAGCCCGTGACCCTATGGCCATTGCAGATCGAGTCGGCAGAGTACCTGCCCAGTGCCAACCTGCTTTCGGGTGTGCCCGCCGGGCTCGCCGTGGAGGCTCATTCGGCCATCAGGCTGCGTTTGAAAACCACTGCAGGCACCCTGTTCAATCAATTGGCCCTGGAACATTTATGCCTGTACCTGGGGCGCCCCGGAGCGCCGACGCTGGCGGTGCATGAAGCGTTGCTGTCGCGCACCCTAGGCATTATCGCCAGGCCGTCGGGCAGTGATGATGACGGGTGCGAGGTGATCGAACCCTGGCACATCAGCCAGGTTGACATGGAGCCCGGGCAGGATGCGCAGTTCAAGCCGCGCGCTGGCGACGGGGCCGACGCTTTTGCCCTGTTGAGGCGCTTTCTGGCGTTTCCCGAAAGCCAGCGTTTCATCCGCCTGTGCGGCCTGGGACCTGCGGTTCGCCGCTGTGGCACCGACTCGCTGGAACTGGTGTTCTTGTTGGCACCCTTGTCAAATCCGCTCCCGGCGGATCTTGACCCTTCGTTTTTCAGCCTGTTCTGTGTGCCGGTGCAGAACCTGTTCAAAAAGCGCACCGACCGGATCAATCTGCAGCAGCACCGCACCGATATCGATGTGGTGGTCGATCAGGCCAACCCTTTGCATCATGAAATACATCAGGTGCTGCAGGTGCAGGGTTACTTTCGCGGCGGTCGCGAGCACCAGCGTTTCGTCCCTCTGTATTCGCCCCTGGCCGGCCAGGCCGAGGCCCGGGGCACGGGCTTTTTCCAGTCCCAGCGCAGGCCTTCACGGCCCATGGCGACGGGGTTCAATGGCCAGCCGCCCTACGCGGGCTGTGACCTGTCCATCACCCTGGTGGACCCCGAGCACCCGCCGTACCGCCCGGACCTGCATCAATTGGCGGCCGATGTCATCTGTTCCAACCGGCACCTGGTGCAGCACATCCGTTTTGGCAAGGGCAACACCGATTTCGTCCTTGAAGTCAGTGCGCCGGTGATCTCCATTCGGCGCCTGGCCGGGCCGTCGGCGCCGCTGTCCCTGCCGGTCTCGGGCGCAGGTCCGTGGAGCGCGATCCAGCATTTGTCGCGTAACTTTCTGCCGCTGGCAGATGCGGACGGTCAGGCGGGAGCCGCTGCCCTGCGCGAGATGTTGTCGCTCTACATCGCGTCCGATGATGCCGTGCTGCAACGTCTGCTCCAAAGCATCCTCTCGTTACGCGCCAGTGTCCTCACCCGGCGTCTGCCCGGGCCGGGGCCGGTGGTGTTCGGGCGCGGGCTGCAGTTTGAACTGACCCTCGACGATGCGGCGTGCGAAGGCATCGGTGCCTTTGTTTTTGGGGGCGTGCTGGAAGGGTTTTTCGCCCGTTACGCGGCCATCAATTCCTTTACCTGCACGGTGTTGTACACCCGGGGCCGGGGGCTGATTCACCGGTGGCCGGTCAGGGGTGGCCAATGCATGGTCCTGTAGATTTCTGGGCGCAACTGCAGAGCGCTGCCTGGCGCTTCGATTTTTTCAGTGCCTTGCGCTGCGTCGATGCCCTGGACCCGCGCACGCCAAGGTTGGGCACCAGCGAACACTTGCAGCAGGACCCGCTGCGTCTCGGGCAGGCAGTGTCGCTGGGCTTCGAGCCGGGGATGCTGCGCAACCTGCAACTGCGCGAGGGGCGGGCGGCCCGGCTGGCGGTTACGTTTTTTGGCCTGACCGGGGTCAACGGCCCGATGCCGCTGGCGTTCAGCGAGGACGTTTTGTCCCGGCAAATCAATCACAACGATTTCCTGCTGGCGGACTTTCTCGACATCTTCCATCACCGCCTGTTGTGCCTGCTGTATCGCAGCTGGGCGGTGACCCGGCCGGCGGTGTCGGCCGACCGTCCCGGGCAGGACCGTTTTGCGGATTATGTACAGGCCTTCGCGCCCCGTGGTGAGCGCTATTACGCCGCTCAGTATGTCGACCAGCGGCGTAGCGCCGAAGGGCTGCTGGCGGTGTTGCGCGACCATCTGCAAATGCCGGTGCGGTTGCAGCAATGGTTCGGCCGCTGGAGCGAACAAACCGCCCTGCAGCAACCCCGGCTTGGCGGCGCCGGTGCCGCACAACTGGGGCACAGCGCGTTGCTGGGGCGCCGGGTATGGAATGCCCAGCACAGCGTTCGCCTGGTGCTGGGGCCCCTGACGATTGCCCGGCTGGAGCAATTTTTGTCCGCCGCTGCGCTGTTACAAAGCCTGACCCGTTTGGTCGATGACTACCTGGGCAGCTGTTTTGAGTGGGATGTGCAACTGCTGATCGCCGATGAGGCTGAGCCGGCAGTGCGCCTGGGAGCCAACCAGGCATTGGGCCTGGCTTCATGGTTGCCCGGCACATCGCGTTCGCTTCATTCACGGGCTTGCGTCTTGAGCAGGGCCCGTCTTCACCGACTTCAACAGGAATTGAGCCATGACTGATATCAGCCGCGCCAAGCTATTTGGCAAACTTGACCACCTGGCGTTCCAGGCCATGGAGTCTGCCACCAGCCTGTGCCGTCTGCGCGGTAACCCCTACGTTGAGCTGGTGCACTGGTTTCAACAAATGTTGCAGGAGCCCGACTCCGATCTGCGCCGGATCAACGAACGGTTCGGGCTGAACAACGCCCGGCTGGTGACCGACCTGATCAACGCCCTCGAGCGTTTGCCTGCCCGCTCCGGGTCGGTGATTGACCTGTCTGGGCAACTGGACGAAGCCATGGAGCGCAGCTGGATATACGGTGCGTTGCAGCTCGATGCGGTGAAGATTCGCAGCGGCCATATATTGCTCGGGGTGCTGGGCACCAGTAATTTGCGCCATACCTTGTTCGCCATGTCGCGGGAGTTCGAAAAGATCAACCGCGAACTGCTGATGGAGCAGTTCAGCGAGATCGTGCAGCGTTCACCGGAACAACCGGCGACCTTTGTCGAGAGCGAAATAACCAATGTCCCGGGTCAGTCTTGCAGTGCCTTGCAGCGCTACACCAGCGATCTGACCGAGCAAGCCCGGCGCGGCGAACTGGACCCGGTGGTGGGGCGTAATGATGAAGTGCGCCAGTTGATCGATATCCTCATGCGCCGGCGCCAGAACAACCCCTTGCTGGCAGGCGAGGCGGGAGTGGGCAAGACCGCCGTGGTCGAAGGGTTTGCCCAGCGTATCGTTGCCGGTGACGTGCCCCAGGCGTTTCGCCAGGCACGGGTGCTGGCGCTGGATATCGGCCTGTTGCAAGCGGGCGCCGGGGTCAAGGGCGAGTTTGAGCAGCGCTTGCGCCAGGTGGTCGATGAGGTTCAGGCCGCGGCAGTGCCGACCCTGTTGTTTATCGATGAAGTTCATACCCTGGTGGGGGCCGGGGGGCAGGCGGGTACCGGTGATGCGGCCAATTTGCTCAAGCCGATGCTGGCCCGGGGTCAGCTGCGCACCATTGGTGCCACCACCTGGGACGAATACAAAAAGCACATCGAAAAAGATCCGGCCCTGAAAAGACGTTTCCAGGTGCTGCGGGTGGATGAGCCCAGCCCCGAAGTGGCGATCAATATGTTGCGCAGCGTACTGCCCACCTTGCAGGCACACCATCAGGTGCAAATTCTCGACGAAGCGCTGCATGCGGCGGTGAACCTGTCCCACCGTTACTTGCCTGAGCGTCAGCTACCGGACAAGGCCATCAGCCTGCTGGACACCGCCTGTGCCCGGGTGCGCATCAGTCAGCAGGCATTGCCGGGGGAGCTGGCAGACCATCGCGAGCGCCTGGCCTACCTGCACGCAGAAAAATCCATGGTGCAGCGCGAACAGGCCATCGGCCTGGGGGATCCCCAGCGTTTGCTCAACCTTGAGCAACAGCTGCGCGAAGAGCTGCATGACGGGCGAGGGCTGGAAGCGCGCTGGCAGATCGAAGCGGCATGGGTCGAGGAAATCCAGCAGCTGCGCGAACGCCTGCAGGCCGAGGATGAAGGCGAGTTTCCCGAGCGGGCAGCCCTGCTGGAGCGTGCCGATGCTTTGCAGCAGCGCCTGCAGGCCGCTCACGCCAGGACCGCGGCCCTGGTACTGCCCGATGTCGACGCCCAGGCCGTGGCGGATGTGTTGCAGGGCTGGACCGGGATTCCGCTGGGCACGTTGCAGCGCGATGAACTGGACACCATCCTCGATCTGGCCGCCAGCCTTGAGCACCGCATCATCGGCCAGCCCCATGCCCTGCAGGCGATTGCCAGCCGCATCCAGACCTCCCGCGCCGGCCTCGATCACCCCGGCAAGCCTGTGGGTGTGTTCATGCTGGCCGGTCCCTCCGGGGTCGGCAAGACCGAGACCGCGCTGGCCCTGGCCGAGCTGTTATATGGCGGTGAACACAACCTGGTCACCATCAACATGAGCGAGTACCAGGAGCCCCACAGCGTGGCCTCGCTCAAGGGCGCGCCGCCCGGCTATGTCGGTTACGGCGAAGGCGGCGTGTTGACCGAAGCGGTTCGCCGCCGCCCGCACTGCGTGATCCTGCTGGACGAAATGGAAAAGGCGCACCGCGACGTACATGAAGTGTTCTTCCAGGTTTTTGACAAGGGCTGGATGGAAGACGGCGAAGGGCAGGTCATCGATTTTCGCAACACCCTGATCCTGATGACCACCAACGTCGGCACCGAGGCGCTGTTCAACCTGCGCGGCGGCGAAACAGCCCAGGACCTTGAGCAGTTGCTGCGCCCGCAACTGCTCAACGTATTCCCCCCGGCACTGCTGGGGCGGCTGGTGGCCATCCCGTACTTCCCCCTGAATGACGAGATGCTGGGCAGCATTGTTGAAATGCAGTTGCAGCGCGTGGTGCAACGGGTGCAGAGCCGTTATCAGGTGCCCTTGCACTACGACGCGGGCCTGGTGGCGCATATCGTCGGCCAGTGCACCGACCGCCAGAGCGGCGGCCGTATGGTCGACACCATCCTCACCCGCGAGTTGTTGCCACAGATGAGCCGGGTGTTTTTGCAATGGACCAAGGATCAGAAAACTCCTAAGAGTCTGAGTTTGAAAATCGCAGAGGGCGGGGTGGGGCTGGAAGTTGAGATGTAAAGATAGCCGCAATGTTTTGGAGCTGGTTAATAGCCGCTCCACTATGTTTTCAGGCAGGTTTGTTGAGTCTCGTGCAGGTTAAACACTACATCTTTTGATGTTGAAGTGCTTTGGGGGATGCCTCTCGGAGCGGCTGGGTTGATGGTTTTAAATACTAAGGTAAGTTCAGAGTATGAGTTTTAAGCGGCTACACAAAGCGATTAATTATCACGAGCACTTGGAAGCAACTAATAGTGCAGGGCTTTGTTTGGGTCAGACATGGTTGTGGATGTCTGAAATTATAACGGGGGTGTCAGGCACCTTGTCGCCACCCAATTTTTTTATGGGGGGAAAGATACAGGCTGAGTACGAAGCTTATGATGATGCGGGTGGCAGCTCATTGGCTTTTATGAATAACAAAGTGTCTGAATTGCAGTTGAAAGTGCCGGATAAGTGCTTGGTGCGACGCAGTGTCAATGATTATGATTCCTCGGTTGCATTGGTGAATGGATTTTCGCTGCCGTCGGGTGAGAATGCGGTTGTTTATATGTCCTGGAAGATAGGTGCTGACAAAAGTCCGTTGCTCAAAGTAATGCGTAAATATGATAGTTTTCATGCAATGGCATTGCTCAAGTTGAAGAGTGATGGAAAAATCTATCTGTTTGATGCTAATTTCGGAGTCTTTGAGTGGGTGCGGGAGCCGGGCGTTAAATTAAAAACAGATGTCAAGAGGTATGTGCTTCAAAAGTACCATAGGCCTGTAGCGGCTATGCGAGGTGCCCTGATGCTGTCCACCAATAGTGATATACCGCTAAACTTTGAGCATGTCATTGTGTAGTGTCGACAGGACGTGGTTGGGCGTCAGCGTAAGTTCAGAAGTGCGCTTCAAGACGATAAAACTTTTTTCGCCATTTAGCGCTGGCTGCGTCCGCAATGGCTTGACGTGTTTCCTGAGTAACTCCAGGCGTGCGCCAGCGCTACGTCACTCAACGTTAGCGGTTTGGCGCTCTGGGTGGTGTTTAGTCGCCCCTCAGTGTGTTGATTGGCTGAACGATAAGGATTGTTGTTTTTTTAAGTCTGGATGTAAAAGGTGGATGTTGTGAATAAGGTCAGTATTCTGAAAGAGTGGAGCCCGGAGAAGTTGGGCGCGTCTCGGGCATTGGTTCATACGTTGCGTTACAAATATTTAATGGGCGTGGGTACGGACCTGAGCCCGTTATTATCCAGGCCGGCTGAGGAGGTGTTTAAAACCTGGGATGTGATCAGCGCATCGCTGGTTGATTTGGGTCGTATACAAGGAGCCAGTGCGGATTCAGACGCAGAAACCATGGCCTTTGGAGAGTTGGCCCTGGTGCTGGATGTGCCGATTCAAAACATCTTGGGCACCCATGCCTATGATGTAAGTTTTCCTAATCATATCGGGACACAGCCTGGAAGAAACGGCAGCACTCAGATCACCAATTCTTATGCCTTGGTGGATGCTATTTATTCCGGGGTAACGAAAAAACCGGGCAAGAAAGTGGCGGGCGGGTTTAATCAACTTTGTACGCCGATGGAATTGCTTGGGCGTACCGCCAGAGTTATGAGCAATCATAATGAGGTGCTGCTTGTGGGGCGTCCGCACATCAATATATATCAGGGCTTGAGGGTGACGAGCCCGATCAAGGTTCGTGAGGTGTGGGTGTTGTCCAAGACTCAGGACCTCAACAGAAAAGCGTTTCTGGTGTCGAAGGCGCAACAGATAATGGCCATCAATAAAATAGCCGGCTCGCCAAAAATCATCTTGTGACGCTGTGGAATATTAGCCTATACCAACGAGCTGCTAACAGCGTCTTGAGGGGGGCGACTGTATAAACCTTAAGTCCTTGCTGTTTTCAAAGTGCCATGGATTTAATTTGAAAGCGCCAGGGCTTAAGGTTGCTCTCGCTGAACTTGATAAGAAAGTTTACGTGGCAGATAAGCGCTTAAGCGGATTTTCTGTTTGCGGGTATCGTCTGAAAAAACTTATCAAGTTTAGGACTATTCCTATGTGATGGTGCCTGCTTTTCTTTAGGCTGCGCCCATCAGTTATTAGCTACCGGTTGTTACCTAAAGCCATGAATCATTACGCGGAGGGCTACCTGTGCCACAACAAGTTGTAATGGGCGCGCTGTTAAGTTGCTCATTTGGCGCAGCGCCCGCCAAGTTGGCGGTGTTGCCGGTCAACCGGGTCACCGCTGAAGGCCAGCCCGCGGCCACGATCATGGATCACAAACCGATGGTCAATATCGCGCCGTTCGGTGTCTGCAAGTCGATGGCCAACCCGGCGGTGTCTGCTGCCACGTCTGCGGCGATGGGGGTATTGACGCCCATGCCTTGCATACCGGCTACCAGCTCGCCCTGGACCCCCGGGGCGATAAAAACCTTTATCGCCGGGCAACCGGCGTTACACGGCAAATGTACCTGTATGTGCAACTGGGCCGGGGTGATCAAGATCGATCACCCCGGCACCGGTAAAACCCTGGTCAGTTGAGGAGCTGTTGTGCAATGAGTGATTCTTTGCTGCCACGTTGTGGTTTTACCGGGCCACCGGGCTCAAGTGCCTTGTTGTTTGCCGGGCTGCACGGTCATGAAGGCCTGAGCGAGCTGTTTGAGTACCGGGTGAAGGTGTTGAGCCCGGAAGGGGAACTGAACGCGGACGACTGGCTGGGCAAGGCCCTTGGGCTTGAACTTCATCATTCGGCACAAAACAGCCCCTCATCGCGCAAGGTGCATGGCCATGTCTGTGGCTTTCGGCGTCTTGGCGATGAGGGGCGATTCCCCTGTTATGAGTTTTTGCTGCGGCCCTGGCTGTGGTTTGCAAGCTGTGCCAGCAACTGCCGGATTTTTCAGAACCAGAGCGTGCTGGAGGTGCTCAAGGCTGTGCTGGCGCCTTACCCCGGCGAGGTGGAGTGGGCGGCGACGGAAAGCTATGCGGCACTGGAATATTGCGTGCAATTTGCCGAGACCGATGCCGCCTTTGTCAGTCGCCTGATGGAGGAGGCCGGTCTCTATTACTTCTTCCGCCATAGCGACGAAGGGCACAGTCTGGTGGTGACCGACTCGATGAGCGAACACCGGAGTCTGGAGGCCGGTGACACCCTGTACTGGCGGGTGGGCAGCGACGACAACTTCCACAGCCTTTGGGACTGGGTGCCGCAACAGGCCCTGTGCAGCGGTCGGGTGAGTGCCGCTGATTTTGATTTCAGCAAAGCCAATACCCGTGAGGCCAGCGTGCTTGCGGCGGCGGCCTCGATCGCCGCTGGCCATGATCAGGCCGGGTTTGAGCACTACCGCTACCCCGGTCATTTTAACAACAGCGCCAGCGGTGAGGCCGCGACCAAGGTCCGGGTGCAGGCTTTGCACGCGCTGCGGCAACGGGTCGGGGCCACGGGTTGTGCGCCTTATCTGTTGCCCGGTGGCACGTTCAAGTTGTCCGGGCATGCCGACCCTGGGCAGAACGCCGAATACTTGATTACCCGGGCCACGCTGACCGCCACTTGCAGGGTTTCGTCTACCGGGGTCAGCGCGCCGAGCTTCAGTTGTGATATCGAGGCCATAGGCAGCAATGCCCGCTATCGCGCCCCGGTCCAGACCCCGCGCCCCAGAATGCCCGGCCCGCAGACCGCCTTTGTGGTGGGCAAGGCCGGCGAGCAGCTATGGGTTGATGAATTCGGCCGGGTCAAGGTGCAGTTCCATTGGGACCGTGGCGAACAGACCGACGAAAACTGTTCCTGCTGGGTGCGTGTCGCCCAACCGCTGGCAGGGCAACGCTGGGGCGCGATTTTTCTGCCGCGCATCGGTCAGGAAGTGATTGTCGAGTTTCTTGACGGCAACCCGGACCGCCCTCTGATCACCGGCAGCCTGTACAACGGTGGCATGCGCCCGCCCCATGAATTGCCGGCACAGGTGGCGCGCAGCGGGATTAAAAGCCAGTCGCTGGGGGCCCGGGATGTTTACAACGAACTGCGTTTTGAAGACAGGGACGGCGCCGAACAACTGTTGTTCCATGCCGGGCGCAATCAGGACGTCACGGTGCGCAATGATGCCCTGGAGCATGTGGGCAACGACCGCCACGTGAAGGTGGGGGGCAATTCCTTCCAGCAGGTGCTCAAGGATGCCCATCAGCATCTGGGTGGCGAATTCAATGTGTACGTTGCGGGCGGCCATTCGCTGGAGGTGGTGGGTGACCGCAGCATCAAAGTCGGTGCCGGTTACTCGATGGAAACCGGTGCCGATCATCGGTTCAAAGTAGCAGGCGGCCATTCGCTGGAGGTTGCTGGCGACAGCGATACCAAGGTCGGCGGCAAGTTCCGGCTCGGCGCCACCAGCGTCGACCTCAAGGGCTCGCAGACCCTGACCCTCGAGGCGGGGCAGACCCTGACCCTCAAAGCCGGCTCCAGCACCCTGGTCCTGGGGCCCAAGGGGGTGGCGATCAACGGCGCACTGGTGACCATCGACGCCAAGGGCAAGGTGGACATCAACGGCGGGGGCGACAGCAGCGCCGATCCGGCCGAGGCACCGCAGCCCATCCCCACCCAGAAACCACAAATGCCCAAGCAACCCGAGGAAGCCGACCATGGTCGTGACTGACGTCCTTAGGCAGGTGCGCCGGCTGACGCTCTGCGGCGCATCGGTGCTGGTACTTGGCGGGATGCAGGGCTGCCAGATGTTCGGCTGGTTCCAGGACCCGCCACCCGATCCGTACCGAAGCCTGCAGGTCGAGGCTGCCCTCGATGTGAATCCGGATATCCATGGGCGGCCATCGCCCGTGATTCTGACGATCTACCAACTGAGTGATGCCAAGGCATTTCTCGCGGCTGACCCGGCCAGTCTGCTGGAACCGGGCGCAGAGCCGGCCAGCCCCGCCTGGTTGAAGCGCGAGACGTTCCAGTTAAGACCGGGGGAGGAGCTCAACCGGCGTTTTGTGCCCGAACCTGCTGTGCAGTTGTTCGGCGCAGTGGCGGAATACCGCGACCTGGAAAATGCCCAGTGGCGCACCGTGGAGGTGTTTCATGGGCAAACCCCCGAGTCGCTGCAGATCAATCTGCAACGGACCCGGGTTTCGATCCGCCTGATTCCATTACAAGGAGAAGCATCCAGTGTTCAGCAATGACCGGGTGCTGTGGTCGGAAGGGATGTTCCTCCAGCCGCAGCATTTTCAACAGCAACAACGCCACCAGCAGGCGCAATTGGTGCAGGGCCTGCAGGCTTTGCAAAGCCATGCCTGGGGCTTTACCGCGCTGAAGGTCGATGCGGCCCAACTGGCCCTGGGCTACGTGCAGTTACTGGAGTGCGCCGGCATCTTGCCCGACGGCACACTCTTCAATCTGGACACCGAGCAGCTGGCCCGCACCCGCTTTGTGGTGCCCGAGGGCGCACGGGAACTGGAGGTGGTCCTGGCCTTGCCCGCGCCGGGCATCTCGACTGTCGAAGTAAGCCGTGACAGCGGCCCCGACAGCCTGGCGCGCTACCGTCTGGTGGAAGAGCCGGCCCTGGATAGTTCGGCCCCCGACACGGGCGAGGCGACCCTGCAACTGGCGCGGCTGAACCTGATGCTGGCGGGCAAGCGCGACGTTGCACGGTCCCATGTCTATCTGGACGTGCTGCGCATCGCCGAGCGCAGCCCCGGTGGCCAGGTCAGTCTGGATGAGGGCTTTATCGCGCCGGTGTTGAACTGGCGTCTGGCCCGGCCCCTGGTCAGCTTTGTTGACGACTTTCTGAGCCGGGTCAAGCAGCGTGGCTACATGCTGGCGACCAATATGGGGGTGCCGGGGCTGGGCGGCGTGGCGGAGGTCCAGCATTTTCTGATGCTGCAAACCATCAACCGGGCCGAGTCCATGCTGGGTCATCTGGCGAGCTATCCGGGCTTGCACCCTGAGGTGCTCTACCGCGAGTTGCTGGGGCTGGCCGGGGAGCTGGCGATATTTTCTGAAAGCAGTAAACGGCCCAAATCCTATCCTGTCTATCGCCACGACCGGCTTGGCGAATGCTTCGCCCCGATCATGGACGATCTGGCCTATACCCTCAGCGCCCAGGCCGGTACCGATGTCATTCCTCTGGTTTTGCACGAGCGCGAACATGGTATCCGCTTTGCCGCCGTGCTCGACTCAAGCCTGTACGCCAGCGCCCGCTTTGTGCTCGCGGTGCGCGCCCAGGTGCCGGACGATGAACTGCGCAAGGTGTTCCCGACCCGCCTGAAAATTGGCCCTGCAGAGCGGGTCGCCGACCTGGTGGACCTGCAGTTGCCCGGGCTTGGCGTAAGTGTCTTGCCGGCCGCTCCGCGGGAACTGCCCTATTACGCGGGCTTCAGCTATTTCGAGCTGCAAAGCGATCATCCGCTGTGGCAGGAACTCAACACCGGTGCCGGTTTCGGACTCCATCTGGCCGGTGACTTCCCCGGCTTGCAACTGGCCTTCTGGGCGATCAAGGACCCTCAATGATTCGTCGTTTTGTCTCTCCGTTAGCCCGTATCAGGGCGCGTTTGCGTGCCTCTGCACAACCCGCCGGCCCGGCTGAAGCATTGCCCCCGCTGAGCAGCGACGGGCTTGGCCAGCGCGCCAGTGACCTGTTGTATGAAGTGGTACTGCTGCGCGGTCTGGAACGTGCGCCGGATCTGGATGAGCTGCGGGCCCGACTGGTCACCAAGGTGCGCACCTTTCATCGTCAGGCCATGGCTGACGGGGCTTCGCTGGATACGGTGGAACGGGCCCAGTACGCCATCTGTACCTTGCTCGATGAAATTATTTCGGGCTCCGAATGGGGGCGCGGCGGTTGGTCCAGACACAGTCTGTTGATGATCTTTCATGGCCAGACCTCCGGTGGTGACGGTTTTTTCGCCTACCTCGACGCCGCGGAACTCAAGCCCCAGGAAAACCTTGCCCTGCTGGAAGTGATGTACCTGTGCCTGGCCCTGGGGCTGGAAGGCCGCTATCGCATCCAGAGCGAGGGGCGCGCGGCACTGGCGCTGCGCCGCAACCAGCTGTTCGAAACCATCCGCCTGCAACGCGGCTACCTGCCCAAGGCCCGCCTGGACGAGCATTTGCGTTCGTGGAGTCGCGGCTACTTCAGCCGACGCCAGCGCTATGTCTGGTGGGGCTGTGGCGCCCTGTTGCTGGTGCTGGCGGCGGGCCTGACCTGGCACCTGGAAAATCGCGCCTATCAGACCCTTTTACGTTTGCAGGCACTGGAGCAGGCCCCGCTGATCAGCTTGACCCAGTCCCTGGCCGAGACGCTGTCGGCCGATTTGCGTGCGGGGCGTCTGAACCTGCTCGAAGACGGGCAGGGGGTGCGCATCATCATCAGTTCCTCGGGCCTGTTCGCCACCGGCGGCAGTGAAGTGGCGGCGCCCTATGAGCCAGTGTTGTCGCGCATTGCGGCGGCCCTGGAGCAGTGGCCGGTGCAGATCAAGGTGATCGGGCATAGCGATGACACGCCGGTGGCCAGAGGCCTGGGCTCCAATCAGGCCTTGTCGCTGGCCCGTGCCGAGGCGGTATTGCACAGGTTGCAGGGCAATCAGATCGACCCGGCGCGGTTTAGCGCTGAAGGACGTGGCGAATTCGAACCTTTGTTCGCCAATGACAGCCCGGACAACCGGGCCCGTAACCGTCGGGTCGAAATCTTTGTGTACCCCGCCGAGCTGTAAGCCGGGCGCCTTCCCTCAACCTTCTACCTTGCGGATGTTGCTGCCATGCTCCTGCGTGTTTTGAAAACCCTGCTGCGGGCCTCGCCCTGGCTGCTGGGGCTGCTATTTACGATGTATCTGATCCTGATCCATGGCCCGCGCCTGGCGGTTGACGGTCATGTACCGCTGGCCGCTCTGGTGGTGCGCCTGCTGCTGTGTGGCGCGCTGCTGCTGGTGGCCGTCCTGCTGGTCTGGCTCGGGCGGCGTGGCAAGCAGCAGGCCGAGCCGCAAGCGGTCGCCACGGCAGCGGTGCTCGACGAGTTGACGGAGCGCGAACTGGCATTGCACGAACGGCTGTGTGCATGGCGCCAGCGCACCGGGGGCAAATTGCCGGGGTTGCTGGTGATCGGGCCGGCCGGGGTCGAGAAGGGGCCCTTGCTCGGGTTGCCGGCCAATGCCGATGAAGACTTGCGCTGCAGTGCCGTTGACGGCTATGGGCTGTTTGAAATCGGCGGCCACCTGGTGAGCCAGCGCCACCCGCAGGAAGTGCGGCTGTGGCGTCGCTTGCTGGATGACCTGGGGCAGTCGGGCGCCTCGGGTCAGCATCCGCGTGGAGTGATCCTGGTGCTATCGGCCGCCCGGCTGCAGGGCGCGACAGAGGTGGAGCGGGACCAGATTGCATTGAGCCTGCGCGCGCGTCTGGAAGAGCTGGCCAGCCGCTTCGGCAAAGGGCTGACGCTGCAGTTGATCATCAGTGAATGCGAGCAGTTGCCCGGCTATGGCGAATCACTGGCCTGGCTACCGGCGGACCGCCGCGAGTTGAGCGTGGAATTCGCCCCGGCCACCCGCAACCGGCACTTGCTCGCCACCCTCGAACAGCGCATGGCTGCCCTGATCGAGGGCCTCGACAGCAGTGAGTTCGAGCGCCTGCAGCGCGAGCCGGATGTTCAGGTGCGCGCCCGGCTGTATGGCTTCATACCGATGTGGCGAGGGTTTGCACTGACATTGAACGGGCTGCTGAACACAGCGCTGGCCCAGGAGCCGGGCATTGCTCAGGTCGCCTTGCAATCCATACGTTTCAGCGCCCGGGCAGCCACCCCGGAGTCGCCGGCGCCGGCCCTGCTGCGGGCCTTGCAGACCTGCCGCCGGCCGGGCCGGATACGCACCCCGTTGCGTCAGGCCGGCGCCTGGTGGCGACCGCGGGCGCACTATCTGATGCTGGTCGCCAGCCTGCTCGCCGGGTTGTTGTTACTCAATCTGTACCGTGATCAGGACCGGCGCCTGGAGCAGGTTGATCAACACATCGCGGCATTGCAGCAGGCGCTGCCCCATGGAGCACCCGTCGCGCTGGGGGCCGGGGCACTGCTGCGGCTGGACCGGCTCGCCGGCATAGCCCGGCTTCTCGATCGGCGCTGGAGGGTCTGGGCCACCGATCGCCAGTTACGTCAGTTGTCCGGGCAGTTGTATGCCCGGGATCTGCAGCAGGTTTTGCTGGTGGATCTGTTGCAGCGCTTGCATGGCAGTTTGCATGGCACTACTGACGAGGGGCTGCGCGAGAGCCTGGGGCTGTATTTAATGCTCGGTGGCGAGGCGCCCATGGATGCCCGCTCATTGCGTGACTGGTATGCCCGGGCTGCGGGCGGCCCCGGTGAAGCCTACCGCCTGCGGCTGGATCAGCATCTGCAAGGCCTGCTCAAGGGGTTGGCGCAGTCCGGCCCGGTGCCGCTGGATCGCGGCCTGATCGAGCAGGTGCGCAACCGGCTGGCGGCGCAACCGCTGGCCCAGCGTTTATACGAACAACTGCTTGAGGGGATGCGGGGTCAGGCCCTGGCCGAGTTCAGCATTGCCTCGGTGCTGGGGGCCGAGGGCATGCTGCTGTTCGCCCGGCGCAGCGGCGAAAGCCTGGTGGAGGGGGTGCCGGGGTTGTATACCCGGGAGGGTTATCGGCGTTTCGAGACATTGCTCGAGCCCTTGCTGACGGTTGGGTTGCTGCAAGAACGTCGACTGCTGGGGCGCTCCGAAGTGCTGGCTCTGGAGCCTGTCAAACGCGAGATTCTGGCGCTCTATCATCAGGACTACATTGCCCATTGGGAGGGTTTTTTCGACGATCTGCAAATCGCCGGCCTGGACCAGCATGAACACCTGCCGCGGCGGTTGATGCAATTGGCCCGGACCGATTCGCCGCTGCTGGTATTACTGCAGGCCGTCGCCGGGCATACCCAACTGACCCCCGCAGCATCCCCAGAGGGCTGGCTGGATATGGCGCAAAAGCAGGCGCAGCGTCTTCAGCCTGTGGCCGAACCGGGCGAGACCGCTGCCGCGCCCCCGGAGCATCCGGTGACCCGGCACTTCCAGCCTTTGCATCGCTGGCTCGCTGCTTCGGCACCCGAGCCGCCGGCCCTGGCAGTGCGCGCAGCAGTCAAAGGTGCCGCTTTATTGATGCAGGCCAATCAGAAAGCGCCTTCCCTGAAAGTCACGGTGCCGCCCAATGAGGTGTTGCAGCGTTTGAATGAGGAAATCGAGCAGTTGCCCGGTCTGCTGCAGCCGGTTTTCCTCGACGTTGCCGAGATTGGCCAGCAGCAAGTACAGCAGCAGGGCCGACGCTCGCTGGCCACTGCCTGGGCCGCTGAAGTGGCGCCATTGTGCGAGCGCGGACTGAGCGGGCGTTACCCGTTTGCGGGTGACTCGGCCAGTGACGTCAGCCTCGAAGACTTCAACCGGATGTTTGCCGCTGACGGGGCACTGCAAGGCTTTGTCCAGCAACATCTGGCGGGCTTGCTGGATACCCGTTCGCGTCCGTGGCGCCTGGGTGACAGCCTTGGGGGCGAGTCCCTCGGGGGGGCGTTACTGCTCGCCCTGGAACAGGCCGGGCAGGTACGTGCGGGTTTTTTTCCGGCAGGCGGGACCCAGGCAGGCTTCGAATTTGAGCTCAGCCCGCTGACCATGAGCGAGCGCATCGCCAGCTTCACCCTGCACATCGATGACAAGCGCCTGGACTATCGGCACGGACCGTTGCGCGGGGTGACTTTCGGTTTTCCGGGCAAGGCCCTGGGGACGCAGATTCGCCTCTCGGCCACCTTGCTCGATGGCCGCACCCTTACCCGGCGCACCGAAGGGGCATGGGCCTGGTTTCGTTTGCTTGATCAGGCCCGGCAGATACCGACCGACAATCCCCAAGTCCGGCAACTGGTTCTGGACTTCGAAGGGGAGGAAGTGCGCTTGCAGCTGCGGGCAGGGCGCCAGGGCATGGCTTTGGGTCGTGAAGCGCTGAATGGCTTCCGCTGCCCGTCGATTGGCACTTCAGCTGAACCGCTTCAGCTTTCAGAGCTTTCCTAAATACAGTAACCCGTTGTTCATATAGCTTTCTCTGCGTCATCGGACCTGACCGTCATCTGGACGGTTTCAAACCTTGAGGCGGGTGAAATAATCATTCCGTTGCGATTGCTGCCACTCCTTTAAACGGGGCGCGCCTGTAACCCGTCTCCCGCGATGTGCGTCTTGAAACCCGGATCAACAGCCGTGAGTGGACGTTAAGCTGTGCACAACATCGCCAACTCGGCTTTTACGCAGAAACAGCCGAATTGCGCAGGCTTGTGCGGTGCCAATACTGCTTTGAGTTGGTTCAAGGTGCTGGCCGAGCAAGGTGTCGTCGAATGATGCCGAGGGGGGATTTGATCGGTAAGAGTATTTCTGCTTTTTAACTAAAAGCACCCGGCCTGCAAAAGGTATTTGCAACAGTCAATGCTTATAAAGGAGTTTCTGATGGCTTCATTATTACGGCCGGCCCGGCTGATGCTGCTGGATGATCACGACCTGGTCTTGCAGGGTATGTTGCAACTGTTGAGGCAAGAGCAGGATATGGAAGTCGTCGGGCACTTCACCCGCAGCCGGGAATTGATTGATGCATTGAGCCAGCCCGGCATGGAAGTTGACATAATCATCATGGATTACACCCTGAGTCCGGGGGAAATTGACGGCTTGAATTTGATTCGCGGTTTGCGGCTTCGCTTTCCGGATATTCATTTACTGATTATTTCGGCATCCCACACTCCTGCAACTGTGGCGCTGGCCCTGCGTTGCGGAGCCAAGGGGTTTATCGGTAAAGACATGTGCTCCAGTCAACTGGCGGTTGCCGTACGCAGACTGGTGGGCGGGCGCGGTTACCTGCATCCGCAGATGGAGTCGAATCTGCAATACAACGGGGTTTCCATTGCTCAGGGGCAGCGCAATGGCCTGGCCAAACCCACCGGGGTGGACATGCTGGTCAGAACCAGTGAGTTGTCATTTCGTGAACGTGAAGTATTGCGTTGTTGTCTGGATGGCATGTCGGTCACGCAAATCGCGTTGAAATTCGAGCGCAGTGTCAAAACCATCAGTACTCAAAAGCAGGCCGCCTTTAAAAAGCTCGGGCTGCGCAGTGATAATGAATTGTTTAAGATTCGCTCGCAGTTTGAAGGTGATTAAGTGATGGCCGCTGTTAGTGGGTCGGACACTATTGGGTTCTAATAATGGCCTGATTTTTGCCGGGTTATTATAAGAATGTTCTTATTTTTGATTTTTAGAGTGCTGCTATATTTTTTTAAATGCCGTCTGCTGATTCAGAAGTATGTCTGTTGCTCAAGCAGTACTGCGTTGGAGGGGATGGATTCCCCGTAGAGTCTACTTACTTATAAGGATATTCGATGGACAGTGTTGTGGCTTTATCACAGGCAATTCTCCGGATCAGTGAAAATCAGACGGTGCTGAGTATCATGATTCGTGAACTTACGGATGGTGTCGATTTACCGGTAAATTGCGTGAATGCGCAACTCCTGGCCTGTTATGTCGACATGCTGGATAAAAACCATTTGTTGCTGTTGGACGCTTTATGTCAGCTCAACTCCCAGGAAGTACTTTAGCGGGTTGCAAATGGCTGGCCTGATGGTGAACTCAAAATTTGTCTGGCAACGATGCCGGGCGATGGTACGGGCTCGGGCCCCGAGGATCTGCCAGTGTCGGGTCGGTTGTTTGCTCAGGGTCGGCGCCCGCTATGCACCCGCATGCACTCTGCGAGCAGTGATACCCACCCATAATCCGGTATCCCGTAGTCCTGCGCGCCCATCGGGTGCCGGGTGATTGCCTCGGCAGCCGGCCGGGCAATGGGGTACGCCAAGAAAGTTTTCAGGCGCGATCGCAGCGGCCGCAGGTTTGTCTGGGGCCTGCTGCTGGCCTCTGCCTGTTTTCGGAGCATGGCCCAAGGGCAGGCTGAACAGCTTTTCACTGCACAGGAAAGAGCCTGGATTAGCGCCAATCCTGTGGTCCATGTGGCTGTGGATCCCGACTGGCGCCCATTGGAATACGTTGAAGATGGTGTTTATAAAGGGCTCAGCGCTGAGTACCTGAAAGCCATTGCCAGGGTTTCCGGCCTGGAGTTTCGCTGGAAGCAAGGCCTGGGCTGGCCCTCCGCCAGGGCTGCACTGGCGGAGCGCAGTATCGACTTGCTTGCGGCCACTTCACAGCAGATGGCTGCGCCGCAATCC
The DNA here is from genome assembly GCF_003994535.1 of Pseudomonas sp. PAMC 29040. Taxonomy (NCBI): domain Bacteria; kingdom Pseudomonadati; phylum Pseudomonadota; class Gammaproteobacteria; order Pseudomonadales; family Pseudomonadaceae; genus Pseudomonas; species Pseudomonas sp. PAMC 29040. The sequence continues at coordinate 196,328 of NZ_RZAA01000003.1, forward strand.
CGTGAGCATATCGCCTACAGCAAACCTTACTTTGTAGGTTCCACGCTTATTGTGACCCGGGCCAGTTCGCCGGTGATGTTCGATCCTCGTCAACTGGAGGGCAAGAAGGTCGCTGTCAAGGCCGGAGGCGGGTATGAGCGCAGTTTGCGTTTACGTTACCCCGCAATCCTGCTGGTCGCGGTCGAAACTGCAACAGAGGCATTGGAGCGTGTCGCGAGCGGCGAGCTGTATGCCGCCATCGATGTTGATGCGGTGTTGATCCCGATTTTGCAACACCGCTATTTCGATACGCTGCACGTCGCGGGTTCGATTGCCGAATTGCCCGCAGTGGTCAGCATCGGCATACGAATGGACCAGCCGTTACTGGTCTCGATCATCAACAAATCCCTGGCCACGCTGACCGCCCGCGAGACCGACCACATGCTGGCGCGCTGGGTTGATGCCGCCAGTTACGGGCCGCCGTCGTGGTCCGAACTGCTGAAATACTATTGCCGCGAAATGCTCGTGGTGGTCCTGTTTCTTGCCATCTTCATGTATCTGTTGTGCAACGCCCATCTGGCGCAACGCCAGGCCCGGCGTAGCGAGCGGGACAAGGCCATGTTGCTGGCGGTCATGAGTCATGAAATTCGTACGCCCATGAATGCGATACTTTCCAGTGTCGAGCTGCTGGGGCGAGCCCGGCTCGCGCCGGAAGATGCCGAGTTGGCGAAAATTGCAGTGACCAGTGCCAATACGCTGTTGGGGCTGCTCGATTGTGCGCTGGATTTTTCCAAGCTGGAGGCCGAGCGCATGGTGCTCGAGTTCAGGCCCACCAATATCGACGGGTTGATCGAGGAGGCGCTCAGCATCTCGGAGTTGCGGGCGCAGGAGAAAGGCCTGCCGATGAAGATGAGCCTGCAGTGGGACTCGCCGCTGTGGTTGAGTGTTGATGCCCTGCGCCTGCGGCAAGTACTGATCAACCTGCTCTGCAATGCAATCAAGTTTACCGAGGCCGGTGAGGTCAAGGTGGTAGCCGGTTTTGAGATCGACCCTGAGGATTCAGCCAGGGGGCTGTTGCACCTGAGCATTATTGACACCGGCATCGGCATTTCCTGGCGTGATCAGCGGCGCCTGTTTCAGGCGTTTACCCAGGCCGACGACTCGATTACCCGAAAGTTTGGCGGCACCGGTCTGGGGCTGACCATCTGCCGCCGTCTTTTGGGGTTGATGGGCGGCACTATTGTGTTGCACAGCGAGCTCGGCAAGGGCACAACCTTCGTGGTCCGGGTGCCCGCGCTGCTGGCAGAGCCGCAGGTGCACCTCCAGCAGACAAATTCCTCAGCTTCAACCGCGGCGGCGGGTAGCGGGATGCCGGCGCTGAAAGTACTGGTGGTTGAGGATCATCCGCAAAACCAGTTTGTGATCAGGCGCCAGTTACAGACCATGGGCCATGAAAACGTCCAGGCGCTGACGGGGCAGGCGGGTCTGGATTGCTTTGCCGGGGAACGCTTCGATGTGGTGCTGCTGGACTGCAATTTGCCGGATATAGATGGCTATAGCGTCGCCCGCCGTATACGTGTCATGGAGGCCGGGCGCCAGATCCGTACACCGATCATTGCCATTTCGGCAATGGTTGGGGCGGAGCATGCCGAGTCGTGTTTTGACGCCGGTATCGATGGCTTGCTGACCAAGCCGTTACGGGTTGACCAGTTGCGGGAAATAATCGATCTGTGGTGTGACAGATGCACGCCATCCCCGGAGCCGGCCGACGGCGATCTGCTAAGTGCTTTTTTTGCAACTTGTCACCTGGACTTCGAGCCTCTGCCTGGCTTTGCGCAAGCCTGTGACTGGCCCCAGGTGGCGCATCGGGCGCATCGCATTGCAGGTGCCGCCATGATGCTGGATCAGCCCCGGGTCGTCGAGGCTGCCCGCAGACTTGAGGCGCTTTGCCAGGAGCCAGTTGAAATTGCGACTGTTCACATGGCCATCGAGCATTTGCAACATGCCCTGGAATCCGCTTGTCGCTGACGCGCAACGCGGCTGCGACGGGGGCTCGCAGCCGCGTGCCCGGTCAGCGACTACGGGCCCGTTTTTCTGCTCAGGTAAAAGCTCTTCAACGCTTCTTCCATGCCGGCCAGCATGGCGCTCCAGTCGTACTCCTGACCGGCAGTATCACGCAGGGCCTGCTCCATGTCCCTGGCCCGTTTCGCCAGTTCGTTCGCCTGCATCGCCAGCGCTGCACCGTGAAGACGATGGCTGTAGTGCAGGGCCAGCACCAGGTTGTGCTTGTCGAACGCATCATGCAGGCATGCGAAATCTTCGCCACAGGAGGTATTGAACAGATCCTCGATGGAGGCGCTGCTCAGTGAGCTGGCCACAGGCTGGGGCGGGGTGTCGGGGCCGGGCAGCCACAGGCCCAGGATCTGCCGCAAGGCCGACAAAGTCAGGGGTTTTGACAGATTGCCGTCAATCTCGCTGTCGATGCATTTGAGCTGATGTTGCTCGTCGGTGGAGGCGGAGATCGCAATGATCGGCATGTGGGCCAGGCCTTGCTCTTGTTCCTGCTGGCGAATCCTGCGGGCCACTTCGTAACCGTCGATGCCGGGCAAGTGACAGTCCAGCAGGATCAGGCAAATGCCCTCGCGGTGCTGCTCCATGGTCGCCATGGCCGCTATGCCGTCCTCGACAATCAGCGCGTGATACCCCAGCTCAGTGAGTTGTAGCTGGATGGTCTGGCGGTTGATCGGATGATCTTCGACCACCAGCACCTGCTGCCAGGTTTTCGCTGGTGCGTCCGGCAGCGGCTCTTCGGCAGCCCGGGCAGGCAGGGCAGGGTATTTGTGCCTGAAACTCACCGGCAAGCTGACGCGTACACGGGTGCCCTGGCCGGATTCGCTTTCGAGGTCGATCTGGCCGCCCATTAACTCCACCAGCTGTTTGCAGATGGACAGCCCCAGTCCGCTGCCGCCGTAACGCCGGGTGATCGAGTTGTCGGCCTGGACGAACGCCTGGAATAAATGCCGTTGTTGTTGCGCGTCGACTCCGATCCCCGTATCGCTGACCAGTATCTCCAGGTGTCCGGAGTCGGAGGAAGTGGCTTCAAAGTGCAGGCTCAGCAGCACCTCGCCGTGCTCGGTAAATTTCACCGCATTGGACAGCAGGTTGGCGATGACCTGACGGATACGGACCGGGTCGAGGATCAGTAACACCTCATCCAGGCCGGTAACCGCCAGGGATATCTCGGTATGGCGCTGGCGGGCAGCCAGTTGGTGGATGTCGGCCAGGCCCCGGGCCAGTTGCTGCAGATCGGTGGGGACGGATTCCAGTTGGATCTTGTCGGCTTCCAGCTTGGAAATATCCAGCACGTCGTCGAGCAATTCCAGAAGGTTGCGCGCCGAAACGTTGGCCAGGGTGGCCAGTTCCTGTTGCGCCGGGGTCAGCGGTGAACCCTTGAGCAGTTCGATGGACGACAGCACGCCATTCATCGGGGTGCGGATTTCATGGCTCATCATTGCCAGGAAACTCGATTTGGCCGCTTCGCTTTTCTGCGCGGCCTTTTTCGCCAGCATGGCACGTCGGGTCATGAAGGCCAGTGCCGACAGCAGCAGGGCAAAACAAATCAGCTCGATCTGGTAGTAGCGGAAAACCGTCGCCCAGGAGGGGGCGCCGTAGTCGGTCCGTTCCAGCCAGCGTTCAAAGATGGCATCGATGGTTGATGGCGGTAGCTGTGCCAGTGATTTGTTGATGATGGACAACAGTTCAGGGTACTTGGGGCTGATACCCATGCTGCTGACGATCGGCATGTCTGACAGCACGCCGGCCAGGTGCAGGGTGCCGAAAAACTTGCGGGATATGATCAACTGCAAAACGCTGTCCATGCCAATCACAGCGTCGGCTTTGCCCTCGGCCAAAGCCATCAGGGCGTCCTCCGGGTCATTGATCAGTAGCAGTTCGACGTCGGGGAACTCTTTTCGCAGGTACTGCTCATAGCCGCCGCCGCCTTTGACCGCTACCACTTTGCCGTTGAGTTTGTGGGTCGAAAACAGTACCGGTTCACCACTGCGGGTGACGACGACGGTGGAACCGACGAAAAAAACGTCGGACAGCAGTAGTTTTCCGGCCTGATCCTTGTCGATCAAGGCTTTGGAGACCGCAGTGGTCAGGTCGATTTTGCCAGCGTCGATGAGGGCGAGGGTTTCACTCCAGTTTTTTGTCGGAACCAGTTCGAATTGCAGTCCGCTGATGCGCGAGATTTGCTGCAGATAATCGCGGGTCAGGCCTTTGTGTTCGCCATTTTCGATGTATTCCAGCGGCCAGTAGGAGTCGATGGCATAGCGCACCACCGGGTGCTCCTAGATCCATTGCTTCTCTGCCGGGGTGAAGGCGTAAGGGGAATCGGCGTACACCTGGCAACTGATCAACAGCGCAATCCCCAGCAGCATCAGCCTGCGCATATCACTGGCCTTCCAGCAGGTAGCGGACCTTGTTCAGCTCGTTGTCATTGTTCAACCCGAGCTTTTTGTAGGCGGCTTGTTTCTGGGTACTGATGGTCTTGATGCTGCGGGAAAACTTATTGGCAATTTGCGTCACCGACATGCCGTCCAGGAGGCAGCGCATCACTTCGTGCTCGCGCCCGGTCAGCGCCGCATTCGTGGCAAGGATGGCCAGGCTGTCAGTGTCATCGTTGGTGGCTGCGGTCGATGGATCGCCGGAAGAGATCTCCTGTTCACGAAACTGCTCGCTCATGGTTTCGGCCAGGTAGGTCTTGCCGGATACCACGCGGCGAATGGCAATAGGCAGTTGGGACGGGTCCACTTCTTTGCCGATAAATCCGTCGGCGCCGCTGCGCATGACCATGGCCACGGTGGCGGGGTTATGCAGTGCCGACAGCACCAGCAAACGCATGCCCGGAAAGCGTTTTTTCAGGCCGCGCACCAGGTTCAGGCCGTCGATTTCGTCCGGCCCCAGTGAATAGTCCAGCAGCACCAGGTCGACGCTCTGTCGTTGCAGTGCCTCAAGCAGTGCCTGACTGCTGCTGAAACTGCCGGCAATCTGAATGTCGGCCTGGGTTTTCAGGCTCAGTTCCAGGCCTTGGAGCATGAATAGATGATCATCCAGAAGCATGACCCGAATCATTTTGCGAATGGACATGACCAGCCTCGAAGAACTTTGTCCTCATCTCGCGCCACAGTAGTCGCGAGGTCGACAAATAAGTGTTGAGTGTGATCTGTACGGCTCCAGGGGCCGCAGGCCAGAGCTTCAGAGTAATAGATTATGAACAACATGTGCAGAGGCTGAAGTCGCTACCCGGAATCAATAGTAGCCCGTGGTTCATCCTGACCTGAATCAGCCCCCATTTCGCTCTGCACAGCCTGTGCAGTGGATGCCTCTAAAATGGATCAAGGCGGGTTTTTAGAGATTGGGCTGCTTTCTGGCGCGGCCGACTTCATGTTGGCTGAGGCTGGTGGGGGTAAGACACTTTTGCTTTTTGAGACGATTCTTATTTTTGTGGCGGAAAGCGGGCATATCATAACGCGCGATTCTTTGCCCTTAGTGTTGGTGCGGGTTTTGGCTTTGACTCTGGTTGAAGTGCTGGTACGAACGCCCCTGATAAAGGGTCATATGGAGTAATACCTGGTTCAGCAACGCTGAGAGGTAAAGAGGAAGTTGCCATGGCATCCATGTTGAACCCGATTCGCTTGATGTTGCTTGATGATCATGCGCTGATTCTGCAAGGGTTTTCTCGGTTACTCACCCCCCATAAAGATATGCAGATTGTCGGCTGTTTCACCCGCAGCCGGCAGTTGATGGACGCGTTGAGAACGCAAAGTGTGGACGTGGTGGTGATGGACTACTCCCTGAGCCCCGGCGAAGTTGACGGCCTGAATCTGATTCGCGGTCTGCGGCTGCGGTATCCGGGGGCGCGCCTGCTGGTGGTTTCGGCCCTGCATACGCCGGCAACGGTAGCCCTGGCGATGCGCTGCGGTGCGAGTGGATTTCTGGGCAAGGATACAAGCTCTGATGAAGTCGTACTCGCCATCAGAAAAGTCGCCGCCGGCCAGATTTATTTGCATTCTGCGATGGCGCTGGAGCTCAAACATAACGAAATTTCGACCCGCAGCAGCCTGGAAACCTCTGCCGACAGCGGGTCAGACCAGGGGGAACTGACCGGTTTGAGTACCCTTTCCATTCGTGAGCGCGAAGTGCTGCGCTGCTGTCTTGAGGGCATGTCGGTGACGAAAATCGCCGGGAAGTTTTCCCGCAGCATCAAGACCATCAGCACCCAGAAGCAATCGGCCTACAAAAAGCTGGGTGTGACCAGCGACAATGAATTGTTCAAGATCCGCTCGCAGTTCGAGAACGGCTGATGGCAGTCACTGATGGTTGTGGGAGCCCGGCTCCCACACACATTAGATGGCGGGGTATTCGTCACTGGCGTCGGGCCAGGGGCTGAGCACTTCGAAACCGTCATCCGTCACGGCAACCATGTGTTCCCACTGGGCCGACAGCGACTGATCCTTGGTCACTACGGTCCACTGGTCCGCCAGGGTTTTGACATGGCGTTTGCCCGCATTGAGCATGGGCTCAATGGTGAAGATCATGCCGGTTTTAAGCTTCATGCCCTGGCCCGGGTAGCCGTAGTGCAGGACCTGCGGCTCATCATGGTAGACCTTGCCGATGCCATGACCGCAGTACTCGCGGACCACACTGAACCCTTCCTTTTCGGCCAGCGACTGGATGGCATGGCCAATGTCGCCCAGGGTTGCGCCCGGGCGAACCACACGAATCCCGGCACACATGGCGTCGTAGGTGGTTTTCACCAGGTGACGGGTTTGCGGATCGACATCGCCGACCAGGTACATGCGGCTGGTATCGCCGTACCAGCCATCCTTGACCACGGCGATGTCGATATTGACGATATCCCCGTCCTTGAGCGGCACTGCGTTCGGGATGCCGTGGCAGACGACTTGATTGACCGAGGTACAGACCGTTTTCGGGAAACCGTGATAGCCCACGTTACCGGGAATGGCCTTCTGCACATTGACGATGTAGTCGTGGCAGATCTGGTCCAGCTGGTCGGTAGTGACGCCCGCTTTGACGTGGGCGCCGATCATGGCCAGCACTTCGGCGGCCAGCTTGCCGGCAATCTTTGACTGGGCGATCTGCGCCGGGCTGTTGATCACGACACCGGCTCTCATTGATCGACTCCTGCGGTGGCTTGGGTGGCGGCGCACAACTGTTTCAAATCGAGGCCTCCGTCCAGTTCGGCGGCAATCAGCAGGCGGCAGATCTGGTTGTGATCCAGGCCTGGATGCAGTTCGGTCAGCATGCCGATACGCATCCAGTGCTCCGCTTGTGCGTTGATCGAGCGGCTCAGAGCGTTGCTGGCCAGCCGCAGGTTCTCGTGCATGGCGTCCGAGATTTTTACAATGCCCATCTAAATGCTCAATATGAAATGTATATGAAACGTATATTAGGCGATGGCGGGGCCACATCGCAACCTTGCCGGGTCAAGCGCCCAGCTCCTGCAACGGGTAGGGGGTATCAGCCGGTATTCATGAAGCTCCATCACTAATCTCTGTAGGATGTTTGATCATTCTTTGTAACAACCTGATTTATCGAAGGTCTAGGTGTCAGCCTTTATTTTTGATGATCAAGGAGATTTATGTGATATCCCGCAGAAAGTTACTGTCTTCTGGCGCTGCCATAACCGGTGCCGGACTTCTTTCTTCATCCTGGGCGGGTTCGGTTCTGGCGCAAGGCATCAATAATGCCGCCACTGATGATGTCGAACTTTTGCACCAGCTTTCACTGTTCCTCACCGAGCGCGATGCGCTGGACCCGAGCCTCACGCTGCGCGTGCTGGCACGCTGTACCGAGGCCGATCCATTGTTCCCGGAAAAGGTCAGGGGGCTGTGGGGCAGCATCCGCCAGCATGGTTTGAGCCGGGTCTCGATGTTGAGCGCCAGCCCGGTTTATCAGCACCCGCAGTACAAGGACACGGTGCAAAAAATCGTCCGCGCCTGGTACCTGGGCTATACCGGCACTCCGGTCAGCATGCGGGCCGTGGACGACACCCGGCTGGTGACCTTCACCGGTGCGCTGGCGTACACGCCGACCCTGGATGCCACCGTGATCCCCACCTACTCCCGGGGGCATACCAACTATTGGGTTGATCCGCCGTCTACCGTCGCTAACGATTAAAACAAGGGGTACCCATGAGTCAGGTCTTTGATGCTGATGTCATTGTTGTTGGGTCCGGAGCCTTGGGCAGCAACGCAGCTTTTGAATTGGCCAAACAAGGCAAGTCAGTGATTATTCTGGAAGCAGGTGAGTCCATTCCCCGCTGGAAAATCGTTGAAAACTTTCGCAACTCTTCGAACAAGAGTAACTACAACTCGCCGTATCCGAATGAGCCATGGGCGCGTCATTCCTACGATGAGCAGTACATAGAAAATATCGGCTCGTTCGAGTTTCGTCCGGGCATGTTGAAACTGGTCGGCGGCACCACCTGGCATTGGGCGGCAGCCTGCTGGCGTTACCTGCCCAACGACATGAAGCTCAACACCCTGTACGGGGTTGGCCGCGACTGGCCAATGGAGTACAGCGAGCTGGAACCCTATTACGCACGGGCCGAAGTGGCGCTGGGCGTATGCGGCAGTGATACCCAGGATCAAAGCGGGCATGACGGCGAGGCCTTTCCGCCGCGTTCGACGCCGTACCCCATGCCGCCCGAAGGCGATACCTACCTGTTCCAGCGCCTTCGCGCGCGTCTGGCCCCGGCCGGCTATGTGTTCCTGCATGAGCCCAACGGTCGTGCCACCACGCCCTATGACGATCGCCCGGCGTGCAGCGGCAACAACAACTGCATGCCGGTATGCCCGATTGGCGCCATGTACAGCGGTGATGTGCATGCCCGGCACGCGCAGCAGGCGGGGGCCAGACTGCTGACCGACGCCACGGCATACAAGCTGGAGAAAGGCGAAGGCGGCAAGATCGTTGCCGTGCATTACCGCAGCTCCAAGGGCGATAACGTGCGGCTCACCGCCAAGTACTTTGTGGTGGCCGCCAATGGCCTGGAAACCCCCAAGCTGCTGTTGATTTCCGAGGTGGCCAACTCATCGGACCAGGTGGGGCGCAACCTGATGGACCACACTGGTCAGGGGCTGCAGTTTCTGGCCGACGAGCCGGTATGGCCGGGGCGCGGAGCGGTGCAGCAAGGCGGGATTTTCAACCGTCGCGATGGCGCGTTCCGCAAGGAACGGGCGTCGGTCAAACATGCCTTTGCCAACAACGTGCCGAACATGGCTGTGGCCAATCGTCTGATCGAGCAGGGCATTTTCGGCAAGGAACTGGACGAGCGAATTCGTCACGATTCGGCACGCTGGGTGGATGTGTCGACGGTGTACGAAACCTTGCCGCTGGCGAGCAACACCATTCGCCCGAGCACCACCCGCACCGATGCCCTGGGCATCCCGATGATGGTGATCAATTACGAAGTAGGTGATTACGTCAAAGCCGCCAAGCCCGGGGTGGACGCCGACTATGCCGACTTCGTGAAAGTCATGGGCGGTACCGTGGTTGAGGACAACACCGGCTGGCAGAACCGCGACCACCTGATGGGCACCGTAATCATGGGTACTGATGCCAAGGACTCGGTGGTCAACCACGAGTGCCGCACCTTCGATCATCCGAACCTGTTTTTGGCCACCACCGGGGTGATTCCGGCATCGGGCACCATCAATCCGACGCTGACCGGGGTTGCCTTGAGCATTCGTGTGGCCGACATCATTGCGCGGGAGGTCTGAGCCATGAATCCCTATCTCTGCGCGCTACGCCCCCTGGTTGCCCTGTGCAGCCTGTTTGCTTCGCTGTCCGTGTGGGCGGTCGAAGATACTGCCGCGCTGATCAAGCAAGGCGAATACGTGGCCCGGGCTGCCGACTGCGGGGCCTGTCACCGTACGGTGGAAAAAGACGGCCCGGCGCTGGCCGGTGGTTATGCCATCGACTCGCCCATGGGCAAGATCATTGCCAGCAACATCACACCGTCCAAGACCCACGGCATTGGTGATTACACCGAGCAGCAACTGGCCGATTCCTTGCGCAAAGGGGTCAACGCCAAGGGCCAGCAGTTGTATCCGGCCATGCCCTATACCTCCTATCAGGGCATGAGCGATGAAGACATTCACGCGCTGTATGTGTACCTGCAACAGGGGGTTAAACCGGTAGACGCAGCCGTGGCGCCGACCCGACTGGCATTCCCGTTCAATATCCGGCCGTTGATGTTTGGCTGGAACCTGCTGTTTCTCGACAACCAGGGTTTTGTTGCCAAAAAACCGGACGATGCACAGTTGACCCGCGGGCAATACCTAGTCGATAGCCTGGCCCACTGCGGTGCCTGCCATACCCCGCGTAATGCTCTGATGGCGGAAGACTCCGAGCGCTATTTGTCGGGCGCTGCACTGGGCGGCTGGATCGCGCCTAACATCACCCCGGACAAAGCCACCGGCCTGGGCGGCTGGAGCAATGACGAGGTGGTGGCGTTCTTGAAAAACGGCCACGTCACCAACAAGGCACAAGCGGCGGGCGGCATGGCTGAAGCGGTGGAAAACAGCCTGCGGTTTTTGACCGATGATGACCTGTACGCCATGGCCGGCTACCTGAAAACCGTCCCGGCGATTGCCACCGGAAACCATGTCGCCAGCACCCCGCGGGTGGTGACGCCGATCGACATGACCACCCTCGAAACCGGTCAGCTCGATCAGGCAACCCTGGCCGATGCCAGCGAAACCGATGGCGCCCGGCTCTACAACTCGGCGTGCGCCAGTTGCCACGGGCGTGACGGGCAGGGCACCGGCGACGGGTTCTATCCTTCCTTGAGCCAGAACAGCGCCTTGACCGGGTTGCATCCGAATAATCTGGTGATGGCGATAATTGAAGGGGTGGAGCGTAAAGGGGCCGACCTGCAAGTCAGCATGCCGGCATTGGGTGGTGACCTGAATGATCAGCAAGTGGCGGCGATTGCCAACTACAGCCTGCAACGTTTCGGCAACCCGTTGCTCAGTGTTGATCAACAGACCGTGGCCAGCCTGCGTCGTGGTGGTGATGCGCCGCTGTTGGTGGTGGCAATGCCTTACGTGATCTGGGGTGGCGGCGGATTGTTGCTGTGCCTGATTGTCTGGGGCCTGGTGGTACGCAGCCAGCGCAAGCGGGAGCGCGAGATTCTGGCCAAAAGAATGGCGCTTAACCGGCGCTTTCATTCGCGCTAATACCGCAACGACGTAATCCTGTAGGAGCGAGCTTGCTCGCGAGCATTTGGTTGTTTGGTTGAAAAGCTCGCGAGGCAAGCTCGCTCCTACAGGTGTCGGGGTTGTTTTCAGCGCAATAAATTGACCTTGGGCAAGTCGATCCGTCCATCGCGGTTATACCGCCACGTTGTAATTCTGTAGGAGCGAGCTTGTCTCGCGAGCTTTTGGTTGTGTGGTTGAAAAGCTCGCGAGGCAAGCTCGCTCCTACAGGTATCTGGGGTTGTTTTCAGCGCAATGAGTTGACCTTGGCCAGGTCGATCCGTCCATCGCGGTCATACCGCCACGTTGTAATTCTGTAGGAGCGAGCTTGTCTCGCGAGCATTTGGTTGATTGGCTGAAAAGCTCGCGAGGCAAGCTCGCTCCTACAGGTGTCGGGTTGTTTTCAGCGCAACAAATTGACCTTGGCCAGGTCGATCCGTCCATCGCGGTCATACCGCCACGTTGTAATTCTGTAGGAGCGAGCTTGTCTCGCGAGCTTTTGGCTGATTGGCTGAAAAGCTCGCGAGGCAAGCTCGCTCCTACAGGTGTCGGGGTTGTTTTCAGCGCAACAAATTGACCTTGGCCAGGTCGATCCGTCCATCGCGGTCATACCGCCACGTTGTAATCCTGTAGGAGCGAGCTTGTCTCGCGAGCATTTGGCTGATTGGCTGAAAAGCTCGCGAGGCAAGCTCGCTCCTTCAGGTGTCGGGGTTGTTTTCAGCGGAATAAATTGACCTTGGCCAGGTCGATCCGTCCATCGCGGTCATACCGCCACGTTGTAATCCTGTAGGAGCGAGCTTGCTCGCGAGCTTTTGGTTGATTGGCTGAAAAGCTCGCGAGGCAAGCTCGCTCCTACGGGTATCGGGGTAGTTTTCAGCGGAATAAATCGACCTTGGCCAGGTCGATCCGTCCATCGCGGTTATACCGCCACGTTGTAATCCTGTAGGAGCGAGCTTGTCTCGCGAGCTTTTGGTTGTGTGGTTGAAAAGCTCGCGAGCAAGCTCGCTCCTACAGGTGTCGGGGTTGTTTTCAGCGGAATAAATTGACCTTGGCCAGGTCGATCAGCTCCCGGGCACGACCGTCCATTACGGTCTTGAGCATGAACAGGCTAAACCCCTTGGCTTGTTCGAAGGTTTTGCTCGGTGGCATCACCAGCTCCTGACGGGCACTGACCACGTCGACCAGTACCGGGCCGTCATGGCTCAGGGCTTCACGCAGGGCCGCTTCCAGCTCGCCTGGATGCTCGACACGAATTCCCTTGACCCCCATCGCTTCGGCCATGGCGGCGAAGTTCGGGTTGTTCAGTTCGCAGCCCACATCCGGGAAACCCGCCGCTTTCATTTCCATTTCTACAAAGCCCAGGGTGCCGTTGTTCAGCACTATGACTTTTACCGGCAAGCCGACCTGATTCAGGGTCAGAAAATCTCCCATCATCATGGTGAAACCGCCATCGCCAGACATGGAAATTACCTGGCGGTCGGGGAAGGTCGCTTGTGCGCCGATGGCCTGCAACATCGCATTGGCCATGGAACCGTGGTTGAACGAGCCGATCAGACGACGCTTGCCGTTCATTTTCAGGTAGCGCGCAGCCCATGCAGTGGGCGTGCCCACATCGCAGGTGAAGATCGCGTCTTCATCCGCCAGCTCGTTGACCAGACGATTGAGGTACTGCGGATGGATGATTGAGCTGCCAGGGCCGCTTTCAGCCAGGGCGTCGAGGTCTTCGCGGGCTTTTTTGTAGTCCTTGAGGGCGGTATCCAGATGCTCGCGCTCAGGGTTTTGCAGCACTTTTGGCAGCACCGCCTGCAAGGTCAGCTGAACATCGCCGATCAGACCCAGCTCCAGCGGGCAGCGATTGCCCAGGGCTTCGGAGCGCAGGTCGATTTGCGCGATATAGCCATGCTCCGGGTAAAACTGGCGGTACGGAAAATTGGTGCCCAGCATCAGCAAGGTGTCACAGTTGGCCATCGCCTTGTAACCCGATGCAAAACCGATCAACCCGGTCATGCCGACGTCATAGGGGTTGTCGTATTCGACATGCTCCTTGCCGCGCAGCGCATGCACGATCGGTGCATTCAAGCGTTCGGCCAGGGCCAGGATTTCGCTGTGGGCACCGGCGCAGCCTGCGCCGCAGAGCAAGGTGACTTTTTTGCCGGCATTGAGAAATGAGGCCAGCCGGTCGATGTCGGTATCGTGCGGACGAATCATCGGCAGGCTCGGCTTGAGCCAGTTGGGCACTTTGGCGTCGCAGGCCTGCAGCGCCACGTCCCCCGGAATCACCACTACCGCCACCCCGCGCTTGGCGATGGCCATGCGCATGGCGCGCTCCAGCACTTGGGGCAGCTGCTCGGCCCGCGACACCAGCTCGACGTAATGGCTGCATTCCTGGAACAGGCTTTCCGGATGGGTGGCCTGGAAGTAATCAATGCCGATTTCGCTGCCGGGAATATGCGCGGCCAGCGCCAGCACAGGTACACCGCTGCGATGGGCGTCGAACAGGCCATTGATCAAATGCAGATTGCCCGGGCCGCAACTGCCGGCGCAGACTGCCAGTTCGCCAGTCAAATGCGCCTGGGCCCCGGCGGCAAAGGCTGCGGACTCTTCGTTGCGCATGTGAACCCACTGGATTTGTTCCTGGCGCCGCAGCGAATCGGTGAACGCATTCAAGGAGTCTCCCACTACTCCGAATACACGTTTGACACCTGCTTGCTGCAGGGTTTCAGTGATGAAGTCGGCAACCGTTCTGGTCATGGGAGGTTCCTTGAAGTAAGAATGCGGAGGAAAACAGAGTAGACGCAGCATCCGACCCTGCAGGTTTTTAAAACGTTCGATGAACAAGTGTTCATCTGCATAACGCGCGCTGCTGTTGTGGCTGCAGGCTTGCCTGCGATCCGGGCAGCGGGGTTGATCAGCTGCCACAGCCATTGCTTCCCGGAGGATCAAATATGACCCGCACTCTTTCTGTGCTGCGTGGCCGAGGCAGTCATGACAGTGGCAAGGTCGGCATGGTCGAGCTGTTTTTCGACCTGGTGTTTGTGTTTGCCGTGACCCAGCTGTCCCATTCTCTGCTGGCCAATTTAACGGCCTTGGGTGCGGTGCATGTGGGCTTGCTGCTGGTTGCCGTGTGGTGGGTGTGGATCTTTACTTCGTGGGTGACCAACTGGCTCGACCCCGAGCGCATCCCGATCCGTATTGGCTTGTTTGTGCTGATGGTGGCCGGGTTGCTGCTGTCGGTGTCTATCCCCCACGCCTTCACGGATCGCGGACTGCTGTTCGCCGGGGCCTTCGTATTTATGCAGGTGGCACGCTCGGCGTTTGCCATGTGGGTGGTGCGCGCCGAGTCGCCCGGGCTGGCGCGAAACTTTCAGCGCATTTTGATCTGGATGCTGTTGTCAGGGGTGTTCTGGATCAGCGGTGGTTTGCTCGAAGGCAATCAGCGACTGGCCTGCTGGGCCGTGGCGCTGGCCATCGAACTGGTGTCGCCGTCGTTGTTCTTTTGGGTGCCGGGGCTGGGGGCTTCGACCCTGGACGACTGGAACGTTGAAGCTAATCACATGGCTGAGCGCTGCGGGCTGTTCGTGATCATTGCCCTTGGCGAGTCCTTGCTGGTGACGGGGGCCACTTTTGCCCGGTTGAGCTGGAGCCTTGCTGGCTTTGCGGCCTTTGTGGTGGCGGTGCTGGGCAGCATCGCCATGTGGTGGATCTATTTTGACAGCGGCGCCGAGCGGGCCCATGAACGCATTGCCCACGCCCGTGACCCGGGGCGTCATGCGCGTCTGGCCTACACCTACATTCATGTGCTGATGATTGCCGGGGTAATCGTCAGCGCGGTGGCCGACGAGTTGGTGTTGATGCACCCCGGGCACGCAACGACTGGGGCGGTGATCACCATGATTGCCGGACCATTCCTGTTTTTGCTGGGGTGTGCATTGTTCAAATGGGTGATGTCGGACCGCCCGCTGCCGCCGTTTTCCCATATGGGGGGCATGTTGCTGCTGTTGATTCTGCTGCCGGCTGCCCTGGAACAGGTATTTTCAGGACTGATCCTGGGGGCGCTGACCACCCTGATCCTGCTCATCGTCGCGGGGTGGGAGGCGGTGTCCTTGGGTCGCGGTCCGATGCCCAATGTTTAGTCGCAGTGCAACCAAAGGTATAAATGTCTGTATTTGACCTGCCCGGGCTGGCGTGTGAGGCTGGGTGTTCTTTGTAGGCAATGGTTTTGGCGATGAGGCTTGGCCCGATCAGGATTGGCGATCACTGGCTGTCGGACGTTTTAACGTCAAGCGCTGTGCCTTGCCCTGATTTTTTTGCCTGTGCAACGGCCTCTGCCTGCGGCCTCCCTTCAAAACTGGCCTTTTGGGCCTTGTTCCACTGCCGGCATGCCCGCCCGCCGGATGCTCGTATCTAACGTTGAGTCTGTGGGTTTACGCCCGAAATGGCGTGCCTGTACGCCTGTCTTATACGAATTTACGAGAATTGCCATGAGTGCCACCCCTGCGTTTGCCCCGCTGCAAGAAGCCCTGGATTTTCTGGAACTGAACCCGGATGTCGAGATGTTCGAGTTGTTCATCCTCGACAATAACGGCGTGCCCCGGGGCAAGTTGTTGCACCGCGATGAGTTGCTGGAGGTCTACAAAAACGGCCGCCCGCTGCCGAGCACGATTCTGGGCCTGAGCATCAATGGCGATGACGTTGAAAATACCGGTCTGGTGTGGGATGTGGGCGATATCGACTGCCGTGCCTTCCCGATCAGTGGCAGCCTGCAGCGCATGCCGTGGCGCCTGATTCCCATGGCGGCGGTGCAAGTGAGCATGCACCCGCAATCGGGGATGCCGGCGACGGTGGCTGACCCCCGGCACTTGTTGTCCAAAGTGATCGATGGCTTGAAAGCCGATGGCTACTACCCGGTGATGGCGGCGGAGTTGGAGTTTTATTTGCTCGATCAGCAACGGGACAGCAACGGTCGCCCGCAACCGGCACGGGATGCCGACGGTCAGCGTCCGCGTGCAACCCAGGTCTACGGGCTGCGGGAACTGGAACAGATCGAGCCGTTTCTGGCTGACCTGTATAGCGCCTGCAAGCTGCAGGGGATTCCGGCGCGCACGGCGATTTCCGAATACGCACCGGGGCAGGTTGAAATCACCCTGGAGCATCGCAACGACGCGTTGCAGGCGATGGATGAGGCCGTGCGCTACAAGCGCTTGGTCAAAGGTGTGGCGCACAAACACGGGATGGTCGCCTGTTTTATGGCCAAGCCGTTTGATGACCTGGCCGGTACCGGCATGCATATGCACGTGAGCCTGGCCGATCAGGAGGGCAACAACCTGTTCGCCAGTGAAGCGCCGGACGGCACGCCGCTGCTCAGGCACGCCGTGGGCGGGATGCTCGACACCTTGCTCGATTCGTTGTTGATGTTTTGCCCGAACGCCAATTCCTATCGTCGGTTTCAGAGCAACAGCTATGCCCCCCTGGCCGCGACCTGGGGCGTGGATAACCGCACCGTCAGCTTGCGCGTGCCGGGCGGGCCCGCGTATTCGCGCCATATCGAACACCGTATCTGTGGCGCTGATGCCAACCCCTATCTGGCTGCCGCCGCGATTCTGGCCGGTATTCATCGCGGGATTCGTGAACAGCGCGATCCGGGGGCTCCGGTTGAGGGCAACGGTTATGCCCAGGCCACTGAGATGCTGCCGACCGACTGGCTGACCACATTGCGTGCGCTTGAAGGCTCATCATGGGCCAAAGAGGCGTTCGGGCCGGAGTTTTTGAAGGTCTATCTGGCAGTCAAAAACGCCGAGTACCGCCAGTTCATGGGCGAAGTCGGCGAGCAGGACTGGCGCTGGTATCTGCAGCAGGCGTGATTCGGCGTTGCGGGATCGAGCAAGCTCGCTCCCGCAGAATTGATCAATTTTCTATCCGGGTTTTATGGTTTTCTGACAATTTTTTCACTGGTGCCCCGCTAGTCTCTGTGTCGAACATAACCAAACACTAGAGTTCGCGGGCCATGTCATCGCAGCTACCTTCCACCGTTGAGCTTGAATTCGCCGAACGCTACGACCGCGAGCATGCGCAAGTGTGCCGCGAAGTGCGGCCGCAGGGCATTGTCCGGCGGCTGGCGTTATGGCGTGAAAAACGGCTGGTTCGCCGGGCGCTCAAGGTGGCGGGCGAGCCGGGGCTGGTGCTGGATCTGGCGTGCGGTGCCGGGCGTTTCTGGCCCGTGCTGGCAGAGCACGGTAACCGGGTAATCCTCGCCGCCGATTCTTCCCAGGGCATGCTCGATCATGCCCAGACCCACCATCCGCTCAGCTTGCTGGCGCGCATCAAACTGTTCAAGAGCTCGGTGTTTTCCATCGACATGTCCGAAAACGCGGTGGACAGCATCTTCTGCATGCAGCTGTTTCACCATGTTCGCGACAGCGAACATCGCCTGGCCATCCTGCGCGAACTGCATCGCGTGAGCCGCGACAGCCTGATCCTGTCGGTATGTGTGGGGCGCTCTGTGGATCAGTGCAGGGACTCGCAACGGATTGTCGTGCGCAAGGAAGAAATTGAATCCCAGTTTGCCCTGGCAGGTTTCAGCATCCTCAAGCATTACGATGTGCTGCCCGGTTATGCACTGGGCAGCATCTACATCGTGCGCAAAGAGGCTTAGTCGAGGGCGTTGAGGATTTTATACGCCAGTTCGATGCGGGCACTGTTGGGGTAGTTCTTGTTGGCCAGTATGACCACCGCCTGTTTTTTCACGGGTATCAGTGCCACATAGCCGCCAAAGCCACCGGTGGAGCCTGTCTTGTTGATCCACACCGCCTCCTGTGGTGCCAATGGCGGGTGCAGGGCGATGGCGTCATTGTTCTCGTAGGCCATTTTGTCCGAATTGCCGAGCAGCAGATTCTTCAGCGTGACCGGGTAGGCGTATTGCTCCCAGATCAAATCCTGGGTCATGGGCCCGATCCGGAAGTAGCCGGTGTGAGTGTCGCCAATGGCCTGCTGGATTTTTGTCGACGGCTTGCCCGGCAAGGCATTCAATTGTGCAAAGTGAATCAGGTCACGGCTACTGGTTTTGACTCCGTAGGCTTCGTTGCCCAGCATGCCGGAATTGAGCCTGACCGGTTGATCCTGCTTGTCATAGCCTTGGGCATAGAGGGCCATCTTGCTCTTCGGCACATCGATATAGGTGCTGTGCAGGCCCAGTGCGGGGAACAAGGTGTTTTCCATGGCTTGGACAAAAGGCTGGTTCATGCTCCTGGCGGTAATCAGGCCCAGCATGCCGATGCTCGGGTTGGCGTAGCTTCTTTGGGTACCTGCTGGGTAGACCGGTTTCCAGGCCTTCAAGTAGTCCATTAACTGTTGTTCATTCTGTACGGCGTCTGGCACCTGCAACGGGAAACCGCCAGCGGTGTGGGTGGCCAGATGGGTCAGTTGCACCTTGCCAAAAGCCGTGCCTTGAAGTTCGGGAACGTATCGGGAAACCGGGGCGTCGAGTGACAGCTGACCATTGATCTGAGCATAGGTGGCCAGGGTGGCGGTCAGGGTTTTACTGATCGAACCGACCTCAAACAGGGTGTCGGAACTGATGTGCACCCGGGTGTCCCTGGAGGCTACGCCGAAGTTGTAGAAGTGCTGCTTGCCATTGACGCTGACGGCAATGCTCAGACCCGGAACACCATAGGTCTGCATCAACTGTGTGGCACCTTCGGTCACGGCGGCATCGAGTCCGGGAACAAGGTCTTGCGCCAGTGCTGCAGTGCTGAAGGCGCAAAGGCCCACCAGCACCAAAGTAATACCGGACAGCTTGTGGGGGACAGGCATGGGGTTAATCCTCGACTCTTGTTTGCGTGGACACTGACGGGTGTTCTTGCGGTTTCAAAGCACCGTACCCTGCAGGTTTGGGAAATCACCCGGCTCAGGAATAAAAATTGTGACGGTAGTTGCCTGAAATTGTGTAGGTTTTTCGTCGCTTAGAGTGTCAGTCAATGCCCGGAACTCCCTGGCGGCGATATATACTGCGCGCCATTCTTCAAGGGAGAGCCGTGTGGCCATCGATATTCACTGGATTCGCGACAACGATAGCCTCGGCCAGCATTGCGCCGAATGGCAGAGCCTGCCATTCGTAGCCCTCGACACCGAATTCATGCGGGTCGACACCTTTTACCCGATTGCCGGTCTGATCCAGATTGGCGACGGTGAGCGCGCTTACCTGATCGACCCCCTGACCATCGACAACTGGCAGCCTTTGTCCGACCTGCTGGAAAACCCGGCAGTGGTCAAAGTGCTGCACGCCTGCAGCGAAGACCTCGAGGTTTTGTTACGCCTGACCGGCAGCCTGCCGGCGCCTCTGTTTGACACGCAACTGGCCGCGGCTTACCTGAACCTGGGCTTCTCCATGGGCTACTCGCGCCTGGTCAAGGAAGTCCTTGACCTCGACCTGCCCAAAGGTGAAACCCGTTCTGACTGGTTGCAGCGTCCGCTGTCGGAAACCCAGATCAGCTATGCCGCCGAAGATGCCCTGCATCTGGCCGAGGTGTACGTGTTGCTGCGTCCGCGCCTGTCGGATGAAAAGTACGCCTGGGTGCTGGAGGACGGCGCCGAACTGGTGGCCAATCTGCGCCGTGAAGTGGACCCTTACGAGGTGTACCGTGAGGCCAAGCTGGCCTGGAAGCTGTCACCTGCGCAACTGGCAGTACTGCGTGAAATTTGCGCCTGGCGCGAACAGCAGGCACGGGCCCGTGATCTGCCGCGCAATCGTGTAGTGCGTGAGCATGCGTTGTGGCCATTGGCGAAAACCCAGCCCGACAATCTGGTGGCCCTGGCGCGTATTGAAGATATGCACCCGCGCACCGTGCGTCAGGATGGCGAGTTTTTGCTGGACATGATCAAGCGCGCTGCCAGTCTGCCGCCAGAGCAATGGCCGCCGGCTGTTCCTGAGCCGTTGCCGGTCGAAGCCGCCGCGTTGATCAAGCGCCTGCGTGCCATCGGTCAGGCAGAAGCTGAACGTCTGAACATTGCGCCGGAACTGATGCTGCGCAAGAAAACCCTGGAAGCCCTGCTTAAAAGCGGCTTTCCCAATGGCCCTTATCACTTGCCGGACTCACTGCGCGGATGGCGCCGTGAGCTGATGGGCCAGGCTTTGCTCGATAGCCTGGCCACCGCTGGAGAACCGTCTTGAAACGTATTTGCTCTATCTACCGCAGCCTTAAACGCAACGAAATGTACCTGTACGTGCTTAAGGCCGATGCTCTGGAGCGTGTGCCCGAGTCCCTGATGAGTGCCTTTGGCAAGCCGCACCACGCGTTCGATCTGGTGCTGAGCCCCGAGCGCGCCCTGTCCCGTGAAGACATCCACAAGGTGCTGGAAAACCTGGATACCCAGGGCTATCACCTGCAGATGCCGCCGGCCGAGGACGAATATATCGAGCACTTGCCCGAAGAGCTGTTGCGTCGTAACGACCCGATGTAAATGCCCGGCGCCCGGTTCCGGGCGCCTGTCGCAAAAGGCTCATTTTGATTGGCGGTGGCCGAACGCAACGGGGGCGATCCCGGCGGCGGGCGCTGCAGTGTTTTAGGAAGGTTACAAGCATGCGCGTCCTGATTGCCGAGCACGATTACCCGCTTTACGCCCAACTCTTGCAGCAGGCTGCACCCGAACTTGAAGTGCAGACCAGCGGCGATTCGGCGCAATTGGCGAAGATGGCTGCAGATTGCCCGGTGTGGCTGGGGCAGCCGGACCTGATGGCGACCCTGTTGCGTCAAGGGCACAAACCACAGTGGGTGCAATCAACCTGGGCCGGCATCACCCCCTTGCTGGCCGACGGCCTGCAACGCGATTACCGGCTAAGCCGGGCAGTCGGCATCTTTGGCCAGGTGATGGCCGAGTATGTGCTGACCTATATGCTCGGCCATGAGCGTGAAGTCATAGCGCGCCTGCTGAGCCAGGTTGAACGCAAGTGGGACAACCGCACCGGCCGCAGCCTGGTAGGGCGCAAGGTGTTGATTGTCGGGGCAGGGGACATTGGCCAGAGCGTGGCACAGTTTCTTGTACCCTTCGGGGTTGAGCTGTACGCCATTGCCAGCACTGCCCGGGAACAGGCGCCGTTCCGGGAAGTTGCCACATTGAGCGATTTGCCGCGGCTGGTGGGGCAGATGGATTACGTGGTCAACCTGTTGCCCAACACGCCGCAAACCCACGACCTGTACGACGCCGAACTCTTTGCACTGTTCAACCCCGAGGCTGTGTTCATCAATGCCGGGCGCGGTGTGGCCGTGGTGGATGCAGACCTGGTTGAAGCTTTGCGTGTGGGGCATCTGGCGGGCGCGATCATTGATGTCTGCCGTCAGGAGCCGTTACCGGCCAAGCATCCATTCTGGACGGCCTGGGGTTTGCTGCTGACCGGTCATAGCTCGGCGCCGACATCGCCATCGTTGATGGTGCAGCTGTTTGTCGACAACCTGCGGGCGTTCCAGGCGGGTGAGGCACTGCGCGGCGAAGTGGATTTCGCACGCGGGTATTAAAGAAATGGTCAGCTTTGTGGGAGCTGGCTCCCACAGGGTTGGGGTGTTCCAGGAGGGTGAGGCACTTGTGGGAGCTGGCTTGCCAGCGATGCCGGCGACGGGGCTGGCCTGATACAGCGCACCGTTACCATCGCCAGCAAGCTGGCTCCCACAGGGCCCATACACCATTGTGGGAGCTGGCTTGCCAGCGATGCCGGTGACGGGGCTCGGCTGATACAGCGCACCGCTACCATCGCCAGCAAGCTGGCTCCCACAGGGCCCATACACCATTGTGGGAGCTGGCTTGCCAGCGATGCCGGCGACGGGGCTCGTCTGATACAGCGCCCCGCGACTATCGCCAGCAAGCTGGCTCCCACAGGGCCCATTCACCATTGTGGGAGCTGGCTTGCCAGCGATGCTGGTGAAGGGACTCGGCTGATACAGCGCACCGCGACTATCGCCAGCAAGCTGGCTCCCACAGGGTTGGGGCGTTACAGGCTGAAGTCACCCTCGGCTACCAGCTTGCTCAGCGGCTCACGCTGGCTAGGGACTTCCTTGGCCTGCAGGTAATCCACCAGGCTGGCCTTGTCGCCCAGTTTGCCGATGGCCACCATCGCCTGAATGGCATAGCCCTCAGGGATTTTCAGTTCCTGACGTGCGCGCTCGTAATCCAGGCCGCTCATGCCGTGGGTGTGCCAGCCGCTCAAGTGCGCTTGCAGCGCCAGATGGCCCCAGGCAGCGCCGGTATCGAAGGCGTTGGTCGGAGCCGGCTTTTCTTCTGTAGTACCCGGCGCGGCGAATGTGGTTTTCGACACAATCACCACCAGCGCCGCAGCGTGTTTGGCCCAGCCCTGGTTGAACTCCACCAGCAGGCTCAGGTAACGCTCGAAATCCGGGGTGCCACGCAGGGCGAACAGAAAGCGCCAGGGCTGCGAGTTGTAGGCCGAAGGTGCCCAGCGGGCGGCTTCGAAAAAGCTCAGCAGGGTGGCCTTGTCGATGCTTTCGTCAGTGAAGGCTCGGGGCGACCAGCGTTGGGTGAACTGCTCATGGATCTGGTGTTCGGCAATGCGATTGGAAGCAGGCATTCGATTTTCCTGAGTTGATTTGGCGGGTACAAAGCTACTGTTACGCCTTGAACGTGACAAGTCCAGTGACACCGTCAGTCACCAGCGCTTGGCCCGGGGAGCGCGGGGCACTAGACTGGCGGCCTTTTCCACTCCCTGATGTTGATGTTTGAGCCATGGCCGCAATAGTTGAACCGTTCTGGATCCGCAAAACCCTCGATCAACTCGATCAAGAGGAATGGGAGTCGCTGTGCGACGGATGCGGCCTGTGCTGCTTGCAGAAGCTCGAGGATGAAGACGATAACAGCGTCTACTACACGCGCATTGCCTGCAAATTGCTCGACCTGAAAACCTGTCAATGCACCGATTACGCCAAGCGTCGCGACAGTGTTCCGGACTGCATTCAGTTGTCGCCGGGCAAGGCCGAAGAGTTCAAGTGGTTGCCGCCGACCTGTGGCTACCGCCTTGTCAGTGAACGCAAGGACCTGCCGCTCTGGCACCATCTGGTGTGTGGCGACCCTGACGCGGTGCACCACGAACGCATTTCGCAATCCGGACGCATGCTCGCCGAGGGCAGCGTGCCGGAAGACGACTGGGAAGATCATCTGATTTTTCGCGCCGGTTAAGTGCCGGAGCGGTGCCATGGAGTGTGTATGCCGCTGCGATACCAATGGCCTCTGGGGCTGCTGCTACTGATAGTCAGCAGCCCGCTGTGGGCCGCCAAGAAAGTCGACTTTGACTACCATGTCCGCCTGTTGCCGCAAAGCGATCAGGCCGAGGTGCGCTTGACCCTGGCCGAAGGAACGGCAGTGCGCAGCCTGGATTTCGACCTTGGGCCACCGGGCAGTTACAGCGATTTCAAGGCTGACGGCCAGTGGCAGCTGACCCCCGATGCACATCACAGCCGTGGCCTGTGGCACCCGGCGCCGGGCAAGGCCAACCTGAGCTACCGCGTGCACTTGAACCATCAGCGCAAGAACGGCAGCTTCGACACGCGGATCACCCCGCAGTGGGCGTTGTTTCGCGGCGAAGACCTGGTCCCTGCGGCCAGTCTCGATCAGCAGGACGGCAGCGAGCTGGTGTCGCGTCTGGCGTTCGAGTTGCCACCGGGGTGGAAAAGCATCGAAACCCCATGGCCGCGGATCGGCAAAAACCGTTTTCGCATCGACGATGTCTCCCGTGTGTTTGACCGGCCGACCGGCTGGATGCTCGCCGGTACGCTGGGCAGTCGCCGCACCATGCTGGGGGAAACCGAAGTGACTGTCTCCGCGCCCAAGGGCCAGGGCATGCGGCGTATGGATGTGCTGACCCTGCTGACGTTCGTCTGGCCCCAGGTGCAAGCCGTATTCCCGCGTAACCCGGCCAAACTGCTGATCGTCGGTGCGGGCAGTCCGATGTGGAAAGGCAGTGCCGCGGCGCGCAACTCGATTTACCTCTCCAGTAGCCTGCCTCTGGTCAATGAAGCAGGGAGCAGTCCGTTGTTGCGCGAACTGGTGCAGCTGTTCAGCGCGATCAATGTCGAGCCGGAGCATGCCTGGATTGGCGAAGGGCTGAGTGAGTATTACGCCATTGAGTTGATGCGCCGTGCCGGTGGCATGAGTGACGAGCGTTACCAGGCCCTGCAGCACCGGCTCAATGCTGCCGGCAAGGGCGTGACCCGCCTGCGTGGCCCGGCCAGCCCGGCGATGGTGGCGCGGGCTGTCACGCTGCTGCAGGCGCTGGACCGCGAGATCCGTTTGCAAACCCGCAACAAGCGTTCACTGGATGACGTCAGCCAGGCCTTGATGCGTCTGGACAAGGTCAATACCCAGGTTTTTGTCCAGCTGAGCGAAAGCGTGCTGGGCGGGCAGTCCGAGGTGCTGGACACACCGCTGCTGCATTAAACCATTACGGGGCATGCCTCGCGGGCTCTTGAATCTGGCTGCGAAGAGCTCGCGAGGCAAGCTCGCTCCTACAGGTAAGCTCGGTTTTTTACGCCTTCTTTACGCCCCCGCATCCCCCTCGATCTCGATCCTTTACGCCCATGTTGCGCACACTCTTCCTACACGCGGCAATTGCCGTTACGGGGAGATTTGTCATGGGCGTTCTGGATGGAGTGTCGCTGCTGTTGGCAGTGGGGCTGTTCGTTTATCTGCTGGTTGCGCTGTTGCGCGCAGATCGGAACTAGGAGCGGGTATGCACAGTTATGACTATGCGCTGATTCTTGCATTCTTCGCGTTGGTGCTGCTGCCGGCGCCCTTTCTCGGGCGTTTTTATTATCGGGTGATGGAAGGCCAGCGCACCTGGCTGACTCCGGTATTGGGGCCGGTGGAGAAGGTCTGCTACCGCGTCGCCGGGGTTGACCCGGGCACCGAGCAAAGCTGGCAGAAATACACCCTGGCCCTGCTGGCATTCAACCTGGCGGGTTTTGTGCTGTTGTTCGCCATTTTGCTGCTGCAACAGTATTTACCCCTCAACCCGCAGCAGTTGCCGGGGCAAGAGTGGACCCAGGCATTCAATACCGCTGTGAGTTTTGTCACCAACACCAACTGGCAGAGCTACAGCGGTGAAGCGACCCTCAGTTACTTCAGCCAGATGGCCGGTCTGACCGTGCAGAACTTCGTCAGCGCGGCCACCGGTCTGGCGGTGCTGGTTGCGCTGTGCCGGGGTATCAGCCGCCGCTCGGCGCAAACTCTGGGCAACTTCTGGGTCGACATGACCCGCGCCACGCTCTACGGCCTGTTGCCGCTGTGTCTGGTGCTGGCGCTGTTTCTGGTCTGGCAGGGGGTGCCACAAACCTTCGCCCACTACGTCAATGCGCTGACCCTGCAAGGCGCGGATCAGGTCATTCCTCTGGGCCCGGCGGCCAGCCAGATTGCGATCAAGCAACTGGGTACCAACGGCGGCGGCTTTTTCGGCGTCAACTCGGCGCACCCGTTCGAGAACCCGAGCGCCTGGAGCAACCTGTTCGAGATGGCTTCGATCATCCTGATTCCGGTGGCGCTGGTGTTCACCTTTGGCCATTACGTCAAGGATCTGCGTCAGAGCCGGGCCATCATCGCCTGCATGCTGGCATTGTTCCTGATCGGCGGCGGTACGGCGCTGTACGCCGAATACCAGCCCAACCCGACCTTGAACAGCCCGCTGGTGGAGCAAACCGCGCCGCTGGAAGGCAAGGAAGTGCGCTTCGGCACCACGGGCACCGTGCTCTGGACCGAAACCACCACCGCCGCCTCCAACGGTTCGGTGAACGGTATGCACGACAGCCTCAACCCGCTTGGCGGAATGGTGGCGCTGGTCAACATGATGGTCGGCGAAGTGATCTTCGGCGGCGTCGGTGCCGGGCTCTACGGCATGTTGCTCAACGTGTTGATCGCCGTGTTCCTGGCCGGCCTGATGATTGGCCGCACCCCGGAATACCTCGGTAAAAAACTGCAGGCCAAAGAGGTCCAGTTGCTGGTGGTGACCTTGCTGGTGATGCCGGTGGGGGTGCTGGTGCTGGGGGCTATCGCTGCCGTATTGCCAAGCGCCGTGGCTTCGGTGAGCAACCCCGGGCCCCATGGTTTCAGCCAGATCCTCTATGCCTTCACCTCGGCCAGTGCCAACAACGGTTCGGCATTTGCCGGGCTCAGCGCCAACACGCCGTTCTACAACCTGATGCTGGGCCTGGGCATGTTGATCGGGCGCTTCGGTTACATCCTCCCGGTACTGGCCCTGGCCGGCAGCCTGGCGATGAAGAAAACCGCGCCCATTGGCCAGGACAGTTTCCCCACCCACGGCCCGCTGTTTGTGGCGCTGTTGACTGTGACCATTTTACTGGTGGGCGGCCTGACATTCTTGCCGACCCTGGCCCTTGGCCCAATCGCTGAACAACTGACCCTGGGCTTTTAAGGAGACGATGATGACTATGCCTGCTCCTGTTTCCAAGTTGACTCCTGCGCCTGAAACCAGGGCGCTCGAATCACCCAAAACATCCTTTGCCGATATATGGCGTCCGGCCTTGCTGCAAGCCTTCGTCAAACTCGATCCGCGTCAGCTCAAGCGCTCACCGGTGATGCTGGTGGTGGAACTGACTGCCATTTTCACCACCGTGCTGTGCTTTATGCCCGAGCCTGCGGTGCCCACCGGGGTGGCGGTGCAGATCGCCCTGTGGCTGTGGTTTACCGTGCTGTTTGCCAACTTTGCCGAAGCCCTGGCCGAGGGGCGCGGTAAAGCCCGCGCCGATAGCCTCAAGGCCGGCAGCGTCGGTTTGAGCGCGCGGCGGCGTACGGCCACGGGCGGTTTTGAAGTGGTACCTGCGACCCGCCTGCGCAAGGGCGATGTGGTGCGCGTCGAAGCCGGGGAGATGATCCCCGGTGACGGTGAGGTGATTGAAGGGATTGCCGCAGTCAACGAAGCGGCCATCACCGGCGAATCGGCACCGGTGATTCGTGAGTCTGGTGGTGACCGCTCGGCGGTGACCGGCAACACCCGGCTGGTGTCGGACTGGCTGCTGGTGCAAATCAGCGCCAACCCCGGCGAGTCGACCCTGGACCGCATGATCGCACTGGTGGAAGGCGCCAAACGCCAGAAAACCCCTAACGAAGTGGCGCTGGATATCCTGCTGATCGGGCTGACCCTGATTTTCCTGATTGTCGTCGTGACCTTGCAGCCGTTCGCCTATTACGCCGGTGGCAGCTTGCCGCTGGTGTTTCTGGTGGCACTGCTGGTGACCCTGATTCCCACCACCATTGGCGGCTTGCTGTCGGCCATCGGGATTGCCGGCATGGACCGGCTGGTGCGGCTCAATGTCATCGCCAAATCCGGGCGTGCGGTGGAAGCTGCGGGCGACGTGCATGTGTTGATGCTGGATAAAACCGGCACCATCACTTTCGGTAACCGTCGCTGCACGGCGTTGTATGTATCCCCCGGCGTGACTGCCAAAGAGCTGGCTGAAGGTGCATTGCTGGCCTCCCTGGCGGACGAAACGGCGGAGGGCAAGTCCATCGTCGAGTTCATTCGCGGCCTGCATAGCTTGCCAGAGCCTGCGGCCTCTGATTTCACCGCCGTGCCCTTTACCGCTGAAACTCGCTTGTCGGGTATCGACTGCAACGGGCGGATTTATCGCAAGGGTGCAGTGGATTCGGTACTGGCCTTTGTCGGCCTCAAACGCAGCGAAGTACTGCCGGCGTTGTCGCGGGAGATCGACAAGATCGCCCAGAGCGGCGGCACCCCGTTGCTGGTGTGCGCCCAGGGCCGGTTGCTGGGTGCAATTCACCTCAAGGACGTGGTCAAGCCCGGGATCCGCGAACGCTTTGCCGAATTGCGCAAGCTGGGGATTCGCACCGTGATGGTCACCGGTGACAACCCGCTGACAGCTGCGGCGATAGCGGCCGAAGCCGGTGTGGATGACGTGCTGGCCGAAGCCACGCCGGAGAAGAAGCTGGCGCGCATTCGCCACGAGCAAAATGACGGGCGGCTGGTGGCCATGTGTGGCGACGGGGCCAACGATGCACCGGCGCTGGCCCAGGCTGACGTCGGCATGGCGATGAACGATGGCACACAGGCTGCGCGGGAAGCCGCGAACATGGTCGATCTGGACAGCGACCCGACCAAGTTGCTGGATGTGGTGCAAATCGGCAAGGAACTGCTGGTGACCCGTGGCGCCCTGACGACGTTCTCGATTGCCAACGATGTGGCCAAGTACTTCGCGATCCTGCCGGCGCTGTTTGCCACCATCTACCCGCAGCTGGGTGTGCTCAACATCATGGGTCTGAGCAGCCCGCAGAGCGCCATTCTTTCGGCCATCGTGTTTAACGCACTGATCATTGTGGTGCTGATCCCGCTGGCCTTGCGTGGCGTGCGGGTCCAGGCGGCAAGTGCCGCGCATTTGCTGCGCCGCAACTTGCTGATCTATGGCGTGGGCGGGCTGGTGGTGCCCTTTGCAGGCATCAAGCTGATCGACATGCTGCTCACGGCGCTGCACCTGGTTTAAGAACTTTTAGAGGACTCAATCATGGCGACTCTTTTACGTCCGGCCCTGAGCCTGATGGTGTTGATGACGGCGATCACCGGGGTGATCTACCCGCTGACCGTTACCGGGATCGCGCAGCTGGCGTTCCCACAACAGGCCAATGGCAGCCTGGTGCGCGACAGTGCGGGCCAGGTCCTGGGTTCGGCGCTGATCGCGCAGGACTTCACAGGGGCTGGCTGGTTCCACCCGCGCCCGTCAGCGGGGGCGTTTGCCACGGTGTCCAGTGCCGCGAGCAACCTGGCGCCGAGCAACCCGGCGCTGGCCACGCGGGTCAAGGACAGTGCTGCGCAGCTGGTGGTAGCCGATCAGGGCCCGGTGCCCCTGGCGCTGCTGACCACCTCGGGCAGTGGCCTGGACCCGCACTTGCCTCCTGAGGCAATACGCTATCAACTGGTGCGTGTGGCTGCGGCGCGTAATTTGCCGGTGCAGACGGTAGAGCAGCTGCTGGAACAACATATCGAGCAGCCGCTGGTGGGGCCGCCGGTGGTGAACGTATTGCTGCTGAACCAGGCGTTGGCTCAGCTTAAAAACTGACTGCACCCCGCAGGAGCGAGTTTGCTCGCGAGCAAGCTCGCTCCTGCGGGGTTTATGTATTCAATAGGTAATTCCATGACAGATTCCGGTCGCGCCGATGCGCTGTTAGCTGATTTGCCACGGGCAGGCCGTGGCCGGCTCAAGGTGTTCCTTGGCGCAGCCCCCGGCGTGGGCAAGACCTACGCCATGCTGCAAGCGGCTCATACCCAGGTCCGTCAGGGCGTAACGGTGCTGGCGGGGGTGGTCGAGACCCATGGCCGGGCCGAAACCCAGGCATTGCTCAACGGGCTGCCTCAGCAACCGATGCTGCGTTCGGAGTATCGCGGCGTGCAGCTCGAAGAAATGGACCTCGACGGTTTGCTGGCGGCCAGACCCGGGCTGGTGCTGGTGGACGAACTGGCCCACAGCAACGCCCCGGGCAGCCGTCATGCCAAGCGCTGGCAGGATGTCCAGGAGCTGCTGGCAGCGGGCATCGATGTGTATACCACGGTCAACGTCCAGCATTTGGAAAGCCTCAATGATCGGGTGCGCGGCATTACCGGGGTACAGGTGCGTGAAACCCTGCCCGACTGGATCATCCAGGAAGCCTACGAACTGCTGTTGATCGACCTGCCGCCGCGGGAGCTGCTGGAGCGTCTGCGCGAGGGCAAGGTGTACGTGCCCGAGCAGGCACGGGCAGCGATCGACGCCTTTTTCTCCCAGACCAACCTCAACGCCCTGCGTGAACTGGCGATGCAGACGGCAGCGGTCTACGTCGACGATGAGCTGGACAAAGGCTATCGCCAGCAGGGGCAATCGGCTCCGGCGCTGCGTGGTCGCCTGCTGGTGGGAATTGATGGCGACGTGCATGCCGAACGCCTGGTACGTCACGCCAGCCGCGTCGCAGAGCGCAGGCATCTGCCCTGGAGTCTGGTGCATGTGGACAACGGCACGGTGCGTGACGAGCAGTCACGGCTGCGTCTGCAAAACGCGCAACAGCTGGCTGAGCGCCTGGGGGGCGAAGTGGTGCTGCTGCGCGCCGGTGAAGTGGCCAGGACGCTGATCCAGCACGCCAGCGAGCGGCGTGCCAGCCTGTTGCTGGTGGGCCAGTCGCGCCTGACCTGGCGCCGCCGGGTCTTTGGCGGCGGGCTGGCTTCGCGGCTGCTGCGCGATGCCCACGGTCTGGAAATCAACGTGCTCGACAATGAGCAGTCGCCCACTGCGGCTTCAAGCCGTGGAGTGCCCACCCTGGTGTGGTTCGATTATGGCCTGGCGCTGGTGGCGACCATCCTGGCCAGTGCCCTGGCCTGGGGCGTTTCCAGTGTGCTGGCGCTGCCCAATATTTCGCTGGTGTTTCTGGCGGCGGTGTTGCTGGTGGCCGTGCGCAGCAGTCTGGGGCCCTCGCTGGCCTGCGCTGCGCTGTCGTTTCTGGCCTATGACTTTCTGTTCATCCCGCCCAACTTCTCGTTCAGCATCCAGCGCGAAGAAGACGTGCTGACCTTGTTGTTCTTTTTGCTCATGGCAGCCCTTACCGGCAATCTGGCGGCCCGGCAACGACGGCAGTTGCAGGCGCTGCGTGAGACTCAGGAGGAAACCACGCAATTGCTCGACCTGTCGCGCAAGCTGACTGCGGCTACCGATCGCCAGGCGGTGATCAATGCCGCGGCCCAGCATTTGAGCAGCTGGAAGGAGCTCGATGTGTGTTTGCTCAAGCGGGACCCCGACGCTGGCTGGCAGGTCGAGACTGGCGGCCCCCTGCAGCTCAGCGAGGCCGAGCGCGCGGCTGCGGATTGGGCCTGGGCCCACGACCAGCCCTCCGGCAAGGGCACCGGCACGCTGCCCATGGGGCGTTGGTGGTGGTGGCCGTTAAGCGCTGAAGAGGGGCCGCTGGCCTTGCTTGGGGTGTGCCCCAAGGGAAATCTGGCGCTCAGCGGTCAACATCGTCGCCTGTTGATGGCGCTGAGCCAACCTCTGGCCCAGGCACTGGCCCGGGCCCGTTTGGCCCAGGATCTGGAAGCGGCGCGTTTGCACGGCGAGACCGAGCAGCTGCGCAGTGCCTTGCTGGCCTCAGTGTCCCATGATCTGCGCACGCCCCTGACCACGATGCAGGGCAGTATCGATACCTTGCTGGCACTGGGCGAGTCGATACCGGTACAGGATCGACGCGAACTGCTGGAAGCCACCCGCGATGAAGCCGAGCGTCTGGACCGCTACATTCAGAACCTGCTGGACATGACCCGGCTGGGGCACGGCGCGTTGAAGCTGGCCCGTGACTGGGTGTCTCCGGCCGATATTGTGGGCAGTGCCCTGAATCGGCTGCGGGCGGTGCTGGCACCGCTGCAGGTAAAGGTAGAGGTGCCGGCGCAACTGCCGTTGCTGCACATCCACGCGGCGTTGATCGAGCAGGCACTGATCAATGTGCTGGAGAACGCTGCACGCTTCTCACCGCCTGCCGGGCAATTGGTGCTGCAAGCGGGTGCCGATGAGCAGGAGCTGTGGTTTGCGGTCAGCGATCAGGGCCCGGGCATCCCGGAGGACGAGCGGGCGAAGATTTTCGACATGTTCTACACCGCCGCCCGTGGCGATCGGGGCGGGCAGGGGACCGGGCTCGGGCTGGCTATCTGTCAGGGCATGGTCGGTGCCCACGGGGGGCGAATTACCGTCGGTGACGGAATTGATGGCAGCGGTACCTGTATCACGCTGTACCTGCCCTTGCCCGAGCAGCCCGCCTTCGATCAGGAAGAGTCCGGCCTTGAACACTGATATTCTTCGGCCATTCCTTTACTGCGATGTGATGCCATGAGCCAGGGCGCGACTATTTTGGTCATCGACGATGAACCGCAGATTCGCAAGTTTTTGCGCATCAGTCTGGTCTCCCAGGGCTACAACGTGCTGGAAGCTGCCACTGGGGCTGATGGCTTGAGCCAGGCGGCGTTAAAGCAGCCGGACATGCTGGTACTGGATCTGGGCCTGCCCGACATGGATGGCCAGCAGGTGCTGCGCGAATTTCGCGAATGGTCGAACGTGCCGGTGCTGGTGCTTTCGGTGCGCGCCAGTGAAGTGCAAAAGGTCCAGGCGCTGGACGCCGGGGCCAATGACTATGTGACCAAGCCTTTCGGTATCCAGGAATTTCTGGCCCGGGTCCGGGCTCTGTTGCGCCAGGCCCCCGCAGGCGAGACGCAAGAAGCGGCGATTGAGCTTGGCCCTCTGGTGGTTGACCTGGCCTATCGCCGGGTGTTGCTTGATGGGGTCGAAGTGGCCCTGACCCGCAAGGAGTACGCGGTGCTGGCGCAACTGGCACGGCATCCGGGACGGGTGATCACCCAGCAGCAATTGCTCAAGGACATTTGGGGCCCGACCCATATCGAAAACAGTCATTACCTGCGCATCGTGATCGGCCATCTGCGGCAAAAGCTGGCGGATGATCCGACGCATCCGCGATTTATTGCCACTGAAGCGGGCGTCGGTTATCGGCTGCTGACCCGGGTTTGACTAGTGCTCTTCACTTTCGTAGCGGTCCAGCGTGTCTTTGGCGATTTGCCGGCCCAGAGCGATGAGTTCCGGGGCTTTGTAGAACTCAAAGAAGCGGCACACGCGTTTGGGCACATTGATCAGGATATCCGGCGGGTAACCGGCAATCTTGTATTGGGCCAGGGATGTCTGCATCACCTCGAAGCTCTGGTTGATCAAGTCCAGCAGCGAAGCGGGGCCGACGTTGTCGATGATAAACGAGCCGGTGGCTGACTTGGGGGCGCCCTGGTCGCCAGTATGCCGGGCTTTTGGTGCGGCCGATTCGAGCCAGGGATCGGGCAGCTGTTCGGTCAGGGGGTTGAGCATTTCCTGTTCCAGGTTCAACAGGTGCTCGGCCTGTTTGGTGCGAAACGGAATGTGTGACCCCAGTGAGCTCATCAAACTGTCGAAGCGGCCCTTGAATGCTGCAGGGCGCTCGATGACGGGAAGTTGATAGTTATTGTGGTGGGTGGAGTTCAGGTTGACGGCGATGATCAGGTCGCAATGGCTGGAGACCACCGGGACTATGGGTAAAGGGTTGAGCAGGCCACCGTCGACCAGCATGCGGTTGCCCTGCATCACCGGGGTGAACAGGCTGGGAATTGCCGCCGAAGCCCGCATTGCCTGGTGCAGGCAGCCCTCCTGAAACCAGATTTCCTGCTGGTGGGTGAGGTCGGTAGCGACTGCGGTGTAAGGGATGCGCAAGTCTTCGATGTTGATCTCGCCAACGATATTGCGGATCTGGCCGAAGACTTTTTCGCCGCGGATGGCTCCCAGCCGGAAGCTGACATCGACCAGGCGCAATACATCCAGGTAGTCCAGGCTTTGAATCCAGTCGCGATACTGGTCAAGTTTGCCGGCGGCGTAGATGCCGCCCACGACCGCGCCCATGGAGCAGCCTGCAACG
The DNA here is from genome assembly GCF_003994535.1 of Pseudomonas sp. PAMC 29040. Taxonomy (NCBI): domain Bacteria; kingdom Pseudomonadati; phylum Pseudomonadota; class Gammaproteobacteria; order Pseudomonadales; family Pseudomonadaceae; genus Pseudomonas; species Pseudomonas sp. PAMC 29040. Next base: position 230,068 of record NZ_RZAA01000003.1, read on the forward strand.
CAGGCAATGTCGTAACCGCGACGCTCAAGTTCTTCAATGACGCCGATATGGGCATAACCCCGGGCACCCCCGGAGCCTAATACCAGTGCAATACGTTTTTTCATGAACCGAACCTTCGTCTGACAGGTGTCCACAATGCCTTTTTGTGCCCTGTAGTGACAGCTGTGGCATAAATCGGCGCCGGCCAGCTAGGATGTAAGGGCAATCGCTCGCCGTTACACGGACGCGCTTTTCAGTCGGCGTGGGCCGATTGAAAAGCCTGTCGCAGCAACAGTCACACACCGGTCAAGGCACTTTTACGGCGCTTGCCCGTCTGAGTTTGCACTGAACATTAATTTTTGAGGGAAACATTATGAAAGCTTGGCTTTGTGTACCGTTGATTGCATTGGCTCTGGCGGGTTGTGCGGGCAATAAAGCGGCTTATCGAGACAGTTGCGCTACCCAGCTGGACGCTGCCTGGCATGAGCTGGATCTGGCCAAGGCGGAAGGTTTTGCAGGGACTGTCAGTTATTCCAAAGCCTTGTCGTTACTGACCGGGGCGAAAACCCAGCAACAATTCGAAGCCTTTGAAGGCTGCACCACAAAAGCCGAAAAAGCGCGTTTCTATATTCGTGAATCCCGCGCAGGACGTTGAGCCGTTGCGGTGAAGGGGGAGGGTAAGGATGTCTCAATTGGTAGACCGGATAATCGGCAAAATTGTGCGCCTGGAGGTCAGGTTGCTGGCCTGCCAGGCGCGTTTGCAGGCTGACACCGATCCCGAGGCACTGCACGATTTGCGTACTACGGTACGTCGTTTGCGCAGCCTGTTGCGCCCGTTGCGCGGTTTGCCGGGCGTGGTGCAACTGGAAATGTCCGCCTCCCAGGTAGGTCTCCTGACGACGCCGCTGCGCGATCTTGAAGTGCTGGCTGCGCACTTGCAGCAGCAAGGCTATCGGGTGCAGGCCGCGCGGCGTCTGGAGCAGCTGTCAGGCAGTTATGCGGCGGTGGCCGACAGTGCCCAACTGGCACAGTTGCTGATGATCCTCGATGTCTTCCCGCGCTTTATCCGCGCGGCTCAGCGTGAAGGGTTGCTGCAAGGCTTGCGCAAGCGGATCGGGACGGTTCTGGATAAACAGTGGCAGACCCTGGAAAAGGCCCTGAATGATCCGGGGCATGACCGGCATCGGGTGCGGCTGCTGATCAAGCGCGTGCGTTACGCCGCCGAAGCCTATCCACAGCTGGATCGCTTGCCGGTGCTGGTACTGGCCCGGTTGAAGGAGGCGCAAAAGGCCCTGGGGGAATGGCATGACGCCTGGCAGTGGCTGGTTCAGGCCGAGCAGCAGCCCGACCTGCAGCCTTGTGTGGAGCAATGGCAGGCCGCGCTGGCTCGCGGCGAGAAGCGCGCAGACCGGGCACTGGTCAAGTTGAGCGCGGCCAGTTTTCGCTAGGCCCTTTCGGCTGGCTATTTGGCGGATACAACACTGTGCAGTGGCGGATGGATGAGTAGTATCGCTGCATATTTTTCTGTATCGAGGTGCTCATGCAGTTTTGTGAATTGGTCGAAGCGGTTCGCCGCAATCCACTGGACGTCACCATTACCCCGGACTGGGGTCAGGGGCGTGCCAGCTTCGGCGGCCTGATGGTTGCCTTGCAGTACGAAGCCATGCGCGCGCAGGTCCCCGCCGGGCGTGCCTTGCGTTCGCTGGCGGTGACCTTTGTCGGCCCTGCCGAGCCGGATGTGTCGATCAGTTTTGAAGTCGAAGTACTGCGTGAAGGCAAGGCGGTCAGCCAGGTCCTGGGGCGGGCGGTGCAGAATGGTCAGGTCGTGACCCTGGTGCAAGGCAGTTTTGGTGCCCCGCGCGAGTCGGTCATCAACCTCGAAGGAGTGCCCGCGCCGCAGATCAAGGCGCCTGAAGACAGCCCGTTGCTGCCCTATATCAAGGGCGTGACCCCGGAGTTCATGCGGCACATGTCCATGGCCTGGGCCGTGGGTGCGCTGCCTTTCACCGGGCGTGGCACACGGGAGATGGGTGGTTGGGTGCGTTTTGCCGGTGATGTCAAGGACGAGCCGCTGACTGAAACCCATTTGCTGGCCCTGGTCGATACCTGGCCACCTGCATTGCTGCCGTTATTGAACAAACCTACAGCGGGCAGCACGCTGACCTGGACCATCGAGTTTGTGCAGCCCCTGCCACAAGTCAGCACGCTTGAATGGTGTCAGTACCTGGCAGTGATTGAGCATGCCCGTGACGGCTACGGTCATGTGGCGGCCAATCTGTGGGCGCCCAATGGCGAACTGGTTGCGATCAGCCGCCAGACGGTAGCGGTGTTCGGTTAGTCAAAATGTCTGGCTGCGTTGCGCATTCCCGGCCCTGGCTTCGAGCTTGCGCCCCTGGTGTTGCAACGCCATGCCTGCGAACAAGGCCAGCAGCCCGATGCTGGCACTTACGGCGTTTTCACTGAATACGCCGGATACCAGCAACAGAAAAGCCAGCACCATCATGGGTATTGCGATCAGGTTGAGTGCCTGATGCGCGGAGCTTTGATGGCTCTGCGGGTTGGAGCGCCATTGCCAGGCCGGCAGGTTGGGGTGACGTTTGCCCATGATTGCTCTCCTTGTTTTATTCAGAGGTTCAGCCTTGGCTGAACCCTATGAACAAAGCATAAGCCCGGGTTGCGGGCGGGGCGAATCAACTGTGGCTATTGGCCCGATAGGGTCTTTTCTATAGTTTCAACTGCCCGATGGCCCGATTCAGCTCACCAGCCAGAGTCGCCAGCTGGTTGCTGGTGGTGGCGGAATCTACGGTTTGCTGCACGGTGTTTTCGGTAACGTCGCGGATGCTGACCACGGCCCGATTCATTTCTTCTGCGACCTGGCTCTGTTGCTCCGCGGCAACGGCGATCTGGGTGTTGCTTTCGCGCATTTGCGCCACTGCGCGGGTGATCTCGGCCAGGGCTACCCCGGCTTCCTGGGCTTGCTGTACACAGTCATCGGCCTTGAATGAGCTTTCCTGCATAAAGTCCACCGCGTCCCGGGTGCCTGCCTGCAGGGCCGATACCATTGCGGTGATTTCGTCAGTGGAGGTCTGGACGCGCTTGGCCAGATGTCGCACTTCATCGGCGACCACTGCAAACCCCCGGCCCATTTCTCCGGCGCGGGCAGCTTCAATTGCGGCGTTTAGCGCCAACAGGTTGGTTTGTTCGGCAATGCTGTGAATCACGCCGACCACACTGTTGATTTTCTGGCTGTCCTGGGCGAGTTGCTGAATCATCTCGGCGGTTGTTTGCACCCCGGTGGACAGGCTGGCGATGGATTGCTGCACGCGACTGACCACCTGCTGCCCGCTACCGGCCAGGTCATCGGCGGTTTGAGACAGGTCGCGGGTAGCGCCGGCGTGCTGCGCGATGTGGAAAACAGTGGCTGACATCTGGTTGATTGCAGTGGCCGCCTGATCGGTTTCGCTCTGCTGGCCGAGCATGCCCTGGCGTACCTCATCCATGCTGCTGGCCAGGCGCTCGGCGCCGGCGTCCAGTTGCGCGGCAGTGTCGGCGACGGTATGCACCACGCGCTGGTAGCCGGCCTGCATGGCATTAAAGGCGCTGGCCATTTGCCCGACTTCATCGGTACAGGCCAGGGGTACACGGGCAGACAAGTCGCCCGTTTGCTCGACATGCAGCATCACATCCTTGAGGGTATTGAGCTGGCTGAGCAAAAAGCGGATCAGCAATTGCGAGGCGCCGAGCATCGCCAGCATCAGAATCAGCACAGCCCCTGCATAGTTGGGCAGGCGCTCCATGAATACCTGCGCCAGGCTGGGGGCATAGGCCAGCACCGCGATTTTCTGGTTGTCGCCGCGGGTCACCACCTCGGCGCCCAGCAACGGATTTTGCCCGAACAGTGGCATGGCATTGATAGAAACCCAGCCATTGCCATTGTTCAGTTGCCCGAGTGAGCGCGGATCAAGATTGGGGGCCTTATCGGTTGGTAACAGCAAGACATGACTGGCTACAGGCAGCGCCTGACCGGCGGGCCATGCAGCCAGCAGATGGGCCTGGGCCCGGGCGCTGGCCTGAGCAGCTTCACCGCGCGATTGCTGCTCAAGCTGTACGGCGTACAGCACCAGCAGCAACGTAGTGATGAAAGCCACCGCATTGACGGCCCAGAATTTGTATTTGAGCGAGATGTTGCTAAGCCAGGTACCCATGGAAGGTCTTCTCTGATTTTGCGGAAACAATATTGGCAAGGTGCCATCATTGTGCCGCTACCCGAGGAAGACCTGCTGATATGGGTCAAGGATACTGTTGTTTTGTTGTTGATCTAACTGCCCGTATGGGAGGCTGCAAGCTACAGGTTTGAGGCTTGCTGCTAACCCGGCAATCCAAAAAACGCCCGCGCGCATGCCGTCGTATGTTCGGCCAGGTCCTGTTCGCTCTCTTCCCGATGCACCGCCACTTCCCGCAGAACTTCTGTTAAATAAGCCGGTTCATTACGACCATTTTTCGGTTTTGGTCGCAAGGTCCGCGGCAACAAGTACGGCGCATCGCTTTCAAGCATCAGGCGACCCCGGGGAATATCCCGCACCAATGGGTGTAAATGGGTACCGCGGCGCTCGTCGCAAATCCAGCCCGTGATACCGATGTGCAAGTCCAGGTCCAGGTAGCTGAACAGCGCCTTCTTTTCTCCGGTAAAGCAGTGCACCACGGCAGCGGGCAAGTGGTCGCGATAGTTGCGCAGGATTTCCAGCAGACGCTGACTGGCATCACGTTCGTGCAGGAACACCGGTAACTGCAGCTCTACCGCCAGCGCCAGATGTTCTTCCAGCACTTTCTCCTGTTGCGGGCGCGGTGAGAAATCGCGGTTGAAGTCCAGCCCGCATTCACCCACGGCACGCACGTTGGGGTCTTTGAGCAGGGCCAGTAAACGCTGGGCACTGTCGCTGTTCCAGTCACTGGCCGAGTGCGGGTGAATCCCCGCCGTGGCGAACAGTCGCTGACCGCTCTGGTCAAGCTCGCGGCACAGTTGCAAGGCCAGTTCACTGCCTTCAATGCTGGTGCCCGTGAGGATCAGTTGCGCCACGCCAGCTGCGTAAGCACGGTCTAAAACCGCCTGGTGTTTGCCGTCGAAGCTAGGGTTGGTCAGGTTGACGCCGATATCGATGAGTTGCATGGTGCTACCTCAGGCCACAGGCCGAGAAGCATATCAGAGCTGTAGATTTATAAGAAAAACCAAGAACTACAGACAGTTATGGTTGTCTTTGAATGCCGCAACAACGCAATGCCCGGTTTTCTACAGGACGCATTGACTGTATTGCGCGCTGTTCCCAGCGCTTAAATCCCCCAAAAGGGGCACCGGTTGTCGGGTAATCCGACACGGCGCCGGGCTGTATTCTTTCCGGAGAACGGATGACAAGACCAACACTATTGATTGCGCTGTGCCTGATGCTGCTGCCACTACCGGTACTGGCGCGCCTGGCCGGACCGTTACAGGTCGGGCAGCCCAGTCAGGTCCGCGATCTGGCGCAAATCCGCAGCAGTCAGGTGTTACGGGTGCTGGTCAACCAAAGCCGCAATAGCTCGGGAGAGGTGCAAGGCCAGGCGATCGGTGTTGAATATCATCGGTTGCACGCATTCGAGCGCTACCTCAATGGCCACGCCCGCGATGGCCAGGAAATCACCCTCAAAATCATCCCCAAAGCCAAGGATCAACTGCTGGGCGCCTTGTCCCGTGGTGAAGGTGATCTGGTAGCCCCGGGCGAGTTGCTCGACTTTAAAGCCAACCATGCCATCAGCCCCAGCGACCCGATCGTCGATGACGTGCCTTTGCTGCTGGTGGGGGTCAAGGGTGAGCGCAGGTTCAGCCGTTTCGAACAGCTCTCAGGCCGGACTGTGACATTGACCACCGGCAGCGCAGCCGGAGCGGCGGTCAACATGATCAATCAGAAGCTGGCCCTGCGAAAACTGCCGGCGGTAAAAATCGAATGGGTGGACCCCAGCTTGGCCGTCGAAGATGTGCTGGAGATGGTTCAGGCCGGTATTTTTCATCTGACCATTGTTGAGCGACCTATTGCCGAACGCTGGGCGACCTTGATGCCCAAGCTGCGTTTTGACCGCAAGGTACTGGTCAGCGAGCCTGCTGCCATGCGCTGGTATGTGCGCCGTGATGCATCGATGTTGCGTGCCAGCATTGACCGCTTTGTGCTGAGCTACAAGGCCCCGTCCGATCAGGACGTAGCCTTCGAGCGGGTGTACCGACGCTTGTATCGGGTGCATTACCCGTTGGCCCGGGCCGATCGCCAGAAGCTTGAAAAGCTGCGGCCGATTCTGCAAAAGCATGCGCGCCAGCAGGGGATGGACTGGTTGAACCTGGCGGCGCTGGCGTTCAAGGAGTCAACCCTTGACCCTGATGCCCGGGGCTCTGGCGGGGCTACGGGGTTGCTGCAAATTACCCCTTCGGCTGCCCAGAGAGTGGGGGTCAGCAACATTCAGAATGTAGATAACAATGTGCAAGCAGGGGCCAAGTACCTGGCGATGATCCGCCGCAAGTTCTTTGCCAGCCCCAAGCTCAATGAGCGTGAGCGCATGGCTTTTGTGCTGGCGGCCTACAACATGGGCCCGGAACGGGTGCAGGGCATGCGGGCCGAGGCCAGGCGGCGTGGTTTGAACCCTGATCAATGGTTCTTCCAGGTCGAGCGGATTGCCATGGAGCAGGTTGGAATGGGTGCGGTCAGCTATGTTAATAGTGTGAATAAATACTATTTGGCCTTTGACCGGGAGCGTGACTCGCTGGAGCCAGTAAAGCCTGAGCTGGTCTCCCGGAAATGATCGGATAATTTGATTGTTATGTCGGGTTTATTCGACTTTTAACATGATGAAAACTGATTAGTATGGCGAGCATTCCCCACCTGATGATCTAAAGGACTACAGCATGAGCAAATTGATCCAAACCGTTTTGGGCACCCGTGCAGGCTATGGCCTGACAGTGTTGCGGGTTTTCGTGGGCATTATTTTTGCTGCCCATGGCTCACAAAAACTCTTCGGCTGGTTCGGTGGTGGTGGACTTGCCGGTACTGCGCAATGGATGGAAAGCATTGGCCTGACGCCGGGCACCTTGATGGCACTGCTGTCTGGCGGCACCGAGTTTTTTGGCGGCCTGGCCCTGATTGTCGGTTTGCTGGCCCGTCCGGCAGCCCTGGGCCTGTCATTCACCTTGCTGGTGGCGATTTTCTCGGTGCATATCCATAACGGTTTGTTCATGGCCAACAATGGTTATGAGTTTGCCCTGGCGCTGTTGGGCGGTACGGTGGCCGTGCTGCTGGAAGGCGCGGGCAAGTTGTCCATCGATGGTGCTATCGCCAAATAAAGTGCAACGTTCACTAAAAGGCCCGCCGCAAGCGCAATGCTGTTCACTTGAACCACTGCTGTCTCAACTGTAGGAGCGAGCTTGTCTCGCGATGTTCTCGAGAACATCGCGAGACAAGGTTGCTCCGGCAAGGCAGGGTTTACTTGTGTGAACAGCATTGCGCCGCAAGCGGGCCTTTTTCGTTGTACAGGATTGTTGACAGCTACAAGCCGGTTTATCTAGGATGTTTTCTTGCGCCGATTTAAACAGCTACTTGCGGGGCGCCAGAGGGTTGCAAGACCTTCTAAGAGGCTTGAAGCAGGCCTCGAAATACCGCTAAAGCGCTGGTTCGGTGTTGCCTCTCACCTGCCACGCAGAACCTTGAGGCGGAGAACCGAAACATGAGTCAGACGCGTCCCCTTGTACGTCTTGAGCCGATCACGGCCAATCTGAACCTGCGCAATCCAAAAATCCTTCTGAGCGGTAAACATCAGCCTACGCTGCTGCGTTATCTGGACGGCTGGCCGCGTCGCAAAGGCCGGGCTTCGGCGTTTCTGATTCAGTTTGTCGAAGAAGGTGACAGCCTGGCACGCTTTGCCAGCAACAGCTTCGATCTGGCAGTGATTCAATCCCCCAGTGCCGAGAACGCCGAGCTGGTGATTGGCAACCTTACCCGTGTGTCGCGTCAGGGCCTGATCACTCTGCGCTGAACTCAGGGATATTCAATCGCCACGATGTACACCCACTGTTCACCGGTGGGTGTTTGCACCTGTACTTCAGCATCCAGCGATTTTCCGATCAGCGCCCGGGCCAGGGGCGAGTCGATACTGATCAGGCCCTGTTTGAGGTCCAGCTCGTCGGGGCCGACGATGCGGTAGCGCGACTGCTTTGCGTCTTCATCTTCAATCGTGACCCATGCCCCGAAGTAAACCTTGTTCGGGTCACTGGGCTTTTCGCTGACGACCTTGAGGCTTTCCAGACGCTTGGTCAGAAAGCGAACGCGACTGTCGATTTCGCGCAGCATTTTTTTGCCGTAAGTGTATTCGGCGTTTTCCGAACGATCGCCCTGGGCCGCAGCCTCGCTGACCGACTGTGTGACTTGCGGTCTGCGCACGTGCCACAACTCGTGCAGCTCGGCACGCATTCGCGCTTCACCTTCGGGGGTGATCAGCGCGGTGCCGGCAGGGCGGGGAGGGCGATAGCGGCTCATGGGCATCCGTTGGCATATGAAAAACGCGAGTCTATCAGCCCTCGCGCAACACGGTTAGCGGGCTGGCATTAAGTGCCCGGCGGGTGCCAAACACCCCGGCACCACCGACCATCAATGCCCCTAGTACAGGCAGCACCAGCAACCACGGGTGTGGATGCCATGGCAGGTCGAAGGCGAAGCGATACAGCACCAGGCTCACCAGCTCGGTGCCCAGGGCGGCCAGTAAACCGCTGGTAGCACCCAGCAGGCCGAACTCTATGCGCCGGGTTTTGATCAACAGTTGCCGTTCTGCCCCCAGGGCCCGCAGCAAGGCGCCTTGGCGGATACGCTCGTCCAGGGTGGACTGCAAACCGGAGAACAGCACTGCCATACCGGCAGCCAGGACAAACAGCAGCACGTATTCCACGGCGATGGTGACTTGCGCAAGGATGCTGCGCAGCTGCGCCAGCAGGGCTTCGATAGGCAGAATGGTCACGGCCGGAAAGCTGCGCGACAGATCGATGATTTCCCGGTCATGGCCCGGGGCCAGATAAAAGCTGGTGAGATAGGTGGCGGGCAAGTCCTGCAAGGTGCCCGGCTGGAAGATCATGAAGAAGTTCGGCTGGAAATTGTCCCAGTTGATGCTGCGCAAACTGCTGACCTGGGCCTCGCGATTTACCCCGGCAACGGTAAAGACCAGGTGATCGCCCAGTTTGAGTTTCAGGCTTTCGGCTACTTTTGCCTCCACTGACACACCGGGTACATCGCCCCCCGGCTGAGCTGTCCACCATGTGCCCGCAGTCAGCTGGTTGCCGGCAGGCAGGTCGGCGGCCCAGGTCAGGCTCAGGTCGCGCTGGATCGCTTTGTCGCCAGGGGAGTCTTTGCTGACGAGTTCCTGCACGGGCTCGCCATTGATACTGATCAAGCGTCCGGGCACCACCGGGTACAGTGGCGCCGCCTGCGCTTGCAGTTCGTGCAGGCGCTTGCTGAACGCGTCTTTATCCGCTGGCAGGATGTTCAGGGCGAAGTAGTTGGGGGCATCTTTGGGCAACTGGTTTTGCCAGGTGTCGAGCAGCTCGCCACGCAGCAGGGCAATCAACGCCATAGACAGTAGAATCAGGCCAAAGGCCAGGGCCTGACCGGCAGCGGCCAGTGGATGGCGCAGTAACTGGCCCAGCCCCAGACGCCACGGCAACGAGGCCCCGGCCAGCAGGCGGCGAAGGCTTTGCAGGCCCAGCAGCAATAGACCGCCGAGCACCAGCGCGGCAATTATGCCACCGCCGAGCAGGGCGAACGTCAGCACCAGATCGAGGCTCATGCGCCACATGATCAGCCCGAGTGCCAGCAAGGCGGCGCCGTAAACCGTCCAGGTACTGGCCGGGATCGGCAATATGTCACGGCGCAATACCCGTAGCGGCGGGACGCGCCCCAGCGCAGCCAGTGGCGGCAAGGCGAAACCGGCCAGTGCTACCAGCCCGGTACCCATCCCGGCAATGGCCGGCATCAGGCCGCCGGCCGGCACATCGGCAGGCAATAAATCATGCAACAGTGCAAACAAACCAAGCTGCGCCACCCAGCCGAGCAGAGCCCCCGCAAGGCTGGCCAGCAAGCCGAGTACCGTTAGTTGCAGGGTAAACAGCCAGAGGGTTTCGCGCCGGGACAGGCCCAGACAGCGCAGCAGGGCGCTGGCATCAAAACGGCGATTGGCAAAGCGGGTTGCAGACAACGCCACTGCGACGCCAGAGAGCAGCACCGCCACCAGACTGGCCATATTCAGATAACGTTCGGCCTTGCCGAGCGCGCCGCCAATCTGCTGGTTGCCATCACGCCCGTCCAGCAGGCGCTGGTTGGCGTCGAGGCCGGGTTTGATGACCTGGCGATAGGATTCAAGAGCCGGGGCGTCACCGCGCCACAGTTCGCGAAAGCTGACCCGGCTGCCGGGCTGTACGATACCGGTGGCGGCGAGGTCGTCCAGGTTGATCAGTACCCGTGGGGTGAGGCTGTAGAAGTTGCCGGCGCGGTCTGGCTCGTAGGTCAGGACGCGGGTGATACGCACAGTTTTGGAGCCGACATCGATGGGGTCGCCGACTTTCAGGTCCAGGGCCGTCAGCAGTCTGGCTTCTGCCCAGGCTTCCCCGGGCGCGGGGCCACCGCCGGGTTGTTCCTCGGCGTAGGGTTGCGCTGCGCTTTTCAGCTCGCCCCGCAAGGGGTAAGCACTGTCAGCCGCCTTGATGCTGGACAGCTGAATGCCGTTGTCAGTGGCGATGACACTGGAAAACTCCACGACCCGGGCGTGCTGCAGGCCCAATTCCCTGCCCACCCTGATTTGCTCTTCACGTGCCGGTGAGCTGCCATCGAGCACCAGGTCGGCGCCCAGAAACTCGGTGGCACGCAGTAACATCGCGCCATTGAGGCGGGCACCGAAATAGCCGATGGCCGTGCTGGCGGCGACGGCGACCAGCAGCGCAAAAAACAGCACGCGTAACTCCCCGGCGCGGGCATCGCGCAGGAGCTGGCGCACAGCGAGGCTGAACAGGCGCAACAGCGGCAAGCGTGCCATCAAGGCTCCAGGGGGCCGACCAAATGGCCGGCTTCAAGACGGATCAGGCGCCGGCAACGATGGGCCAGGCGTTCATCGTGGGTCACCAGCACCAGGGTGGTGCCACGCTCCTTGTTCAATTCGAAGAGCAGCTCGGTAATGCGCTCACCGGTGTGACTGTCCAGATTGCCGGTGGGCTCATCGGCAAACAGTACGTCCGGGTTGGCGGCAAATGCCCGGGCTATGGCTACCCGTTGCTGTTCGCCACCGGAAAGCTGGCGCGGCGAATGGCTCAGGCGTTGCCCCAGGCCGACCCGTTCCAGCAGGTGGCGGGCGTGCTCGCGAGCATCTCTACGGCCCTCGAGCTCCAGCGGCAACATGACGTTCTCCAGCGCATTGAGGCTGTCGAGCAACTGGAATGACTGGAACACAAACCCGACGTGTTCGGCTCTGACGCGTGCGCGCTGATCTTCGTCCAGACTGCTGAGGGCACGTCCGGCCAGAATCACTTCGCCCTGGCTTGGCAGGTCGAGGCCGGCCAGCAGGCCCAGGAGGGTGGATTTTCCGGAGCCCGATGCGCCCACGATCGCCAGACTGTCGCCCTTGTTCAGCTCAAGGCTCAAAGGGTGCAGGATGGTTAGTTCGCCTTCCGCGCTGGGGACCACTTTGCTAAGGTTCTGCGCGGTGAGAATACTTTCGCCCATGGAGAATCCAATGCGTGTGTGGTTTTTAAGTGCTGCCCTGGCCCTGATGTGTATGGCACAGAATGCAGCGGCAGGAACAATCTTGATTGTTGGCGATAGTATCAGCGCGGCTTTCGGCCTGGATACCCGTCTGGGGTGGGTGTCGTTGCTGGAGCAGCGGCTCAGGCAGCAAGGCTACGATGACCAGGTGATCAATGCCTCGGTCAGCGGTGACACCAGTGCAGGAGGGCTCGCGCGGCTGCCGGCACTGCTTGCAGAGCATAAACCCGATGTGGTGATTGTCGAATTGGGCGGTAATGACGGCCTGCGCGGCCAGTTACCGGCGCAATTGAAACAAAATCTTGCTGGCATGATTGATCAGTCCCTGGAGGCGGGGGCCAAAGTGCTGCTGTTGGGCATGCAGCTGCCGCCTAATTATGGTGCGCGTTATACAACGGCGTTTGCCCGGGTCTACAGCGAGTTGGGGGAGGAGAAAAAGGTCGAGCTGTTGCCTTTTTTCCTCGAGGGTATTGGTGGTCATCCTGAGCTGATGCAGGCCGATGGCATACATCCGGCGGTCGGAGCGCAGGGCCGTTTGCTGGATAATGTGTGGCCGGTGCTAAAACCGCTGCTTTGATGCTTTTCTAGTTGCAGTGTTTCGGCTAAGGTGGCGCCCCCCCGATTTGGAGCCCCTGATGTCGCGTCCTGCCTGGTCTTTATATGCCTATCAACTGATCGAGCCCGATGAGCAGCTCGATTTGTTCGCCTGCCAGGAGGTACGGGTGCATCTGGTGACGCGCCAACTGGAGCTGGGAGGCACCATTGACCGCACGTTATGCGGCTCGTTGTTGCCTGCGCAGCCACGTTGGTCAGATGTCACGCGCAAGGTCTTCCAGGACCACCGGCTGTGCCCGTTGTGCCGGGCAATCATCGAGTCGCAACGCCGCGGCACCGAGCCGATCTGGCCTGAATTGCGCTTTGAACTATGATCTAACTTGTCTGGCACCTGAACCGGCCCACGGTCACCGTGGGCGCGGTGTACACTCCCTTTTTTATCCCCGTTGATTATGCGAAGGATGTTCCGGATGTTGTCGCGCCTACCTGCAGTCACCCGCTACCTGTCAGTTGCCGCATTGTGTGTTGCGGGTCCCGTTTCTGCGCTTGAATTCCCGCTGCCACCGCCGGGTGAAGATGTGGTGGGTGAGGTGCAGGTGATCAAGGGCAAGTACGAGGACTCCTTTGCCGATCTGGGCAACCAGTACGAACTTGGGTACTCGGAAATGATCGCGGCCAACCCGGGGGTGGACGCCTGGTTGCCGGTCAAAAAGAATCCGGATGGCACGCTTGTCGATACCAATATCGTGTTGCCGACCCAGTTCATCCTGCCGCCGGGCAAGCGTGAAGGGATTGTGATCAACCTGGCAGAGTACCGGCTGTACTACTTCCCCAAGGACCAGAACAAGGTTTACACCTTTCCGCTGGGGATCGGTCGCGAAGGTTGGGGTTCGCCTCTGGGGTTCACCAAGGTCACTGCCAAGACGCCTAACCCGACCTGGACGCCGCCGGCTTCGATCAAGGCCGAACACGCCAGGAACGGCGACCCGCTGCCCAACGTGGTGCCTGCAGGGCCGGATAACCCGCTGGGGCCCTTCAAGTTCACGCTCGGCATGCCGGGTTACCTGATCCACGGCTCGAACGCAAAGTTTGGCATTGGCACGGGTACCAGCCATGGTTGTTTCCGCATGCTTAACAAGAACGTGCTGGAAATGGCGCAAATGGTGCCGGTGGGAACCCCGGTCAGAATCATCAACGAACCCTATAAGCTGGGTTTGAGTGGTGGCAAGGTCTACCTTGAGGTTCATGAGCCGCTGAATGTCAAAGATGGCTCTCTGGTGGCCGTCAGCGACAAGTCGCATTTGACCCCTGAAGACTTGCAGAACAAGTACGCGGGGTTTATCAACTTTTTGCTCAAGCACAAAGACCTGGAGAACAGCATTCAGATCGACAAGGACAAAGCCTTCCCTGTTGTGGGTGCCGAGACCGGTATCCCGGAAGAAATAGGCGTTGCTAATTCAGCTGAGCCAGTTGGCCAGTCGCTGGATTACGTGCAGTAAATTCACGTTAAAAAAAACCGCCACGGTTAATGCCCTGGCGGTTTTTTATTGCCCGCTTAGTTGCGGGCAATAAAAAAGCCGACCCATAAATGGGTCGGCTTGATAATAACCCCGAAGGATTATTACTTGCGGCTTGCTTTTTCAAGCATGCGCAGAGCACGTTCGTTAGCTTCATCAGCAGTCTGCTGTGCTTTTTGAGCAGCAGCCAGAGCTTCGTCAGCTTTACGGTATGCTTCGTCAGCACGAGCCTGGGAGCGAGCTGCTGCGTCTTCAGTTGCAGTCAGGCGGGCTTCAGTTTCTTTAGATACGCTGCTGCAACCGGTAGCCAGAACTGCGGCCAATGCCAGAGCAGAGAATTTCAGAACGTTGTTCATCGTGTTCCCCTTCAAGGACTTTCTATTTGAAGCTGCTCCTTCAAAGCGAGGAAACAGCCGGCGTACATACTACCCATTACTTGTAGTAAGTAAACTGACCTAGCGCAAGAACCAAAAAAAATATTTGGCAATCAATGCGGATGGACTAGCTTTAACAGATTGTGCTTGAAAAACAGCCAGTTTAAAGCCCTGGCCGCGGGTCGAGCCCGCCGCTTGATGGCGTGACTTTAAGTTCGGTTGTGCGTCATAGGCTTAACTTTCAGAAAAATGTTAAGGGTGCTGGCAAGTTATCGGGCTGGCCACAGGTTTGGTGTCCATAGCGTACCCCTGATGGCGAAGTGGTTCCCTCGGCACAAAAACAACAGTAATGTAGAGGTCACGGTTCAAGACCCGCTAAGGAGCAATGATGAGCGAGGCGTTGTCTATCCACCATGACCAGGCAGGTCACCAGTTTGAGACCACTGTCGACGGTCATCGTGCTTACCTGACCTACATGGATCTGGGCAAGCAGACTCTGGATATCTATCGCACCTTTGTACCCAATGCCTTGCGTGGCCGGGGTATTGCGGCAGCATTGACGGAGCAGGCGCTCGATTACGCCGAAAAGATGGGATACGAAGTGATTCCCTCTTGCTCTTATGTAGAGCGTTATATGGAACGTCACAAGCGTGCCCAGGCGAAAACCTGAAACCAGACTCACAGAAACGCCGGGCCAACAGCCCGGCGTTTTTTTGTGGGCCGCAAAACCCTGATCGAACCCCGGCGGCCTCCTCAGCCCGCCATCTTGATCAATGCCCCCAGCGCCCGCTCCCAGATCTGGCGCGTGCGTACCCACACCAGTTCTTGCCAGTCGCTGTCGGCCGGACAGAACTGTTCAAGCAATTGCAGCTTGATCTGACGCGCCTGCGGGCTGTCCAGGTCGCCGTGCAGATGCAGCCACTGGTCATCGCGCAGAACACCGTGAACCTGCTCGCCAGGATAGGTGCCGCATTCGATTACAAAGGGCATCAGGCGCACCCGGGGCAGGGCGTCGATGATTGCTTGCGAGGCATATCCGGTGGCCGTCGCGGCAACCCCGGTAGCGCTTTGGCTGTCGGCGCCGGTGATCAGGGTGAATAACCATGGACCAAACAGCTGCCGGGCATCGGCAAGCGCCGGATAGGCAGCCTGGGCGATGGTCAGCAGCATTGGATGACCATAATCACCCGCGCCGGTATGCAGGTCGAAGCACATGGCGACGCTGGCGCTGGCAAGGTGCTCGCGCAAAATTTCGTGCAGCGTCCGGTTAGACCAACTGGCACTGTTGCCGCCATAAAACAGTCCGTCGGGATGGCGGTACTGGCCAGCCTCGACAATCGACATCACGGCCGGCCAGCCCTCACCCTGCACCCGCTCATTGAGCCGGGCGTCGGCCTGTTCCCGGTGCGGGCCGCGTAATTGATCGCAGGTGTAGATGGCATGCAGCGCCTCATACGCCTGGTTGTCCGGCGGTGCCTGGCTGAAATCCAGAAAATTGCGGTTCAGGTCGATATTGTCTTCATTGACCCGGCGTATCCACGCGGTGCCCCACGGGTTGATCAGGTGAATCATCAACACCGCCACTTCGTCAGGCAGGGTTTGCGGGTTGAATGTCTGCAGCCACCGGCTTTGGCAATCCGAGCCATAAAAGCCTTCGACCCCATGGGTGCCGCTCAGGGCGATCAACAGGTGTTTTGCCTGGGGGTTGCCGATCAGTGCGACATCGGTGCCCAGGGCTTCGCCAAACGGACCGCACAGGGGGTGAGGATAGTGGTACAGGCGTGCGCCTGCCGCAGTGGCGGCGGCCAAAAACTGTTCACGTTGGCGGGTAAAGCTGCGGTGTGACGGGAAACCTGTGCTCATGCTGCTCTCCTGTCTATGAACGCGCCGTGGCATTCAGGCGTCCGCAAAGAAACGGGGGCAGGCGGTGGCCGGGGTGAAGCAAGCAGATGGCTGGTGCCGGCGAGTGCCGGCTCCGGTGTTACGCGTCCATCCCTTGGCGGGGTGAGCAGGCCCGCCCCGCCAAGAGATGTTATCGATCAGCCGCGAGTACGCTTGGGCAGTACATCCTTGAGCTTGGCGTGCATGCTGCGCAAGGTGGTTTCAGTGCTGGCCCAGTCGATGCAGGCATCGGTAATGGAGACACCGTACTGCAAGTCTTCGAGGTTTTTAGGAATGGCCTGGCAGCCCCAGTTCAGATTGCTTTCGACCATCAGGCCGATAATCGACTGGTTGCCTTCGACGATCTGGTTGGCCACGTTGTCCATCACCAGCGGTTGCAGGGCCGGGTCCTTGTTGGAGTTGGCGTGGCTGCAGTCGACCATGATGTTCGGGGTGATTTTTGCCTTGTTCAGTGCTTGTTCGCACAAGGCCACGCTGACCGAATCATAGTTCGGCTTGCCGTTGCCGCCGCGCAAGACGACGTGCCCGTAAGCGTTGCCCTTGGTGGTAACGATCGACACGCCACCTTCCTGGTTGATACCCAGGAAGCGGTGGGGGCTGGAAACCGACTGCAGTGCGTTGATTGCAACTGTCAGGCCGCCATCGGTGCCGTTCTTGAAGCCCACGGCCGAGGACAGGCCGGAAGCCATTTCGCGGTGAGTCTGCGACTCGGTGGTACGCGCGCCGATGGCTGACCAGCTGATGAGGTCCTGCAGGTACTGCGGTGAAATCGGATCAAGGGCTTCGGTTGCGGTTGGCAGGCCCATTTCGGCCAGGTCCAGCAGCAATTTGCGACCGATATGCAGGCCGTCTTCGATCTTGAACGAGTCATCCAGATACGGGTCGTTGATCAGGCCTTTCCAGCCGACCGTTGTCCGTGGTTTTTCGAAATAGACGCGCATCACCAGATACAGGGTGTCGCTGACTTCTGCGGCCAGCACCTTGAGGCGCTCGGCATACTCGTGGGCAGCCTTGATATCGTGAATCGAGCAAGGCCCGATGACAACAAACAGTCGATGGTCTGTGCCATCCAGGATGTTGCGAATTACCTCACGCCCTTTGGTCACAGTCTGCAGCGCCGTTGCACGCAAAGGCATCTCGCGCTTGAGCTGTTCAGGTGTGATCAGGGTTTCGTTGGAGGCAACGTTTAGGTCGTCAATCGGTAAATCAGCCATCGTGTTACTCGTCAGGTCACGGGTGCCGGCCGCCAGCGATCCCCGAGCGGCGGAGCACAGCATGATTGAGCGCACCGGGGAGCCGAACCTTAACGCGTTATCCGCTTATTCGACAATGGGCATCCGCAGCTTTAATCCTGTGCTGTGCGGGCAAGCGCGCGATCGAGTGTGGCTTGGGAGAACTCCACGGCGTGCCGGCTGACCCACTCCAGGGCCAGGGTCTCGATATTTTCAAGGGGCAGGCTCTGTGGATGCTGGAGGCGGTAATAGTGCTCGATCTGGCACACCTGTTCGCCCATGCGCGCACCAAACAGTGTCTGCTCATCGGTAAAAACGACGCCGACCCGATAACCTGCAGGCTGTTTCTCGCACCAGGCTATATAGCCCGGGTAGCGTGCGGTTTCACCGAGGGTAGGCATGCACATGTCTACGGCCGTGCCCCGGCGCCAGCCTCTGTCGCTATTGCATGACACGCCGCCGAGGCTGATAGAGTGCAGCTTCTGGCGTGAAAGAGAAGGTTGTTCGCGGGGTGTTATCTCAACAGGAACATCATCCGGGTGAGGTAAGAAACGACCCATGTATGCACACTCCCAGTGCCAGCACTTTGATATTGTTTTCGTGAGTATAGTGATTGAAATGGAACTGACTGACTTTGATGCGGATCAGCGTCTACTGGCGCTGCCCGGGACCTCGCTGGTGGTGTTTACCGGCGCCGGATGCTCGGCGTGTCGCACGGCGCGCAAAATGTTGCCCGAGATGCAGTTACCCATCGATCGACTGTGCTGGATTGACGCAGGTGACAATGGCGGTCTGGTCCAGCGGTACGGGATTTTTCATCTGCCGAGCCTGTTCGTTGTGTGTGACGGGGCGTTTTATGGTGAATTGAAATCGCGTTTGAGCGAGGGTGAGCTGGCGCACCACATTCGCCTGGCTTTGCTGCTTGAGCCTGACGAGCTACCTTGAATCGGTGTTTCAAGCCGGACTGAACCTGTGGAGGCGACATGAGCAAAGGCTTAAAGGGCAAGCTGGTGCTGGCCATATCTTCCAGGGCGCTGTTCGATCTGAGCGTTAGCCACCAGGTGTATCTGGCGCAAGGCATCGAGGCTTACCGTCAGTATCAGATCGAGCATGAAGATGAGGTGCTGGAGCCGGGCGATGCATTCGCGCTGGTCAAAAAACTCCTCAGTTTCAACGCCAGCCTCGGCCATGAGCGGGTCGAGGTGGTACTGGTGTCGCGCAACAGTGCAGACACCGGGCTGCGGGTATTCAATTCTATCCAGCACTATGGCCTGGGTATCTCCCGGGCGGCATTTTCCGGTGGCCGCAACCCCCATGCGTATCTCAGTGCGTTTGGTTGTGACCTGTTTCTGTCGACCCATGCCCAGGATGTGCGCAGCGCGCTGGACGCCGGCTTTGCGGCGGCAACGATCCTTTCCGGAGGCGCGCGACGTGCCGAGAGCAACGAATTGCGTATCGCCTTCGACGGTGATGCGGTTTTGTTTTCCGATGAATCCGAGCGGGTTTTCCAGTCCGGGGGCCTTGAGGCGTTTCAATCCCTGGAGCGTGAAGCGGCTCGCAGCCCGTTGCGTGGCGGACCGTTCAAGGGCTTCCTGGAGGCCTTGAACCTGTTGCAGCGCGAGTTCCCTGACGATACCTGCCCGATCCGTACCGCGCTGGTGACTGCGCGCTCGGCGCCCGCCCACGAGCGGGTGATCCGTACATTGCGCGATTGGGACATTCGTCTGGACGAATCCCTGTTTCTCGGTGGTCTGGATAAATCCGCGTTTCTCGAGGCCTTTGCTGCCGATGTGTTTTTTGATGATCAGGCGGGTCATTGTGAAAGGGCGCGTCAAGTTGTCGCCACCGGCCATGTACCCCACGGCATAAGCAATGAGTCCAGGGACCTTGCCCCTGAGTAGGGGCAAGGTGTAAGTCATCGTGTGGCTCATCGTACTTGTCCGGGCGCTGCTAAGCTGACTCCATCTCGGCCCATTCAGGCAGTCGGGGAGGTCGCATGATTCGCTCGATACTGTATGCCACGGACCTCGGAATTTACGCTCCGGTTGTAATGCAGCATGCATTGGGGCTGGCCCACAGCTTCAATGCCGATTTGTATGTGGTGCATGTGGTTGAGCCCATGGGGCTGTTTGCCGAGTCGGTATTGCAAAGCTATCTCGATGAACAGGCTCTGAACGCACTGCACCAGCAGGGTATCAGCACCATGCTTGGCAATATTGAACACCGGATAGTTGATAGCCTGCGTGACGAATTGGCCGAGAGGCAGCAGGAACTGGCCTTGATTCGCTCGGTCAAGGTGATTCAGGGGGAGCCTTCGCAGGTCATTCTGGAACAGTCGCAAAGGCTTGCAGTGGATCTGCTGATTCTCGGCAGTCATGGCCAGCCATCGGGGGACATTACCCATCTAGGGCGCACAGCTGCCCGGGTTGTCGAGTTGGCGCAGATGCCGGTGTATCTGGTACCGCTGTTGCAGCGTCGCCGTCCCACAGACGGGTGAAGGTGTAGAGCAGAAAATTGATAAAAAAGTTCTAGATTTATTGTTCTTACCTTCCATATAGTTATATATCGCCGCCGATACCCTGGCGCCTATTTGCTTTGAGGGATGCATATGAAGCTTCAACAATTGCGCTACATCTGGGAAGTGGCGCACCACGACCTCAACGTTTCGGCCACCGCGCAGAGCCTTTACACCTCACAGCCGGGTATCAGCAAACAGATCCGCTTGCTTGAAGACGAGTTGGGCGTGGAGGTGTTTGCCCGCAGTGGTAAACATCTGACCCGCGTGACGCCTGCTGGTGAGCGCATCATCACCACCGCCGGCGAGATTTTGCGCAAGGTCGAAAGCATCAAGCAAATTGCCCAGGAATTTTCCAACGAGAAAAAAGGCACCCTGTCGATTGCCACAACCCACACTCAGGCGCGCTATGCATTGCCGCCGGTGATCAGCAATTTCATCAAGCAGTACCCGGATGTTGCCCTGCATATGCATCAGGGTTCGCCAATGCAAATTGCCGAGATGGCCGCTGACGGTACCGTCGACTTTGCAATTGCCACTGAGGCCCTGGAACTGTTCGGCGATCTGGTGATGATGCCTTGCTATCGCTGGAACCGCTGCGTAGTGGTGCCTCAGGGTCACCCGCTGGCCAAGTTGCCAAAGCTGACACTCGAAGCGCTGGCTGAATACCCGATCGTGACCTACGTATTTGGCTTCACCGGTCGTTCCAAACTCGACGAAGCATTCAGCCATCGCGGTTTGACTCCGAAAGTGGTGTTTACCGCCGCGGATGCTGACGTGATCAAAACCTACGTGCGTCTGGGCCTGGGTGTAGGCATCGTGGCCAAAATGGCCGTGGATGCCAATCTCGACAAGGATCTGGTGGTACTGGATGCCAGCGAACTGTTTGAGTCCAGCATCACCAAAATCGGCTTCCGCCGTGGTACGTTCCTGCGCGGTTTCATGTGCGACTTTATTGAAAAATTCGCGCCGCACCTGACCCGCGAAGTGATGGCCAAAGCCATCCAGTGCCACAACAAACAGGAACTGGAAGACCTGTTTGAAGGCGTTGAACTGCCGGTGCACTAAGGCTGGCTGTAGCCGCTGCCCTGGCAGCGGCTACAGGCCCCCCCCCCCCGATTTTATTGCTCTGCGTTGCGCGTGTGCCGGTACTGGCTCACGGCGTCATAGACCGCCTTGCGCAGGCGGTTGATGCCGCCAATCGGCCGATGTTCTTCAATGCCATGCCAGGGGCTGAAGGACAGGTTGTCACAGGCCAGATTCTGCGCTGGCGTGTCGAAGTCCTGGGCAGGCACCTTGATCCTGGCCACCGTTTCGAAAGGCGCGTCTGACTCTTTCCATTCAATGCTGGTGTCTTCGATCGGCATGAAGCGGTTGGCATTCTGGCGCTGGATTTGCAACACGAAACACGCCGGCACCCGGTCAGTGGACAACTGCTGGCTCAAGGCATTGCGCAGGAAGTTGGGCAGCTTCTGATTTTGCTCCGCCAGGGTGTAGGCCGGGCAGCTGTCAGGATCAGGTGCCACGCGGTATTTGGCATTGGCGCTGCCGAACTTGTAAGGCGAAACCGAAAAGTAGGTTGTTTGCGTCGGGCTGGCCGGGGCAGGCGCCAGGGTGGCCAGCGCGATAAACAAGTGACGGACTTGCCAGCTGCGCGGGTCCCATGAAGGGAAGAATGCCATAGCCTTCTGACCATCGGCCTGGGCAGCTATGTTCTGACGATACTCGGCGACGTCGCTGACGAAGAAATTGGCATGGTTAAACATCACAAAGTCTTGTTCGGCCCGACCCTGCTGGCCGGGTAATAACTGAGCCCCCGGAACGTCCTGCAACTTGATCGCCATGCCCCGCGCATCGCGGATGCTGTCGAATTGCGGGTAAGCGTTGCCGTTGGACAGACGCATTACGGCTTGCCAGGTATGACCCGGGGTGGCAAACACCCCTTGGCGCAATGCCGGCTCCAGGTCATCCAGTACCTGTACTTGCGCCTTGACGCAGCCATGGGCCTTGGCGTGGGCATCACGCAAATACCGGGTGTTCTCGCGGTGCTGGTCGACGATCTTGATCGCCGTGCGGATGGTGTCCTGAGTCATCGCCGCTTCACCAGCCGGGATCTGCTCCTGGGCCGCCACCGGGCCACGGTGCTGCCAGGCAAACCAGCCGGTGGCCAATGCCCAGCCGAGCAGTCCCAGGGTTATTACAATCAGCAGCAGCTTGCCCAGCCAGGAGCCGAGGCGAAGCCAGAGTGCGGTCAACATGCAGATATCCTTTTAGCAAAATCCTGGGGGCGTTGAAGGCCCTTCATTCGTTGGGTAACTGTTGTTCGAGCGGGCCACCGAGTACTTTCAGGTACTCCAGCAATGCCCAGCGCTCCTGGGGTTGCAGCAGGCGGCCGATCACCCCGTTACCACGGGGGCCGGCGCGGAACTCGTGACCGCTGTTGTGGTTGCCACTGATGCGGGTATCGAGCACAAATCCGCCGTCAAAGGCTTCCGTGCGATAGCCCAGGTGGCGGGGGTCGTACTCGAAACTGCCGCGATAGAAGGTTTCGGCGCGCTCTGACTGTGGCGAAAGCAACTGATACACCGTAGGCACCGAGCCATTGTGCAGGAACGGCGCCGTGGCCCAGATCCCGTCCAGCGGCCGTGCCTTGTAGGCGCGCAGTTCCATCACCCCGATCGGCAGGCCAAAGCCATTCAGACGGTCCTGTTCCTGCGGGCCGATGCCGGCCTCTTGGTAGGCATGTTTTTCAACAAAGGCGGTGACATAGGCCAGGCCTTTGGCCACCGACAGTTTGCCCAGGTCCAGCGGCGCATCGCTCTTGGGATACAGGTCCACATTCATGCTGGCCAGCTCGGCCGGGTCCCATTGCAGGGCGCGCAGGTCGTAACGATTGTCAGCGATGTTGTTGGCGGTATTGGGGTCGGTACCTATCACTTCTACAGGCAGCATTTTCAGTTGCTTGACCAGCCGGCCGTTCTCTTCAACTACGGCAGGCACATGGCAGCCGGCGCAATTTTCAGTGAACAGCGCACGCCCTTTGGCCGCCAGGGGGCGATCAATGGCGCCGAACAGTTCTTCGGGCCAGACCGGGGGCTTGAGCCTTTGCAGGGTTTGTTCGATCAGGTGCAAGTCTTGAACCCGCACACTCGATGGATAACGCGCATCGCCCTGCAGGGGTTGGCCGTGGTCATCAAAGAAGTTCAGGGTCGCGCCGACCCCCAGCGCTTCGCCGATATTACGTGCCATCGGTTGCTTGGCCGAGCCGTTCCACTGTACCCAGTCGAACGTCCACATGTCCCACAGGTGCGGGTAGTCCACTGGGGCGTTGGCCACCCGGTAGTTGTCGGGTGAAATCGCATCGCCGAAGCTGGCATTGGCAATCCGGCCGAAGGCATCGGTACGGCCCGGCCCCTCCAGGGTTGGATAGAGTCCGCGATGGGTGTCATTCCAGGCCACGGCCAGGAAGTTATCCAGCGACACCTTGAAGTCTTTGCGCAGTTGTTGGTGCTGCGCTGGGTACTGATCGCCCAGAACCTTGCGGGCGAAGCGCTCGAATTTCCATGGGTTGTAGTAGGTGGCTGCGAGGCTGGCGACCAGCGCCTGGCCGAAGCTGCCGCCACGCAGGGTCGGAACGCTGGAGGGCAATACGTGTTGTGCGGGGGCACCATCGATGCGCAGGGCCTGGCCTTTGAAGCGCAGTTCACCGGTATGGCAGGCGGCGCAGGTGATATCCAGATATTGCACCTTGCTGCCCGGGTTTTGATGGCGGGTGAAACCCACTGGCAAGTTGCCGGGATTGGCGGCACTGGCTTGCTGTTGGGGATCGATCAAAAATCCGAAGCGGGCCAGATATTCGGGCGCGGCGAACGATTGTTTGGAAAAGGGCAGTTCAAGGGCGCTGAACCAGTCGTAATGCAGGCCTTTAACTTGCGTGCCCTGGGGCGTGTAGTAATAGGCTTGCCGGTCAGCCGGGCTCCATTGATCGAGGAAGTGCAGCTGCTGCGGGGCTTGGTAGGCAGGTAGTTTCGGGTTGGCGATGAAGTAAAGCACCAGGCCCAGACACAGCGCCAGTGCCACGAACAGCACTAGCAGAACACGGTAAAACAAACGCACAGTAACGCTCCTTGTAAAATTTTTCACAGTCTTATGCCTGAGCTGCTGTCTGGCAGCAAGCAGCCATGTAATCTCATGCCTATGATATGAGCGAGGTTTACAGCTTCTCTGATATGTAAGTAAAAGATACGGGAAATATGAATTGTGCCCGGACAGAGCTCAGGCCGTGAACTTATCCACGATTAGGCCCTCTCATGCCGGTAGCCATTGGTCGCGGCCGCCTGATAAGCTCGCGGCTTTACTCGATTGCCCATTTGGCGCATGAACAAGGAAAAAGCATGAAACAGCATAGGTTGGCGGCAGCTGTGGCCCTGGTAAGCCTGGTACTGGCGGGTTGTGATTCGCAGACCAGCGTAGAGCTGAAAACCCCGGCGCAAAAAGCCTCTTACGGCATCGGCCTGAACATGGGCAAAAGCCTGGCTCAGGAAGGCATGGACGATCTGGATTCCAAGGCAGTAGCCCTGGGTATCGAAGACGCCGTCGGCAAGAAAGATCAAAAGCTTAAAGATGACGAACTGATCGAAGCGTTTGCAGCCCTGCAAAAACGTGCGGAAGAACGTCTGACCAAAATGAGTGAAGAAGCCTCTACTGCAGGCAAAAAATTCCTGGAAGAAAATGGCAAGAAAGCCGGTGTTGTAACTACCGCTTCGGGCCTGCAATACGAAGTGATCAAAAAAGCCGACGGCCCACAGCCTAAAGCTACCGACGTAGTGACTGTTCACTACGAAGGCAAGCTGATCGACGGCAAGGTTTTCGACAGCTCGGTTGAGCGTGGCAGCCCGATTGATCTGCCAGTGAGTGGCGTGATTCCGGGTTGGGTTGAAGGTCTGCAACTGATGCATGTTGGCGAGAAGTACAAGCTGTACATTCCTAGCGAGCTGGCTTACGGCGCGCAAAGCCCGAGCCCGGCGATCCCGGCCAACTCGGTGCTGGTATTCGATCTGGAACTGCTGGGTATCAAAGACCCTGCAAAGCCTGAGCAAAACGCAGCCCAGTAATCTGCTTTTGCCCGCACAACGCCCCGTCTCGACGGGGCGTTGTCGTTTCTGCAGTGCCATTGGCGATCCATGCCGGCCTGATCAGTCAGCGACAAAATGTCCCAGATGCTTGCTGGCTAGTGGTTGCTGACCGCCAAGTCAATGAATTTATGGGATTTTTTATGTGTGTAAAAAATGCCCGATCTGAGCGCAGCCCTTATAGAACGTGGCTTTCAGCCGTGAAAATCAGCTCTGTTCACAAGGTTATCCACAATTTGTGTGGATAACATTTGCCGGCTATCCCCAGGTTTTCGCCTGTCTTGCATGAATTCGCTCCTCCAGATCAAAAACCCCAGAGACCTTGGCGGCTGTTAGGATTAAGCTTCTAAGGAAAGTTCCGACTCGATTTACAAAGAAGTCTGACGGGGTTTGGTAAATGGATGTCCAAGTAATCAAGCTTAATGGCGAACCTGAATACGCAGTCCTGCCATGGGCAAGCTATCAGGCGCTACTCAAAGCCGCAGGTCTCGATGATCAGGCGGCCCCCCCTACGGCACTACAAACACCTGAGACCGAATCACAGCCACCTGAACCCGATCAGGTGTTGCCCGGGCTCGATCAGTTGCGTGGTCTTCGCGAAAGCAAGGGCCTGGCCCTTGAAGTCCTGGCCCGTACTGTAGGCATTAGCCCTTCCTATCTGGTAATGATTGAAACCGGTGAGCGTCTGCCTGATCTCGCCATTCGTCGCAGCTTGGCCTGGGAGATGGGTGTTCCGGGCTGGAGGGAAACATCATGAATGTACGCATCAGTCGTCAACACTGGGATGGGTTACTGGCTGAGCTTGATAAAGCACGTCAACAACGCCACTTGCTGACTTACCGTGCATTGCTGGAGCGATTGCAGTTACCGAGCCCGGCGATGTTGACGCTGACTGCCGCCCTTGAACATCTGGCGGCAATGGATGCCAAGGCTGATCAGCCGTTACGCAGTTCACTGGTGATCAGCCAGGGTGCCAGTCGTTTGCCCCGCACCGGTTTTTTTGAGTGCGTGGAGCGCCTGGGTCGCTTTGCCGGGCCGCCGGATGGTGTTGCTGCCGCGTCGTGGCACGCGTCTGAAGTGGTTCGAGTGTTTGAATACACTTACGAACATGAGGAGGCCTGAGTGCTAGGTCGGCTCAAGGCACGTCTGGGCTACGGGGTTGCCCGCAAGTTGTTCCACCAGTCCTGGTGTGTGCGTCAGCCGCGCATCTGGGGCTGGATGGAGGGGCAGTTTGCACGGATGTCCAACCTGGGGGATACCGGGGCTCAAAGCTTCTATGGCCATATCCTGGCTTTTCGCGGCCAGGGGCTGGGGGCTCGAGAGGAGGGCGTGCGCTTGTTGCGCCTGGCGGCTCAGGGCGGTGATGCCAAGGCGGCGTACCAGCTAGGGGTGTTCAGCCTGGCGGGTACCACCGTTAATCGCCCGGATGCATCAGAAGCGGCGCGCTGGTGGGCGATGGCGGCCAAGGCCGGACATCCACTGGCCACCCTTAAACTGGCTGAGTTGTATCAGCGGGGTGGGCCTGGTTTGTTGCCTGATCCGCAACTGGCCAGGCACTACCAGCCTTAGGGTATATTTTTGCCAATAAAAAGGGCGGGCCGTGTTATGCGGTCCGCCCTTTTTACATCGTTGTCCCCGCCCTGCAGGAGCTCGCTCCTGCAGCTGTGTGGCGGGTTTTATTTCTTGGCTACCTGCGAGCTGAGCTTGAGGTAGTCCAGCAGAATCCGCCCGGTCTCACTCAGGTAGGCGTCGTCTTCCGGTTTGGTCTTTTCAGGTTCAACCGGCAGTGCATCTTCGTCTTCTTTCTTCATTTCCTTGAGTGGCGCTTCGCCTTTGGCCTTGCGACGGGCGTTCTCCATCACCAGCTGCTTGGCATCGATATCGGCGTGCTGGGCACGACGTTCGGCTTCGTTCAGGCTGACGGTTTTCTCGGCCATCAATTTATCGGCCAGGGCCAGCTTGTCGCGAATGAAGATGAACTCGGCATCTTTGGCCACCCGTGCATCGTGCTCGGCTTTGAGCTGATCAATGTAGGGTTTGAACGGGTCAACAGCCGGCTTGATGGCAGGACGAATGGTGTCCCACGGCATCGCTTCAGGCAGAGCGCTTTCGCCAATTTCCTTGGTGTCGATTATCGACGGGAAGGCCACGTCAGGCAGTACCCCCTGATGCTGGGTGCTCTGGCCGGAAACCCGGTAGAACTTGGCCAGGGTCAGTTTCAGCTCGCCATGGTTCAGCGGCTGGATGGTTTGCACCGTCCCTTTGCCGAACGTTTGACCGCCGATAATCAGCGCACGATGGTAGTCCTGCATGGCACCGGCGAAAATCTCCGAGGCCGAAGCTGACAGGCGATTGACCAGCAACGCCATCGGGCCTTTGTAGAAGGCGCCCGGATTTTCGTCTTCAAGGACGTCCACCTTGCCGTCGGCATTACGCACCAGCACCGTTGGCCCTTTGTCGATAAACAGGCTGGTCAGCTCGGTAGCTTCCTGCAGCGAACCACCGCCGTTGTTGCGCAGGTCGATGATCACGCCATCGACTTTTTCTTTCTGCAACTCGGTCAGCAGTTTTTTAACGTCGCGGGTGGTGCTCTTGTAGTTCGGGTCGCCCGCACGGAAGGCTTTGAAGTCCAGGTAGAAGGCTGGAATTTCAATGACCCCCAGCTTGTAGTTCTTGCCATCCTGCTTGAGGTTCAGGATCGACTTTTTCGCCGCCTGCTCTTCAAGTTTCACCGCTTCGCGGGTAATGGACACAATCTTGCTGGTCTGGTCATTTGGCGCGTTGCTCGCCGGAATCACTTCCAGGCGGACCACGGAGCCTTTAGGGCCACGAATCAGTTTGACCACTTCGTCCAGGCGCCAGCCAATGACGTCGACCATCTCTTTATCGCCTTGGGCGACACCGATGATCTTGTCGGCCGGAGCCACCTGCTTGGTTTTGTCGGCAGGGCCCGCGGGCACCAGACGCACGATTTTCACCTGGTCGTTATCGCTCTGCAACACGGCGCCAATGCCTTCCAGCGACAGGCTCATGTTGATGTCGAAGTTTTCCGCGTTATCCGGTGACAGATAGTTGGTGTGCGGATCGTAAGACATGGCGAAGGTGTTGATGTAGGCCTGGAAGATGTCTTCACTGCGGGTCTGATCCAGGCGCGACAGCTGGTTCTTGTAGCGCTTGGTCAGCAGTTCCTGAATTTTCGCAGGCTCTTTGCCGGCGATCTTCAGGCGCAGGACTTCGTCCTTGATGCGTTTGCGCCACAGGTCATCGAGCTCGGCTTCGGTCTTGAGCCATGGAGCGTCCTTGCGGTCGATCTGCAAGGTTTCCTTGGCGTTGAAGTCGAACGAATCAACACCCTTGTTCAGCTCGGCAAGTGCGAAGTCCAGACGCGATTTAACACGATCCAGGTAGCGCTTGTAGATGATGAAGCCGGGGTTCAGGTCGCCGCTTTTGAGGAAGTCGTCAAACTGGAATTTCCATTTGTCGAACTCGGTAATATCGCTGGCCAGGAAGTAACTGCGTGAAGGGTCGAGCAGTTTCAGATAGCTGTCATAGATGATCGCGGAACGCGCATCATCCAGAGGCGGCTTGCTGTAATGATGGCGTTTGAGCAGCTCAACGACGTTAAGACTGGCAATTACCTCATCACGATCGGGCTGAAGGTTATCCCAACTGTTAGCGGCGAACGTATTGGCCGAAAACGGCAA
Organism: Pseudomonas sp. PAMC 29040; assembly: GCF_003994535.1. Lineage (NCBI taxonomy): Bacteria > Pseudomonadati > Pseudomonadota > Gammaproteobacteria > Pseudomonadales > Pseudomonadaceae > Pseudomonas > Pseudomonas sp. PAMC 29040. The sequence continues at coordinate 258,788 of NZ_RZAA01000003.1, forward strand.
TACGCCCAGGCCAATGAATAGGGCAAGTGCGGTGCTAGGGAATAAATGCTTCATGCTGATTCGACGCGGGGGCAATTGATAACGCATATTAGGCCGTCTTTGAAGTCGCCGGTTCCGTTAAGGACCGGCCGCATAATGCAAGAAGCCCGGTGCAACAGCGCCGGGCTCAGTCCAGACTCACTATGGAGGCACTGTGAAAGCATTGCAAGGCGTTGAAGGTCAAGTGAAGTGGGTTGAAGAGCCAAGCCCCACCTGTGATGTAGGGCAAATTCGGATTCGCGTGGCGGCAGCGGGCCTCAATCGGGCCGACTTGCTGCAAAGCGCGGGGATGTATCCGCCGCCGCCTGGCGCCAGTCAGTTTCTGGGCCTTGAGTGTTCGGGGGTGGTCAGTGAAGTTGGCCCCGGTTCTTCGTGGCAAGTCGGTGACCGGGTTTGTGCCCTGTTGGCCGGCGGCGGCATGGCCCAGGAAGTGGTCGTGGATGCCCGTCACGCCCTGCCGGTGCCTGAAGGATTGTCACTGGCGCAGGCGGCAGCATTGCCTGAGGTGTACAGCACTGCGTGGCTGAACCTGTTTCAACTGGCGGGTCTCAAGCCGGGAGAGAAAGTGTTATTGCACGCCGGTGCGAGTGGTGTTGGTTCAGCGGCCATTCAGCTGTGCAAGGCGTTTGGCAGCCCGTGCTGGGTGAGCGTCGGTTCCGCTGAGCGACTGGCCTACTGCGAGGCGCTGGGAGCCCAGGGCGGTGTGCTTCGGGCCGATGGGCTTGAGGGGTTGAAAGCCTTTGGGCCGTTCGATGTGGTACTGGACCCGGTGGGTGCCAACTACGCCGAATCCAACCTCAAACTGCTGGCCCTGGACGGACGCTGGGTGCTGATCGGTTTGATGGGCGGTCGCAAGGCCGAGCTGGATCTGGCCCTGGTGCTGGGCAAACGTATCCAGTTGCTGGGTTCGACCCTGCGCACTCGAGACGATCAGTTCAAGGCTGACTTGCTCAGCGATCTGAACCAGCAGGTATGGCCATTGTTTAGCGAAGGTCGTCTAAGCCCGCAATTGGCCAGGGCTTACCCGATGGAAGAGGCCCAGCAGGCGTATGCCGAATTGGCCAGCAATCAGGTATCGGGCAAACTGGTGGTGGTCATTGACCCGAGTCTGATCTAAACCGCCTTTTCTTCTCTGCAGGAGCGAGCTGCTCAAAACGCCCACGAAGAGCTCGTGGGCACGCTCGCTCCGGCAGGAGGGAAGGTTATTTCCAGTGATGGACCGGCCACCCGGCCTCTTCTGCATGTGCTCGTAGCACCGGATCGGGGTTGACCGCGTGCGGGTGATCGACCTTGAGCAACAGCGGCAAGTCGTTGCGTGAATCGGAGTAGAAGCTCGCGCCTTCGAGGTTTTCTTCTTCGGCGTCCAGCCATTCAAGCAAGCGGGTGATCTTGCCTTCGCGGTAAGTCAGGGTGCCCAGGGTTTTGCCCGTATAGATGCCACCCTTTACTTCAAGCTCGATCCCGAGCACTTCATCGATTCCCAGCCGCTCGGCAATGGGTTTGACCAGGTGTGTGCCCGAGGCCGAGATCACCAGAATCCGGTCACCGGCCTTGCGATGTGCAGCAATGGTTTTAGTTGCGTCGCTGAAGATGATCGGCTCGATGTAGTCCTCAACCCAGGGCCCGACCAAGTGCGCGACTTCTTCGGGAGTGCGACCTATCAACGGCTCCAGGCTAAAGTCCATGAAGTCCTCCATCGCCAGTTTGCCCTGGCCATAGGCCTCCATCAGTTGGTTGTTGCGCTGCATGAACGACTGCGGATCGACCCAGCCCAGGCGGCCCATCTGCTCGCTCCACAAGGTGGCGCAGTCGCCGTGAATCAGGGTTTCGTCCAGATCAAAAATTGCCAGGGCCATCAGCGCAACTCTCTCTTCAAAGTGTTTAAAGGCATCAGGCTACCTCACAAAGGGTGCTGCTATCGATGGACAATGCCACGCGCTGACCATCCGGATACAGATCTGCGGGAGAGCGGTTGAGCACGTCAACGATCAATTCCACGCCACGGACCTCTACGCGATAGCGAATCACATTGCCCAACAGGCTGTGGTTGCGGATAAGGGTGTCTGCCTCGCCTTGCAGGCTCAGGCCCAGGGTTTCCGGGCGTATGGCGATGCGGCTGTTGACCGGACGCTGCAGCAGGCGGCTGGCAGTGTCGGCGTCCAGCAGGTTGTAGTTGCCGATAAACCCGGCGGCGAATACATCCACCGGCGCGGCGTACAGGGTTTGCGCATTGCCGCTCTGCACAATGCGCCCCTGGTTCATCAAAAAGATGCGGTCACTCATGACCAGCGCTTCTTCCTGGTCGTGGGTGACGAAAATGGTGGTCAGCCCCAGCTCGCGCTGAATGTTGCGGATCTGCTCACGCAGGTGCTTGCGAATACGTGCGTCCAGCGCCGACAGCGGCTCATCCAGCAGCAACAGGCGAGGGCGGGTGACCAGCGAGCGGGCCAGGGCCACACGCTGGCACTGGCCGCCTGACAGCTGATGGGGATAGCGCTTGGCGAAGTCATTGAGCTCCACCAGTTGCAACACCTCGGCCACGCGTTTGTGGCTGTCATCGGGTTTGACTTTTTGCATGCGCAAGCCAAACGCCACGTTTTGCTCGACGGTCATGTTGGGGAACAGGGCATAACTCTGGAACACCATGCCGATCCCGCGCTTTTGCGGGCTCAGCGGCACAATGTCCTCGCCATCGAGGAGGATCCGGCCGCCGTCCACCGGGGTAAGCCCGGCGATGCAGCGCAGCAGCGTGGACTTGCCGCAGCCCGAGGGGCCGAGCAGGGTGACGAACTCGCCTTTGGCGATGCTGCAATTGATATCGCTGAAGACCGGGGTGCCGGAATAGGATTTCTGCAGGTGTTCAACGCTGACGAAGCTCATTGGCTTTTGTCCTTGTTCAGGAAGGTGGCAACCCAGGTCAGCACCAGTACAAAGAGGAAGTAGGAGATCACCAGCGCACTGGTGAAGTGACCACTGCTGTTACGCATGTTGTTCAGGAACACCTGCAGGGTTTCGTAGCGGGTGCCCACCAGAATATTGGCAAACACAAACTCGCCGAACAGGAACGAGAACGACAGCAGCAGGGCCACCATCAGGCCTTTACGCAAGTTGGGCAGAACCACCAGGAAGGCGGCCTGCCAGGTGCTGGCGCCGAGCAGTTGGGCGGCATCCATCAGGTCGCGCAGATTAATCGCCTGCAGGTTGTTGGTGATTGCCCGGTACATGAACGGCAGCGCCACGGTGAAGTAGCAGCCAATCAGAATCCACGGCGTACCGACCATGGCTAGCGGGCCCGAGCCATAGAGTTGCAGCAGGCCCACCGATGACACCACCGGTGGTACGGCGAAGGGCAGCAGGATCAGGATGTTCATCAGCGCGTCGAGTTTGGGGAAGTGGTAATGCACCACAAACAGCAACGGCAAAATCAGGATCACCGACAGCACCAGCGCTGCCACGCAGACCAGCAGTGACTGGCCGAAGGCCGCCAGAAAACGCGGATCGCCCCATAGCTGGTTGTACCACTTGAAGGTGAAACCGCTGGGCAATACGGTCGCCGACCAACTGCTGGCGATGGAGTAAATCAGGGTGCCGGCCAGCGGCAGGATCAGAATGAGCAGCAGCACATACACCACGCTGCGGTGGTAAAGGCTGGCCGGGGCGGATTCAGCGCGCGACATGGTAGCTCCTCTTTAACAGCCACTGATGCACCAGGGTTACCAGAGTCATCAACCCCAGCAGAATCACCGCCAGGGCGCTGGCCATGTTGGGATCAAGGCTGATGTCGCCCGAGACCATTGCCGCAATCCGGATTGGCAATACGTTGAAGTTGCCGGTGGTCAGGGCGTAGACCGTGGCATAGGCGCCAAGGGCGTTGGCCAGCAGAATGACAAAGGTGCCGAGCAGGGCCGGAGTCAATACCGGCAGGCCGATATGCCGCCAGAATTGCCAGCTGCTGGCGCCCAGCAATGAAGCCGATTCGCGCCAATCTTCGCGCAGGGCATCAAACGCCGGATACAGCAGCAATACGCCGAGGGGGATCTGGAAATAGGTGTACAGAATGATCAGGCCGGTTTTGGAATAGAGGTTGAAATCCTCGATGATCCCCGCCTGTTTGAGCATGATCGTTATGCTGCCGTTGAAGCCCAGCAAAATGATGAATGCGAAAGCCAGCGGCACCCCTGAAAAGTTGCTGGTCATGTTGGCGAATGCGTTGACGAAGTTGCGCAGCCGCGAGTCCACCTTGCGCAGCGAGTAACTGCCCAGAACGGCGATCACGATGCCGAACAGGCTGGACCAGAAACTGATTTCCAGACTGTGCTGGATGGCTTGCAAGTAGAACTTCGAGTTGAAAATCTTGTTGAAGTTGGCCAGGCCCCAGCCGCTGTCCTGCGATTGCACGCTGTGAATCAGTACCCACAGCAGCGGAGCGATTTGAAATACGAAAAAAAATACTGCGAAGGGTACCAAGCACAACAGCGCCAGCCATTTACCCCGGCTCATGCTGTGGGCCTCAGCAAGTCGCGGCAGACCGGTTTGTCATGGGTAACCCCCAGCAGTTCGCAGATGGTGCCGCACAGCTCTGTCTGCCCGGGCGTGACATCCGGGTTCAGGCTGAACGCCTCGCCGAGCACGAACAGCGGTACCTCCCGCTCTTCGGGCAAGATGCCGTTGTGCGAGCGGTCGTTGTTCATGCCATGGTCGGCGGTGACCAGTACCTGATAGCCGGCCTCAAGCCAGCCTTGCAGGTAGTCGGCCAGAATGATGTCGGCCGAGCGGGCACTGTTGCGGTATTGCGGGGTGTCGAGACCGTGCTTGTGCCCGGCGTCGTCGATATTCATGGGGTGGACCAGCAGAAAATTCGGTGAACACTCAAGACGCAGGCTTTCAGCGTCGGCGAACAGGTGAGAGTCGGGGTAATGGTCGCTCCAGTAGAAATGCCCGTGCTGGATCGGCAAATCGGCGCCCCGGGTATGACGGTCGCGCGCGATCACGAAGGGCGAGCGGTTATACAGTTCACTGACCCAGTGATAGGCCGCCGCTGCGGTGGTCAGTCCACCTTCACGGGCGTAATGGAACACGCTGCGTTGACTGGACAGGCGCGACACATTGTTGTGCACGATGCCGCTTGCAATGGGTGGCACCCCGGTGAGGATGCACTCATAGAGCGGCCGCGACAGAGCAGGCAGTTCGCAGGTGAGTTTATAAAGGGCGGCGCGTCCTGCCCCGACATAGGCCTGTAAATGCCCCATGGCCAGGCGGGCGACCTCATAGTTCAGGCCGTCGAGTACAACCAGGATGACGTTGTGTTTCATGTACGACGACTCCACAAAACCTGTAGGAGCGAGCTTGCTCGCGAGCTTTACGTTGTTGCGTTGAAAGAGCTCGTGAGCAAGCTCGCTCCTGCACAGATCAAAGCTGCAGGGTTACTGCATATTGATAATGACTTCTTCCTGCCACTGCTGTGGCAGCGCCTTGGAGGTTTTTTCCCATGCGGCGGGGTCTTTGATCGGAGTCACGGTTTTGTACTGCTCGTTAGGCAGCAACTTGGCCTGGACCTCAGCCGGCAGCTTCAGGTGCTCGGCGCGAATCGGCCGTGCATTGCCCCGCGCCAGATTGGTCTGGCCGGCATCGCTGAAAATGAATTCCCGGGTCAGCTTGGCGGCATTCGGATGCTTGGCGTACTTGTTGATGATGGTGGTGTAGCCGGAAATCACCGAGCCATCAGAAGGGATCAGCACAATGTAGTCATCCGGCTTGACCATCTTGTCGCGGTAGCTCAGACCGTTGAAGTCCCAGACCACGCCCACTTCCACTTCGCCTTTTTCCATGGTGGCGATGGTCGGGTTGGCCAGCGACAGGCGACCTTGCTTGGCAATGTCGGCAAACATCAGCAAGGCAGGCTGAATGTTTTTTTCATCCCCGCCGTTGGCCAGGGCTGCCGCCAGTACACCGTTTGCCGCCTGGGCTGCGGTGCTGACGTCACCGATGGAGACTTTGTATTTGCCGGTCTTCAGGTCGGACCACTTGGTGGGGGCTTCGGAGCCATGCAGCAGTTTTTTGTTGATGATGAACGCGATGGTGCCGGTATACGCCAGGGCCCAGTTGCCGTCCTTGTCCTTGGCCCACTCGGGGATCTGCTCCCAGGTAGTCGGCTTGTACGGCTGGGTCACGCCCTTGGCCACGGCAATGGGGCCGAAGGCAGCACCGACGTCACCGATATCGGCGCTGGCATTGTCTTTTTCAGCATCGAACTTGGCCACTTCCTGGGCCGAACTCATGTCGGTGTCGATGTGCTTGAGGCCATACAGCTTGTTCAGGTCAGCCCAAGTGCCTTTCCAGTTGGCCCAGTCATCGGGCATGCCGACACTGTTGACTGCCCCTTCGGCCCTAGCAGCGGCTTCGAGGGTTTTCAAGTCCACATCGCCAGCCATGGCCGAAGTGCATAGGGCGATGCTGGTGCCTAACAGTGATGCCAGGAAAAACTGTTTCATCCGAAGCTCCTTGGGCGTTTTCAACGCTGGGTTTTATTGCTCTTTTGCGGTGGGTTGGTCTAGGTCAGCAATACCTGAGCCAAGTTAAGGGGCGGTCATGACACTTTGATGTCGGCATTGATTGTGCAACTCGATTTAATGGCCCTTCCTGAGGCACCGGCTTAGCGTAGACCATGGCTAAAGCCCCGGATGGTATGGCCTTGGCGGATAAACTGAAGGTGAGTGTCATCCAACAGTCATCTGCACTGCCTAGGCTGCTAGCTTCAAGAGTTGATGGTTTCGCAGGCCAAGCCTGCCCACATTTGGTGCTGGACTAGTCCAGATAGGTAACATTGATGCGAGAGGGTGCACCCAAAGCGGTGACAGCGATCGGCCGCGCGCTGCAAGAGCAAATTGAACACGGCCTGCTGGCGTGTGGCAGCCAACTGCCGGCGGAGCGCAAACTCAGTGAGTTGTTTGCCACCACCCGGGTCACCGTGCGCGAGGCGTTGTTACAGCTCGAATCCCAGGGCCTGGTCTATCGTGAGGAACGGCGTGGCTGGTTTGTGTCGCCGCCGCGCCTGGCCTACAACCTTATGCAGCGCAGTCACTTTCACGCCATGGTCAGTGCCCAGGGCAGGGTGCCGACCACCGAGGTGATTTCGGCGCGTTTGCAGCCGGCTTCTGCTGCGGTGTGTGAGCGCCTGCAACTGCCGGCGCTGTCCAGCGTGATCCGCATATGTCGGGGGCGGCGGATTGATGGTCGCCTGGTGTTGTATGTAGAGCACTACCTGAACCCGCAATACTTCCCGCAGATCCTGGCGTATGACCTCACGCAGTCGATCACCGAGCTGTATGCCCGGCATTACGACTTGCATTACGGTCGGGTGCGATTTGAGATAGTGCCCACCGCATTGCCGCTGGAAGCTGCGGCCACGCTCAAAGTATCTGCGGGCAGTCCGGGCCTGAGAATTGCCCGGATCAATTACGACCAGCACGAGCGTCTGATCGACTGCGATCTGGAGTACTGGCGACATGATGCAATTCATATCGGAGTGGACGTCGCCGAACGTTGAACCCCGATTGAGCTTGCCTTGCGATGGCAACCGCTGAATCCCATCGCTGGCAAGCCAGCTCCCACAGGATCTGCAAGCGACGCCCCGCACTCTGTAGGAGCGAGCTTGCCTCGCGATGGCATTCGCTGAATCCCATCCCTGGCAAGCCAGCTCCCACAGGAGCTACAAGCGACGCCCCGCACTCTGTAGGAGCGAGCTTGTCTCGCGATGGCATTCGCTGAATCCCATCGCTGGCAAGCCAGCTCCCACAGGATCTGCAAGCGACGCCCCGTACTTTGTAGGAGCGAGCTTGTCTCGCGATGGCATTCGCTGGATTCCATCGCTGGCAAGCCAGCTCCCACAGGCGTCTGCAAGCGACGCCCCGCACTCTGCAGGAGCGAGCTTGCCTCGCGATGGCATTCGCTGAATTCCATCGCTGGCAAGCCAGCTCCCACAGGGTCTGCAAGCGACACCCCGCACTCTGCAGGAGCGAGCTTGCCTTGCGATGGCAACCGCTGAATCCCATCGCTGGCAAGCCAGCTCCCACAGGATCTGCAAGCGACGCCCCGTACTTTGTAGGAGCGAGCTTGCCTCGCGATGGCATTCGCTGGATTCCATCGCTGGCAAGCCAGCTCCCACAGGATCTGCATGCGACGCCCCGCACTCTGCAGGAGCGAGCTTGTCTCGCGATGGCATTCGCTGGATTCCATCGCTGGCAAGCCAGCTCCCACAGGATCTGCAAGCGACGCCCCGCACTCTGCAGGAGCGAGCTTGCCTCGCGATGGCAACCGCTGAATTCCATCGCTGGCAAGCCAGCTCCCACAGGAGCTACAAGCGACACCCCGCACTCTGCAGGAGCGAGCTTGCCTCGCGATGGCATTCGCAGGACTCCATCGCTGGCAAGCCAGCTCCCACAGGATCTGCAAGCGCCGCCCCGTACTCTGCAGGAGCGAGCTTGCCTCGCGATGGCATTCGCTGGATTCCATCGCTGGCAAGCCAGCTCCCTCAGCGTCTACAAGCGAGCGTCGACAGGTTACCGGGTTGGTGTATGGATCAATCCTTCTGCAATATGCCGCTGCCGGCCGTCACCACCTGTACGCTAAGGCGCGGTGTGGCCAGGTCCAGTCCGGCTTCGTCCAGATGGCGTTTGAGTGACAGGTTGAACGCCCGCGACACTTCCCATTGCTTGATCGGCGCAGTCTTGAAGCGGGCGCGCAAAATCGCGCTGCCCGATTCAAAACTTTCAACCCCCTGGATCTCAAGCGGCGACCAGATGTTGCGGCGCTGCAGCGGATCGGTGCGCATCTTTTGACCGACCTCGCGCATCAGCTTGATCGCATCGTCGATTTCCATGTTGTAGGGGATCGCCACACGGAAGATCGCGTAGCCGAATTCACGGGAGTAGTTCTTGATGCTTTTGATTTCGCTGAACGGAATGGTGTGCACGATGCCGTCGATGTCCCGCAGGCGCACGGTACGGATCGTCAGGCCTTCAACCGTACCCAGATGCCCGCCGACATCCACGTAATCGTCGATGGCCAGCGAGTCCTCGATGATGATGAACAGACCGGTAATCAGGTCGGCTACCAGTGACTGTGCACCGAAACCAATGGCCAGACCGATCACACCCGCACCAGCCAGCAGGGGGGTGACGTTCATGCCCATGTTGGCCAGGGCGACGATCAGGGCAATGATGGCAATTGTCGCAAACAGAACGTTGCGGATCAGCGGCATCATGGTTTGCGCACGCGCATTGGCCAGGCCTTTGCGTGAGCGGGTCAGGGCATGGTGGATCGCGGTGTCGGAGAGAATCCAGATCAGCCAGGCAAACAGTAACGTGCCGGCAAGGCCGAACAGTTTGACGCTGATCTCATGTCCTTCACCTTCGGTAAAGCTGATCAGTGACAAACCCCACACCCGCAGTCCCAGCTCGATGAAGACCAGCCACACCACCAGATGTGCCAGGGTGTAGATGAAGCTTTTCAGGCGCTCGGAATACAGTGCGTGGCGTTTGTGCCCGCGCTGGGGCCTTTGCGAATGCCGTCGTACCAGCCCGTTGATGACCATGCACAACACCACCAGCACCGTGCAGATCAGTGACTGGCGCAGTGCGGTACTGGTATCGCCTGCTGACAGAAAGGTCGCGAACAGAGAAATGCCCACCAGGATCAGCGCCGCGATATACCAGTAAGTACCGAGTATCTCGATGCTGTCGCTCAAGGCGCGCCGGGTCAGGCGCCGGGACAATGGCTGGTTGCGGATCAAGTGGGCAATGGGCCGGCGGAAACGGATGATGAACAAACCGGTGGACAGTGCCGCCATCACATTGGCAAAGGTGGCGGCCGTGTGGGCCAGGTGCACGCCGAGGGTGGCCACCAGTCGCGGGTCGCTCAGGGCTTCGCCAAAGGCCGCGAAGCTGCCGATCCACCACAACGGGCGAAAGGCCTGATGCCGCAGAATATGCAAGGCGCGATGGCGGTGCGGTCCGTCCAGCAGCGAGAAGGCGATGACGCAAATGGCCGAGAAGCAGGTGCCGATCACCAGTGCGTAGGCCAGCACCATGGCCAGGTCTTTACCCAGCGAAGACGGCAGGGCGTAACTGCCGTAAACCGTGATCACCAGCGCCACCAGCCACGGCCCCAGTTTGCGCAAGGCAAAGCGCAGCATGTCCACAGCCTTGGGATGTTGCGGCAGTTCTTCGCTCAGGCCAAAACGCAGGCGTACGCGGTGGCTGACCCAGATCAGCAGGGCTGCCAGCAGGCTCCAGACCATGATGATCAAGGCGAAGGCAAAAATGATCGGCAGCCACTGACTTGCCGGCAGCATCAAGGCCACCAGTTCGTCCTTGGCCAGGCCAATTTCCCTGGACCAGCGAGAGGTGGGGCTGTCTGCGCCCGAGAACTGTTTTTCAAGGTCGGAAAGGGTGCTGCCGATCAGGCCCAGAACGCCGATTTCAGCTTCGGGCTGGGCTTTTTTTGTGGCGTCGCGCAGTTTTTTCAGGTCAGTCAGCAACTTGCTGCGCTGCTGGTCGTTTTCGAGATTTTTGATCACCTCGTCCAGCGACTGGCCCAGCGGCTCGGTCGGTTGCGCCTGGGTTTTATCTGAACTGCCGAGCAGGCTGGTGATGCCGGCGGCCTGGGCCGAAGACATGGGCAGCAGGGTCAGCAAGCAGACAAGCAGGCAATAGGGCAGGGCTAAAAGACGAAGAAACACTGGGCGATCAACCTCGAGGGGTGCGGATTTGCCGAGTGTACGCTAGGGCCCGCAATCATTCATTTGTATAAATCAGTGATCGCGGATCCAGGGTGAAAGTCAGAGCGAGGATTCGTTGAGCTTGGCCACAATCTTGAAGATGATAGTGCCGAAAATCAGCAGCATGCCGCACCAGATCATCAATACGCCGACGCCGCTGGGCCGGTCACGGAGGGTGAAGCCAATGGTCAGCAACAGCATGCCGCAGACAATTGGAATCATCATGGAGTGAAACGCGGACAGCTCAATCATGGGTAATGACCTGAAGGAATTAATGCCCATGAGTCTAGGTCGCTTTCCCGGAAAGTGCGGTGACATATATCAAAAATGAATCAACTGCCCCAGGGTGCATGATGCTCACATCAGTAAACCCTGCCTTTGTAGGCGCGAGCTTGTCTGGCGATGATGGTTTACGAGAATACGTGCTTACAGGTTAAAAACGTCGCTCTCGAGATCATCGCCAGACAAGCCCGCTCCTGCGGGGCAGTTCTTATGGCAGTTGGTTGCTGGCGTAAAACGCGCTCAACACTTTGACCAGGTGTGCCAGGTCATGGCTGCCCGCCAGTTCGCGAATGGAGTGCATGGCGAATGTCGGCAGGCCGATGTCCACGGTGCGAACACCCAAATGGCTGGCGGTAATCGGGCCAATGGTCGAGCCGCAGCCCATGTCGCTGCGCACTACGAAACTTTGTACCGGCACTTCTTCGGCCATGCACAGATGACGGAAGAACCCGGCTGTCTCGCTGTTGGTGGCGTAGCGCTGGTTGCTGTTGACTTTGATCACCGGTCCGGCATTCAGTTTCGGGCCGTGGTTGGCGTCGTGTTTGTCGGCGTAGTTCGGGTGCACGCCGTGGGCGTTGTCAGCCGAAACCAGCAGCGATTTCTGAATGGTGCGTACGTACTCGTCACCTTCAGGCAGCAGGCGCTGGAGGATTTGTTCCAGCATCGGACCGTCGGCACCGCAGGCCGAGCACGAGCCGACTTCTTCGTGGTCGTTGGCCACAAACAGGCAGCTTTCTTCGGTTTCGGTGTTGAGCAGGGCTTGCAGGCCTGCGTAGCACGACAGCAGGTTGTCCAGGCGTGCACCGGCAATGAAATCGCCGTTGAGGCCGATGACCGCAGCACTTTGGGTGTCGTAGAAACTCAGCTCGTAATCCAGCACCACGTCAGCGTTCAGGCCGTGCTCGCGGGCCAGTTGATCAGTGAGCAGGGCGCGGAAGTCTGCGCGCTCATCCCCTGCAACCTGGGCCAGAATCGGCGGCAGTTCGGTCTGCGGGTTGATCGCCCAGCCTTCGTTGGCGGTGCGATTAAGATGGATGGCCAGGTTGGGGATGGTGGCGATAGGCGCGCGGAAGTCGATCAGCTGGCTTTCGACCTTGCCATCGCGGCGGAAGGTGACGCGCCCGGCCAACGACAGGTCGCGGTCGAACCAGGGGGCCAGCAAGGCACCGCCGTAGACTTCGACGCCCAGTTGCCAGAAGCCCTGGCGCTGTAATTCCGGTTGTGGCTTGACCCGCAGGCACGGGCTGTCTGTGTGTGCACCCACCATGCGGATGCCACCTTGCAGGGGCGAGTGGCGACCCAGCTTGAAAGCAACAATGGAAGAGTCATTGCGGGTGACGTAATAGCGACCGTTGGCTTCGGTGAACCAGGTTTCGCGTTCGTCGAGGCGCTGATAACCGGCGGCCTCCAGACGCTGAACAAGACTGGCAGTGGCATGGAACGGGGTAGGGGAGGCCTTCAGAAAGTCGATCAGGCCTTGGTTCAACTCTTCGCGCATAAGTTACTCCAGACAGCAAGGCCGCGAGTTTAGCGCATTGATCAGAAGATTTGTTGCTGTGTAAAAACCTGCGCGGGGCTCTTTGGGCGCAGGCCTGGGTGTGATGGCTTTACCTTGTTTTCAGGCAGGACGCGCCGCCTGAATCGCTGGCAAGCCAGCTCCCGCAATGAGGTGCTTTTGGTAGGCCGACACCACCTGTGGGAGCCGGCTTGCCAGCGATTGCATCATCGGTCAGAAAGGTGCCGGGCACTCAAAGCGCAGGCGCTCGCCCGTTTGCGGGTGGGTGAAGCTGAGCATGCTGGCGTGCAGACACAGGCGCGGCCAGGCTGCCAGTGCCTGGGGGTGGGCGTACAGGCCGTCGCCCAACAACGGGTGGCCGATAGACAGCATATGCACGCGCAACTGGTGCGAGCGACCGGTGATCGGCGTCAGTTCAACCCGGCAGTAGTCGCCGCATCGCTCCAGCACTTTCCAGAAGGTCAGGGCGTTTTTGCCGAACTCGTGGTCGACCACATGCCGGGGTTTGGTCGGCGGATCGTAACGCAATGGCAAGTCAATGCTGCCGCTGTCCAGTTCGGGCTGACCCCAGGCCAGCGCGGTGTAGGCTTTTTCGGTTTCGCGGTCGTGAAACTGTCGCGACAACTCGCGATGGGTATCGGCATCACGGGCCAGCAAAATGATCCCCGAGGTTTCCCAGTCCAGGCGATGGACGATGCGCGCCTCGGGATAGCCGTTCTCTTGCAGGCGGGTGATCAGACAGTCTTTGTTGTCTTCAGCCCGGCCTGGCACGGAAAGCAGCAGGGTCGGCTTGTTGACGACCAGAACGCCAGCGTCCTGATGGATAATGTGGATGTTCGACAACGGCATTAAAACAGCCTCTTAACAAACGCCAACGGCGACCTGGATGTTTCCCTTTGCAGAGAAACTTCCAGGTCGCCGTGGTTTCAGCCGGATTGATTAACGATCTGGCAGCGTGATGTTGAGTTCCAGAATCGAGCAGCTGCCCTGGTTTTCCAGCGCAACCTGTACTTGATCAGACTCGATATTGACGTACTTGCGGATTACTTCCACCAGCTCTTTTTGCAGAGCCGGCAAGTAGTCCGGGGTGCTGCGTTGGCCGCGTTCGTGCGCCACGATGATCTGTAGACGCTCTTTCGCGACCGACGCGGTACTTACCTTTTTGTTGGCACGAAAGAAGTCAAAAATATTCATTGCTTAGTTGCCTCCAAACAGGCGCTCGAAGAATCCCTTCTTCTGTGCATCGAGGAACCGATGCTCCACGGTTTTGCCCAGCAAGCGATCAACTGCGTCGCCGTAGGCCTGTCCGGCGTCACTCTGATCATCGAGGATCACGGGCACGCCCTGGTTGGATGCCTTGAGTACTGCCTGGGATTCGGGAATGACACCGAGCAGGGTCACGGCCAGAATTTCTTTGACGTCTTCAACGCCGAGCATTTCGCCTTTGCTTACACGCTCAGGGTTGTAGCGGGTCAGCAGCAGGTGTTCCTTGATCGGCTCTTCGCCCAGTTCGGCGCGGCGCGACTTGCTCGCCAGAAGGCCCAGCATGCGGTCGGAGTCACGCACCGAGGATACTTCCGGGTTAGTCACGACAATCGCTTCATCGGCGAAGTACATGGCCAGGTGAGCACCGGTTTCGATACCTGCAGGTGAGTCGCAGACCACGTACTCGAAGGTCTCTTTAAGTTCCATAAGAACTTTTTCGACGCCTTCCTTGGTCAGGGCATCCTTGTCGCGTGTCTGGCTGGCAGCCAGCACGTACAGGTTTTCCAGACGCTTGTCTTTGATCAGGGCCTGTTGCAGGTTGGCTTCGCCGTTGACTACGTTAACGAAGTCATACACCACGCGGCGCTCACAACCCATGATCAGGTCGAGGTTACGCAGGCCGACGTCGAAGTCGACGATCACTGTTTTGTGGCCGCGCAGAGCGAGGCCGGTACCGATAGCGGCGCTGGTGGTGGTCTTACCCACACCACCCTTGCCGGATGTAACCACTAGAATCTTGGCCAAGGTGTTTCACCCCTAAGGAAAAAGGACTTTTTAGCCCCTGAATAACATCTCTGTACACGACGGCAGGTGAGCAGCCCTGGTGGGTCATCTTTGCGGGTCAGGCTTACACAGCATAAGCACTGCCTGAGTATTGATTTCCTACAAGGTTGAGTCTGAGTTCCTACGCTTTGGAGATGCTTGGAAAATGGCGAGAGTATCCGTTAAAGACGGGTGATGTTCAACATGTCACTTGACAGACTGATTTGCACCCCTGAACCCCACAAGGGGTCGCGACGCAAATCTTCCGAAACCTTGTACTTGCCGGCAATGGACACCAGCTCGGCGCTCAGCTGCTGGCAAAAAATCCGTGCCTTGGTGTTGCCTTTATGTCCAGCCAGCGCACGACCGCGCATTGGCCCGTAAACATGGATGTTGCCATCGGCCATAAGTTCCGCACCGGGGCTGACTGAAGCGATGACTACCAGGTCACAGCCTTCTGCATAAACGGTCTGGCCGCCGCGTACCGGGCTGGTGATGATCTTGGTCGGCTTGATCACGGGTTCAGGCGGTTTTTCGGGTTTCTTCGGCTCTACGACTTCGACCGGGTCGATCGGTCGCTCACGGGCGCCTGAAGGCGGCAAGACCGGCAGGTCGATGGCGATGGCTGCGGCAATGTCTTCGATGCGGCTGGCCCGAATGGCCAGGGTGCGCAGGCCATGCTGGCGACACACGCGCATCAGCCCGGGCAAATCGATCGCGCCTTCACCGGCTGGCAGTTTGTCCAGGGCCAGCACCAGTGGGGTGTTGCTGAAAAAATTCGGCGCTTGAGCCACTTTGGCTGCCAGTTGGCGATCAAGGGTTTCAAGGTTGTTTTTGGCCAGTTCCAGCACCGTAATGGCGAGCATACTGCCCTTTAGCTGGAACACAGGGGCTTGGTCTAGCGATTCGGTTGGGCTCATGGTCTGTTTAACGCGGCTTGTAACTTAAAGTGCTGAGACTTATAACGAGATCGCCCGCGGGCCGCAAGCGGGGTCGAACGATGTAGAATGGTCGGCCATGTGTCTGTCCGGAATCATTAATGGATCGCCCGCAATTTCGTGCTGCTTTTTTTCATCCGCGTTTCTGGCTGCTGTGGCTGGGTTTAGGCGTGCTGTGGCTGGTGGTGCAACTGCCCTATAAAGCGCAGTTGTGCATCGGCCGGGTGCTGGGTGCCCTGATGTATCGGGTAGCCGGTGAGCGTCGGCGCATTGCCGCGCGTAACCTTGAGCTGTGTTTCCCTGAGAAATCTGCCGCCGAGCGCGAGCAGTTGCTCAAAGACAATTTTGCCTCGACCGGTATCGCTTTCTTTGAAATGGCCATGAGCTGGTGGTGGTCCAGGCCGCGCCTGGCCAGGCTGGCCCATATTGAAGGCCTGGAGCACCTCAAGCAGGCGCAACGGGATGGCAAGGGCGTTATTTTAATGGCGTTCCACTTCACCACACTGGAAATCGGTGCCGCCTTGCTCGGCCAGCAACACACCATTGATGGCATGTACCGCGAACACAAAAACCCGCTCTTCGATTTTATCCAGCGCCGCGGGCGTGAGCGACATAACCTCGACTCGCTGGCAGTGGAGCGCGACGATGTGCGCGGCATGCTCAAGCTGCTGCGCTCAGGAAGGGCTATCTGGTACGCACCTGACCAGGACTATGGCGCCAAGCAAAGTATCTTTGTGCCGCTGTTCGGGATTCAGGCCGCAACTGTGACCGCTACCAGCAAGTTCGCCAAACTGGGCAAAGCGCAGGTTGTGCCCTTTACTCAGCAGAGACTGGCGGATGGCAGTGGTTATAAATTGGTGATTCATCCGCCCCTGAGCAATTTCCCCGGAGAAAGCGATGAGGCTGATTGCCTGCGAATCAATCAATGGGTCGAGCGCGCGATACGCGAATGTCCGGAACAATACCTGTGGGCCCATAGACGCTTCAAAACCCGTCCGCCGGGCGAGCCCAAGCTCTACGACAAGCGCCGTTGAGCCTGTCTGCTGCAAGGGCGAGCTGCCTTGAGGCCGCTGGCTCCGGTTACGGGCCTGATCCTGTCCGGAGGTGGTGCGCGGGCGGCTTATCAGGTTGGCGTACTGGCAGCGATTGCCGAGTTGCTGCCTGCCGGTTGCGCTAATCCGTTCCCGGTCATTGTCGGCACTTCGGCCGGGGCAATAAATGCGGTCAGTCTGGCGAGCGGGGCGCTGGACTTTGCCAGGGCGGTCGAGCACTTGACTGAGTTCTGGCAGGGCTTCGAGAGCCATCTGGTGTTGCGCAGCGACTGGCCGGGGGTGATCCACCAGGCTGCCCGCTTTCTGAGTCACAGCCTGCTCGGGCTGGGCTCCCATGTTCCCGTGGCCTTGCTCAACAGTTCACCCTTGCGCAGTTTGCTTGCCGATAAAATCAATTTCGCCGGGATTGATCAGGCAATTGCCGAGCAGCAGTTGCGGGCTGTGGCGGTGACGGCGTTTGGTTATACCTCGGGCCAGGCGGTGACCTTCTATCAAGGGCAGGTGGCAATCGATGGCTGGTTGCGCCACCGGCGTATTGGTTTGCCTACGGCATTGACGGTGGATCATCTGCTGGCCAGCTCCGCCATCCCGCTATTGTTTGCCCCGGTCAAGGTCGGGCAGGAGTACTTCGGTGACGGCGCGGTGCGTCAATCTGCGCCCATCAGTCCCGCCCTGCACCTGGGGGCCAGTCGTGTACTGGTGGTGGGGGTGAGCGGCAATCCGCGCGGGCCTGACCCGCAAGTCGACCAGCAACTCTACTCCAACGCTCAGCAACCCACGCTGGCGCAGATTGGCGGGCACATGCTCAACAGTACCTTCATTGACAGCCTCGAGAGTGATATTGAACTGCTCGAGCGCATGAACCACTTCGCCCGCCTGTTGCCGCATCAGTCAGACAATCTGGGGCTGGCGCCGGTAGAGGTGCTGATCATCGCCCCGAGTCAGCCGATCGACGAAATAGCGGCCCGCCACCGGCATGAACTGCCGTCGGCGTTGCGCATGTTTTTGCGCGGTCCGGGCGCCACCCAAACCAGCGGCGCAGGGGTGCTGAGCTACTTGCTGTTTGAGTCAGGCTATTGTCGGGAATTGATTGAGCTTGGGCGGCGTGATGCGATGGCCAAGCGCGAAGCGCTATGCCGATTTTTGCGGGTTTAACCTCAGGGCAGGGCTGCACTGGCATGCAGCCCTGTGAACCTGATTATTCAGCGATCTGCAGTTTGCGGGCTTCGGTATAGATGTAGCGCAACTTGTCGTACTCAAACGGCGAGTCGAACTGCCCATAGCGGAAGCTGGTGTTGTAGCGCTTGTCGACAGCGCCCAGTACCCAGATTTCCGGATGCCGGGTGCTTTCGTGAGGCACGTTGAGGAAGTTGATTTCCTGATTCACGCCGTAGTCAACCACCAGGCCCGTGGTGTCACGCAGGTTTGAAGGGCCGAGGATTGGCAGCATCAAGTAAGCACCACCGGGTACACCATAAAAGCCCAGGGTTTGCCCGAAGTCTTCGCTTTGGCGTGGCAGGCCCATGGCAGTTGCCGGGTCCCACAAGCCGCCCACGCCCAGCGTGGTGTTCAGCAGCAAGCGTCCTGTGGTCTCCAGGGAGCGATGTCCCTTGAGTTGCAGCAGGCTGTTGAACAGGTTGGGTACATCACCCAGGTTGTTGAAAAAGTTGCTCACCCCGGTACGCAGGAAACTCGGGGTGACATAGCGGTAACCATCAACCACTGGCAGGAAGACCCATTGGTCGAAGCGGTAGTTGAAGTGGTAAATCCGGCGGTTGATGGACTCCAGCGGGTCATACACGCTCAGGGCGTTCATGGTCGCGCGTTCAAATTCACGCTGATCAAGACCGGGATTGAACTGCAGCATCTTCAACGGCTGGGTAAAGCCGTCGATGTCCTGAGTGCGTTCGGTCTGGGTCTTGCCGTTGTCTGCCTGGGCATAGCCGGCGCTGAGCAGGGCGGCGAGAAGCAAAATATGTTTAGCCACGGAAGAACTCCAGCATAGCGTCAGCGTTGACACGGTAGTTGAGGTTGCCGCAATGGCCACCATACGGGTAGACCGTCAGGCGATTGCCGAAGGTTTTACGCAAAAATCCAAGATCGCCAGGCCCGAGGATGATGTCGTCAGCGTTATGCATGACGGAGATCTTCGGGCTGTTTTGCAGATAATCCTTGAGCGCGTACAGACTGACCTGATCGATCAGTTGCAACAGGCTGCCGCCATCAGTCCTGGCGCGCCACATCGGGATCACCTGCTCTGTGAGATAGCAGTCGAAGTCGCATTGCAGCGAGCGCTTGAGGAACGGTGTGAGGCTGGTGCCTTCGGTGATCGGATAGTTCGGCGGGGTAATCAGTCCGCGGCGGTTGATCAGGTCCGAGGTGAACACGATGTCGGCCGATGCGAAGCGGAACATAGTGCCGATCAGCATTGCCATCTGTTCGTTGGTCAGGCGTTCCTTGGAGTTCTGCAGGTCGTAGACCAGGGCGGCATTTATATCGACATAGCCTTTTTGCTGGAAGTAGCGGGTCAGTTTGTTCAGCAGCAATTCATAGAAAGTGGTGCTGTTGTTGATGCCTTTAACCTCGGTCTGCACCAGCTTGTCGAGGTTGCTGATGGAGGTGTAGAGATTGACCGGCGGGTTAAGCAGCAACACTTTTTTGAAGTTGAAGGTTTTTCGGGTCTCATCCAGATGGCTGACGAACGCTGCATCCAGCGCTCCCAGGCTGTAGCCGGCCAGGTAGTAGTCGGTGACCGGGACGTTAGCCTGCTGCGCACGCACGGCCTGCATTACCCGGTACAAATCTTCGGCATCGTACTGGCTGATGCCCGGCGTGGCGTAGCGTGAAGCGGCGCTCATAAAGTCATAGCTGGTCGGCGATGACAGTTGCACCACATGGTAGCCGGCCTTGTAGAAGAGCTTTTTCAGGAACTCGTTGAGGCTGCTGTCATAGGGCGCGCCGGTGCCTGCAATC
Organism: Pseudomonas sp. PAMC 29040; assembly: GCF_003994535.1. Taxonomy (NCBI): domain Bacteria; kingdom Pseudomonadati; phylum Pseudomonadota; class Gammaproteobacteria; order Pseudomonadales; family Pseudomonadaceae; genus Pseudomonas; species Pseudomonas sp. PAMC 29040. Next base: position 278,393 of record NZ_RZAA01000003.1, read on the forward strand.
AGAAACATCAGCGGGGCCGGATGATCCTGTTTGGCCATGCGGTAGGAGAGCTTTTTTACTGCCCAGAAGTTGGCGGGCAAGGTGAACTCGCGTTCAGGGCGCAGCTTGAGGCTGTAATCCGACTGGTCGATATCGTCATCGTCCGGAAGCAGCGGACGCATTTCCGGAGGTGTAGTCGCAATTGTGGCTTCGAATGGGTTGGTCAGGGGGTAGCCATAGGTGGCGGGGTCAACATCGACCGCCTGTGCGGACGCACTCAATAAAAGGCCGCAGAGCAAGGCGGCGAAAGGCAGAGAACGAAGCATGGAGACTATCCCTAAGAAGGTGCGCAGAAGATTCGCAGGCTATGACCACAGGGCTACCGTCAAAGTGCCATTGAGCAGCACGATTAAATCCCCGATTCCGTTTAGAGCAGGCAAAAAGCTAGCAGACGATACACGTTGAATGACTTTAGTGAACAGATATCTGATTGCAAGGCTTGCATACAGAAGAGGGGAGATTAAGCTGGGCGCCGTTTTGCCTCTTGGAGTTTTTTATGCGTGCTCGTATGCCGTTGATCTTGCTGCTTCCCGTCCTGGCTCTTTGGCTGGCTGCCAGTTATGGCCTGCGCTATGGCTTTATGGAAGACTCGCAATGGGTCGGGACCTGTGTTGCAGAGGCGGCGCGCTGGGAGTGCCAGTTGCGGGCGAATATGGGTTGGCTGATTCATTTCCGGGTGCTGGGCTGGGTAGCTGTGGCCACCTCGGTGATCGCATTTTTTGTTCGCGGGCGGGTTGGCAGTGCGCTGGCAGTTTTGGCCTTGCTGTTCGGGTTTCCTGCGCTGGCGCTGTATAACGCCAGTCTGGCGGTGTTCGCCGTGGTGATCGCGGGGTTGCGCCTGGTCAGGGCGCGCTAGGCGCCTGAACTGTCGCGGGCAAGCACACTTTGTAGAAGCTTGCCTGCCCGCGATCCGTTGCAGATTTTCAGCGAATCCTGAGACTGCGCCACAGCGCCGCTACCATCAATACGCAGACCAGTGCCCAGACCCAGGCCTGTTGATTATCAAGCCCTTCGCGATATAGCTGCATCGGTATCCCGGCGCCAATGATAAATGCCAGCAGGCCCAGCTCCCGGCGCGGGCCCCGTACCGGACGCAACAGATAAACCAGTGCAGGCAGCAGCAGTGCAGCACTCGGGAAGCTGCGATAGCGCGGTTCGAAAACCAGCCCCAGCATCATCACGGCTCCGGCGAAGCCCGCGGCGGCAAGCCACCATCCGGCCCGGCGTTCCAGCACATTGAACAGGCGCTCGCGCCAGCCATCCTTTTGACCCAGGGCCAAAGCGCCATGGGTCAATACGATGAGATTCAAGCCGAGCAGAATGCCTGCCCATAGCCATTCTCCGGCGTAACGGCTGGTGACCGAAGCCAGTTCGGCCCATGCCACGACGCTGCAACCCGCAATAGCGCCCAGGGCCGGCAGCAGCAGGGCAGAGCGAGTGCTGCGAGCCCGCCCGCCAACCACCAGGGTGCTTAAGAACAGTGCCACACCAAGTCCCAGCCAGACGGGCCAGTGCGGAAGGTTGGACACAGGTCCGGCCAGAATGCCCTTGTCCTGGCGATCGGCATCAAACAAGCCCCAGTAGCCGCCGACAGCGCCTTCGCTGCCGCGCTTCCAGGGCTGGTCGAAGGCTTCGATCAGGTTGTACTTCCAGCCATTCTGTTCCGCTTGATTGACGAAGCCACGGATGAACTTGGCCTCGTTGACCCGGCTCGGCAGGGCGGTCTCACGCTGGCGTCCTTCGCTTGGCCAGCCGGTTTCGCCAATCAGGATATCTTTGGGCGCGAACTTGTTGCCGAACACCTGGCGAATCTGCGCCACATGCTTCACTGCCTGGTCGATGCCCGCAGGGTCATCTTCCCAATAAGGCAGTAGATGGATAGTCAGGAAGTCCACGGCCGGGGCAATTTCCGGATGTTGCAGCCAGAACTCCCAGACATCGGCGTAGGTAACGGGTTGCTTGATCTGGCTTTTGACCTGATTGATCAGCTTGACCAGTTGTGGCGCGGTGACTTCTTTGCGCAGCAAGGCTTCGTTGCCGACGATCACAGACGTGACCACGTCCGGGTTGGCATTGGCCGAGGCAATCAGTGCCTTCACTTCTTCGGCGGTCGCTTGCGCATTGCTGCTCACCCACGCCCCCATCATCAGCTTCAAGCCGTGCTTGCGTGCCAGTTCGGGCAGTTGTTCAAGGCCTGTCTGGGAGTAGGTGCGAAGGCATTCGAAGCGGGTGGCCAGCAATGCCAGATCCGCGTCCATCCGCTCAACCCGTGGCACGAAGGGCTGGTCGAACGGCGACTGATCCTTGTCAAACGGGGTGTAAGACGCACATTGCAGTTTGTGGGTCGGGGTGGCGGCATCGGGCAAGATCACCGGTTGGCCAAGGCCGTACCAGAAACCGGCAATGGCAAACACGCCCAGTACACAGGCGAACAGATAGGGCAGGACGGGGGAGCGGGCAGTCGCGGACATGGTCAGGCCGTATGGGAGCAAAGCCGCGCATCTTACCTGCAATTGGAGGGCGTAGCGCGCCCGGTAAAGTTTGGACATGTAACCCTTGATGGCATCCCGCTATTCAATGGGGGTTCCTGTTGCCGCAGTGCGGTCGATGTCGCTAGCGGGTGCCTGGGGGTCGTCGTCAGAGCAGGCCGGCGAACGGGCGGGGTTGATTATCGAGGGGCATATTGGGTCGGGGTGCAGGGCGGGCCCTGAAATAGTTGATGTGGCCCGGCACTCGTCGGGCCCTGCACTGCGGGGAATCACTAATGAAGATGCGACGAATTTTGAGCGCGGGAGCTGCCTTGGTGCTGGCGATGAGTGCGGGGCTGGCGAACGCCCAGAGCAAGCCGACGCTCAATATTGGCTATGTTGACGGCTGGTCCGACAGCGTGGCGACCACCCATGTGGCGGCTGAAGTGATCAAGCAGAAGCTGGGCTATGACGTGAAGCTGATGCCGGTCGCCACCGGGATCATGTGGCAGGGCGTAGCGACGGGCAAGCTGGATGCCATGTTGTCGGCCTGGTTGCCGGTTACCCACGGCGAGTACTGGGCCAAGAACAAGGACAAGGTTGTCGATTACGGGCCTAATTTCAAAGACGCAAAAATTGGTCTGATCGTGCCTGAGTATGTGGCAGCCAAGTCCATTGCCGACCTCAAGGACGATGCCGGTTATAAAAAGAAAATCGTCGGCATTGATGCAGGATCCGGCGTCATGCTCAAAACCGACGAGGCGATCAAGGACTACGGGCTGGACTATAAACTGCAGGCCAGTTCCGGGGCGGCCATGACCTCGGAGCTGGGTCGCGCTTACGCTAAAAACGAGCCGATCGTCGTCACTGGCTGGGTACCGCACTGGATGTTTGCCAAGTGGAAGCTGCGCTTCCTTGATGATCCGAAAGGTGTGTATGGCGCTGCGGAAACGGTCAACAGCATCGGCAGCAAAGAGCTGGACAACAAAGCCCCTGAAGTTGCGGCCTTTTTGAAAAAATTTGCCTGGAACTCCAAAGACGAGATTGGCGAGGTAATGCTGGCCATTCAGGAGGGCGCAAAACCTGAAGCAGCGGCAAAAGAGTGGGTCGCCAAGCACCCTGAGCGAGTTGCCGAATGGACCGCTAAATAAACACGAGGTGTCTAGCTCGCAGCACACAAGACCGTTTGGTGTTTACACCAAGCGGTTTTTGCATATCCGGGGTTCGGCACGGCTGCACATCGTCCTTGCAGACTAGAGAAACCGGGGCCTTGAGCGAATCTGGCGCTCTACTACTAAAGTCGTCTGGAATTGAATTTGAAGCCCCCTAATAGTGAAAACGTTCCATCTCATCTGTGCTGCGAGGACAAAAATAATGAACGACAGCATTTACCTCTCTATTCAAAACAGTCCGCTCTTCAAGGAGCTGGTTAGAAAAAGAGAACGCTTCGCCTGGATACTCTCGGCAATCATGCTCGGGTTGTACGCCATCTTTATCCTGTTGATTGCTTATGGGTCACACATCATGGGGGCCAAACTAAGCCCCGGTTCGTCCATCACCTGGGGAATACCTATCGGCGTGGGGCTGATTGTTTCGGCTTTTATTCTGACTGGCATCTATGTGCACCGGGCCAATGGCGAATTTGATGACCTGAACAATGCAATTCTCAAGGAGGCGGGGCAATGATCGGGCGTCTACTGGCAACACTGGGCGTTGCTGCCCTGGCCCCTGGCGTCTGGGCAGCCGAAGCCTTGACCGGGGAAGTTCAAAAACAGCCGCTGAACATTTCGGCGATCATTATGTTTGTCCTGTTTGTCGGGGCAACGCTATGCATTACTTATTGGGCTTCCAAGCGCAATAAATCGGCAGCGGACTATTATGCTGCCGGTGGCAAAATCACCGGTTTCCAGAACGGCCTGGCGATTGCAGGCGACTATATGTCTGCCGCCTCCTTTCTGGGTATTTCCGCGCTGGTTTACACCTCTGGCTACGACGGTCTGATCTATTCCATCGGCTTCCTTGTGGGTTGGCCAATCATTCTGTTCCTGATTGCGGAGCGTCTGCGTAACCTGGGCAAATACACCTTTGCCGATGTGGCCTCCTATCGATTGGGCCAGGCCCAGATTCGCTCCCTGTCGGCCTGTGGCTCGCTGGTGGTGGTGGCGTTTTATCTGATTGCGCAAATGGTGGGGGCGGGCAAGCTGATTCAGTTGCTGTTCGGTCTGGACTACCACGTTGCGGTGATTCTGGTTGGCATCCTGATGTGCCTGTACGTGTTGTTCGGCGGCATGCTGGCGACCACCTGGGTACAGATCATCAAGGCAGTTCTGCTGTTGTCGGGTGCAACGTTCATGGCCGTAATGGTGATGAAGCACGTTAACTTTGACTTCAACTCGCTGTTTGCCGAAGCCGTCAAGGTTCACCCTAAAGGCGAGGCGATCATGAGCCCCGGTGGCTTGGTGACGGATCCGATTTCGGCATTCTCCCTCGGGCTGGCGCTGATGTTCGGTACTGCAGGTCTGCCCCATATCCTGATGCGCTTCTTCACCGTCAGTGATGCGAAGGAAGCCCGTAAAAGCGTGCTCTACGCGACCGGCTTTATCGGCTACTTCTATATCCTGACGTTCATTATCGGCTTCGGCGCGATTCTGCTGGTGAGCACCAACCCTGCCTTCAAGGACGCGGCCGGTGCCTTGCTGGGCGGCAACAACATGGCGGCCGTGCATCTGGCCGATGCAGTGGGCGGCAGTATCTTCCTGGGCTTTATCTCGGCAGTGGCCTTTGCCACCATCCTGGCCGTGGTTGCGGGCTTGACCCTGGCAGGTGCTTCGGCGGTGTCCCATGACCTGTATGCCAGTGTGATCAAGAAAGGCAAAGCCAACGACAAGGATGAAATCCGCGTTTCGAAAATCACTACCGTAATCCTCGGCGTGCTGGCGATTGGCTTGGGTATTTTGTTCGAAAGCCAGAACATCGCGTTCATGGTGGGCCTGGCATTCTCCATCGCTGCCAGTTGTAACTTCCCGGTACTGCTGCTTTCCATGTACTGGAAAAACCTGACCACCCGCGGTGCAATGATTGGCGGCTGGATGGGGCTGGTCAGTGCTGTTGGCCTGATGATTCTGGGTCCGACCATTTGGGTGCAGATCCTGCATCATGAAAAAGCCATCTTCCCTTACGAGTACCCGGCGTTGTTCTCGATGATCATCGCGTTCGCGGGTATCTGGTTCTTCTCCATCACCGACAAGTCCAAGGCGGCAGAGAAGGAGCGTGCACTGTTCTTCCCGCAATTTGTACGGTCTCAGACCGGTCTGGGGGCGAGCGGGGCGGTGGATCATTGATCCGCTATAAACGGCAGATGTAAAAAATCCCCCTGTCGCAAGACCGGGGGATTTTTGTTTGTGTCGCTGTTCAGTGATGCGTAGGCGAGGGCTGTTGGTCGGCGCTTCAAGAGCTCGCGAGCAAGCTCGCTCCTGCAGGCAGGCAGTTACATTCGGCCCAAACTAATACGGCCCCTGCTCTTATCAAGAGGCAGGGGCCGTATTGGCTGCAATCAGGACGCTATCGTGGGACAGGCCTTACTTGCGGTCTTCCAGCTTGGTGAGGTCACGCTGCTCGTAGCCGGTGTACAGCTGGCGCGGGCGGCCAATCTTGTACGGGCTGGAGAGCATTTCTTTCCAGTGCGAGATCCAGCCAACTGTACGCGACAGGGCGAAGATCACGGTGAACATGCTGGTTGGAATGCCGATCGCCTTGAGGATGATCCCCGAGTAGAAGTCGACGTTCGGGTACAGCGAGCGTTCGATGAAGTACGGGTCGGTCAGGGCGATCTCTTCCAGGCGCATGGCCAGTTCGAGTTGCGGATCGTTCTTGATGCCCAGCTCTTTGAGTACTTCGTCGCAGGTCTTCTTCATGACCGTGGCGCGCGGGTCGCGGTTTTTGTAAACCCGGTGACCGAAGCCCATCAGTTTGAACGGATCGTTCTTGTCCTTGGCCTTGGCGATGAATTTGTCGATGTTGGACACATCGCCAATTTCGTCGAGCATGGTCAGCACGGCTTCGTTGGCGCCGCCGTGGGCAGGGCCCCACAGTGCAGCGATACCGGCAGCGATACAGGCGAACGGGTTGGCACCCGAAGAACCTGCCAGGCGTACGGTGGAGGTCGAAGCATTCTGTTCGTGGTCAGCGTGCAGGATAAAGATCTTATCCATTGCCTTGGCCAGTACCGGGCTGATCGGTTTGATCTCGCACGGCGTGTTGAACATCATGTGCAGGAAGTTTTCGGCGTAGGTCAGGTCGTTACGCGGGTACATCATGGGTTGACCCATGGAGTACTTGTAAACCATCGCTGCCAGGGTAGGCATCTTGGCAACCAGACGGATCGCGGAGATTTCGCGATGCTGCGGGTTATTGATGTCCAGGGAGTCGTGGTAGAAGGCCGAGAGGGCGCCGACTACACCGCACATGACCGCCATCGGGTGGGCGTCACGACGGAAGCCGTTGAAGAAGGTCTTCAACTGCTCGTGAACCATGGTGTGGTTCTTCACGGTGCTGACAAATTGAGCCTTCTGCTCTGCGGTCGGCAGTTCGCCGTTCAGCAGCAGGTAAGCGGTTTCAAGATAGTCAGAGTGTTCGGCCAGCTGTTCAATCGGGTAGCCGCGGTGCAGCAGGATACCGTTGTCACCATCAATATAGGTGATCTTCGACTCGCAAGATGCGGTCGACATAAAGCCAGGGTCAAATGTGAACCGGCCCGTGGCCGTAAGGCCTCGCACATCGATTACATCGGGACCCACGGTGCCAGTTAAAATGGGCAGCTCGACGGGGGCTGCGCCCTCGATGATCAACTGCGCTTTTTTGTCAGCCATGTGGCCTCCTATTTATGCTTGAAATCATCAGACAGACCCCCCACGCAGGGCCCGCACCACTATAGTGAGATAAATTCGAATGTCAATTTGCCTAAAGTCTTGCTGTACAAGGCTTTGAACCGCGATTTTTAGCGAATATCCCTGCCGTTTACGCCTTTTATGCCCGAAGCGCAATGCGCTATTAGGGGAAGGTGATTGCGTTGTCATTAGTGACCTAACTGTCTATACTCGGCAGCCGACCGCCAGGGGCTTTTGGGCCTGTTTAGATGGGGGTCGTCACTCCCGGGTGGTGGGTACCTGACCAGTGCACATCCCAACAAACTTGCCCTGATTGTTAGGGGCTCTTCAGTGTGAAAAAAGCCGTGAATAGCCAACGACCTGTAAACCTAGACCTAAGGACCATCAAACTCCCCATCACCGGCGTTACGTCATTTCTGCACCGTGTATCGGGCATCATTCTTTTTCTCGGCCTGGGCTTCATGCTTTATGCATTGAGCAAATCCCTGGGTTCCGAAGAAGGTTTTGCCGAGGTGAAGGCATGCTTGACCAGCCCGCTGGCCAAATTCGTTGCGTGGGGCCTGCTCTCTGCCTTGCTGTATCACCTGGTTGCCGGTGTGCGCCACTTGATCATGGACATGGGCATCGGTGAGACGCTTGAAGGCGGCCGACTGGGCTCGAAAATCGTAATCGTCATTTCTGTAGTGATGATTGTTCTGGCGGGAGTTTGGATATGGTAACCAGCGTTACGAACCTGTCGCGTTCGGGCCTCTATGACTGGATGGCACAGCGTGTGTCTGCGGTTGTTCTAGCGGCTTATTTCATCTTCCTGATCGGATACCTCGTTGCGAACCCTGGCATTGGCTACGCCCAATGGCATGAGCTGTTCGCAAGCAACTGGATGCGTATCTTCAGCCTGCTGGCCCTTGTTGCACTGGGCGCACACGCCTGGGTAGGCATGTGGACCATCGCGACCGACTACCTGACGCCAATGGCACTGGGCAAGTCCGCGACAGCAGTACGTTTCCTCTTCCAGGCAGTCTGCGGCGTTGCAATGTTCGCTTACTTCGTCTGGGGTGTGCAGATTCTTTGGGGTATCTGATTCATGGCTAACACAGTTAATACACTCTCGTTCGACGCCATTATCATTGGCGGCGGCGGTGCAGGCATGCGCGCTGCTCTGCAGCTGGCGCAAGGCGGTCACAAGACTGCCGTAATCACCAAGGTTTTCCCGACTCGTTCCCACACCGTATCGGCACAGGGTGGCATTACCTGCGCGATCGCGTCTGCGGATCCAAACGATGACTGGCGCTGGCACATGTACGATACCGTCAAGGGCTCCGACTATATCGGTGACCAGGACGCTATCGAGTACATGTGTTCCGTAGGCCCGGAAGCCGTTTTCGAGCTGGAACACATGGGTCTGCCGTTCTCCCGTACCGAACAGGGCCGTATCTATCAGCGTCCTTTCGGCGGTCAGTCCAAGGACTTCGGTAAAGGCGGCCAGGCTGCCCGTACCTGCGCTGCAGCCGACCGTACCGGTCATGCGCTGTTGCACACCCTGTACCAGGCCAACCTGAAGGCCGGCACTGTATTCCTTAACGAATACTACGGTGTCGATCTGGTCAAGAACGAAGATGGTGCCTTTGTAGGCATGATCGTGATCTGCATCGAAACTGGTGAAACCTCTTACGTCCGCGCTAACGCGACCGTATTGGCCACTGGTGGTGCAGGCCGTATCTACTCCTCTACTACCAACGCCCTGATCAACACCGGTGACGGTATCGGCATGGCGCTGCGTGCAGGCGTACCGGTACAGGACATCGAAATGTGGCAGTTCCACCCGACCGGCATTGCCGGCGCCGGTGTACTGGTTACAGAAGGTTGCCGTGGTGAAGGTGGATACCTGATCAACAAGCACGGTGAGCGTTTCATGGAGCGTTATGCTCCGAACGCCAAAGACCTTGCAGGTCGTGACGTTGTAGCACGCTCGATGGTTAAGGAAATCATCGCGGGCAACGGTTGCGGTCCGGATGGCGACCACGTAATGCTGAAACTCGATCACCTGGGTGAGGAAGTTCTGCACAGCCGTCTGCCAGGCATCATGGAGCTGTCCAAGACCTTCGCTCACGTCGATCCTGCCGTAGCGCCGATCCCGGTAGTTCCTACCTGCCACTATATGATGGGCGGCGTTGCCACCAACATTCATGGTCAGGCTATTACCCAGGACGCTGAAGGCGTCGACCAGATCATCCCTGGCCTGTTTGCAGTGGGTGAAGTGGCTTGCGTATCGGTTCACGGTGCCAACCGTCTGGGCGGCAACTCGTTGCTCGACCTGGTGGTATTCGGTCGTGCTGCCGGCCTGTTCCTGGAGCAGACCCTGAAAGAAGGCGTTGATTACGCCCGTCCGCGTCAGTCCGACATCGATGCTGCCCTGGCACGTCTGGATGGCCTGAACTCGCGTACCGACGGCGAAGACGTCGCTACCCTGCGTAAAGAACTGCAAAGCTGCATGCAGAACTACTTCGGTGTATTCCGTACTGGCGAATACATGCAGAAGGGTATTGCCCAGCTGGCTGATCTGCGCGCGCGTATTGCCAACGTGAAAATCAACGATAAGAGCCAGGCGTTCAACACTGCTCGTATCGAAGCCCTTGAGCTGCAAAACCTGCTCGAAGTGGCTGAAGCGACTGCAATCGCTGCTGAAGTTCGTAAAGAGTCGCGCGGTGCTCACGCCCGTGAAGATTTCGAAGATCGTGACGACGTTAACTGGCTGTGCCACACCCTGTACTTCCCGGGTGAAAAGCGCGTAGCCAAACGTGCGGTGAACTTCTCGCCGAAAACCGTTCCGACCTTTGAACCTATGATTCGGACTTACTAAGGGTGGCCGATATGTTGAAAGTCAGTGTTTATCGCTACAACCCGGATCAAGACGCCGCGCCGTTCATGCAGGAATTCCAGGTCAATACCAACGGTAAAGACCTGATGGTGCTGGACGTGCTGGCCTTGATCAAAGAGCAGGACGAAGGTTTTTCCTATCGTCGCTCGTGCCGTGAGGGCGTTTGCGGCTCCGACGGCATGAACATCAACGGCAAAAACGCACTGGCTTGCGTTACGCCGCTGTCTGCTGTCGTAAAAGGTAACAAGTTGATCGTTCGTCCTCTGCCAGGTTTGCCGGTTATCCGTGACCTGGTCGTCGATATGAGCATCTTCTACAAGCAATACGAGAAGGTGAAGCCGTTCCTGCAGAACGATACTCCGGCCCCGGCCATTGAGCGTCTGCAGTCTCCGGAAGAGCGCGAGAAGCTCGACGGTCTGTACGAGTGCATCCTGTGCGCTTGCTGCTCGACTTCGTGCCCGTCCTTCTGGTGGAACCCGGACAAGTTCCTGGGCCCTGCTGCACTGCTGCAAGCCTACCGTTTCCTGGCTGACAGCCGTGACACCAAGACCAGCGAGCGTCTGGCTTCACTGGATGACCCGTTCAGCGTATTCCGCTGCCGCGGGATCATGAACTGCGTAAACGTGTGTCCGAAGGGCCTGAACCCGACTAAGGCCATTGGTCACGTGCGTAGCATGCTGCTGCAGAGCGGCGTGTGATTCAAAGCTGTACTGCAGGATCGCTGTAACCGTAGATGCTACGGCGCAGGCTTCAACCGGCGCCGTAGTTTTAACCTGAGCAACAGCTCAAAAAGCTGCGGCTCTTATTTTGAAGAAATGAGACCAGCAGGGGCATCCGGGCTGGTACCCGGACTATCAGCGTGATCCTAAGTGGCTTGTTTTAGTCGCTGTATTCGGACTTTCTCAAGCGTGCTCTGGTGTTCTCGTCGATGGTGTCCCCTAACCGAGGGTGACCAAGCATGCAAGAAAGCGTGATGCAGCGCATGTGGAACAGCGGCTATCTTTCAGGTGGTAACGCTGCCTATGTGGAAGAGCTCTATGAGCTCTACCTGCACGACCCTAACGCTGTGCCAGAAGAATGGCGCACCTACTTTCAGACGTTGCCCAATGACGGCAACTCTGCCAACGATGTTTCGCACTCTACAATCCGCGACCATTTCGTGCTGCTGGCAAAGAACCAGCGCCGCGCCCAACCGGTTTCTGCCGGGAGCGTGAGCAGTGAGCATGAGAAGAAGCAAGTTGAAGTGCTGCGATTGATCCAGGCCTATCGGATGCGCGGCCACCAGGCAGCCCAGCTTGATCCGCTGGGGCTGTGGCAGCGTCCTGCACCTGCAGACCTGTCGATCAATCATTACGGCTTGACCAATGCCGATCTTGATACGACCTTCCGTGCCGGCGACCTGTATATCGGCAAAGAGGAAGCGAGCCTACGCGAAATTCTCGAAGCTTTGCAGCAGACATATTGCCGCACCATTGGCGCCGAGTTCACGCACATCGTCGATTCCGAGCAGCGCCACTGGTTTGAACAGCGCCTCGAAAGCGTACGTGGCCGTCCAACCTACTCGGCAGAGATCAAGGGCCATTTGCTTGAGCGCGTGACTGCTGCTGAAGGCCTGGAAAAGTACCTGGGCACCAAGTACCCGGGCACCAAGCGTTTTGGCCTGGAAGGCGGCGAGAGCCTGATTCCTTTGCTGGACGAGCTGATCCAGCGTTCGGGCAACTACGGCACCAAAGAAATCGTTATCGGCATGGCCCACCGTGGCCGTCTGAACGTTCTGGTCAACACCTTCGGTAAAAACCCGCGCGACCTGTTCGACGAGTTTGAAGGCAAGAAGAAAATCGAGCTGGGTTCCGGTGACGTTAAATACCACCAGGGCTTCTCCTCCAACGTCATGACCTCCGGTGGCGAAGTCCACCTGGCGATGGCGTTCAACCCTTCCCACCTGGAAATCGTTTCTCCAGTGGTTGAAGGTTCGGTACGTGCACGCCAGGATCGTCGTAACGACAAGACCGGCGAAAAAGTGCTGCCGATTTCCATCCACGGTGATGCTGCATTCGCAGGTCAGGGCGTGGTCATGGAAACCTTCCAGATGTCGCAGACCCGCGGCTTCAAGACTGGCGGTACGGTTCACCTGGTGATCAACAACCAGGTTGGCTTCACCATCAGCAACCCTGAAGACTCGCGCTCTACCGAGTACTGCACTGACGTCGCGAAAATGATCCAGGCGCCGATCCTCCATGTAAATGGTGATGATCCGGAAGCCGTATTGTTCGTGACCCAGCTGGCAATCGACTACCGCATGCAGTTCAAGCGTGACGTCGTGATCGACCTGTTCTGCTACCGCCGTCGCGGTCACAACGAGGCCGACGAGCCAAACGGCACTCAGCCGTTGATGTATCAGCAGATCGCCAAGCAGCGCACTACCCGTGAACTGTATGCCGAGCGTCTGACTCAGGAAAACGTGGTTGACGCAGAGCGCGTTCAGTCCAAGATCGACGAATATCGCAACGCGCTGGACAACGGTCTGCATGTTGTGAAAAGTCTGGTCAAAGAGCCGAACAAAGAGCTGTTCGTTGACTGGCGTCCGTACCTGGGCCACGCCTGGACTGCGCGTCACGACACGCGTTTTGATCTGAAAACCCTGCAAGAACTGTCGGCCAAGCTGCTGGAAATTCCAGAAGGCTTCGTGGTTCAGCGTCAGGTGTCGAAGATCTACGAAGATCGTCAAAAAATGCAAGCCGGCGGCCTGCCGATCAACTGGGGTTATGCTGAAACCATGGCATACGCGACCCTGGCGTTCGAAGGTCACCCGATTCGCATGACCGGTCAGGACATCGGCCGCGGTACGTTCTCGCACCGTCACGCCGTGTTGCACAACCAGAAAGATGCTGGCACCTACATCCCGCTGCAGCACCTGTACCAGGGTCAGCCACGTTTTGACCTGTACGACTCGCTGCTGTCTGAAGAGGCTGTACTGGCGTTCGAATACGGTTATTCGACCACCACGCCGGATGCTCTGGTTATCTGGGAAGCCCAGTTCGGCGATTTCGCCAACGGCGCCCAGGTTGTAATTGACCAGTTCATCACCAGCGGTGAGCACAAGTGGGGCCGTCTGTGCGGTCTGACCATGTTGCTGCCACACGGTTACGAAGGTCAGGGCCCGGAGCACTCCTCCGCACGTCTTGAGCGTTACCTGCAATTGTGTGCCGAGCACAACATTCAGGTGTGCGTACCAACGACTCCAGCGCAGATTTACCACCTGCTGCGCCGTCAGGTTATCCGTCCGCTGCGCAAGCCGCTGATCGTCCTGACACCCAAGTCGCTGCTGCGTCACAAATTGGCAGTCTCGACCCTGGAAGATCTGGCCGAAGGTTCGTTCCAGACCGTTATTCCGGAGATCGATGCACAGGATCCGGCGAAAGTCGGTCGCATCGTGCTGTGTAGCGGCAAGGTCTACTACGACCTGTTGGAAAAACGCCGTGCCGAAGGTCGTGATGACATCGCCATCGTGCGTCTTGAGCAGCTGTACCCGTTCCCTGAGGACGACTTGATTGAAGTCCTGGCTCCGTACAAAAACGCCAAACACATTGTCTGGTGTCAGGAAGAGCCGATGAACCAGGGTGCCTGGTACTGCAGCCAGCATCACATGCGCCGCATCATTGGCGGTCACGATAAATCTCTCGTACTTGAGTACGCGGGCCGTGACGCTTCTGCTGCACCTGCTTGTGGTTATGCATCGATGCACGCCGAGCAACAGGCAAAACTGTTGCAAGACGCGTTTACTGTTTAACGCCTTCGCGCACTGAAACCGAATTTAAGGAACCACGAACATGGCTATCGAGATTAAAGCCCCTACTTTTCCGGAATCGGTTGCCGATGGCACCGTTGCCACCTGGCACAAACAACCAGGCGACGCTGTAAAGCGCGACGACCTGATTGTTGACATCGAAACTGACAAGGTTGTGCTGGAAGTACTGGCTACAGCTGACGGCGTTCTGGGCGCCATCGTCAAGAACGAAGGCGACACCGTTCTGTCCGACGAAGTCCTGGGCTCCATCGTTGAAGGCGGCGCTGCTGCTGCCGCGCCAGCCGCTGCTGCTGCACCTGCCGCTCAGGCTGCTGCTCCTGCCGGCGAAGGCGAAGACGATCCTGTTGCAGCTCCGGCTGCTCGCAAGATCGCTGAAGAAAACGGCATCAACATCGCTTCCGTTGCCGGTACTGGCAAAGGCGGTCGTGTGACCAAGGAAGACGTGGTAGCTGCTGTTGCTGCCAAGAAGGCCGCTCCGGCTGCTGCTCCGGCCAAAGCCGCTGCTGCACCGGCTGCTCCTGTTCTGGCTGCGGGCGACCGTGTCGAGAAGCGTGTTCCGATGACCCGCGTTCGCGCTACCGTGGCCAAGCGCCTGGTAGAAGCGCAATCGAACATGGCGATGCTGACTACTTTCAACGAAGTGGACATGACCGAAGTCATGGCACTGCGTTCGAAGTACAAGGACCTGTTCGAGAAGTCCCACAACGGCGTACGCCTGGGCTTCATGTCGTTCTTCGTGAAAGCAACCACCGAAGCGCTGAAACGCTTCCCGGCTGTTAACGCTTCGATCGACGGCTCCGACATCGTTTACCACGGCTACGCCGACATCGGTGTTGCTGTTTCCAGCGACCGTGGTCTGGTGGTACCGGTTCTGCGTAACGCCGAACTGATGAGCCTGGCCGAAATCGAAGGCGGCATCGCCGCTTACGGTAAAAAAGCCCGTGACGGCAAGCTGTCGATGGACGAAATGACCGGTGGTACTTTCACCATCACCAACGGTGGTACTTTCGGTTCGATGATGTCGACCCCGATCGTTAACCCGCCGCAAGCCGCAATCCTGGGCATGCACAACATCCTTCAGCGTCCAATGGCAATCAACGGTCAGGTTGTAATCCGCCCGATGATGTATTTGGCTCTGTCCTACGATCACCGCTTGATCGATGGCAAAGAAGCTGTAAGTTTCCTGGTAGCAATCAAAAACCTGCTGGAAGATCCAGCGCGTCTGCTGCTGGATATCTAAATAGCAGCGGCAAGCTGCAAGCGCCAAGCCTCAAGCTTAATAGCTGACGGGCTTCAAACTTGCAGCTTGCGGCTTGTAGCTTGTTGCTAAAAGGGAACCTTTTATGACACAGAAATTTGACGTTGTAGTGATTGGTGCGGGCCCCGGCGGCTACGTTGCCGCCATCAAGGCCGCGCAACTGGGTCTTTCGACTGCTTGCATCGAAAAGTACACCGACAAGGAAGGCAAACTGGCACTGGGCGGTACTTGCCTGAACGTCGGTTGCATTCCATCCAAGGCGCTGCTGGACAGCACCTGGAAGTATCACGAAGCCAAGGATGCTTTTGCCATCCACGGCATCACCACCGGTGAAGTGAAGATGGACGTTGCAGCGATGATCGGCCGCAAGGCCAACATCGTTAAAGGTCTGACTTCCGGCGTTGCTACCTTGTTCAAGGCCAACGGTGTGACTTCCCTGCAAGGCCACGGCAAACTGCTGGCCGGCAAGAAAGTTGAACTGACCAAGCCGGACGGCAGCGTTGAAATCATCGAAGCCGAGAACGTGATTCTGGCTTCGGGTTCGCGTCCGATCGACATTCCGCCAGCACCGGTAGACAACAACATCATCGTTGATTCCACCGGCGCACTGGAATTCCAGTCCGTACCCAAGCGTCTTGGCGTTATCGGCGCTGGCGTAATCGGTCTGGAGCTGGGTTCGGTATGGTCCCGTCTGGGCGCTCAGGTAACTGTTCTGGAAGCCCTGGACACGTTCCTGATGGCTGCCGACGCTGCCGTGTCCAAAGAAGCCTACAAAACCCTGACCAAACAAGGTCTGGACATCAAGCTGGGCGCTCGCGTTACCGGTTCCAAGGTTAACGGCGAAGAAGTCGTTGTGACCTACACCGACGCCAACGGCGAACAGACCATCACCTTCGACAAGCTGATCGTAGCCGTTGGTCGCCGTCCGGTGACCACCGAGTTGCTGGCAGCTGACAGCGGTGTGACCATTGACGAGCGCGGTTTCGTGTTTGTTGACGATCATTGCGCCACCAGCGTTCCGGGCGTATTCGCCATCGGTGACGTGGTTCGCGGCATGATGCTGGCACACAAGGCTTCTGAAGAAGGCATCATGGTTGTCGAGCGCATCAAGGGTCACAAGACCGAGATGAACTACGACCTGATTCCATCGGTTATTTACACTCACCCGGAGATCGCGTGGGTCGGTAAAACCGAACAGGCCTTGAAAGCTGAAGGCGTTGAAGTTAACGTCGGCACCTTCCCGTTCGCAGCCAGTGGCCGTGCCATGGCAGCAAACGACACCGGTGGCTTTGTCAAAGTCATTGCTGATGCCAAAACTGACCGCGTACTGGGCGTCCACGTGATTGGCCCGAGCGCTGCAGAACTGGTTCAGCAGGGCGCGATCGGTATGGAATTCGGCACCAGCGCCGAGGACCTGGGCATGATGGTTTTCTCCCATCCGACCCTGTCCGAAGCGTTGCACGAAGCAGCACTGGCAGTGAATGGCGGCGCCATCCACATTGCCAACCGCAAAAAACGTTAATACCAGACAATAAGAAACCACGGCGGTTTGCCCGTCGTGAGCCTTGCACGCAAGCCTCACCGCGGAACTTCCGCCGGACGCAGTCTTATGTCGCTTGAGCCAGATCCGACCTCGCCCACGCGGGAGTCGGGCTGGTCCGGGCAGCACAAGCAGCAGTCACAGGTGGTGCGGCACTAATCCAAGTGCAGCGCCGAATGCGCAGTACCTAACGAAGACGGTAAAAAGCATGAATCTTCACGAGTATCAGGGTAAGCAGCTGTTCGCTGAATACGGCCTGCCAGTATCCAAGGGTTATGCAGTAGATACCCCGGAAGCAGCCGCAGAAGCTTGCGATAAAATCGGCGGGACTGAATGGGTTGTCAAAGCCCAGGTTCACGCAGGTGGTCGCGGTAAAGCGGGCGGCGTTAAGCTGGTTCGCAGCAAAGAAGACGCTAAAGCATTCGCACAACAGTGGTTGGGCAAGCGTCTGGTGACTTACCAGACTGATGCCAATGGTCAGCCGGTCACCAAGATCCTGGTTGAATCGTGCACTGATATCGCTAAAGAGCTGTACCTGGGCGCTGTCGTTGACCGTTCGAGCCGCCGCATCGTGTTCATGGCTTCCACCGAAGGTGGCGTGGACATCGAGAAAATCGCTCACGACACTCCAGAAAAAATTCTGAAAGCTACTATCGATCCACTGGTTGGCGCACAGCCATTCCAGGGTCGCGAGTTGGCATTCCAGCTGGGTCTGGAAGGCAAGCAAGTTGCTCAGTTCGCCAAGATCTTCGTAGGTCTGGCCAAGCTGTTCAAGGATCACGATCTGGCCCTGCTGGAAGTGAACCCGCTGGTAATCAAGACTGACGGCGATCTGCACTGCCTCGATGCGAAAATCAACATCGACGCCAACGCCATGTATCGTCAGCCTAAGCTGAAAACTTTCCACGATCCGTCGCAAGACGATCCGCGCGAAGCGCACGCTGCCAAGTTCGAACTGAACTACGTGGCACTGGAAGGCAACATCGGTTGCATGGTCAACGGTGCTGGCCTGGCCATGGGTACCATGGACATCGTCAACCTGCATGGCGGCAAGCCAGCCAACTTCCTTGACGTTGGTGGCGGCGCAACCAAAGAACGCGTAACTGAAGCGTTCAAGATCATCCTGTCCGACAGCAATGTCGCTGCAGTACTGGTCAACATCTTCGGCGGCATCGTTCGTTGCGACATGATTGCCGAAGGCATCATCGGTGCAGTGAAAGAAGTCGGCGTGAAAATCCCGGTGGTTGTTCGCCTTGAAGGCAACAACGCTGAACTGGGCGCTAAAGTACTGGCAGAAAGCGGCTTGAACATCATCGCTGCTACCAGCTTGACCGACGCTGCTCAACAAGTTGTTAAAGCTGCGGAGGGCAAGTAATGAGCGTCCTGATCAATAAAGACACCAAAGTTATCTGCCAGGGTATTACCGGTTCGCAAGGTAGCTTCCACACCCAGCAAGCCATCGAATACGGCACCAAGATGGTTGGTGGCGTAACTCCTGGTAAAGGCGGCACCGAGCACCTGGGTCTGCCAGTGTTCAACACCGTGAAAGAAGCTGTAGCAGCCACTGGCGCAACCGCCAGCGTGATCTACGTTCCGGCTCCTTTCTGCAAGGATTCCATCCTTGAAGCAGCGTTCGGCGGCATCAAGCTGATCGTTTGCATCACTGAAGGCATTCCTACCCTGGACATGCTTGACGCTAAAGTTAAGTGCGACGAACTGGGCGTAGTCCTGATCGGCCCTAACTGCCCTGGCGTTATCACTCCAGGCGAATGCAAGATCGGCATCATGCCAGGTCACATTCACTTGCCAGGCAAAGTAGGCATCGTGTCGCGTTCCGGCACCCTGACTTACGAAGCTGTCAAGCAAACTACTGACGCCGGTTTCGGTCAGTCGACTTGCGTTGGTATCGGTGGTGACCCGATCCCGGGCTCCAACTTCATCGACATCCTGAAGTTGTTCCAGGAAGACCCGAAGACCGAAGCGATCGTAATGATCGGTGAGATCGGCGGTTCGGCTGAAGAAGAAGCGGCTGCCTACATCAAGGCACACGTGACCAAGCCGGTTGTTTCCTACATCGCTGGTGTGACTGCCCCTGCTGGCAAGCGCATGGGCCATGCTGGCGCAATCATCTCTGGCGGCAAGGGTACTGCAGACGAGAAGTTTGCTGCTCTGGAAGACGCAGGCGTTAAAACCGTGCGTTCGCTGGCAGACATCGGCAAGGCTCTGTCCGAGCTGACTGGCTGGGCAATCAAGTAAGCCTCGCGCTTAACTGATAGTTACACCAGACAAAGGCCACCTTCGGGTGGCCTTTGTGCGTTTGGGGAATTAAACAGCGAGTGGTGCTGCAAGCTGGCTTGATGCCGGGTGCGCGCGAGCAAACTTGCTCCAATAGTTATAATAACTTTAGGAGAAATCCTATTTACGAATAAGAAAATCACATCAAAACGATTTTCGATGTCATTTAAGCGACAACTGCGTTCGTTCATCGGACAGTGCGCCCTGTAACAGTGCGCGCCATGGAAAAAATCGGTAACCTTGCCGCCAACTCTGCATTTCTGCGTATGCATCCCAAAAGGAAGCCGCGCGCTAGACGGGTCGGCCTTATTCAGGCTGACAGCATTTCCCACATCCGCACGGGAAATTCCCCTCTAAATTCCGATTCAGTAGTGTGGTATTTCCGTAATGAAAGTTTTGAAAGGCCAGGACATTCTGGCACTTGGGTTTATGACATTTGCCCTGTTTGTCGGGGCTGGCAATATCATTTTTCCACCTATCGTTGGCCTGCAGTCCGGACCTCACGTCTGGATGGCTGCACTGGGTTTCCTGATTACTGCTGTCGGCCTGCCGGTGGTTACCGTCATTGCGCTGGCTAAAGTCGGCGGCGGCATGGATGCACTGAGCAGCCCGATCGGCAAACTGGCTGGCGGCATACTTGCAGCTGTTTGCTACCTGGCTGTCGGTCCGCTGTTCGCCACCCCGCGTACAGCCACCGTATCCTTTGAGGTCGGCCTGGCTCCTTTGACCGGTGAAAGCCCGCTGGCGCTGTTTTTGTACAGCTCGGTGTACTTCCTGATCGTGTTCTTCGTGTCGTTGTATCCGGGCCGCTTGCTGGATACCGTTGGCCGCTTCCTGGCGCCGCTGAAAATCATTGCCCTGGCGATCCTCGGCATTGCAGCCTTTGCCTTGCCTGCCGGTGATATTGGCGTTGCGACCCCGGAATACGTGGCAGCACCGTTCTCCCAGGGCTTTATCAATGGCTACCTGACCATGGATACCCTCGGCGCACTGGTGTTCGGCATCGTGATCGTCAACGCAATCCGTTCCCGCGGTGTCGAATCGCCAAAACTGATTACCCGGTACGCAATCATTGCCGGCCTGATCGCCGGTGTCGGTCTGGCGCTGGTATACGTCAGCCTGTTCCGTCTGGGTGCGGGCAGCCATGAAGTGGCCGCCGGTGCAACCAACGGCGCAGCCGTACTGCACGCCTATGTTCAGCACACCTTCGGTTCGCTGGGCAGCGGTTTCCTGGCCGTATTGATTGCCCTGGCGTGCCTGGTTACTGCCGTTGGCCTGACCTGTGCCTGCGCGGAATACTTCAGCAAGATACTGCCGCTGTCCTACAAGACACTGGTGGTTATCCTCGCCGTATTCTCGCTGTTCGTCTCCAACCTTGGTCTGACCAAGTTGATCGCCTTCTCGATCCCGCTGCTGACGGCAATCTACCCGCCATGCATCGTCCTTGTGGCCTTGAGCTTCTGCAAAGGCTTGTGGCATGCGCAGGCAAGGATTGTTGGCCCGGTGATGCTGGTGTCGTTTATCTTCGGCACTATCGATGCGCTGAAAGGCGCAGGTCTGGGTGAGTGGATTCCTGCCCAACTGGCCAACATGCCATTCAGCAATCAGGGGCTGGCGTGGTTGGTGCCGAGCCTGGTGATCTTGCTGGCTGCAGTGATTTGCGACCGTATGCTGGGTAAGCGTCAAGAAGCTATCGCGTAATGACCGGGCACGCCAAAAGCGCGCTTTGAGTCAATCAAAAAGCCCTGCATCCAATGGATGCAGGGCTTTTTTTATGGTCGAACTTTTAAACCCTGAGTTGAACATTCCCGGTTTGATTTGTTGATCTCCAGATGCAACAAAGCCTGCACTAGGCAGGCTTTGTGGTGCCGCTCACAAAAGCAGATTACTTGCTTTCTGGAGTTGCTACAGGTGCAGCCGGAGCAGCTTCTTTGGCAGCCGCTTCATTGGACTCGGCCTGAGCTTTAGCCGCTTCAGCGTTCTCTTTGGCTGCATCGTTCACTTTGTCTTGGGCTTCGTTCATTTTTTCCTGGGATTGCTCGGTGTGCTGAGCCGCCTCTTGGGCTTTATCTTCGGATTTCTTGTCGCAGGCCGCGAGACCGAGGGTGGCAGCCAGCATCAAAGCAACAGCGAAAGTATTACGCATGGGGTGTTTCTCCTTATGAGTAGATCTACTGGGCGTTTGAGCACGTGCTGTGCGCTTAAGTTCCATGGCGGTTCATATATATAAACGAGGGCTTATACGCAGCCTGCGCGCGGTAAAAGCGAGGCATTGAGAGTACAGGCCTTGAAATTTAAACCTTAGCCCCCAACTTTCATGACATCCCGCCGCCAACCCTCTCGGGCGTGGCTCATGCCATCTAATCGGAGTTTGATAACAATGAGCGTGGAAACTCAAAAAGAAACCCTGGGCTTCCAGACCGAGGTCAAGCAACTGCTACACCTCATGATCCATTCGCTGTACTCCAACAAGGAAATTTTCCTTCGCGAATTGATCTCGAACGCCTCTGATGCTGTCGACAAATTACGTTTTGAAGCGCTTTCCAAGCCTGAACTGCTGGAAGGCGGTACTGATCTGAAAATCCGTGTCAGCTTCGACAAGGACGCTAATACCGTCACTCTCGAAGACAACGGTATTGGCATGAACCGCGATGACGTGATCACCCATCTGGGTACGATCGCCAAGTCCGGCACCGCCGATTTCATGAAAAACCTGTCGGGCGACCAGAAAAAAGATTCGCATCTGATCGGTCAATTCGGTGTGGGCTTCTATTCGGCCTTTATCGTGGCTGACAAGGTCGATGTCTTCAGCCGCCGTGCCGGCACTCCTGCAAGCGAAGGCGTGCACTGGTCCTCCAAAGGCGAGGGCGAGTTTGAAGTAGCAACCGTCGAGAAAGCCGATCGCGGTACCAAAATCGTGCTGCACTTGAAGAAAGGCGAAGAAGAGTTCGCTGACGGCTGGCGCCTGCGCAACATCATCAAAAAGTATTCCGACCATATCGCCCTGCCAATCGAGCTGCCTAAAGAGCAGACCGTCGCAGAAGGCGAAGAAGCACCGGCACTGGAATGGGAAACCGTCAACCGCGCCAGCGCCCTGTGGACCCGTCCTCGTACTGAAGTCAAGGACGAGGAATACCAGGAGTTCTACAAGCACATTGCCCACGACTACGAGAACCCGCTGGCCTGGAGCCACAACAAGGTTGAAGGCAAGCTGGAATACAGCTCGCTGCTCTACGTGCCGGCCCGTGCTCCGTTCGACCTGTATCAGCGTGAAGCCCCGAAAGGCCTGAAGCTGTACGTACAGCGTGTGTTCGTGATGGATCAGGCAGAGTCGTTCCTGCCGTTGTACCTGCGCTTCATCAAAGGTGTGATCGATTCCAATGACCTGTCGCTGAACGTGTCGCGGGAAATCCTGCAGAAAGACCCGATCATCGACTCCATGAAATCGGCGCTTACCAAGCGTGTGCTCGACATGCTGGAAAAACTGGCGAAGAACGAGCCTGAGAAATATCAGGGCTTCTGGAAAAACTTTGGCCAGGTGATGAAAGAAGGCCCGGCTGAAGATTCCGCCAACAAGGAAAAAATCGCCGGTCTGTTGCGCTTTGCTTCGACCCACGGTGACGACGGTGAACAGAATGTTGCTCTGGCCGACTACCTGGCCCGTGCCAAAGAAGGTCAGGACAAGATTTACTACCTGACCGGCGACACTTACGCCCAGGTCAAAAACAGCCCGCACCTTGAAGTCTTCCGCAAGAAAGGCATCGAAGTGCTGCTGTTGACCGATCGTATCGACGAGTGGCTGATGAGCTACCTCAGCGATTTCGACGGCAAGAGCTTTGTCGACGTGGCACGCGGTGATCTCGATCTGGGCAACCTGGACTCGGAAGAGGACAAGAAAGCCGCAGAAGAAGTCGCCAAGTCCAAAGAAGGCCTGGTTGAGCGCATCAAGGCAGCGCTGGGCGAAAGCGTCAGCGAAGTGCGGGTATCGCACCGTCTGACCGATTCACCTGCCATTCTGGCCATCGGTGAGCAGGACCTGGGCATGCAAATGCGCCAGATTCTGGAAGCCAGCGGGCAGAAAGTGCCGGAATCGAAGCCGATCTTCGAGTTCAACCCGGCTCACCCGCTGATCGAGAAACTCGATGCGGAGCCGAGCGAAGAGCGTTTTGGCGACCTGTCGCACATCCTCTTCGATCAGGCAGCCCTGGCGGCCGGTGACAGTTTGAAAGACCCGGCAGCTTATGTCCGTCGTCTAAATAAACTGTTAGTAGAGTTGTCGGTGTAACTGAGCTATAAAAAACCCGCTTCGGCGGGTTTTTTTTGTTTCGAATTCAGGAGTTTTTAATGAAATCTATTTCGGTCAGTTCCGTTGCCTATCAAATCGACGGCCTGCCATACGAAGGCCGCCTGGCCTTTGACCCGAGTCGAGAAGACCCGCTGCCGGGGTTGTTGATGGCACCGAACTGGATGGGCATCAGCGAGGGCGCCGAAGAGATCGCCAAGTCGGTGGCAGAGCAGGGCTATGTGGTGTTGATCGCCGACCTCTACGGCCAGGCTACACGCCCCGCCAATGGCGATGAGGCGGGCGCGGCGATGATGCCGCTCAAGAACGACCGCGCCTTGTTGCGCAAGCGCATGTGGGCAGCCTATGACGTGCTGAAAAACCAGGGCCTGGCAGTGGTCGACAGCAGCAAGCTGGCGACCTTTGGCTTCTGTTTCGGTGGTTGCTGCTCGCTGGAACTGGCGCGTAGTGGTGCCCCGTTGAAAGCGGCCGTATCTTTTCACGGGACCCTGGATACGCCCAACCCGATCGATGCCAGAAGCATTACCGGATCAGTGCTGGTCCTGCATGGCGCTTCCGACCCGCTGGTACCCCGCGAGCAACTGCCGGCTTTCGAAGCCGAGATGAACGCTGCCGGCATCGACTGGCAATTGACCAGCTATGGCGGCGCCGTGCACTCCTTTACTGATCCCCATGCCAACGTGCCGGGCAAAATGATGTACGACGCCAAAACCGCGCACCGGGCGTTCACCGCCATGCACAACCTGCTGGATGATGTGTTCAGGGACTGACACCACACTGTGGGAGCCAGCTTGCTGGCGATGATTTCGGCTCAATCCTGCAGATACAGTCGATGCCTGCATCGCTGGCAAGCCAGCTCCCACAATGGTTTAAGTGTCAGGTCCGGGCCCTGTGGGAGCCAGCTTGCTGGCGATGGCTTCGGCTCAATCCTGCAGATACAGCCGGTTGCCTGCATCGCTGGCAAGCCAGCTCCCACAATGGTGTAAGTGTCAGGTCCGGGCCCTGTGGGAGCCAGCTTGCTGGCGATGGCTTCGGCTCAATCCTGCAGACACAGCCTGTTGCCTGCATCGCTGGCAAGCCAGCTCTCACAAGGGTGTATGGGCTCTGTGGGAGCCAGCTTGCTGGCGATGGTTTCGGCCCAATCCTGCAGATACAGTCGGTTGCCTGCATCGCTGGCAAGCCAGCTCCCACAAGGGTGTATGGGCTCTGTGGGAGCCAGCTTGCTGGCGATGGCTTCGGCTCAATCCTGCAGATACAGCCGGTTGCTTGCATCGCTGGCAAGCCAGCTCCCACAAGGGTGTATGGGCCCTGTGGGAGCCAGCTTGCTGGCGATGGCTTCGGCTCAATCCTGCAGATACAGCCGGTTGCCTGCATCGCTGGCAAGCCAGCTCCCACAAGGGTGTATGGGCCCTGTGGGAGCCAGCTTGCTGGCGATGGTTTCGGCCCAATCCTGCAGATACAGCCGGTTGCCTGTATCGCTGGCAAGCCAGCTCCCACAAGGGTGTATGGGCCTGTGGGAGCCAGCTTTCTGGCGATGGTTTCGGCTCAATCCTGCAGATACAGCCGGTGCCTGCATCGCTGGCAAGCCAGCTCCCACAATGGTTTAAGTGTCAGGTCCGGGCCCTGTGGGAGCCAGCTTGCTGGCGATGGTTTCGGCTCAATCCTGCAGATACAGCTGGTTGCCTGCATCGCTGGCAAGCCAGCTCCCACAAGGGTGTATGGGCCCTGTGGGAGCCAGCTTGCTGGCGATGGTTTTGGCTTAATCCTGCAGATACAGCCGGTTGCCGCATCGCTGGCAATCCAGCCCCCACAATGGAGTATGGGCCCTGTGGGAGCCAGCTTGCTGGCGATGGCTTCGGCTCAATCCTGCAGACACAGCCTGTTGCCTGCATCGCTGGCAAGCCAGCTCCCACAAGGGTGTATGGGCCCTGTGGGAGCCAGCTTGCTGGCGATGGTTTCGGCCCAATCCTGCAGATACAGCCGGTTGCCTGCATCGCTGGCAAGCCAGGTCCCACAATGGTGTATGGGCTCTGTGGGAGCCAGCTTGCTGGCGATGGCTTCGGCTCAATCCTGCAGATACAGCCAGTTGCCTGCATCGCTGGCAAGCCAGCTCCCACAATGGTGTAAGTGTCAGGTCCGGGCCCTGTGGGAGCCAGCTTGCTGGCGATGGTTTCGGCTCAATCCTGCAGATACAGCCGGTTGCCTGCATCGCTGGCAAGCCAGCCCCCTCAAGTTTGTAAGTCAGGTGGGGCTATGCCGTGCGCTCTATGGTTTCGCTTACGGTCAAATCCCGCATCAACAACCCGTAGTTCAAGTCCACCTGCTCCGGAATCGGCAGGTATACGGTGTGGCCGTCACCCGGTGCCACCTGAATCGGCAACCCGGCGCTGTTGTGTAGATGGTCAAGATCGAAGTGATAGTTGCCCCGGGGCGTCATCAACTCCAGATGATCACCCAAAGCGAAGCGGTTTTTGACTTTTACTTCTGCCAGCCCGTTGCGCCGCTCGCCCGTGAGCTCGCCCACAAACTGTTGGCGATGGGACAGCGAGCTGCCATGCAGGTAGTTCTGATACTCGTCGTGCACATGGCGGCGCAAAAAGCCCTCGGTGTAACCGCGTTGCGCCAGTGACTCCAGATCGGTCATCAGGCTGTGGTCAAATTCACGACCGGCCACCGCATCATCAATGGCCTTGCGATACACCTGGGTCGCCCGCGCGCAGTAGAAATGCGATTTGGTACGGCCTTCGATCTTCAGCGAGTGCACCCCCATCGCGGTCAGGCGCGCAACGTGTTGCACCGCACGCAAGTCCTTGGAGTTCATGATGTAGGTGCCGTGTTCATCCTCGAACGCCGACATCGGTTCGTCCGGGCGACTGGCTTCGTGCAGGACGAACACTTCATCGCTGGGGGCTCCCACGCCCAGGGTTGGCTCAACGATGTTGACCACATTGCCCAGCTCGTTTTCCGTTGCCGGCTTTGCCTCGTACTTCCAGCGACAGGCATTGGTGCAACTGCCCTGGTTGGCATCACGCTTGTTCATGTAGCCCGACAGCAGGCAACGGCCGGAGTAGGCCATGCACAGCGCGCCATGCACGAAAATTTCCAGTTCCATGGCGGGTACTTTCTGGCGGATTTCCTCGATTTCTTCCAGCGACAGTTCCCGCGACAGAATGATCCGGCTCAAACCCTGCTGGTGCCAGAATTCGACACTGGCCCAGTTCACGGTATTGGCTTGTACCGACAAATGAATCGGCATGTGCGGGAAGTGTTTGCGCACCAGCATGATCAAGCCCGGATCGGACATGATCAGCGCATCCGGGCCCATGGCAATCACCGGCTCCAGGTCTTTGAGGAAGGTGCGCAGCTTGGCATTGTGCGGGGCGATGTTGACCACCACGTAAAAGCGCTTGCCCTGAGCCTGGGCTTCGGCGATACCGATGGCCAGATTGTCGTGGTCGAATTCGTTGTTGCGCACCCGCAGGCTATAACGAGGCTGACCGGCATACACCGCGTCGGCGCCATAGGCGAAGGCGTAGCGCATGTTTTTCAGGGTGCCGGCAGGGGCAAGGAGTTCGGGCGGTGCAAGTGGCATGGTCAGGTCATTCGCAAAAGGGCGCGATGGTAGACCAGGCCGAATGCCGCACTATTGATCTGGGTCTACAAAACGCCTCGGAGCGGCCGGTAACCCAGGCTCAAAGCCAGCCCCGCCGATTGCCCCTTGTGCAATAAATGCAAGCCCGGGCGACCTGGCAGGTGATGGGCATTGACCGGGTGGCTGACCGGCTCGAAGCAGAAAAAATCCTCTCCGGCAGGGCAGTACACCAGGCAGTACGGGGCACCCGTGGCCCGGCACTCCAGCTCGTAGCCCAAATCCGGCTGGCTGATCAGCCCATGGCCATCCCAGCCGGTAAAACAGTTGTCGAGTCTTGTCTCGGGCAGGCTGGCGAGCTGGTTGAAACTCCGTTCGGCCGTCAATGGCGCAAGGTGTGTGGGCAGCCCGTCGGTATCGCACAGCCAGATCTGTGCAGTGCGGGCCTGTAAGCGGGTGCGGGGAGTGCGGGGGAAATAGGGATGCAGCCCCAGGCCATGCCAGGCAGCACGTTCGTCCTGATGGGTAACGCTCAGTTCGATGCGCAATTGACCTTCACTCAGGCGGTAACGCAGCTGCGCGTGGTAGGCGAAGGGCACAGTGCTATCGAGTTGCAGGCAGGCATGCTGCGCGGTGTGCTCAATCACACTCCAGGGTTGTTGCCAGCCACTGCCATGGATGGGCAGGGCTGAGGTGGGGCTGTTGGGCTGCAGCACAAACCAGTGCTGCGGGCCGTCAAAACCGCCACCGCCGATGCGGTTCGACCAGGGCACCAGTGGATAGCACGCCAGGCGTCCCGGCAAACCGCTGTTCAATGCCGTGTCGGCACTGGGGCGCAACAGCGGCTGGCCGCTGGCGATGACACTCCAGTTGACAATGCTGGCACCGATCATCGGCGCCAGTGTCAGCCGGGTCAGGCCGTCTTCCAGGATCAACGTCTCGGGCCGCATGGCCGCTACCTCCACTGAGCAATCACGCGGCACGCCGCCACGTCAGCATTACAATACCGGCGACCACGATCAGGCCACCGATCACCTGACTGCTGCTGAGCAACTGGTCCAGAATCAGCCAGCCAAACAGCAGGCTGGCCACCGGTTCAACGTTCATGACCGGGGCATTACGCGCCATGTCCAGGCGGGTCAGGCAAATAAACAGCAGGCAGAACCCTAGCCCATAAAGAGCCACCAGGCAGGCAAGGGCGGTCCAGCCGGTTGACGAGCCGGGCAGTGAAACGCCTCCCGGCAATACACCGCTGACCCCGGCGACTGCCGCGACGCTGAATACAATCAGCATCGTCAGCATGCTGCGCACCGTGCCGCGCACGCTCGACAGCTTGTGGTCAGTGATCCACAGCGCGCAGGCAAAGACAGAAGCTGCGGCGAACCCGAAGGCAATGCCTTCCAGCCATTGTGCTTCGGTTGTGCCTTGATTCGACAGGCGCTCGGGGACGTCCAGGGCAAACGCCAGCCCGAACATGATCACGCCCATCAATACCGCTGCCCGCCGGGTCGGGGCCGAGCCGCCCAGGGCCCAGGTCAGCAGCACCAGCAGGATCGGCGCCACGTTGGCGATCAGCAATGCCAGGGCCACGGGGATGCGGGCCACGGCGGAATAGATAAAGAAGCTTTGCGCCGCGATCAGCACCCCCAGCAGCACTTGCCAGCGCCAGTGGGCGGGGGTTAACCGGGGGCGTTCACGTTGCCACAGCACCAGGCCGGTCAGTACCAGCAGGGTCACGCCGGCGCGGCACAGAATCGCCAGCAGCAGGCCGGTGTCATGGTCAAAGGCGATCCGCGCGGCGATGTGATTACCGGCAAATGCACAGGCCAGCAACACCAGCAGCAATACCGCGACATGACGGGGAAACAAAGCAGGAGCAGACATGAGTAACCAGCCTCCTTGGCTGGAAATAAAGCTGAAAACCCGTAGGAGCGAGCTTTTAAACCGCTCGCGAGCAAGCTCGCTCCTACAGAGGGGGGGTTACAGCACCACGCTTGGCAGCCACAGCGAGATGGCCGGAACGTAGGTCACCAGCATCAGCACCAGCAGCAGGGCTGCATAGAACGGCAGCAGGGCTTTGACGGTGTTTTCGATCGTGACCTTGCCCACGGCGGCACCGACGAACAGGACCGCACCCACCGGGGGGGTAATCAGCCCGATCCCCAGATTGACCAGCATGATCATGCCGAAGTGCACCGGGTCGACACCGATCCCGATAATCACCGGCAGCAGGATCGGGGTCAGGATCAGAATCAGCGGCGCCATGTCCATCACCGTGCCCAACAGCAGCAACATGACGTTGATGCACATCAGGATCACGTAGCGGTTATCCGACAGCGTCAGGAACGCTGTGGTGATCTTCATCGGGATCTCCATCAGCGTCAGGATGTAGCCGAAGCTGGCAGCAAAACCGATCAGGATCATCACGATGGAAATAGTGCGCACCGCCCGGTGCATCAGCTTGGGCAGGTCGCGCCATTTGTAGTCGCGATAAATGAACATGGTGACGAAGAACGACCAGAGCACGGCGATGGCCGCGGACTCGGTGGCGGTGAAAATACCCGACAGAATGCCGCCGAGGATGATGACCATGGCCATCAGGCCCCAGAGCGCATCGCCGGCGATTTTCAGCGCCTGGCGCAGCGGAATCACTTCACCCTTGGGGTAGTTGCGCTTGCGCGCAAAGATCATGCACAGCCCCATCATCACGGCGCTAAGCAGCAGCCCCGGAAAGATCCCGGCCATGAACAGCGAGGCGATCGACACCGTGCCACCCGCAGCCAGCGAGTACAGCACCGAGTTGTGGCTCGGCGGTGTAAGCAAAGCCTGGACCGAACCGCTGACGGTGACCGCCGTGGAGAACTCCCGGGGATAACCGGCACGTTCCATTTCCGGAATCAGCACTGAGCCCACCGAGGCGGTGTCGGCCACCGAAGAGCCGGAAATCGCCCCGAAGAAGGTCGAGGCCACGATATTGACCAGTGACAGGCCACCGCGTACGAAACCTACCAGCACCCCGGCAAACGCCACCAGCCTGCGGGACATGCCGCCCTCGGCCATGATCGCACCCGCCAGAACGAAGAACGGAATCGCCAGCAGGGAGAATTTGTTCACGCCGCCGGCAACCTGAATCATCAGCGCGTCGAACGGAATATCGATCCACCATGCGCCAATCAGCGCCGAAAGGCCCAGGGCGTACGCCACCGGCATACCGAGAAGGATCAGCGCAATAAAACTGCCCAACAATACCAAAGCATCCATTTAGACGGCCTCTTCGCTGGCTTCTACGATGTCGAACCGCACCGCGCGGCGATGGCTCTGGTCACCCAGAAAGAGTTTTTCCAGGACAAAAACCAGGGTCACCAGCCCGCCAATGGGAATCGGCAAATAGGAAATCCCGACCCGCAAGGACGGCATCTCGCCGAGGAATTGATTCCAGGTGGTGGCGCACAGCTTGAAGCCCTTGACGGCCATGAACAGGCAGACCACCACCATCAGCAGTTGCACCAGCAAGGCGGCCTGTTTGCGCACCATTGGCGGCATCCGTTCGACCGCCATCGACACCGCCATGTGCGCGCCGGCACGGTAACTGGCGGCCGCGCCAAAGAAGGTAAAAACCACCATCAACAAGATGGCGACGGGCTCTGGCCAGCTGGAGCCCGAGCCCAGTACATAGCGGGCAAAAATGCCCCAGGGAATGATCAGGGTCATGGTCAGCACCGATAAACCGGCGATCCCGATACAGACCCGATACAGCATGTCGTTCAAGCGCAGTACGGTATTTTTCATGGGGCTCACCACTGCGGCGGTGACGGGGCGGGGCCCGTCACTGCGGCATAATCGGACAGGCTTATTGGACCGCTTCAATACGCGAGATCAGGTCTTTGTAGTCCGCCCCGTATTTGTCACGAACAGGCTGAGTGGCGTCGTAAAAGGCTTTTTTCTGTTCCGGGGTCAGGGTGATGAACTCCACCCCGGAAGCCTTGAGTTTTGCTTCAGCGTCAGAAGACTTTTTGTCCCACAGAACGCGCTCTTCCATCTGTGCTTCACGGGCTACCTTCTGCACCAGTGCCTGTTGCTCCGGGCTGAGCTTGAGCCAGGTGGTTTTGGCAATCACGATCGGCTCGGGCAGGATCAGGTGATCAGTCCAGGTGAAGTACTTGGCGTTCTGGTAGTGGTTGTGCTCGAGGAAGGTCGGCGTATTGTTTTCTGCACCGTCGATCACCCCGGTCTGCAGGGCGCTGAAGATCTCGCCCGTGGCCATGGCGATGCCGTTGCCACCCATGTCGTTGATGGTGTCGATAAATACCGGGTTGCCCTGGACCCGGATTTTCATGCCCTTGAGGTCTGCGATCTGGCGTACAGGCTTCTTGGTGTAGAGGTTGCGGGTGCCGCCATCCATCCACGCCAGGGCGACCATGTTGAAGTCGGAGTTGGTGATCTTGTCGAGCATCTCCTGGCCGATTTCACCGTCGATGATTTTGCGCATGTGTGCCTGGTCGCGGAACACAAAGGGCAGGTTGAACGCATTGGTCTCGGGGACCACCGGCCCGAGGATGCCGAGGCTGACCCGGGTCATTTGCACCGCGCCGGACTGCAACTGCTCGACCACTTCTTTCTCGGAGCCCAGCACGCCGCCGGCAAACATCTTGAAGCTGATATCGCCGTTACTTTGATCCTGCAGCTTCTTGCCCATGTCCTGTTCGGCCACTACCGGTGGATAGCCAGCCGGGTGAACTTCGGCGAATTTGATTTTGATTTCGGCCTGGGCAGCGCCCGAAAGGCAGAAAGCCAGCGGTAGAGCAGCAATAAGCAAGGTGCGTTTGAAATCCATGGGTCACTCCAAATATTGTTTTTTTTATATCAAGGTGTCGGATCAGCAATGTCGGTAAACAGTCAGTTGTTGAAGGCGGGTTCCACCAGCCCCTTGATCCCCGGCCTGAGGGCGAACACGCCGCCCGCCAGGGGTTGATCGCTGATATCGCCTGCCGGACGAATCGAGGTGACGAACAGGGTGTCCATGTCTGCACCTCCGAAGGCGCACATCGCAGGCTTCTTCACCGGTACGGAAAGGGAGCGGTCGAGTTTGCCTGCGGGGGTAAAACGGTGGATCAGGCCGGCATCATTGCCGCAGATCCAGTAGCAGCCATCGGCATCGACGGCAGCGCCATCAGGGCGTCCCGGATGCTCCAGCATGTCTACGAACAGGCGACGGTTGTACGGCGTTGCGCTGTCGATGGCGTAATCGAAGGCCCAGATTTTTTGCACCTGGGGGTGTGAGTCCGAGAGGTACATGGTTTTGCCGTCGGGGCTGAAAGCCAGGCCATTGGGGACGATAAAACCGTCCAGCTGAGCCGTTAGCGGTTCTGTCTGACCTGCGCTGTAGCGATACATCGCCCCGCACTGCGCGCCTGCGGCCATGTCCAGCAGCATGGTCCCGGCCCAGAAGCGGCCCTGGCGGTCACAGCGGCCATCGTTAAAGCGCATGCCGGGTTGAGCATGGTCAACGCCTGCCAGCAGGCGGGTGTCGAGACCGCCGTCGGCCCGGGGCTTGAGGCTGAACAGCCCGCTTTGCATGCCGGCGATCCAGCTGCCGTCGCTGCTGCGGGCGATGCAGGCAAGCATTTGCGGGGCATCCCAGCTCTGGCTGCGACCGTCGATCAGGCTCCAGCGGTGCAAGCGTGCGGCGGGAATATCCACCCAATACAGCGCCTGTTCTGCTGCGCTCCAGACCGGGCTTTCGCCCGTGGCATTGCGTGCATCGAGAATGAGTTCGGCGGTCATGGGGCTACCCCTGTCGGTCGTGTTCTTGTCAGCGGCTGTGTTCAGTCGTCGCCGAAGGGGCCGGCTGCGACGAAGGCTCCGCCCTGGTAAATCATGCTCGGGTCATTGGCCGCCGGCATTGGCTGGGCTTCAACCTTGGCGCGAAACACCTCTGAGCTGTCCTTGGGGGCAAAGCCCAGATGGGCCGCGTAGCGGTTGTCCCACCACAGGTTCGGATTGTTTGACGCGCCGTAGACCACCGTGTGCCCGACGTCCGGTGTGTACAGTGCGCGTTCGAGCAATTGGGTCAGATCGGCAAAACTCAGCCAGGTGCTGAGCATCCGGCGGTTCTGCGGTTCGGGGAAGGATGAGCCGATGCGGATGCTGACGGTTTCGATGCCATAGCGATCGAAGTAGAAGGTGGCCATGTCTTCGCCATAGGACTTGGACAGACCGTAATAACCATCGGGGCGGCGCGGGGAGCGGGCATCGAGGGTCTGGTCCTGTTTGTAAAAACCTATCACATGGTTGGAGCTGGCGAAAATCACCCGTTTGACGCCATGGCGTCGGGCTGCTTCATAGATATGGAAAACCCCGGAGATGTTCGGCCCGAGGATTTCTTCGAATGGACGCTCAACCGAGACTCCACCGAAATGCAGGATGGCATCTACGCCTTCAACCAGTTGCTGAACGGCGTTTTTGTCGGTGAGGTCGCAGGGGTGTATTTCCTCGCTGCTGTCGACAGCGGGAGCCATAGGCGCAATATCAGAGAGTCGTAAAACCCTGGCGTAGGGCTTTATGCTTTCACGCAGTACCTTCCCCAGGCCGCCGGCCGCGCCGGTGAGAAGAAGGCGATTGAAGGGATTTTGGACAGTGTGCGAGGTTGCCATCAAGAGACCCTTTTTTATTATTGATGTCATCTGTTGTCGTATGACATGGTCGGGATTATTCGCAGTCCTTTAGGGTGTTGTCAATGCACCGAGGGTCAAAACATAGTGTGGCGCTATCATTTTGTCATCATGATGGCGAGCGTATGGGCGTGGGAGCGGGCAGCAACGATGGGCGTGTGTGCTGGCTTGCCAGCGATTCAGGCACTGCGGTTTGTCAGCGACAGCCCGGTGCGCCCCACCGCAGACGAGCCGGCTCCCAGAGGGGGGGGCAGCAACGATGGGCGTGGGAGCTGGCTTGCCAGCGATTCAGACGCTGCGGTTTGTCAGCGACAGCCCGGTGCGCCCCCCGCAGACAAACCCACTCCCATAGGGGAAGCGGGCAGCAACGATGCGATGGGGGTGGGAGCTGGCTTGCCAGCGATTAAGACGCTGCGGTTTGTCAGCGACAGCCCGGTGCGCCCCCGCAGACGAGCCCGCTCCCAGAGGGGGGCGGGCAGCAACGATGGGCGTGGGAGCTGGCTTGCCAGCGATTAGACGCTGCGGTTTGTCAGCGACAGCCCGGTGCGCCCCCCGCAGACGAGCCCGCTCCCAGAGGGGGAGCGGGCAGCAAGGATGCGCTAGGTGTGGGAGCTGGCTTGCCAGCGATTCAGACGCTGCGGTTTGTCAGTGACAGCCCGTTGATCCGATCGCGGACAAACCCGCTCCCACAGGGGGTTACAGCAGCGACAACGGATAGCTGATGAAGATGCGGTTTTCATCATATTCGTTAGTGCTGTAGTCACGACGCATGGTCGAGTTGCGCCAGCGCATGTTCAGGTCTTTGAAGGTACCGGTCTGGATGGTGTAGGCCAGTTCCGATTCGCGACCCCATTCCTTGCCGTCAGTGATGGCGCCGGTGTGGATGTTATCGCCGCTCAGGTAGCGGTTCATCATCGTCAGGCCGGGTACGCCGAACACTGCGAAGTCAAGGTCGTGACGCAGCTGCCAGGAACGCTCCTTGGCAAGGTCGTAGCTGGAGTTGTAGCTGTCGTTGGCCAGGGTGCCGCCGCTGGTGCCGTTGACGCGCATCCAGCCATCATCGCCGCTGACTTTCTGCAGGCCGACATACAAGGTGTTGCCTTTGTATTTGGCCGAAAGCAGGGCGTATGCGGTTCTGTTGTTCAGGTCGCCGGCCAGTTTGCTGCCGTCGTCCTTGCCCCAGAAATAGCCGAGGTTGGCGCCCAGGGTCACATCACCAACAGGCTGGGTGTGCAGGACGTTAAGGAATTGCTGCTGGTAAATATCTTCCAGCTGCGCGTACCACAGGCCGACCTGGGTGTGCTTGTCGTTGAAGCTGTAATCGCCACCGGCAAAGTTGAAACGGTCGGACGTGAACGCGCCTTTTCCGTTAAGCGACATCTCTTCCATGCTCGCATCGTTACGCGGGCTGTTGCCCCGGAACTGGCCGCCATAGAGGTTGAGACCGGCGATCTCTTTAGAGGTGATCTGGCCGCCACGGAAGGTTTGTGGCAGTGAGCGTCCGTCGTCCGAGCGCAAGATCGGCAGTACCGGCATCCACTCACCGATTTTCAGTTCGGTGTTGGAGATCCTGGCCTTGGCTGCAACACCCAGACGGCCGAAGTTGTCGGCCGGTTCGCCATCGCCATGGGTCGGCAGCAACTGTGTGCCGACCGTGCCTTTACCGCCATCGAGCTTCTGCGAGTACAGACCCAGGACATCAATCCCGAAACCGACGGTACCCTGGGTAAACCCGGACTTGACGTCGAGAATGAAGTTTTGCGTCCACTCTTCAGCCTTGCTCTGCGGATAGTCCGGGTTGGTGAAGTTGCGGTTGATGTAGGCATTACGCAAGGTAAGGGTGGCCTTGGTGTCTTCCACAAAGCCTTCAGCCAGGCCGGTCAGGGGTAAAGCCAGGCTCATGCTGCCAAGACCGAACAAGACCAGTGACCGAGTGTTTTGATGTTTCATTATTGTTACGCTCCCATTTTTTGGCATAGCACTTCCCGTGACCGTCAGAAGAGCGGTCAGCGATTCAAAGGACGTGCGTGGTGCCCTGAAGTCAGGGCGGCGACTCAAGTCGCTGAAGCGAGAGAGTCTTTTGCTTGCGCACTAGGCGTCAGCAAATTCTGCAGGTGATCGTTGCGTGGAGGATCGTGCTGGAAACACGACCGGCATGCGGCCAGCGCGGATTAGCGGCGCGCCATGGCGGGGAGCGGACACGAAGGGGCTCATACGAAAGATTCCTTGATTATTTTTATTTTTGTTATCTGTTGTCGTACAACATCCATCGGATTATTTACAGCTTGGGTCAGATTTGTCAATGCAGGTTCAGCCAAACAATTAAAGTAAAAATGTGATCGGTGCAGCAGCCCGGGACCCTCGGCTCGGCAGGTGAGCCTGAAACCCGACCGGGCATGATACAGACCTGATTCCAATGCAGCCGAGAAATATGCGCCCATGCTGGCCAACCACTGTGAACGGCTAGCCCTGCAGGCTTTTTTTCATCAGTCTTATTCCCGGCCCCTGGCCTACCACCCGCTCGCTGGCCCCGACGCCCATGGCAAAGCCCTGGGTGCCGCCTTGCTGGATATGGTGCTTGAAACTTTGCAGGAGCGAGCTTGCTCGCGAGATTTTGCTTGCCGCGTTGCAAAAAATTGCGAGCAAGCTCACTCCTGCAGACATGGGACATGCCGTCTTTATCCCGTAATGTGCCTGCGCGCCTGTATATTTGCCGTCTAAACTGCGCCTACCCAATGCGCTTGCGGCCCACTGACACGGATGGCACATGAACGAAACCAGTCTTCAACGTAAAACCCTGCTCTTGCTGCTGGCTTTGGTCACCATCGCGTTCATCTGGATTCTGCTGCCGTTCTATGGCGCGATTTTCTGGGCCGTTGCCCTGGGCATTCTGTTCGCTCCATTGCAGCGCAAGATGGTGCTCAAGTTGAAAGGGCGCCGAAACCTCGCGACCTTCTCCACCCTGGGGGTGTGCACGCTGATCGCGATTTTGCCGGTGATCGTTACCACCGTGCTGCTCGTGCAAGAAGTAGCGATGCTTTACAAGGATGTCGAGAGCGGAAAGATCAATGTCGCCAGCTATGTCATGCAGATCAAGGACGTCCTGCCGCCGACGGTACAGGACTGGCTGGACCGGTTCGGGGTCGGCAACATTGACGGCCTGAGTGAGAAAATTGCCAAAGGCGCTCTGGAGGGCAGTCAGTTCTTTGCGACCCAGGTGTTCAGTTTCGGGCAGAGCACCTTCGAGCTGGTGGTGAGTTTTTTCATCATGCTCTACCTGCTGTATTTCTTTATCCGTGACGGGCAGCAAATGGTGCGCTTGATCCGTAATACGGTGCCGATGGCCGAGCAGCACAAGCGTTTGTTGCAGCTCAAGTTGCGCCGTGTGGTCAGGGCCTCGGTCAAGGGCAACCTGGCAGTGGCCGTGACCCAGGGGGCCCTGGGCGGGTTGATTTTCTGGCTGCTGGGGATCCATAGCTCGCTGTTCTGGGCCGTGCTGATGATGTTCCTGTCGCTGCTGCCAGCGGTGGGCGCAGGCATTGTCTGGGCACCGGTGGCGGTGTACTTCCTGGCTTCGGGGATGATTTGGGAAGGGGTGGTGCTGGCGTTGTACGGGGTGTTTGTGATCGGGATGGTGGATAACGTGCTGCGTCCGATCATGGTGGGTAAAGACACCAAAATGCCGGACTTCCTGATTCTGATTTCGACCCTGGGCGGCATGGCGATCTTCGGCCTCAATGGCTTTGTGATCGGGCCATTGATTGCCGCCCTGTTCTTGTCCAGCTGGGGCCTGTTCAGTGGTACCCGGCGCAAAGTGCGACTGCCTGCCGATATCCCTCGCAACGATTAGCGAAAACTCCAGGAAACCCCGACGTAGGCGCCCCTGCCTTCGCCGGGAGTGGAGCGCGCGGCATCCAGCCCTTTGTCGTCATACCCCGGAGTCACAGTGGCGGCATAGCGTTCGCCGGTCAGGTTGCGCAGGTCGAGCCAGGTTTGCCAGTCCTGTTTGGGTGAGGCATAGCCCAGGGTCGCTCCCCAGAGCATGTAGGACGATGCGTAATATGAGTTGGCGTAATCCACCGCCATGCGTGAGGCAACCTGGGTGTTCAGCCCTGTATAGAACCCCTGCGGGTGGTCGTAGCGTATTTCAGCCTGATAGTAATGTTGCGGGATGCCCGGTAGCCGGTTGGCGCCAAACCGCGGGTCATCGCGAAAATGGAAGTCGCTGAAGGTGTAAGCCTGACGCAGCGAGACTTTACCCACCGCCTGGCGCTCCCACAGCAGGCTGTGGAGTCCGGCTTCGAAGCCCTGGTGCACCGTGGGGCTGGCGTTGGCTTCGCCGACAATGGCCACCTGTCCTGCGGTCGCGGCCCGGGTTTCGACACTCAGCAATTCATGGCGGATTGCCGAGTAGTACCAGGCCAGATCCCATTGTCCGATCAAGGAATCGCCCCGGGTACCCAGCTCAAGGGTGGTGGCTGTCTGGTTGTCCAGCGCTACCGGCGTACTTTGTTGACCGGTAGCCGGGCCGCTGCCAACCGGGAATCGGTAGGGCGAGCCCCAGATCATCGACCAGGGGTGAGGTGGTTCTACTGAGCGGCTGAGGTTGGCATACACCTGCAGATCGGGGTTGAATTCGTAGCGCAGGCCGACCCGGGGCGCGTAATCCCAATCGTGCTGGCTGACCTTGCCGCCGCTGTCGGGGTAGCTGACGTCACTTTCGCGGCGGGTATAGATCAGTGCCATGCCGGTGGTCAGCCACAGGTCAGGGACCAGTTCCAGATCATTGCTGGCGTGCAGCACCGTGTCTGAGCCCTGGTAACTGAAATCGCGAATTTTTGTTCCGGGCGCGTAACCGGCGGTATTGCCAATCGGCAGGCGCACGTATTCCGAGGCGCCGCTGTTGGGCAGGTGTTTGGTGTTGCGCAAGCCCAGGGTGGTGTTGCTTTCGAGTCCGAACAAGGTGTCGCGGCGCTTGTAGTTGAGGGTGCCGCTGATATCGCTGTAGGCGACTTTCAGCCGGTTCGGACCTTCGTGCAGATCCATCGGGTAGTCGTGATAGACCAGTCCCACCTCCAGCTGCGAGTCGTCATCCAGGTACATCGTGGTTTTATTGCCCAGCCAGGTGCTGCCGGGCTGTGGGCGGGTGTAATCACCGTTCACATAAACCGGGTTGGCCGAGCGTGGATGATGCTTGATCTGGTCCTTGGTAACGCGGCCGGCCAGTTGGTTGTCGGTCTCGCGATAGCGCAGGTAAAAGCGGGTTTCGAGCTGCGGGCTGAAGCGATAACCGATGTTGGCCGCTATGCCTTTACTGCTGCCGCGGGTGTGATCCTGATAACCATCGGTGTCGGAGTCGGTCAGTGCCACGTAGTAATCGAGATCCCCCAGTACTTGTCCGGAACTGATCTGGCGTTTCTGATAACCATAACTGCCGGTTTCATAGCGGACTTGCAGGGGGGCGGCGTCATGGCCGGTGCGGGTCACGTAATTGATCGAGCCGCCGAGGGCCAGTGCGCCGTTCTCAAAGCCGTTGGCGCCACGCAGCACTTCAGCCCGGCTCAGCCACAAGGGCTCGAACAGCTCGTATGGGGTGCCGCCGGGACCGGTCAATGGCAGGCCGTCGAACATCACGTACAGACCCGAACCATGGGCCCCAGGGGCGCGATTGATGCCGGAGCCGCGAACGGAGACCTTGGCCCCGTCATTACCGGAAGATTGCGCGTAGATACCGGGTTGATAGGCCAGCACATCGGTGTTGCTGGCGGTGCGGCCATTTTCGACGCGGTTCAGGTCGATCAGGTTGCTGGCCCCGGGTACGTCATGCAGTCGGGCCTGGGCCAGTTCCAGTTCACTGCTTTCATCGCCGCGGACCTGAACCTCGCCCAACTCCAGTGACTCGGCGCAGACGGGTGTAGCGCAGACGAGCGCCAGGGGCAGCAATGAGTAAAGGGCGGATCGCATGAACAGGAATCTCGGTCGATGGGCGGGCGGCGCGCCAGCCTATACAAGCCGAGAATGACTCGCAACTTTCATGGGGCATCAATGGCGTGCGGGTTGAAAAGCTCGCGAGCAAGCTCGCTCCTACGGAGGGCAGGTGATTGCGGGTATCGGGAACAGGAACTGTTGGTGGCGGGTTGAAAAGCTCGCGAGCAAGCTCGCTCCTACGGAGGGCGGGTGATTGCGGGTATCGGGAACAGGAGCTGTTGGTGGCGGTTTGAAAAGCTCGCGAGCAAGCTCGCTCCTACGGAGGGCGGGTGATTGCGGGTATCGGGAACAGG
The DNA here is from genome assembly GCF_003994535.1 of Pseudomonas sp. PAMC 29040. NCBI lineage: Bacteria > Pseudomonadati > Pseudomonadota > Gammaproteobacteria > Pseudomonadales > Pseudomonadaceae > Pseudomonas > Pseudomonas sp. PAMC 29040. Next base: position 318,409 of record NZ_RZAA01000003.1, read on the forward strand.
AACTGTTGGTGGTGGTTTGAAAAGCTCGCGAGCAAGCTCGCTCCTACAAGGGAGGGTATTTGAGCGGGCAAAAAAATGCCCCGTAAAAGCCGGGCTTCTACGGGGCATGGGGTGCAACGTTTCAAGGCTTAGCCAACAAGGCTCAGCGTTGCGTGTTGCACCAGTTCAAGCATTGGCTGCGGGTATACACCCAGGATGAATACCAGTGCCGAAATAGCCAGCAGCATGACGCCACCCGCCTTTTGCTCCCAGTTCAGCGGAGCATCGTGACGATGCAGTTTTGGCTCGACCAGGTACAGGGTCACCATCACGCGCAGGTAGTAGAACACGCCGATGGCACTGCCCAGCACCAGAGACCCGACCAGCCACCATTGGTGGGCTTCAACGCCGGTAGCAACGATGTAGAACTTGCCGATAAAGCCGGCAGTCAGCGGGATACCCGCCAGCGACAGCATCATTACGGTCATGACCGCAGTCAGGTACGGACGACGCCAGAACAGGCCGCGGTACTCGTACAGCGCGTCAGCATCACGACCCTTGTACGGCGAGGACATCAGGGTAATCACACCGAATGCACCCAGGCTGGTCAGCACGTAGGTGATCAGGTACACGCCGATGGCTTCCATCGCCATGCCTTTGCTCGCCACCAGGGCGATCAGCAGATAGCCGAAGTGGGCGATGGACGAGTAACCCAGCAGACGCTTGAGGTTGTTCTGGGTCAGGGCCAGCAGGTTACCGAACAGGATCGAAGCAATCGCGATCACGGTCAGTACATCGCTCATCACTCCGGTAGTTGCCGACGGGGTGATCTGGAACAAACGCACCATCACTGCAAACACGGCCACTTTGGAAGCGGTAGCCAGGAAAGCGGCGACCGGAGCCGGAGCACCTTCGTAGACGTCCGGAGTCCAGAGATGGAAAGGCACCAGCGACAGTTTGAATGCCAGGCCGACCAGCATCATGCCCAGACCCAGCTGGGCCAGCGGTGCAGGTACGCCGGAGGCTGCCAGGGCGTGACCGATACCGCTGAAGCTCAGGCTGCCGGCTTCGGCGTAGAGCAAGGCCATACCGAACAACAGGAACGCAGAACCGGCCGCCGACAGCACCATGTATTTGATGCCGGCTTCCAGTGAACGCTTGTTGAAGAAGGCATACGCCACCAGGCCGTACACCGGTACCGATAGCAGCTCCAGACCGATAAACAAGCCGGCCAGGTGTTGCGCGCTGACCAGAACAATGCCGCCGGTAGCGGCCAGCAGCATCAGCAGGTACAGCTCTTCGCGGTTGCCCGGATAGCCGGTGCCGCCTTCGCCCAGATAAGCATGGGCGAGGGTGACGCAGGCCAGGGTGGCGACCAGAATCAGCCCGATGTAGAGATAGGCAAAGTTGTCCATCATCAACAGCGGGGTGACAGCCAGCGGAGCCACTTTCAACGCAGGGAAGATCGACAGCAAGGCCAGGTTAAGACCGGCCACCGAAAGCAGGAAGGTCTGTGAATGGTTGCGCCGCCATGCGATTGCCAGCATCACCACTACAACGGTGAGACTGGTAATCAGCAGCGGCGCAAGCGCGATAAAGTGTTGGATCGTGAATTCCATAGCGCTCTTACCGGGCCGAAGCGAGTTGAGTGAAGGCGGTGCCGATCCACTGCTGCACGCCATGCATGGTCGCAGCCGAGGTATCGAGGAACGGTTGTGGGTATACGCCGATGAACACCAGCAATACCGCCAGACCGAGCACCATGATCAGTTCACGTGCATCCATGCCGGCCAGTACTGCATCCGACTTGGAAGAGCCGAAATAGGCGCGGTGAATCATGATCAGCGAGTAGACCGAACCAAACACCAGACCGGTTGTGGCAATGGCCGTGATCCATGGGAAGCTGGCGAACGAGCCAATCAGGATCAGGAATTCGCCGACGAAGTTACCGGTACCCGGCAGGCCCAGCGACGCCGCAGCGAAGAACAGGCTGATGGCCGGCAGGTAGGCGATCTTGGACCACAAGCCGCCCATTTCCCGCATGTCGCGAGTGTGCAGACGCTCGTACAGTTGACCGCTGAGGATAAACAGCGCGGCTGCCGAAACACCGTGGGCCAGCATCTGGATGACGGCACCTTGCAGTGCCAGCTGGCTGCCGGAGTAGATCCCGATCAGTACGAAGCCCATGTGCGAAACACTGGAGAACGCGATCAGACGCTTGATGTCGGTTTGTGCGAAGGCCAGGAACGCGCCGTAGAAAATCCCGATCAGACCCAGGGCCATGGCAATCGGCGCAAACTCGGCCGAAGCATTCGGGAACAGCGGCAGGGCGAATCGCAGCAGACCATAGGCAGCGGTCTTCAGCAGGATACCGGCCAGGTCCACAGAACCGGCAGTCGGTGCCTGGGCGTGAGCGTCAGGCAACCAGGAGTGGAACGGTACGACTGGCAGTTTCACGGCAAACGCAATGAAGAAGCCAAGCATCAGGATGTACTCGGTAGTGAGTGACATCTTGGTTTTCAGCAACTCGGCGTAGCTGAAGGTAATCACGCCGGTGTTGTTGAAGTTGACCAGCACCAGACCCAGGATCGCCACCAGCATGATCAGGCCGGAAGCCTGAGTGAAGATGAAGAACTTGGTGGCGGCGTAGATACGGGTTTTCTTGCCGTCCGAAGAACTGTGACCCCAGAGCGCGATGAGGAAGTACATCGGCACCAGCATCATTTCCCAGAAGAAGAAGAACATGAACAGGTCGATGGCGAGGAACACGCCAACCACACCGCCCAGGATCCACATCAGGTTCAGGTGGAAGAAGCCCACATGACGCTGAATCTCTTTCCAGGAGCACAGAACGGACAGCACGCCGAGCAAGCCGGTGAGCAGGATCATCAGCAGCGACAGGCCGTCCAGCGCCAGGTGCACGCTGATACCGAAGCGTGCGATCCAGATGTGCTGGAACTCCAGGGCCCAGGTCGGATCGGCGCCGGGCGCCGGTGCAAATGAATAGTTACCCTGGGACCACAGCCAAAGGCCGAGTGCAAGCTCAAGGGACATGGTCAGCAACGCAATCCAGCGTGGCAGGGTAGGGCCGAAGCGCTCACCCAGCCAGCACAGCAGGCCGCCGATAAAGGGGATCAGGATTAGCCAAGGCAGAATCATGACGGGCTCAATTCCTTTCGCAATGTCGAAGGTTCATATCAGACCGCTACCAAAACGATGGCGCCCATGACCAGTACAGCACCGGCGGCCATAGAAGCAGCGTACCAACGCAGTTGTCCGGTTTCGCTACGGCTCAGGGCGTTATGCCCGGCCTTGGCCATCTTCGGGATCAAACCAATGGTCTGGTCCAGAGGATCTTTGCGCAGCAAGCGGCAGATCAACAGGTAAGGTTTGACGAACAGTTTGTCGTACAGCCAGTCGAAGCCCCACGCGGCGAACCACCAGGCCGTGAGGAAGCGGCCAATGGCGCTGTTGGCAACGTAGGTGACGAAGCGGCGCTTGCCCAGGTACAGCAAGCCGGCCAGCAGGATACCGGCCAGGGCGATGGCGCCCGAAGCGATTTCCAGGCTGTGCTTGGCTTCGCCGCCGGCATGGCCGACGCTTTGTGGCAGAACACCGGCCAGTGGCGGAGTGATCATGGCGCCGATGAAGGTCGACAGTACGATCAGTACCCCCAGCGGCAGCCAGTAGGAAACGCCATGCCCCGGGTGGGCTTCAGTCTTGGCTTCACCGTGGAACGTGATGAAGATCAGGCGGAAGGTGTACAGCGAGGTCATGAACGCGCCGACCAGGCCGGCATACAGCAGTTCGTTGTTGCCGCTGGCGAAGGCCTCCCAAAGAATTTCGTCCTTGGAGTAGAAGCCGGCCGTCAGCAGTGGCAAGGCAGAGAGTGCCGCGCCGCCGACGATGAAGCTGGCGTAGGCCAGTGGCAGTTTTTTCCACAGGCCGCCCATCTTGAAGATGTTCTGCTCGTGGTGGCAGGCAACGATCACCGCACCGGAAGCAAGGAACAGCAGGGCCTTGAAGAAGGCGTGGGTCATCAGGTGGAAGATCGCACCGTCCCATGCACCAACGCCCAGCGCCAGGAACATGTAGCCGATCTGGCTCATGGTCGAGTAGGCGAGGATACGTTTGATGTCGGTTTGTACCAGTGCGGCGAAACCGGCCAGTACCAGGGTCACGCCGCCGACGATACCCACCAGGTGCAGGATGTCCGGAGCGAGGGTGAACAGACCGTGGGTACGGGCAATCAGGTAAACGCCCGCGGTTACCATGGTTGCGGCGTGGATCAGTGCCGAAACCGGGGTAGGACCGGCCATCGCATCTGCCAGCCAGGTTTGCAGTGGCAGTTGTGCCGATTTGCCGACCGCGCCGCCCAGCAGCATCAGGGTCGCCAATACGATCCAGAAGTCACCGGCCTGGAACTTCAGCGGCGCTTGAACCAGCAGCTCCTGAATGTTCAGCGTGCCCAGTTGCTGAAACAGGATGAACAGGCCGATGGCCATGAACACGTCGCCGATACGGGTCACGATAAAGGCTTTGAGTGCGGCATTACCGTTGTTGCGGTTGCTGTAGTAGAAACCGATCAACAGGTACGAGCACAGGCCCACACCTTCCCAGCCGAAGTACAGGAACAACAGGTTATCGCCCAGGATCAGGAACAGCATGCTGGCGATAAACAGGTTGGTGTACGCGAAGAAGCGCGAGTAGCCCTCTTCACCGCGCATGTACCAGGAGGCGAACAGGTGGATCAGGAAGCCGACGCCGACAACCACGCCGAGCATGGTCACCGACAGGCCGTCCAGGTAGAGGGCGAAGTTGGGCTTGAAGCCTTCCACCGACATCCACTGCCACAGCACTTGTGTGTAGTGACCGCCTTCAGGCGGTGCAACGTTGAATTGCCAGATCACATAGGCAGCCACGATGGCCGAGAGGCCAATGGAGCCGACGCCGATCAGGGCCGAGAGGTTTTCGCTGAAGCGTCCACGGGAGAACGACAGCAGCAAAAAGCCGATCAGGGGGAATACGAAAGTCAGAAAGAGAAGGTTCATCCGCGCATCTCACTGGCAGCATCGATATCAAGCGTATGGAAACGGCGATACAGCTGCAGCAGGATCGCCAGGCCAATGCTGGCCTCGGCTGCTGCAAGGGTGATCACCAGGATGAACATCACTTGTCCATCCGGCTGCGCCCAGCGTGCACCGGCAACGATGAACGCCAATGCAGCGGCGTTCATCATGATTTCCAGACTCATCAATACGAAGAGAATGTTGCGACGTACCATCAGGCCGACCAGACCGAGGCAGAACAGGACACCGGCAACGGCCAGACCATGTTCGAGAGGTATTCCTGGCATGTTATTGCTCCTTCGCCTCGTTACGGCCCAAGTGGAACGCCGTCACTGCTGCTGCAAGCAACAGAAACGAGGCGAGTTCGACTACCAGCAGATACGGGCCGAACAGGCTGATGCCCACGGCTTTTGCATCGATGGTGGTTTGACCGATTGCAGCACCGCTCTGATGGGCGAACAGCACGTACAGCAGTTCGGCCAGCAGCAGGGCGGACAAAATGGTCGGTCCGATCCAGATATTGGGCTTGAGCCAGATGCGTTCCTGCTGAACCGAGGCCGGGCCCTGGTTGAGCATCATCACCACAAACACGAACAGCACCATGATGGCGCCGGCGTAGGCGATCACTTCCAGCACACCGGCAAACGGTGCGCCAAGGCTGAAGAACGTCATCGCCACGGCAATCAGCGAAATAATCAGGTAGAGCAGGGCATGCACGGGGTTGGTGTTGGTGATCACACGTAACGTGGACACTACAGCGATACCCGATGCGAAATAGAAAGCGAATTCCATCGTTCTTCCTTAAGGCAGCAAGCTCTTCACGTTGATCGGCTCGGCTTCGTTCTGGGCAGCGCCTTTCGGCTTGCCCTCAACGGCCATACCCGCAACACGATAGAAGTTGTAATCAGGGTTCTTGCCGGGGCCGGAGATCAGCAGATCTTCTTTCTCGTACACCAGGTCCTGACGTTTGAACTCGGCCATCTCGAAATCCGGAGTCAGCTGGATTGCGGTGGTCGGGCAGGCTTCCTCACACAGGCCGCAAAAAATGCAGCGTGAGAAGTTGATGCGGAAAAACTCCGGGTACCAACGGCCATCTTCGGTTTCGGCTTTTTGCAGCGAAATGCAGCCCACCGGGCACGCTACGGCGCACAGGTTGCAGGCTACACAGCGCTCTTCGCCGTCCGGGTCGCGGGTCAGGACGATCCGCCCGCGATAACGCGGTGGCAGATAGACCGCTTCTTCCGGGTATTGCAGCGTGTCACGCTTGCGGAAGGCATGGCCAAACACCATCACCAGGCTGCGAAGCTGGGTGTAGGTGCCATGCACGATGTCAAACAGATACTTGAACATGGGTCTCTATCCTCACTGAACCGCGCCGGCGGGCGTGTTCAACAACACGACTGCGGCGGTTACCAGCAAATTGATCAGGGTCAGCGGCAGGCAGAACTTCCAGCTGAAATCCATCACCTGGTCATACCGTGGGCGCGGAATGGAAGCGCGCAGCAGGATGAAGATCATGATGAAAAACGCGGTCTTCAGGGCGAACCAGATAAACGGAATCTGCGGCAGGATGCCGAAAGGCCCATGCCAGCCACCGAAGAACAAAGTCACCAGCAACGCCGAGATCAACACGATCCCGATGTACTCACCAACGAAGAACATGCCCCATTTCATGCCGGCATATTCAATGTGGTAACCATCGGCCAGTTCCTGCTCGGCTTCGGGCTGGTCGAAGGGGTGACGGTGAGTCACGGCGACGCCAGCGATGAAGAAGGTCAGGAAGCCGAAGATCTGCGGAATGATGAACCACATGTTCTGCGCTTGATATTCAACGATGTCGCGCATGTTGAACGAGCCAACCTGGACCACGATGCCCATCAGCGCCAGGCCCATGAACACTTCGTAGGACACGGTCTGGGCCGAGGCGCGCAAGGCGCCCAGCAAGGCGAACTTGTTGTTGCTGGACCAGCCGGCGAACAACACCGCGTACACCGACAGACCGGCCATGGCGAAGAAGAACAGGATGCCGATGTTCAGGTCCGCCACGCCCCAGGTCGGGGTGATCGGGATGATCGCAAAGGCGACCAGCAAGGCGCTCATGGCTACCACCGGTGCCAGGGTGAAAATCACCTTGTCGGCAAACGGCGGGGTCCAGTCTTCCTTGAAGAACATCTTGATCATGTCGGCGGCAATCTGAAACGCGCCGAACGGGCCAACCCGGTTCGGACCGTAACGGTCCTGCCAGAGGGCGAGCAAACGACGCTCGACCCAGCTCAACAGCGCGCCGCAGACCACCACGGCAAGCAGGATGACCACTGCTTTGAGTACCGAGATAATTACGTCGATCACTTCAGGCGTAAACCAGGTCATTGGGCTGCCTCCTGCAAACCGTCAACGGTAAGACCAAAGATCGCAGGCGGGATGCCGGCAAGACCTGCAGGCAATGCCACCAGACCTGAACCCAGCTCTTCATTGATCCGCAGCGGCAGACGCAGGGTCACACCGGCAACGTTCAGGCTGAGCAGAGCGCCGTCATTGACACCCAGACGATCGGCTTCGGCCTTGGCCAGCGCGATGTAAGCCGCCGGAATGCGTTCTTGAACCGGCGCGGCTTTGGAAGAGTTCTCTTCGCTGCCCAGCAGGTGGAAGAACGGCACTACTTGCCAGGTGCCGCGTGCCGGGTTGAATGCGCCCGGAATGCCGGCGAACCAGTTCAGCGAATCACCCTTGCTTTCGATCAGGCGGGTGCCCGGGTCGCCAGCACGGATATGACCACCGACTTCGTCCTGGAACTTGTTCCACGCTTGTGGCGAGTTCCAGCCCGGCGACCATGCAAACGGAACCTGTTGGCGCGGTTCGACGGAGCCCGAGTAACCTTCCATCGAGAAGGCGAACGCGGTGTCCGGGTCTTGTGGGGTGCGAGGCTCATGCACGCTGATATTGGCGCGCATGGCGGTACGGCCGCTGTAACGCAGCGGTTCGCGGGCCAGTTTCATACCTTTGATACGGAACGCAGCAGAAGGTGCGGCATCAACGATGCGCGCCAACTCTGGAGTGCTCGCAGCAGTGGCCTGAGTCACGTGGTCCAGCAGGGTCCAGTCAACCGGCTTGTTCAGCAGGGTGCTGCGCAGGGCGTGCAACCAGCGCCAGCCTTCGTGAACCAGAATGCTGGCGTCCAGGTAAGTCGGGTCGAACACCTGGAAGAAGCGCTGGGCACGGCCTTCCTGGCTGACCAGCGTACCGTCGCCTTCAGCGAAGCTGGCGGCTGGCAGAACCAGGTCGGCACGGTCGGTGGTCGCGGTCTTTTGATGATCGGCAACGATCAGCACTTTGGCCGCATCCAGCGCAGCATTGACCTTGACTGCATCAACCCGGGTGAACAGGTCGTTTTCCAGCACTACGATGGCGTCGGCTTTACCGTCAGTCACTGCTTGCAGGGCCGCGTCCAGCGATTCGCCACCGAGCATGGCCAGGCCAAGGCTGTTGGCTTCCGGAACGATCAGGCTGATGGAACCGGCCTTTTCCCGCAGGTGCAAGGCTTTGGCGATGTTGCCTGCGGCTTCGATCAGGGCTTTGCAGCCCAGGGAAGTACCGGCAATGATCAGTGGGCGTTTGGCTGCCAGCAGGGCGTTGGCGATGCGTTGTGCCAGCTCCAGGGCTTCTGCATCCAGACCGGCGACGGCAGGCGCGCTGGCGTCGATGGCATGGGCCACGGCGAAACCGATACGGGCCAGGTCATCCGGTGCTGCGTGTACGCATTCTTCGGCAACGTCGTCGAGCTTGGTTTCAGCCAGGCTGGCGATGAACAACGGGTACAGGGCGTGTTGGCCGATGTTTTTGACTGCAGCATCGAGCCATGGCTGTACGCGCATGCCGTCGGCCATTTCTTCGGCCTTGCCCTTGACCGATTGACGCAGCGACAGCGCCATACGGGCGGCGGTCTGGGTCAGGTCTTCGCCAAGGACGAAAATGGCGTCGTGATCTTCGATCTCGCGCATGTTCGGCACTGGCAACGGGCTGTCTTTCAGAACTTGCAGCACCAGACGGATGCGCTCCAGCTCACCGGCTTCGATGCCCGAGTAGAAGTGCTCGGCGCCGACCAGTTCGCGCAACGCGTAGTTGCTTTCGAGGCTGGCACGTGGCGAGCCGATACCGACGATGTTGCGACCGCGCAGCAGGTCGGCAGCCTTGTCCAGTGCCGCGTCGAGGCTCAGTTTGCTGCCATCGGCCAGCAATGGCTGGCGCGGGCGGTCTGTGCGGTTGACGTAGCCATAGCCGAAACGGCCACGGTCACACAGGAAGTACTGGTTGACCGAACCGTTGAAGCGGTTTTCGATGCGGCGCAATTCGCCATAACGCTCACCCGGGCTGATGTTGCAGCCGCTGGAGCAACCGTGGCAGATGCTGGGTGAAAACTGCATGTCCCACTTGCGGTTGTAGCGCTCGGAGTGGGTTTTGTCAGTGAACACGCCGGTCGGGCAGACTTCGGTGAGGTTGCCCGAGAATTCGCTTTCGAGCACGCCGTCTTCAACGCGACCGAAGTACACGTTGTCGTGGGCGCCGAATACGCCGAGGTCGGTGCCGCCGGCGTAGTCTTTATAGAAGCGCACGCAGCGATAGCAGGCGATGCAGCGGTTCATTTCGTGGGAAATGAACGGGCCCAGTTGCTGGTTCTGGTGAGTACGCTTGGTGAAGCGATAACGGCGCTCGTTGTGGCCGGTCATCACGGTCATGTCTTGCAGATGACAGTGACCGCCTTCTTCGCACACAGGGCAGTCGTGCGGGTGGTTGGTCATCAGCCATTCAACAACGCTGGCGCGAAACACTTTCGCCTCTTCGTCGTCGATGGAGATCCAGCTACCGTCGGTGGCCGGGGTCATGCATGACATGACGATACGACCACGCTTGTCGTTCTCGTCGGTGTACTGCTTGACGGCGCATTGGCGGCAAGCGCCAACACTGCCCAGGGCAGGGTGCCAGCAGAAATACGGGATATCGAGGCCTAGCGACAGACACGCCTGTAACAGGTTGTCTGCCCCATCGACTTCGAGATCTTTGCCGTCTACGTGGATAGTGGCCATGGTTCAAAGGTCTTCGTTGGCCCGGTGTCAGCGGGCGTGGCTAATGGAATCTTGTTATGCGTTCGAAGCAACTCAGCCTTACGGCGTTATCGAACGATCAGAGAGCGGCACGGACCGCTCTCCTTCAGAGCGTTACGCGCCGATAACAATCGGGCGTGCCAGAGGCGGAACTCCGGGTTTTGCTTGCGCAATACCGGCTTCGAACTCTGGACGGAAGTACTTGATCGCGCTGCCCAATGGCTCCACGGCACCCGGTGCGTGAGCACAGAACGTCTTGCCAGGGCCGAGGAAGCCGACCAGACCCAGCAGGGTCTCGATATCGCCGGGCTGACCTTCACCGTTCTCGATGGCCATCAGCAGCTTGACGCTCCATGGCAGGCCATCACGGCACGGGGTGCAGAAACCGCAGGATTCGCGAGAGAAGAACTGTTCCATGTTGCGCAGCAGGGACACCATGTTGACGCTGTCGTCGACGGCCATGGCCAGACCGGTACCCATACGGGTGCCAACCTTGGCGATGCCACCGGCGTACATTTGTGCGTCCAGGTGCTCCGGCAGCAGGAAGCCGGTACCGGCACCGCCCGGCTGCCAGCACTTGAGCTTGAAGCCGTCGCGCATGCCGCCGGCATAGTCTTCGAACAGCTCGCGGGCGGTCACGCCAAACGGCAGTTCCCACAGGCCGGGGTTCTTGACCTTGCCGGAGAAGCCCATGAGCTTGGTGCCCATGTCTTCGCTGCCTTCGCGGGCAATGGATTTGTACCAGTCAACGCCGTTGCCGATGATGGCTGGCACGTTGCACAGGGTTTCAACGTTGTTCACGCAAGTCGGCTTGCCCCATACGCCCACGGCTGCCGGGAACGGCGGCTTGGAGCGCGGGTTGGCGCGACGGCCTTCGAGGGAGTTGATCAGTGCGGTTTCTTCACCGCAGATGTAACGCCCGGCGCCGGTGTGAACGAACAGTTCGAAGTCAAACCCCGAGCCCAGGATGTTCTTGCCCAGCAGGCCCGCAGCCTTGGCTTCTTCGACCGCACGGTTGAGGTGCTTGGCGGCGGTGGTGTATTCGCCACGCAGGAAGATATAGCCACGGTAGGTTTTCAGTGCGCGGGCACTGATCAGCATGCCTTCGATCAGCAGATGGGGCAGTTGCTCCATCAGCATGCGGTCTTTCCAGGTGTTGGGTTCCATCTCATCGGCGTTACACAGCAGGTAACGGATGTTCATGGATTCGTCTTTGGGCATCAGCCCCCACTTCACCCCGGTAGGGAAGCCGGCGCCGCCTCGACCCTTGAGGCCGGCGTCTTTCACGGTCTGGACGATGTCGTCCGTGGCCATGTCGGCGAATGCCTTGCGGGCTGCAGCGTAACCGTCCTTGGCCTGGTACTCGTCAAGCCATACCGGCTCGCCGTCGTCACGCAGACGCCAGGTCAGAGGATGGGTTTCCGGCGACCGCGCGATACGGTTGGCAGGGCCGAAAGAAGTCAGGGTCATGGGTAGCCCTCCAACAACGTGGCGACGCCAGCAGGCTGTACGTCACCGAATGTGTCGTCGTCGATCATCAACGCCGGCGCCTTGTCGCAGTTGCCCAGGCAGCACACTGGCAGCAGCGTGAAGCGGCCGTCTGCAGTGGTCTGGCCCAGGCCGATGCCCAGCTTGCTCTGGATTTCGCTGACCACGGATTCGTGGCCACCGATGTAGCAGACCATGCTGTCGCATACGCGAATGATGTGACGGCCCACTGGCTGACGGAAGATCTGGCTGTAGAACGTGGCCACGCCTTCAACGTCGCTGGCGGGGATGCCGAGCATTTCACCGATGGCGTAAAGCGCGCCATCGGGCACCCAGCCGCGTTCCTTCTGAACGATCTTCAGGGCTTCGATCGACGCAGCGCGCGGATCTTCGTAGTGATGCAGCTCGTGCTCGATGGCCGAGCGCTCGGTTTCGCTCAGGGCGAAACGGTCTGTCTGGATAAGCGTGCTGTTCATGCTTAGCGGTCCACGTCGGCCATAACGAAATCGATACTACCCAGGTACGCAATCAAGTCCGCGACCATTTCGCCTTTGATCACCGAAGGGATCTGCTGCAGGTGCGGGAAGCTTGGGGTGCGAATCCGGGTGCGGTAGCTCATGGTGCCGCCATCGCTCGTCAGGTAATAACTGTTGATGCCCTTGGTCGCTTCGATCATCTGGAAGGATTCGTTGGCCGGCATTACCGGGCCCCACGAAACTTGCAGGAAGTGCGTGATCAAGGTCTCGATGTGCTGCAGCGTGCGCTCTTTAGGCGGCGGCGTGGTCAGCGGGTGATCCGCCTTGTACGGCCCGGCCGGCATGTTGCGCATGCACTGCTCGATGATTTTCAGGCTCTGGCGCATTTCTTCGACGCGCACGATGCAGCGGTCGTAGGCATCGCCGTTGGCCGCCAGCGGGACTTCAAACTCGAAGTTCTCGTAGCCGGAATACGGACGCGCCTTGCGCAGGTCGAAATCGCAACCGGTCGAACGCAGGCCGGCACCCGTGACGCCCCATTCCAGGGCCTCTTTGGTGTTGTAGGCGGCGACGCCGATCGTACGGCCACGCAGGATGCTGTTGTCCAGAGCGGCTTTCTGGTACTCGTCCAGACGCTTGGGCATCCAGTCGATGAATTCCTTGACCAGGCGTTCCCAGCCGTTCGGCAGGTCGTGGGCAACACCGCCGATGCGGTACCAGGCCGGGTGCAGACGGAAGCCGGTGATGGCTTCGATCACCTTGTATGCGCGCTGACGGTCGGTAAACGTGAAGAACACCGGGGTCATTGCGCCCACGTCCTGGATGTATGTCCCCAGGAACAGCAGGTGGCTGGTGATACGGAAGAACTCGGCCATCATGATGCGGATGGTGTCTACCCGATCCGGTACCTTGATGCCCGCCAGCTTCTCGACCGACAGCACGTACGGCAGGTTGTTCATCACGCCGCCGAGGTAGTCGATACGGTCGGTGTACGGGATGAAGCTGTGCCAGGACTGGCGCTCGGCCATTTTTTCGGCACCACGGTGGTGGTAGCCGACGTCTGGCACGCAGTCGACGATCTCTTCACCGTCCAGCTGCAGAATGATGCGGAAGGCACCGTGAGCAGAAGGGTGGTTGGGGCCGAGGTTGAGGAACATGTAGTCCTCGTTTTCCCCGGAACGCTTCATGCCCCAGTCTTCGGGTTTGAAACGGGCGGCTTCTTCTTCCAGCTGAACCTTGGCCAGGGTCAGGCTGTACGGATCGAACTCAGTGGCCCGGGCCGGGAAGTCCTTGCGCAGCGGGTGACCTTCCCAGGTCGGCGGCATCATGATGCGCGACAGGTGCGGGTGGCCTTTGAAGTCGATACCGAACATGTCCCAGACTTCACGCTCGTACCAGTTGGCGTTCGGCCAGATACCGGTGATGGTCGGCACGCTCAGGTCACTTTCGGACAGCGCCACCTTGATCATGACGTCGCTGTTACGTTCAAGCGACATCAGGTGATAGAAGACGGTGAAGTCGGCACCCGATGGCAGGCCCTGACGCTTGGTGCGCAGACGTTCGTCCACACCGTGCAAGTCGTAGAGCATGACGTAAGGTTTTGGCAGGTTGCGCAGGAAGGTCAGTACTTCAACCAGTTTTGCGCGGGTAACCCAAAGCACCGGCATGCCGGTGCGCGTGGCCTGGGCAGTGAATGCCTCAGGGCCAAAACGGGTGTTCAGTTCGACAACCACATCTTGGTCGTCAGCCTTATAAGGCGGGATGTACAGAGCGGAGCCTGTAGTCATGGTTTTTTTATCGCTTTCGGTCAACGTAAAGAATGAAGCCAGTGTCTCGTTCTATTAAAGAAGCAGAGCTGGATCAGACTTCGTCGGGGCTGCGCAGGTTGGTCACCTGAATACGCTGTTCACGGCGCTGTTCCTTTTGTGACGGCATCTCGGCGCGATAAACGCCTTGTTCGCCGACAACCCAGGAAAGTGGGCGACGCTCCTGGCCAATCGACTCTTGCAAGAGCATCAAGCCCTGCAGAAAAGCCTCTGGGCGGGGTGGGCAGCCAGGCACGTAAACGTCCACGGGCAGGAACTTGTCGACCCCTTGAACCACGGAGTAAATGTCGTACATGCCACCGGAGTTGGCGCAAGAACCCATGGAAATAACCCATTTAGGCTCAAGCATTTGCTCATAGAGACGCTGAATGATCGGCGCCATCTTGATGAAGCAGGTACCGGCAATAACCATGAAATCCGCCTGACGCGGCGATGCCCGGATAACTTCGGCGCCAAAGCGCGCGATGTCGTGGGGCGCCGTGAAGGCGGTGGTCATCTCCACGTAGCAGCAGGACAGACCGAAGTTGTACGGCCACAGGGAGTTCTTACGTCCCCAATTGACCGTATTGTTCAGTACGTCCTCAAGCTTGCCCATGAAGATGTTTTTGTGGACTTGATCTTCTAACGGATCGGAAACGGTTTCCCGTTTGCCGATCGGGTACTGCTCGTTAGGAGCATCCGGGTCGATCCTGGTGAGTTCGTATTGCATCGCCAAAGCCTCATTGTTTCAGCTTGGCCTGCCGCTTACGACGAGCTTCCGGTGCCCAATCAAGAGCACCCACCCGAAATAGGTAGACAAGGCCTGCCAACAGAATTGCTATGAAAACGAGAGCTTCGACGAATCCGGTCCAGCCGCTTTCGCGAACAGACACAGACCAGGCAAAGAGAAAAAGGGCTTCGATATCGAAGATCACGAACAGCATCGCGACCAGATAGAATTTGGCTGAGAGCCGCAAGCGGGCGCCACCGGTAGGTAGCATGCCCGACTCGAACGGTTCGTTTTTGCTGCGCCCCCAGGCTTTTGACCCGAGGAGGCTGGAGACGCCGAGCATGAAGGCACAAAGGCCGACAACACCGAGAAGGAAAATGGCAAAGCCCCAGTTGTGGGCTATGAGTCCTGTCGCTTCGGGCATGCTGGTAATCCTTAACAGAGAGCAAAGGTCTCTGAGCTTAAAAAAGAAATAAAGCAGTGACGATATGTCGCAGCGCTATTGATGGCCGGGATTTTATGGCTAAACACCCGGCAAGTAAATTTTCTAAGATGAATTAATTCAATCCTTTAGTGGTAGAGACATCCATAAAGACTGTCCAGGCCACGTTGTACGGGCATTGCAGCGTGTTTTGGTGATTATGTTTGGTGGGGCAACCAATCAACAAAAGCAACTCTAAATGATAATTAATATCGTTTAAGCGCTTGTCTGTCAGGACTCCGCTGCGGGGGTGTGTGGAAGTTGGCTTATATATGTACCGGATGCAAGTTCCGGACTTGGCTTTTTACCCGATTCTTGTTTCCGGGTATGGACCTGGATCAGTTTTTCGTCGATTCAAAAGGTGTCGCTGCATGGGCTCGGTGCAGGTGCTGGCTTGCCAGTGACGCTGTCGTGCCGCAAGGAGGCATTGAGGCTGTGGCCGGCCAGCCAGCTTCTGCGGATTAATGGTCAGCAAAAAAAAGCCCCGAACCAGTCGGGGCGTCATGTTCAAGGCATTGCGTGTTTTTCTCGGCAGGTCAGGCAATGTCCCTGTTTCGTTTTTCGGCTGGCAATCAGTGGAACTGTTCTTCTTCAGTAGACCCGGTGAGGGCGGTTACTGAGGACGAGCCGCCTTGAATCACGGTGGTCATGTCGTCGAAGTAGCCAGTGCCCACTTCCTGCTGGTGCGCCACAAAGGTGTAGCCTTTGGCGGCGTCAGCGAACTCCTGCTCCTGCAGCTTCACGTAGGCGGTCATGTCGTTGCGGGCATAGTCGTGTGCCAGGTTGAACATGCTGTGCCACATGTTGTGGATGCCGGCCAGGGTGATGAACTGGTGCTTGTAGCCCATGGCTGACAGTTCGCGCTGGAACTTGGCGATGGTCGCGTCGTCCAGGTTCTTCTTCCAGTTGAAGGACGGCGAGCAGTTGTACGACAGCAGCTGGTCCGGGTATTCCTTTTTGATCGCTTCGGCAAAGCGACGGGCTTCGTCCAGATCCGGTTTGGCAGTCTCGCACCAGATCAGGTCGGCATACGGTGCGTAGGCCAGACCGCGGGCGATAGCCTGGTCCAGGCCGGCACGTACTTTGTAGAAGCCTTCCTTGGTCCGCTCGCCAGTGACGAATGGCTGGTCGTACGGGTCGCAGTCAGAGGTCAGCAGATCTGCTGCGTTGGCGTCGGTGCGGGCCAGGATGATGGTCGGTGTGCCGGCAACGTCTGCAGCCAGACGGGCTGCGGTCAGTTTTTGCACGGCTTCCTGGGTAGGCACCAGAACCTTGCCGCCCATGTGTCCGCATTTTTTAACCGAAGCCAGCTGGTCTTCGAAGTGAACGCCGGCGGCGCCTGCTTCGATCATGCTCTTCATCAGTTCGTAAGCGTTCAGCACGCCGCCGAAACCGGCTTCGGCGTCAGCCACGATCGGTGCGAAGTAGTCGATGTAACCCTGGTCGCCCGGGTTTTTGCCGGCTTTCCACTGGATCTGGTCGGCGCGACGGAATGAGTTGTTGATGCGCTTGACCACGGTTGGGACCGAGTCCACCGGGTACAGCGACTGATCGGGGTACATGGATTCAGCAGAGTTGTTGTCTGCTGCCACTTGCCAGCCCGACAGGTAGATAGCCTGGATGCCGGCCTTGACCTGTTGTACTGCCTGGCCCCCGGTCAGGGCGCCCATGCAGTTGACGAAATCTTTCTCGGGACGGAAGGACGGGTGTGCGCCCTGTGTCACCAGTTTCCACAGCTTGTCAGCGCCCATTTTTGCGAAGGTGTGCTCGGGTTGAACCGAGCCGCGCAGGCGGACCACGTCAGCAGCGGAGTAATCGCGAGTCACGCCTTTCCAGCGTGGATTTTCGGCCCAGTCTTTTTCAAGGGCTGCAATTTGCTGTTCGCGTGTCAGTGCCATGGAGATAAACCTCGTCGCATAGGTCTGGGTTGAAAAGTAGTTGCTCCACCAGGCACACAACAATGTTGTTAAGCGTGAATGGCTACTCGCTACAGACTCAGAGCCATTTGGGGGCCTCTGATTAGCGGGAGCGGGGCCATCATGCCTCTGCATTTTTACGTCGTCAAATGTTTTGTAGTGCTTTTTTCAAGGCACTACATAATTGCCGAAAAAACGACTTGCCGGTCAGTTTCGGGCCTTTTAGTCGAGAGCGTCTACTTTGACCCGCAAGGTCATGTCATCCGTTCCCTGGGTAGAGTAGGTGCGGGTTCCAGCCTGCTGGCCGGCCATATTCCGGCTATTGCTGCCGGCGAGGGTGATCCACTGACCCAGCGGGCCGCTGACTTGTGTGTCGGTATTTTGAATGTTCACTACATCCGGCTGTTCCTGGCTCATGCGGTCGCGGTTGGCGTTGATCGCCAGGTGTACCGTTTCACCTGTGACAGTGGCGGTCACGTAGAAACCCCGGGTGACATCCCGGTATTCGGTTTGCGTCAGCAGTCGTCCATACGCGTCTGTCTGCGTGCTGGTGAGTGGCACGCTCTGGCCGCTCTGGATAAACGCAGGCACCCCTTCGGTGGCCTGGATCTGCTGGGTGCCGCCATTGCGACTGGCCGTGCTGATTACCCGTGTTGAGCTGCTGGCGTCAGGCAGGTTGTTGTCGCTGGTATCCACGGTGATCAGCAGGCGCCTGGCTGGCTTGTCGAGTTGCGCAAGCAGGTCTTCGAGGTTTTTGATTTTTGAGGCAGAGGCCTCGACGATCAATTGATTGCCGTAGGCGCTGACTTTGCCGTTTTTACCGATAAAGTTCTGTGCGATGGGCAGCAGGTCGGTGCTGGTGCGGTTCTGCAGGGTGATGACCTGGGTATCGGCCAGGGCGCTGATGCTGCACAACAGTGCCAGGCTGGCGATGATGGCGCGTAGGGACATGTCCGTTATCTCCGCAATGCTGAAAAGGCATGGAGCGAGTGTGCCAGATAGCAAAACGCCCTGCGATCCGAAGATGGCAGGGCGTTTGGCTGGATCTTTTGCGGGAGCCGGCTTGCCGGCGATTGGGGTGGCCCGTTCCATGGCTCGGAACGAGGCGCTGCTATCGCGGGCAAGCCCGCTCCCACAGGGTGGGCATCAGCCCGCGCGCACCATATCAACGTGGGGAATACCTGCTTCCAGGAACTCCTCGCTGACGATCTTGAAGCCCAGTCGCTCGTAGAACGGCGTGGCGTGCACCTGGGCACTGAGCATTTGTTGCTTCAGGCCGCGCTTTTCAGCTTCGTTGATGGTTGCCTGCATCAGCGCATCACCGACTTTCAGACCGCGCCAGTCCTTGAGCACTGAAACCCGGCCGATATGGCCGTCAGGCAAGAGTCTGGCGGTACCAATCGGAAAGTCGCCTTCATAGGCCAGAAAATGCACTGCGTCGGCATCGTCTGCGTCCCACTCCAGCTCGGGCGGTACATGTTGTTCGGCAATAAACACCGCTTCACGAATGCGTCGAAGTTCGGCGTTGTCCTTTTGCCAGTTGGCGACACGTACGTGAATCTTATTCATCGGCGAACCCCAGGCTTCCTTGTTTAACCAGCTCGCAGAGCAGGTTGCGTCCGTCTTCATCGGCCAGCCATGGGCCGAGGTTGTCACTGTGCAGTGCATCGGCGGCACAGATCATTTTCAGCAGTTCGCGCAGCTTGCCCGGCAGCAGGCGGCTTTGACCGCTGGCAAACAGCAGCAGGTCTTCATCGACTTCGGACCAGGCCAGGCGGGCGCTCGGGTTGCGGATCAGGACCGCGCCCTGTTCCAGGCTGCCCAGCAGGTCTTCTTCTTCGAGCTCCGGCCCGGTAACGAGTTCCGGATAGCGCGGTTCGGTCATGAACTGGCCGAACCAGGTCAACAGCATGCGCTCATCGCTCATGTGCTCGGCCAGCAAGCCCTTCAGGCGATCCAGTGCGTCGTGCTGGATCTGGTGCGGATCGCTGACCGGCTGCGCGTCGGCATCGGTATAGCGTTCTTCGTCCGGCAGGTACTGGCTGAGGAAGTCGGTGAAGTGGGTCAGCACTTCAGCTGCGCTTGGGGCGCGGAAACCTACCGAATAGGTCAGGCAGTCATCCACGGCCACGCCGCAATGGGCCAGGCGCGGAGGCAGGTACAGCATGTCGCCCGGCTCCAGGGTCCACTCGTCGGTGGCCTGGAAATCGGCCAGGATGCGCAGGTCGGCGTGTTCCAGCAGTTTGCTTTCGGAATCACACATCTGGCCGATCTGCCAGTGGCGCTTGCCGTGGCCTTGCAGCAAGAACACGTCGTAGTTGTCGAAATGCGGACCAACGCTGCCACCCGGGGCGGCATAGCTGATCATCACGTCGTCGATACGCCAGCTTGGCAGGAAGCGGAAGTTTTCCAGCAGTTCGCCGACTTCAGGCACGAACTGATCGACCGCCTGCACCAGCAAGGTCCACTCACGTTCTGGCAGTTTGCCGAACTCGTCCTCGGCGAACGGGCCGCGGCGCAATTCCCATGGGCGCTCGCCGTGTTCGATGACCAGGCGTGATTCGACTTCTTCTTCAAGTGCCAGGCCGGCCAGTTCGTCGGCGTCGATCGGGCTTTCGAAGTCAGGTATGGCCTGACGGATCAGCAAGGGTTTCTTCTGCCAGTAGTCGCGCAGGAATTCCCGCGCAGTGATGCCGCCCAGAAGTTGAAGAGGAATATCAGGATTCATGTGTAACCTATTGAAAAATTGCGCTTTGTAATCGGGAATAAAAACGCCCGGCACGGCCGGGCGTTAGTAGGTCGTTGCAGCGGTCAGATGCGCTTGGCCTGTTCGATCGCGTTGCCAATGTAGTTGGCTGGCGTCAGCAGTTTCAGCTCGGCTTTGGCTGCTTGCGGCATTTCAAGGCCGTCGATGAAGGTTTGCAGTGCTTCTGGGCTGATGCCCTTGCCGCGGGTCAGCTCTTTGAGCTTCTCGTACGGGTTTTCAATGTTGTAGCGGCGCATTACGGTCTGGATCGGCTCGGCCAGGACTTCCCAGCAGGCGTCCAGGTCGGCAGCGATTTTCTGAGCGTTAAGCTCAAGCTTGCTGATGCCTTTGAGGCTGGCTTCGTACGCGATCACGCTGTGAGCAAAGCCCACGCCGAGGTTGCGCAGTACGGTGGAGTCGGTCAGGTCGCGCTGCCAGCGGGAAATTGGCAATTTGCTGGCCAGGTGCTGGAACAGCGCGTTGGCGATACCCAGGTTGCCTTCGGAGTTTTCGAAGTCGATCGGGTTGACCTTGTGCGGCATGGTCGAGGAACCGATTTCGCCGGCGATGGTGCGCTGCTTGAAGTAGCCTAGGGAGATGTAGCCCCAGATATCGCGATCGAAGTCGATCAGGATGGTGTTGAAGCGAGCGATGGCGTCGAACAGCTCGGCGATGTAGTCGTGCGGCTCGATCTGCGTGGTGTACGGGTTGAAGCCCAGGCCCAGTTCGTCTTCGATGAAGGCGCGGGCATTGGCTTCCCAGTCGATCTGCGGGTAGGCCGACAGGTGGGCGTTGTAGTTGCCCACGGCGCCGTTGATTTTGCCCAGCAGCGGGACTGCGGCCACCTGGGCGATTTGACGCTCCAGACGGTAAACCACGTTGGCCAGCTCTTTGCCCAGAGTGGTCGGCGAAGCCGGTTGGCCGTGGGTGCGCGACAGCATCGGCACGTCGGCGAACTTGATTGCCAGTTCGCGGATGGCTTCTGCGGTCTGGCGCATCAGCGGCAGCATCACGTCATCACGACCTTCGCGCAGCATCAGTGCGTGGGACAGGTTGTTGATGTCCTCGCTGGTGCAGGCAAAGTGGATGAATTCACTGACGTTGGCCAGCTCTGGCAGCTTGGCAGCCTGTTCCTTGAGCAGGTACTCAATGGCTTTGACGTCGTGGTTGGTGGTGCGCTCGATCTCTTTGACGCGCTCGGCGTGTTCCAGAGAGAAGTTTTCGGCCAGTTCATTCAGAACGGCGTTGGCTTCGGCGGAGAACGCCGGGACTTCAGGGATGGCGGCGTGAGCAGCCAGGCGCTGGAGCCAGCGGACTTCAACCAGAACGCGAGCACGGATCAAGCCGTATTCGCTGAAAATTGGGCGCAGGGCCTGGGTTTTGCCGGCGTAGCGGCCGTCAACAGGGGAAACCGCAGTGAGCGAAGAAAGCTGCATGGGGTGTTCTCGGACAGTCGGGCAACGAAATGGGGCGCGTATCATACATGAAAAAAACGGCCGGTCCGTTGCCAACTGACCGGCGTCATACGCATATCGACGTTACAAAGTGTGCCTGCTGGCGTGTTTCAGTTTCCGCGCAGCATCGGGTAAAGCTCTTTGAGCAGCTTGCGACGGCTGATTACCAGCTGCCAGCGATGGCCACCCAATTGACGCCAAAGCCGCGCTGAACGGATACCGGCCAGCAGCAGGGCGCGAATTTTTGCGGCGTTGTTCGGTTGTTGCAGATTGCGCATGTCACCGTGCACCTGAATGCGCTGGCGCAGCGTGCTCAGGGTGTCCTGGTACAGCGCGCCACAGGCGGCCACCACGTTTTCGTGGGCCGGGCCGAAGTGTTCGACCTGTGACTGGATCTGCGGCAGACGTTTGCCGATCAGTTCCAGCATGTCTTCACGCTTGGCCAGTTGTCGCTCCAGGCCGAGCATCGACAGGGCATAGCGCAAGGGCTCGCGCTGCAGTGTATTGGGGTCGCGCTCAAGGGCGCCGATCAGGGCCCGGTAGCCTTCACGCAGATTGATGTCGTCACCACCGTAGACTTCGAGCGTGTCCTTGGGGTCGCGAATCAACAGGCTGCCAAGCATGCAGCTCAAGTCAGCTTCGCTGATCTGGCCGGTTTTGGCGATTTTGTCCACCAGTACTGCAGCGAGGAACACACCGCCCAAGGCTATCAGTTGCTCCTGAGTGGGGTTCATGCGCGGCTGTCCTTGCTGGTCCAGGGTTCGGCAACTTCAATTACGCCACCGCCCAGGCACACTTCGCCGTCGTAAAACACCACGGACTGGCCGGGGGTGACGGCGCGTTGCGGATCATCGAAGGTGGCGCGATAGCCGGTAGCGGTCTTTTCCAGCGTGCAAGGCTGGTCGCTCTGGCGATAGCGGACCTTGGCGGTCAGGCGCAACGGGCTGCTCAGGTCGATCGGGTTGACCCAGTAAATTTCGGAGGCGAGCAGGGCGCGGGAAAACAGCCACGGGTGATCGTTGCCCTGGCCGACGATCAGCTCGTTATGCTCAAGGTCTTTGATCAGCACGTACCACGGCTCGTCACTGGCGTCTTTGAGGCCGCCGATGCCCAGGCCCTGGCGCTGGCCGATGGTGTGGTACATCAGGCCGTGGTGGCGGCCTATGACTTCACCTTCGGTATTTTTGATCTCGCCCGGTTGTGCCGGCAGGTATTGCTTGAGGAAGTCGCTGAAGCGGCGCTCGCCGATAAAGCAGATCCCGGTGGAGTCCTTTTTCTTCGCGGTGGCCAGATCGTGCTTTTCAGCAATCTTGCGCACTTCGGGCTTTTCCAGTTCGCCGACCGGGAACAGGGTCTTGGCGATTTGTTCGCCGCCGACGGCATGCAGGAAATAGCTCTGGTCCTTGTTCGGGTCCAGGCCCTTGAGCAGCTCGGTGCGGCCGTCAATATCGCGACGGCGCACATAGTGGCCGGTAGCGATCAGATCGGCACCCAGCATCACGGCGTAGTCGAGGAACGCCTTGAACTTGATTTCACGGTTGCACAGGATGTCCGGGTTCGGCGTGCGTCCGGCCTTGTATTCGGCCAGGAAGTGCTCGAACACGTTGTCCCAGTACTCGGCGGCAAAGTTGGCGGTGTGCAGCTTGATGCCGATTTTATCGCACACGGCCTGGGCGTCTGCTAGGTCATCCATGGCGGTGCAGTAATCCGTTCCGTCGTCTTCCTCCCAGTTCTTCATGAACAGGCCTTCCACCTGGTAGCCCTGCTCCATGAGCAGAACGGCGGAAACGGAAGAATCGACACCGCCGGACATGCCGACGATGACGCGCTGTTTTTCGGGGGCGACTAAGGCTGGATCACGCATAAGGTTTCAATGAGTGTCTTGAAAAAGGACGCGATTCTAGCAGGCCCGAGCGCTCAAGGCTAAACCGAAGGGCGGATTAACGTCAGGTCGAACAGTTTACCGTCCAGATAATCGTCGATGCACTGCAGACTCAGCTCGCTGCGCCAGCGATGGCGTTGCTCTATCAGCTCGTCGCGGGTCATCCATAGCGGGCCGATGATGCCGGTATCCAGCTGGTAGTCGGGGTGGTGTTTAACCGCTTTGCCGGCAAAGCACACGCGCTGGTAGGTCACGCCATTGCTGGGGGCGGTGTACAAATAAATGCCGATCACGCCGGTAAGTTCGACGTCGTAGCCGGTTTCTTCGAGGGTTTCGCGGATTGCAGCGTCGATCAGGCTTTCGTTCGGATCAAGATGGCCTGCGGGTTGGTTGAGCACGGCGCGTTCGCCTTTGAGCTCTTCGACCATCAGAAAACGGCCATTGTCTTCAACGACAGTGGCGACGGTGATGTGGGGTTTCCATTCCATGTGTAGGCCCTATGGGGTGCGGGGAGGGGCAGGATATATCCTGTGGGAGCTTGCAAGCCAGCGATCAGCTGGTGCGGCAGGTCAGATGCTGTGTGGTGAGCGTCCCCGCCAAGCCAGCTGCCATGGGGTTTGTATTGGCCCAAAAACACAAACCCCGGCGTCGTGGGCCGGGGTTTGTGTTGTTGCCTGTTGCCCTTACGCGGAAGCGATGATCGCGTTCAGCGTGGCGCTAGGGCGCATTACTTTGCTCACCTTGTCGGCGTCGGCGTGGTAGTAGCCACCGATGTCGACCGGCTTGCCCTGTACGGCGTTGAGTTCGGCAACAATTTTTGCCTCGTTCTCGGCCAGGGCTTTTGCCACAGGGGCGAACTGCGCTTGCAGTTCTTTGTCTTCAGTCTGGGCGGCCAGGGCTTGAGCCCAGTACAACGCCAGGTAGAAGTGGCTACCGCGGTTGTCGATATTGCCGACTTTGCGCGATGGCGACTTGTTGTTGTCGAGGAACTGGCCGGTGGCCTGATCCAGGGTCTTGGCCAACACCAACGCTTTCGGGTTGTTGTAGGTTGTGCCCAGGTGCTCCAGGGAGGCAGCCAGTGCCAGGAACTCACCCAGCGAGTCCCAACGCAGGAAGTTTTCTTCCAGCAATTGTTGTACGTGCTTGGGAGCCGAACCGCCTGCGCCGGTTTCAAACAGACCGCCGCCATTCATCAGGGGTACGATCGAGAGCATTTTGGCGCTGGTGCCCAGTTCCATGATCGGGAACAGGTCGGTCAGGTAGTCGCGCAGTACGTTGCCGGTCACCGAAATGGTGTCCAGACCCGCACGGGTGCGTTCCAGGGTGAACTTCATGGCATCTACCGGCGCCATGATGCGAATGTCCAGGCCGCTGGTGTCGTGATCCTTCAGGTAGGTTTCAACCTTTTTGATCATTTCGGCGTCGTGGCTACGCTTTGGATCGAGCCAGAACACGGCCGGAGTGTTGCTGGCACGAGCACGGTTCACGGCCAGTTTCACCCAGTCACGGATCGGCGCGTCTTTGGCCTGGCACATGCGCCAGATATCGCCTTCTTCAACCTTTTGTTCCATCAGCACGTTGCCGTTGCTGTCGGTTACCCGAACTACACCAGGGGTCTTGATCTGGAAGGTTTTGTCGTGGGAGCCGTACTCTTCGGCTTTTTGCGCCATCAGGCCAACGTTTGGCACGCTGCCCATGGTGGTTGGATCGAAGGCGCCGTGCTTCTGGCAGTCTTCGATGGTCGCCTGGTAGATGGTGGCGTAGCAGCGATCCGGGATCACGGCTTTGGTGTCTTGCAACTGGCCTTCGGTGTTCCACATTTTGCCGGAATCACGAATCATGGCCGGCATCGAGGCGTCAACGATGACGTCGCTCGGTACGTGCAGGTTGGTGATGCCTTTGTCGGAGTTCACCATCGCCAGCGCAGGGCGATCAGCGTACACCGCCTGGATATCAGCTTCGATTTCAGCTTGCTTCTCGGCCGGCAGGGCCTTGATGCGAGCGTACAGGTCGCCGATGCCGTTGTTCAGGTTGAAGCCGATTTCTTTCAGGGTGTCAGCGTGTTTATCCAGCGCATCTTTGTAGAACTCAGCCACGATCTGACCAAACATGATCGGGTCGGAGACCTTCATCATGGTGGCTTTCAAGTGAACCGAGAACAGTACGCCCTTTTTCTTGGCGTCTTCGATTTCGGCCGCGATGAACTCGCGCAATGCCTTTTTGCTCATTACGGAGCAATCGATGATCTCGCCGGCCTGAACCGCGGTTTTCTCTTTCAGGACGGTGGTGGTGCCGTCTTGAGCGATCAATTCGATTTTAACGCTGCCCGGGGCTTCGATCAGGGCAGACTTTTCGCTGCCATAGAAGTCGCCTTCGCTCATGTGAGCGACGTGGGATTTGGAGTCGGTACTCCATGCGCCCATTTTATGCGGGTGCTTGCGGGCATAGTTCTTGACCGACAGCGGTGCGCGGCGGTCGGAGTTGCCTTCGCGCAGTACCGGGTTTACGGCGCTGCCCATGACTTTGCTGTAACGCGCTTTGATTTCTTTTTCAGCGTCAGTAGTCACGGTCTCCGGGTAATCCGGAATGTCAAAGCCCTGCGCTTGCAGTTCTTTGATCGCGGCCTGCAATTGCGGGACCGAGGCGCTGATGTTAGGCAGCTTGATGATGTTGGCTTCAGGTGTAACGGCCAGGGCGCCCAGTTCGGCGAGGTGGTCTGCTACAGCCTTGGCACCCAATTGCTCGGGGAAGCTGGCAAGGATACGGCCTGCCAGAGAGATGTCGCGCGTCTCAACGGCGATATCAGCGCTAGCGGTAAAGGCTTCGATGATAGGCAGCAGTGAATAGGTGGCGAGCGCCGGAGCTTCGTCGGTGAAGGTATAGATGATCTTCGAACGGTTGGGCATTTCGGATTAACTCTCTTCTTTGCTGAGCGTGCTCAGATACTCGAGATGCGCAGGGTAGGCGCTTTCGTTCACAGTGAACAATGAGCCGAAAGTCGAGGTTCTTCGCGGTGATGTGAATGCATCAGTAGAGCGTCAAGCGGTCGAGCCGGGGTAACGACTCAGCCTTTCTAGGCCTGAAAGACTCATTCCAGTAGGTGTATCTGAGTGACTCCGTGGTCACCGGCGCAGTATACATAGGTCACTAATGTTCCTGCGAGGGCTGCGCAATATCGGAGATCATCCATTGGTCTAAGAATGGATTGTACGATGTGCCGGTAGCTGGTGCCTGGTCCTTTGTTTCCGGGCTTGTCCGGACAATGTCACACCGAGGGTATTAATGTGGAACATCGGTTTTGCGCGCTGATTTAACCTGATTGTGCCCGGCCATAAAAAAACCGGCCGGTTCGGGTAGGCGAACAGGCCGGTTTTTTATGTGGCAGGTTGTGTGCTGGCGGGTCAGGCCGGAAGGCTGCTGGCCTCTGGTTCGGTCACTGGCGAAAGCGCAATGGCTTTGGCGTCGGTAATCGCCACGGCATGCAGGCCTTTAGGGCCTTGGGTAATTTCGAAGCTTACGGGTTGGCCGGCCTTGAGTGTCTTGTAGCCGTCCATCTGAATGGCGGAAAAGTGGGCAAAAAAGTCGATTTCGTTACCGTCGTCATCTTTGCCTTCCTTGGCCTCTGTGTTGATAAAGCCGAAGCCTTTGGCATTGTTGAACCACTTGACCTTGCCTTGCATACTCATATCCCTCTGCTGCAAACGACTCCATCACTGGAGTATCATCCAGTTCTCTCGCACATGAACCACTAAATATGGTTGACTGCGCGGACCTTTATTCCCCACTGTGGGTTGCATTGGTTGTAACACCGTTTTACCGATAGTCAAGGTCACGCGGCGGCGCTGTTGAAATTTGACACGTTTGCCTCCATCACTGTAATCGATCAACGACGAACCTTTCTTTCCATGCATGCAATCAGCCAGACTCGACTAACATTCAATCAGGATCAGCCCGATTTTGATGGCGAAGACTCCGCTGGCTTGGCTGTGCAAGAGGCTAAGCCTGCGCTCCAGGCGCCGCCGATGTACAAGGTGGTTTTGTTTAACGATGACTACACACCCATGGATTTCGTTGTAGAAATACTTGAGGTGTTCTTTAACTTGAATCGCGAATTGGCGACCAAGGTCATGCTGGCCGTCCATACAGAAGGACGGGCTGTGTGCGGCATCTATACCCGCGACATTGCCGAGACCAAGGCGGCGCAGGTAAACCAGTACGCACGCGAAAGTCAGCATCCGCTACTCTGTGAAATCGAGAAGGACGGTTAACGCCGACCACTTGGGTATGAGGTGAAGCCATGTTAAATCGCGAGCTCGAAGTCACCCTCAATCTGGCCTTCAAGGAAGCCCGCTCCAAACGTCATGAATTCATGACGGTTGAGCACCTCCTTCTTGCGCTTTTGGATAATGAGGCGGCCGCAACCGTTCTACGCGCCTGTGGCGCAAACCTCGACAAACTCAAGCATGACCTGCAAGAGTTTATTGATTCCACGACTCCCCTTATCCCTGCCCACGATGAAGATCGCGAAACCCAGCCAACCCTGGGCTTCCAGCGCGTCTTGCAGCGTGCCGTATTCCATGTACAAAGCTCTGGCAAACGTGAGGTCACGGGTGCCAATGTACTGGTTGCGATTTTTAGCGAACAAGAAAGCCAGGCAGTGTTTCTGCTCAAGCAGCAGAGCGTTGCGCGTATTGATGTGGTCAACTTCATTGCCCATGGCATTTCCAAGGTCCCGGGGCAGGGCGATCACTCCGACGGCGAAAATGACATGCAGGATGAAGAGGGTGGCGAATCGTCGTCCTCAAGCAATCCGCTGGACGCCTATGCCAGTAATTTGAATGAACTGGCTCGCCAGGGTCGCATCGATCCTCTGGTGGGGCGCGAAATGGAAGTTGAGCGTGTCGCCCAGATCCTGGCGCGTCGTCGCAAAAACAACCCATTGCTGGTCGGTGAGGCCGGCGTGGGTAAAACCGCAATTGCCGAAGGTCTGGCCAAGCGTATCGTCGACAATCAAGTGCCGGACTTGCTGGCTAACAGCATCGTCTATTCCCTTGATCTCGGCGCCTTGCTGGCTGGTACCAAGTACCGTGGTGATTTCGAGAAGCGTTTCAAGGCGTTGCTCGGCGAACTGAAAAAGCGTCCGCATGCGATTTTGTTTATCGACGAAATCCACACCATCATTGGTGCGGGCGCGGCCTCTGGTGGCGTTATGGACGCCTCCAACCTGCTTAAGCCGCTATTGTCCTCGGGTGATATCCGCTGTATCGGTTCGACGACGTTCCAGGAGTTTCGCGGGATCTTCGAAAAAGACCGGGCACTGGCGCGGCGCTTCCAGAAAGTCGATGTGTCCGAGCCTTCGGTTGAAGACACCATCGGTATCCTGCGTGGCCTCAAGGGCCGTTTCGAGCAGCATCACGGTATCGAATACAGTGATGAGGCCTTGCGCGCGGCGGCTGAACTGGCTTCGCGCTACATCAACGATCGGCACATGCCGGACAAGGCGATTGATGTGATCGACGAGGCAGGGGCATATCAGCGCCTGCAGCCGGTGGAGAAGCGTGTAAAGCGCATCGAAGTGGAGCAGGTCGAAGATATCGTTGCGAAAATCGCCCGTATTCCTCCTAAGCACGTATCCAGTTCAGACAAGGAACTGCTGCGTAACCTGGAGCGGGATCTGAGAATGACCGTATTCGGTCAGGAAGCCGCTATTGATTCGTTGTCAACGGCGATCAAGCTGTCCCGTGCCGGCCTCAAGTCCCCTGACAAGCCTGTCGGCTCGTTCCTGTTCGCAGGTCCGACCGGGGTTGGTAAAACCGAAGCTGCCCGCCAGCTGGCCAAGGCTTTGGGGATCGAACTGGTACGTTTCGACATGTCCGAGTATATGGAGCGTCACACCGTGTCGCGCCTGATCGGTGCGCCTCCAGGGTATGTCGGTTTCGATCAGGGCGGCTTGCTGACGGAAGCCATCACCAAGCAGCCGCATTGCGTGCTGCTGCTCGATGAGATCGAGAAGGCTCATCCTGAGGTCTTTAACCTGCTGCTGCAGGTCATGGACCACGGTACGCTGACCGATAACAACGGGCGCAAGGCCGACTTCCGCAACGTGATCGTGATCATGACCACCAATGCGGGCGCCGAGACGGCTTCGCGGGCTTCCATCGGGTTCACGATTCAGGATCATGCTTCCGATGCAATGGAAGCGATCAAGAAGAGCTTTACTCCGGAGTTCCGTAACCGTCTGGACACCATTATTCAATTTGGTCGCCTCAGTCATGAGGTTATCAAGCATGTGGTGGACAAGTTCCTCACCGAGTTGCAGGCGCAGCTGGATGACAAGCACGTGCAACTGGTGGTGTCGGACGAGGCTCGTGGCTGGTTGGCTGCGGGGGGCTACGATGCGTTGATGGGTGCACGCCCTATGGCGCGTCTGATCCAGGACAAGATCAAGCGTCCGCTGGCTGAAGAGATTCTCTTTGGTGAACTGGCCGATCATGGCGGTGTGGTACATATCGACCTGAAAGACGGCGAGCTGACCTTTGAGTTTGAAACTGCGGTAGAAATGGCTTGATGTGACATTGCTGCAAAAAAAAGCGCCGAAAGGCGCTTTTTTTATGGGTGGACTGTTTATGGAGGCTGCGGCGCTAGGCCAGCTCGCTCCGGCAGGGGGTGGTCAAATCGCGGACACACAAAAACGCCCGGCAGAACCGGGCGTTTTGTATTGACTTGATTAACGAGCGCGGTAAGTGATGCGCCCTTTGCTCAAGTCATAGGGCGTCAGCTCGACGCGCACTTTGTCGCCGGTAAGAATACGAATGTAGTTCTTGCGCATCTTGCCGGAAATATGCGCGGTTACGACGTGCCCATTTTCCAACTCCACACGAAACATGGTGTTGGGCAGGGTGTCGACGACAGTGCCTTCCATTTCGAAGCTGTCTTCTTTCGACATGCAGTAAAGCCCTCGGTGTCCAATGAATGGCCCGGTGCAACTGCGCCAGGCAAAAGCGGCGTGCATTGTGCCCGAAAAATGGGGTTTAAGCCAAGGGTTCAGTTAACAGTGCTCCATCGCTGATTTATCAGCAGCTCTATCGGCCGATATTCAGTCTTGTAATTCATCTTTTTGCAGTTCTTGATCCAGTACCCCAAATACAGTGCATCCAGCCCCAGGCGCCTGGCTTCGGCGATCTGCCAGAGAATCCCGTATCGCCCCAGACTGCGGCGCTCTTCGGCAGGTTCGTAGAAGGTATAGACCGCCGATAAACCGTTGGGCAGTACGTCGGTCACGGCGACCGCCAACAGGCGTCCATCAAGGCGAAATTCGTAGAATGTAGAGAACGGCAGGTCGCGTACCAAAAAAGTCGAAAACTGGTCGCGGCTCGGTGGATACATGTCGCCATCGGCATGCCGCTGCTCGATATAGCGCTGATACAGACCAAAGTTCTCTTCGCTGAAGCCGGGTTTTACCGCTTGCACCTGCAGGTCGGCATTACGCTTGAAAATACGTTTTTGCTGGCGGTTGGGCATAAAGCGCGCGACAGGAATCCGCGCCGGGGTGCACGCATCGCACTTCAGGCAATGGGGACGATAGAGGTGATCACCACTGCGCCGGAAACCCATTTCGGACAAGTCGGCATAGACCTGCACATCCATCGGCTGGCTGGGGTCGAGGAACAGCGTGGTGGCTTGTTCATCGGGCAGGTAGCTGCAAACGTGAGGTTGAGTGGCATAAAACTTCAAACGCGCCAGCTCGGTCATGATGGGCCCTCGGGAAATCTTTTGAATTAAGTGTAAGCCAGTGCGCAAAACTCGCCTATAAAACCCTGCCTGCAATAACTGCAGCCAGCGACGAGGCTACAGAGGTGTGGCCCACGCCGCGGTTGAGGGTTGGTCCAGATGCTGGCGCAGGTAGTCGGCAAACTGTTGGCGCGGGATTGAGCGTGCACCCAGGCTTTCCAGATGATTGGTCGGCATTTGGCAATCAATCAGCACGAAACCCCAGGCCTGGAGTTGCCTGACCAGTGTGGCAAAGCCGAATTTTGAAGCGTTATCGGCCCGGCTGAACATGGACTCGCCAAAAAATAGCTGGCCCATTGCCAGGCCGTACAGGCCGCCGACCAGTGTGCCGTTATCCCAGACCTCCACCGAATGGGCGTGCCCGCGGGCGTGAAGTTCGGTGTAGGCGTTTTGCATGTCGTCGGTGATCCAGGTGCCATCCGCGTAACTGCGGGGTGCGGCGCAGGCCTGGATGACACTTGCGAAGTCACGATCAAAGCTCACCTGGTAGCGTTGCTGGCGCAAGAGTTTCCCCAGGCTGCGGGATACATGTAGTTCCTCGGGGAACAGCACTGTGCGCGGATCGGGCGACCACCAGAGAATGGGCTGGCCTTCGGAAAACCACGGAAAGCAGCCATGGCGGTAGGCCTGGATCAGGCGGTCGGCTGATAGATCGCCGCCCGCGGCCAAAAGTCCGTTGGGCTCGCGCATGGCTTTGGTAAGCGGCGGGAATGTCAGGGTGTCGCGTTTTAACCAGGTCAGCATGGCAATCCGTCTTGCGGGAGAAGGGGAGGGCGGTTGCAACTCTGTCGCGCAAATGCGGTCTCAGTCGATCTGCCAGTTAAATGTAAGCTCTGTTTTGACGGTGGTATAAGTCTTTGTCACAAAAGGTAATACATGCTCAAATTGGCGCTTCTCAGCCAGTCGCGCGCCGATTTTGCCCGCGCCTTGAGGCCACGTGGCATCAGCGGCTTAAACCCGTACAATGGCCCGCCTGTTTGAGCTGATCTAGACTGCACGGAAGTCACTGCAGACTACTGCGGGTAATAGTACAAGGCTGTGTACAGCGCTGGTCAGTTTCATGTCGGAACTTGTCACCTGCTCAATATGGGCAGTACTTTGCAGTCAATTTAGTCAATTAATAGTTGGGCGCGCCAAAGGCGCAGGAAAAGACCCGTTTTGAAGAAATCCACAGCAGCAGCACCCAAAGCCGTTCCTCTCTGGCGTCAGCAATTGCACTACCGGCTCAAGGAAGGTGCATTGATCGCTATTGGCGCCCTATGCCTGTTCATGATCATGGCCTTGCTGACCTACGGCAAGGACGATCCCGGCTGGAGCCATAACAGCCGCGTAGTCGATGTGCAGAACTTCGGCGGACCTGCTGGCTCCTACAGCGCTGACATCCTGTTTATGGTGCTCGGTTACTTTGCCTACATCTTTCCGTTGCTGCTGGCGATCAAGGCCTGGCAGATCTTCCGTGAGCGGCATCAGCCCTGGCAGTGGAGCGGCCTGTTGTTCTCGTGGCGCCTGGTAGGTCTGATATTTCTGGTGCTATCGGGCGCAGCCCTGGCCCATATCCACTTCCATTCGGCCGCAGGTTTGCCGGCTGGCGCGGGCGGTGCACTGGGCGAAAGCCTGGGTGATCTGGCCAAGAACGCACTGAACATCCAGGGCAGTACCTTGCTGCTGATTGCGTTGTTCCTGTTCGGGCTGACGGTGTTCACCGACCTGTCATGGTTCAAGGTCATGGACGTCACCGGTAAAATCACCCTCGATCTGTTCGAGCTGATCCAGGGCGCAGCCAATCGCTGGTGGTCGGACCGCAACGAGCGCAAACAGCTTGTTGCCCAGTTGCGTGAAGTCGACACCCGGGTCAGTGAAGTGGTCGCCCCAAGCGTGTCTGACAAGCGTGAACAGGCCAAGGCCAAGGAGCGCCTGATCGAGCGCGAACAGGCATTGACCAAGCACATGTCCGAGCGTGAAAAACACGTGCCGGCGGTCATCGCTCCGGCGCCGGCCAAAGTGCCCGAGCCGAGCAAGCGGGTCCAAAAAGAGAAGCAGGCACCGTTGTTTGTAGACAGCGCGGTTGAAGGCACCTTGCCGCCGATCTCTATTCTTGACCCGGCCGAGAAGAAACAACTCAATTACTCCCCTGAGTCCTTGGCGGCTGTAGGTCATCTGCTTGAAATCAAACTCAAGGAATTCGGGGTCGAAGTGTCGGTGGATTCGATCCACCCGGGCCCGGTGATCACCCGTTACGAAATTCAACCGGCGGCCGGGGTCAAGGTCAGCCGCATTGCCAACCTGGCCAAGGACCTGGCGCGCTCGCTGGCGGTGACCAGCGTACGGGTGGTTGAAGTCATTCCGGGCAAAACCACCGTGGGTATCGAAATCCCCAACGAAGACCGCCAGATCGTGCGGTTCTCTGAAGTGCTGTCGACCCCCGAGTTTGATGACGCCAAGTCTCCAGTCACCCTGGCGTTGGGCCACGATATTGGTGGCAAACCGGTGATTACCGACCTGGCCAAGATGCCGCACTTGCTGGTGGCCGGTACCACCGGTTCCGGTAAGTCCGTAGGCGTGAACGCCATGATTTTGTCGATTTTGTTCAAGTCGGGCCCGGAAGACGCCAAGCTGATCATGATCGACCCGAAAATGCTTGAACTGTCGATCTATGAAGGCATTCCGCATTTGCTGTGCCCTGTGGTCACGGACATGAAAGATGCGGCTAACGCCCTGCGCTGGAGCGTTGCCGAGATGGAGCGGCGCTACAAGTTGATGGCCAAGATGGGGGTACGAAACCTCGCGGGCTTCAACCAGAAGATCAAGGATGCCGAGGCTGCCGGCGAGCCGCTGACCGATCCGCTGTACAAGCGCGAAAGCATCCATGACGAAGCGCCGCTGCTGGTCAAGTTGCCCACCATCGTGGTGGTGGTCGACGAATTTGCCGACATGATGATGATCGTCGGTAAGAAGGTCGAAGAACTGATTGCCCGTATCGCCCAGAAAGCGCGGGCTGCGGGTATTCACCTGATCCTCGCCACCCAGCGTCCGTCGGTGGATGTGATCACCGGTCTGATCAAGGCCAACATTCCGACCCGTATGGCGTTCCAGGTGTCGAGCAAGATCGACTCGCGCACCATTATCGACCAGGGTGGTGCCGAACAACTGCTGGGCCATGGCGACATGCTCTACATGCCGCCCGGCACCAGCCTGCCGATTCGTGTGCACGGCGCTTTCGTTTCGGACGAAGAAGTGCACCGTGTGGTTGAAGCCTGGAAGCTGCGTGGCAGCCCTGATTACAACGATGACATCCTGGCCGGCGTTGAAGAGCCGGGTAGCGGCTTTGATGGCGGCAGCAGTGAGGGCAGTGACGACGCTGAAACCGATGCCTTGTATGACGAGGCGGTTCAGTTTGTACTCGAAAGCCGTCGTGCCTCGATCTCTGCAGTGCAGCGCAAGCTGAAAATTGGATATAACCGGGCCGCTCGCATGATCGAGTCCATGGAAATGGCCGGGGTTGTCACGTCAATGAATACCAATGGCTCGCGTGAAGTGCTGGCGCCGGCCCCAATGCGCGACTGATTTGCCTGCGGGCATTCGCGAGCAGCGTTCAACTAATCAATGAGGATTTCCATGCGTTTTGTCAGCATGCTTTTGCTGCCGGTATTGGCCTTTACTGCATTTTCGGCCAGTGCTGCCCAGCCTGATGTTCAGAGTTTGACCAACCTTCTGGAAAAGTCGAAAACCCTGACCGCCCGTTTTTCGCAGATGACCCTCGATGGCAGCGGCACGCAGTTGCAGGAGACCGCAGGTGAAATGGCGCTGCAACGCCCGGGCTTGTTCTACTGGCATACCGATGCGCCTCAAGAACAGACCATGATTTCCGATGGTCAGAAAGTAACCCTGTGGGACCCGGACCTGGAGCAGGTGACGATCAAGAAGCTTGATCAGCGTCTGACCCAGACCCCGGCCTTGCTGCTCTCGGGCGATGTGTCGAAAATCAGCGAAAGCTTTGATATTTCCTCCAGGCAAGCCGGAGAAGTCATCGACTTCGTGCTCAAACCGAAGACCAAAGACACGTTGTTCGACTCGCTGAGCCTGTCCTTCCGCAAGGGCGTGATCAACAACATGCGCCTGGTCGACAGCGTGGGTCAGCGTACCGACATCCTGTTCAACGGGGTCAAGGCC
This sequence comes from Pseudomonas sp. PAMC 29040, assembly GCF_003994535.1. NCBI lineage: Bacteria > Pseudomonadati > Pseudomonadota > Gammaproteobacteria > Pseudomonadales > Pseudomonadaceae > Pseudomonas > Pseudomonas sp. PAMC 29040. The sequence goes on from NZ_RZAA01000003.1 coordinate 353,495, forward strand.
AACGAACCGATCCCGGCCTCCAAATTCAAGTTCGATATCCCGAAAGGGGCTGATGTCATCCAGGAGTAATCCCGGACCAAGAGGTTTCAAACGCTGCCCATGGATTTGTTTCGTAGTGCTCCCATCGCTCAACCCCTGGCTGCCCGCCTGCGTGCAGCCAATCTGGATGAGTACGTCGGTCAGGAACACCTGCTGGCGCGCGGCAAGCCCCTGCGCGAAGCGCTGGAGCAGGGGGCACTGCATTCGATGATTTTCTGGGGGCCGCCGGGGGTGGGTAAAACCACCCTGGCGCGCTTGCTGGCGGAAGTGTCCGATGCGCATTTTGAAACGGTTTCGGCAGTACTGGCGGGGGTAAAGGAAATTCGCCAGGCGGTTGAGATCGCCAGGCAGCAAGCCGGCCAGTACGGGCGGCGGACCATCCTGTTTGTCGACGAAGTACATCGCTTCAACAAGTCGCAGCAGGATGCGTTTTTACCTTATGTCGAAGATGGCACCTTGATCTTCATTGGCGCCACCACAGAAAACCCCTCCTTTGAATTGAACAACGCACTGCTGTCGCGGGCGCGTGTATACGTACTCAAAAGTCTCGATGAAGCGGCCATGCTCAAGCTGGTGCAGCGCGCATTGACTGAAGACAAGGGTCTGGGCAAGCGTGGTCTGACCCTCAGTGATGAGGGCTTCCAGACATTGCTGCGGGCCGCCGATGGCGATGGCCGACGCTTGCTCAACCTGCTTGAAAACGCTTCGGACCTGGCTGAAGACAACAGCGAAATCGGCATCGATTTGCTGCACAGCCTGCTGGGCGACACTCAGCGCCGTTTCGACAAGGGCGGCGAGGCGTTTTACGACCAGATCTCGGCATTGCATAAATCGGTACGCGGCTCCAATCCGGATGCCTCGCTGTACTGGTTTGCGCGAATGATCGATGGCGGCTGCGATCCGCTGTACATCGCCCGACGCGTGGTGCGCATGGCCAGTGAAGATATCGGTAATGCCGACCCGCGGGCCTTGAGCCTGTGTCTGGCGGCCTGGGACGTGCAAGAACGTCTGGGGAGTCCGGAAGGCGAACTGGCAGTGGCCCAGGCCATCACTTATCTGGCCTGTGCGCCCAAGAGCAACGCGGTGTACATGGCCTTCAAGGCCGCACGGCGTGCCGTTGCCGAAGACGGTTCCCGTGAAGTGCCGCTGCATTTGCGCAACGCGCCGACCAAGTTGATGAAACAACTGGGTTATGGCGACGAGTACCGTTATGCCCATGACGAGCCGGACGCCTATGCCGCCGGCGAAGATTACTTTCCGGACGAGCTGGAGCCATTGCAGCTTTATCAGCCGGTACCCCGCGGGCTGGAGCTTAAAATCGGCGAAAAGCTCAGGCACCTGGCAGCGCTTGATCAGGCGAGCCCGATACGGCGGAGAAAACCTTGATTCCACTGATTGTTGCCGTCTCTGTGGGCGGTATTGCGGGAACCTTGTTGCGTTTCGCCACGGGTAACTGGATTAATGCCAATTGGCCCAGGCACTTCTATACCGCGACATTGGCCGTTAATATCGTGGGCTGCCTGCTGATTGGCGTCCTGTACGGACTTTTTTTGATACGCCCTGAAGTGCCGATTGAAGTCCGAGCCGGACTGATGGTGGGTTTTCTGGGCGGTTTGACCACATTTTCATCCTTTTCACTGGACACGGTGCGCCTGCTTGAAAGCGGGCAAGTGCCACTGGCGCTGGGCTATGCGGCCCTCAGCGTGTTCGGCGGGCTGCTCGCCACCTGGGCTGGCCTGTCCTTGACCAAACTTTGATAAACGAGAAACCGACATGCTCGATTCCAAACTGTTACGTACCAACCTGCAGGACGTAGCGGATCGCCTGGCATCCCGTGGCTACAAGCTGGACGTGGCGCGCATCGACGCGCTGGAAGCCAAGCGTAAAGAAGTCCAGACCCTGACCGAGAAGCTTCAGGCCGAGCGCAATGCCATTTCCAAAAGCATTGGCCAGGCCAAGGCTCGCGGTGAAGATATCGCGCCACTGATGGCCAGTGTTGAAACCATGGGCAGCGATCTGGCCAGTGGCAAGGTCGAGCTGGACGCCATCCAGACCGAGCTGGACTCGATCCTGCTGAGCCTGCCGAACCTGCCGGACGCCTCCGTGCCGGTCGGTGCCGATGAAGACGACAATGTCGAAATCCGCCGCTGGGGAACGCCGACTGCCTTCGATTTTGAAATCAAGGACCACGTCGCCCTTGGCGAGCAGTACGGCTGGCTGGACTTCGAAACCGCCGCCAAATTGTCCGGTGCCCGCTTTGCCTTGCTGCGCGGGCCTATCGCTCGCCTGCACCGCGCACTGGCGCAGTTCATGATCAACCTGCATACCGGCGAGCACGGCTATGAAGAGGCTTACACGCCTTATCTGGTCCAGGCCCCGGCGCTGCAAGGCACTGGCCAGCTGCCCAAGTTCGAAGAAGAGCTGTTCAAGATCAGCCGCGAAGGCGAAGCCGATTTTTATCTGATCCCGACCGCTGAAGTGACCTTGACCAACATCGTTGCCGGCGAAATCGTCGAGCACAAATCCCTGCCGATCAAGTTTGTGGCGCACACCCCGTGCTTCCGCAGCGAGGCCGGGGCTTCGGGTCGTGATACCCGCGGCATGATCCGTCAGCACCAGTTCGACAAGGTTGAAATGGTCCAGATCGTTGAGCCTTCGACCTCGATGGACGCGCTGGAAGGTCTGGTTGGCAACGCTGAAAAAGTGCTGCAACTGCTGGAACTGCCATACCGCACGCTGGCGCTGTGCACCGGCGACATGGGCTTCAGCGCAATTAAAACCTACGATCTGGAAGTGTGGATCCCGAGCCAGGACAAGTACCGCGAAATTTCGTCGTGCTCCAACTGTGGCGATTTCCAGGCCCGCCGTATGCAAGCGCGTTTCCGTAATCCGGAAACCGGCAAGCCGGAACTGGTCCACACCCTCAACGGTTCGGGTCTGGCTGTAGGCCGCACCCTGGTAGCGGTGCTGGAAAACTACCAGCAGGCAGACGGCTCGATCCGTGTGCCAGAAGTGCTCAAGCCCTACATGGGCGGCATCGAGGTCATCGGCTAAATGGAGTTTCTGCCGCTGTTTCATAACCTGCGTGGCAGCCGTGTACTGGTGGTCGGCGGCGGGGAGATTGCCCTGCGCAAATCCCGGCTGCTGGCCGATGCCGGTGCGCTACTGCGGGTTGTCGCACCCGCCATCGAGCCCCAGTTGTGCGAATTGATTAACAGCAGCGGCGGCGAACAGGTGTTGCGTGGCTATGTTGAGGCGGACCTTGAAGGGTGTGTCCTGATCATTGCCGCAACCGACGATGAGCCGCTCAATGCGCAAGTTTCCGCTGATGCCCACCGCCGCTGTGTGCCGGTCAATGTGGTGGATGCACCTGCCTTGTGCAGCGTGATCTTCCCCGCCATTGTCGACCGCTCCCCGCTGGTGATTGCCGTTTCCAGTGGTGGCGACGCGCCGGTGCTGGCGCGCTTGATTCGCGCCAAGATTGAAACCTGGATTCCCTCGACCTACGGTCAACTGGCCGGCCTTGCAGCGCGTTTTCGCACCCAGGTCAAAGGCTTGTTTCCTGATGTGCAGCAGCGTCGCGGGTTCTGGGAAGATGTTTTCCAGGGCCCGATTGCTGACCGGCAACTGGCCGGGCAGGGCGCTGAAGCAGAGCGTTTGCTGCTGGCCAAGATCAATGGCGAAGCGGCCATCACTACCGGTGAGGTTTACCTGGTGGGTGCCGGCCCAGGCGATCCGGACCTGCTGACCTTTCGCGCGTTGCGTCTGATGCAGCAAGCAGATGTGGTGCTCTACGACCGATTGGTAGCTCCTGCGATTCTTGAACTGTGCCGTCGCGATGCCGAGCGTATTTATGTCGGCAAGCGCCGCGCCGATCACGCGGTGCCGCAAGACCAGATCAACCGCCAATTGGTGGATCTGGCCAGACAGGGCAAGCGTGTGGTCCGGCTCAAGGGTGGCGATCCGTTCATCTTTGGTCGTGGTGGTGAAGAGATCGAAGAGCTGGCGGCCCATGGCATTGCGTTCCAGGTGGTACCGGGTATCACGGCAGCCAGCGGTTGTTCAGCCTATGCCGGCATCCCCCTGACCCATCGCGACTACGCGCAGTCCGTGCGTTTTGTGACGGGGCACCTGAAGGACGGCACCAGCAATTTGCCCTGGAGTGACCTGGTCGCTCCGGCGCAAACACTGGTGTTCTACATGGGGCTGGTCGGTTTGCCGATCATCTGCGAACAGCTGATCGCCCATGGCCGTTCCCCAGACACTCCGGCTGCGCTGATCCAGCAAGGCACCACGGCCAATCAGCGGGTGTTTACCGGCACGCTCAGTGACTTGCCCAAGCTGGTGGCCGATCACGAAGTCCATGCACCTACCCTGGTGATTGTGGGCGAAGTGGTGTTGCTGCGTAAGAAGCTTGCATGGTTCGAAGGCGCACAGTCTCAGGTATAAACGCCAATTTCCTGTAGGAGCGAGCTTTTGCGCGTGTTAACGAACAGCTCGCGAGCAAGCTCGCTCCTACGGTGACTTGCGTTTGGCGCCGATTATCTCCACCGCTTTGTGTATGTGCATCAGAAGCTGGCATGGCTTGAAAACTGTAGGAGCGAGCTGTCCAGCGCTGTCACATACAGCTCGCTCCTGCAGGGGATCTGCGTTTATTCAGCTGCGGTTATCTCCCACCAGACTCTCTACCGACGGCACCCGGGTATCGCTTTCCATTTGCGCGTCATGCTCGATCTGGTGGCTGAAGCGATCCAGTGAACCCTGGGCAGGCTGCGCGTCACTGGCAAATACCGGCGGGCTCAGGATGTAAGCACCGAGCAATCGGCTCAACGCCGCCAGGCTGTCGATATGGGTTCGCTCATAACCGTGGGTCGCGTCACAACCGAATGCCAGCAAGGCGCAACGGATGTCATGCCCGGCGGTCACCGCCGAATGCGCATCGCTGAAGTAGTAACGGAACATATCGCGGCGTACCGGCAGCTCGTTTTCGGCGGCCAGGCCCAGCAAGTGCCGCGACAAGTGATAGTCGTACGGCCCCCCCGAATCCTGCATCGCCACACTCACGGCGTGTTCGCTGGAATGCTGACCCGGTGCCACCGGGGCAATATCAATCCCGACGAATTCGCTAACATCCCATGGCAAAGCCGCAGCCGCACCGCTACCGGTTTCTTCGGTGATGGTGAACAGTGGATGGCAGTCAATCAACGGTTGTACACCGCTGTCGACAATGGCCTTCAAGGCCGCGAGCAATGCCGCTACACCCGCCTTGTCGTCCAGATGCCGGGCACTGATATGGCCGCTTTCGGTGAATTCCGGCAGCGGGTCAAACGCGACATAGTCGCCAATATTCACCCCCAGTGAGTCGCAATCTGCGCGAGTCGCGCAGTAGGCATCCAGGCGTAACTCAATGTGGTCCCAACTGATCGGCAGTTCATCCACCCCGGTGTTGAATGCATGCCCTGAAGCCATCAGAGGCAGGACACTGCCGCGAATGACTCCGTTGTCGGTAAACAGACTGACACGGCTGCCCTCGGCAAAGCGGCTGGACCAGCAACCCACAGGCGCCAGGATCAACCGTCCGTTGTCCTTGATCGCCCGTACGCTGGCGCCGATGGTGTCCAGATGCGCCGAAACGGCGCGATCCGGGCTGTTTTTCTGACCTTTGAGGGTCGCGCGCAACGTGCCGCGACGGGTCAGTTCAAAAGGAATGCCCAGCTCATCCAGGCGTTCGGCCACATAGCGCACGATGGTGTCGGTAAAACCGGTGGGGCTGGGAATGGCGAGCATTTCCAGGAGTACCCGTTGCAGGTAGTCGAGATCGGGTTCAGGGATGGTGCGATTCATAATGACTCCTGAGGTGAGGCCCGCCGCATCGCTGCGATGCGGCGGGTTCCGGGTGACGTTCAGCGACGGTACTTCAGGGTGCCGGCTGACTGTGCGGGAACAACAAATCGATGAAGCGTTCGGCGGTGGGTTGTGGCTCGTGATTGGCAAGACCGGCCCGTTCGTTGGCTTCGATAAACACGTACTCGGGCTGATCGGCAGCCACCACCATCAAGTCCAGCCCGACCACCGGAATATCCAGCGCCCGTGCTGCACGGACTGCAGCGTCGGCCAGCACCGGGTGCAGAATGTCGGTCACGTCTTCAAGGCAGCCACCGGTGTGCAGGTTGGCCGTTCGGCGCACGTTCACTATCTGGCCAGTTGGCACAATACTGTCGTACTCGAAGCCCGCCGCCTGTACTGCGCGCAGGGTTTCGCCATCCAGCGGGATACGGCTTTCACCCTGGGTTGCGGCCTGGCGCCGTCGGCTTTGCGCTTCGATCAACTGGTCAACGCGGTGCAGGCCGTCACCAATAACCTGAGCAGGTCGGCGGATGGCGGCGGCGACCACTTCAAAGCCGATCACCACAATGCGCAGATCGAGGCCTTCGTGGAAGCTTTCGAGCAAGACCCGGCTATCAAACCCGCGGGCCGTTTCAATGGCCTGCTGCACCTGTTCGATGGTTTCCAGATCCACCGCCACCCCATTGCCCTGTTCGCCATCCACAGGTTTGACCACCACCCGCGAGTGCTGCTCGAGAAACGCCAGATTGTCATCGGCATCGCTCGCCAGTTGCTGGCTCGGCACGTTCAGTCCCGTTTGGCTCAATACCTTGTGGGTCAGGCATTTGTCCTGACACAGGCTCATGCTGATAGCGCTGGTCAAATCACTGAGTGATTCGCGGCAACGAATCCGCCGGCCGCCGTGGCTGAGGGTGAAAAGCCCGGCGCCAGCGTCATCGATCTGGACATCGATCCCGCGTTTGTAGGCCTCTTCAACCAGGATCCGCGCGTAAGGGTTGAGGCCGGCTTCGGGCCCCGGCCCCAGAAACAGCGGTTGGTTGATGCCGTTTTTGCGTTTGATGGTGAAGGTCGACAGGTTGCGAAAGCCCAGCTTGCTGTAGAGGCTCTTGGCCTGGGCGTTGTCGTGCAGCACGGACAAGTCGAGATAGCTCAGGCCCCGGCTCATGAAGTGCTCGATCAAATGGCGCACCAGCACTTCACCCACCCCGGGACGTGAGCACTGTGGATCGACTGCCAGGCACCACAGGCTGCTGCCGTTTTCAGGGTCATGAAACGCCGTGTGGTGGTTCAAGCCCATCACACTGCCAATCACCGTGCCCGTGGCTTCATCTTCGGCGATCCAGTACACCGGCCCGCCCTGGTGACGTGCAGTCAGCAGCTGCGGGTCGATGGGCAGCATATTGCGCGCCTGATACAGCGTGTTGACCGCATTCCAGTCAGCCTCACTTTGCACCCGGCGGATGCGGAACCCGCGGAACACCCTTGTGGCCGGGCGGTAGTCGGTAAACCACAGGCGCAAGGTGTCTGAGGGGTCGAGAAACAGCTGCTGCGGTGATTGCGCCAACACTTGCTGGGGCGCTGCAACGTAGAGCGCGATATCTCGCTCGCCGGTTTGTTCGTTCAGCAACTCGTTGGCCAGGCTGGCAGGATCAGGGAAGGTATGCCCGATCAACAGTCGCCCCCAGCCGCAATGGATGGCCATGGGCTCTGCGCCCGGTTCACTGCCATCTTCGGCAAAACGGGCCTGCAGGCGTTCATAAGACGGCGCCTGGCCGCGTAACAAACGCTGGCTGTAGGCCGTAGCGAGGGGTTTCATTGATTAGATTCCTTGTTCGCTCAACCACAGGTTCAAAGCAGCCAGTTGCCACAGCTTGGAACCATTGAGGGGTGTCAGTTGACCTTGCGGGTTGGTCAGTAGCTGATCGAGCATGGCGGGTTGAAACAGCCCTCGATCCTGGCTCGGGTCCAGCAGCAGGTCGCGCACCCAATCAAGGGTATTGCCTTGCAGATGCTTGAGGCCGGGCACCGGAAAGTAACCTTTTTTGCGGTCGATCACTTCACTGGGGATAACCAGTCGTGCGGCTTCCTTGAGCACCTGCTTGCCGCCGTCGGGCAGCTTGAAGCGTGCGGGAATTCGCGCCGAAAGTTCGGCCAGCCGGTAGTCGAGAAATGGCGTGCGGGCTTCAAGGCCCCAGGCCATGGTCATGTTGTCGACCCGTTTGACCGGGTCATCCACCAGCATCACCGTGCTGTCCAGGCGCAAGGCCTTGTCCACTCCGGCATTCGCCCCCGGCTGGGCGAAATGCTCGCGTACATAGTCGCCGGCCGCGTCATTGGCCGTCAGCCAGCGGGGCTGCACTGTGGCTTTGTATTCGTCATAACTGCGGTCGAAGAAGGCTTCACGGTAAGCGGCGTATGGATCGCTGGCGCCGTCGACTTGCGGGTACCAGTGATAACCGGCGAACAGCTCGTCAGCACCCTGACCGCTCTGCACCACCTTGCAATGTTTGGCCACTTCGCGAGACAGCAAATAAAAGGCGATGCAGTCGTGGCTGACCATCGGCTCGCTCATGGCGCGGAAGGCCGCCGGCAGTTGCTCGATGATTTCATGTTCGCCAATACGCAGTTGGTGATGGCGAGTGCCGTAATGCCTGGCGATCAAGTCCGAATACTGGAATTCGTCCCCGCGTTCGCCGCCTGCGTCCTCAAAGCCGATGGAAAAAGTCGACAGGTCCTGTACCCCAACATCCCGCAGTAAGCCCACCAGCAAGCTGGAGTCGACGCCGCCCGAGAGCAGCACGCCAACATCCACGGCAGCGCGCTGGCGAATGGCTACGGCCTCGCGGGTGCTGTCCAGAACGCGGTCGCGCCAGTCTTCCAGGGTCAGATTTTGCTCATCGGCGTGGGGCCCGTAGGGCAGGGTCCACCAGGTTTTTTGCTCGGTCTGTCCATTGGCCTTGATCCGCATCCAAGTGGCCGGCGGCAGTTTTTCGATACCGGCAATCAGGGTACGCGGTGCAGGCACCACGGCATGGAAATTCAGGTAGTGATTGAGTGCGACCGGGTCGAGCATCGGGCTGATATCACCACCCTTGAGCAGTGCCGGCAGAGTCGAGGCAAAGCGCAGGCGTTCGCCGGTCCGCGACAAGTACAGCGGCTTTACGCCCAGGCGGTCGCGGGCTATGAACAGCGACTGGCTGTCACGCTCCCAGATGGCAAAGGCAAACATGCCATTGAGCTTGGGCAGTAAGGCTTCGCCCCAGGCGTGATAGCCCTTGAGCAGCACTTCGGTGTCACCGTCGGAGTAAAACCCGTAGCCGAGGCTTTCGAGCTCGGCCCGCAGTTCGGGGAAGTTATAAATGGCGCCGTTGAACGCCAGGGACAAACCCAGTTGGCTGTCGACCATCGGCTGCGCCGAGCCGTCTGACAGGTCCATGATTTTCAGCCTGCGGTGGCCGAGGGCTATCGGTCCCTGACTGTGAAAACCCCAGGCGTCGGGCCCACGGGGTGCCAGGTGATGGGTGATGCGTTCGATGGCTGCCAGGTCGGCAGGTTGATGATCAAAACGTAACTCTCCAGCTAATCCGCACATGTAGCTTTAACCCTTTCAAAGCCGGGCCTGTCGCGCTACTGCTGCTGTTCAAGCAGGATTTTTCTACGCTTTCGCAGCATGTCAGGCGTCTCAACTCCTCTCCGTTGATCGGGAGAGGTGATCCACCTGGCATCGGTTGCAAGCAGTATCGGAACGCTATGCCCTGGCATTGCAAAATACTGGTAACCAGTAGCGTTCAGGCCCTGTTTCGGATCGGACATAGCGCTCTGACCTGTCTCCCGATCCTTCCGGCGCAAAAGCGCAGTCAGAGCGCGCCGCCGTAAGTAGTCTGGGTTTTTCGAGTGCCTGCATGCCGTGATCGTTCAATAAAACTTTACCGGCGGTGCTGGTTTTGTCCTTTGCCGGGCTTGGGCTGAAGGCCGAAATGCATGGATATGTTTCGCTGCGGCGCAGCAAGAAAACACCAAAAGCAGGCATGGGTGCGCCTGTTGCATTGGTTCGGCGGCAAGCCGTATCAAGGGTTTGATGATGGGCGCTGACAGACAGACCGGGCGGCTTTACTGAAGCCTGATCGTGGATCGCCGGGCACTGAAGCCGGGGCTGTTCACAGGCAAATGAAGTGTCACTGGAGTAAAAACCCCGGGCAGGCATTGCGCGAACCGGACATTTCAAGCGGCAGGGGGCGACTATGAAATGCTGATGGCAACACAGGGGTTCGGGCAAAAAAATGCCGGATTTATCTTTTAGAGGGGGCGCTGTCTCGCTCTGGCATGGCTCAGTAGGCTGGCGCTCGCGGGTTGGATCTGGAGTTGCCCGGGGTAAGGGCCAGCGCCAATTGTGTCCGGTTACTCATATCAGTCAGGCGCAACACTTGTGATACATAGAGTTTTACAGTGTTTTCTGTAATACCCATTTCACAGGCAATCTGAAAGTTTGTCTGGCCCGTACTGACCAGTTTTGCAACTTCCAGCTGGCGCGGTGACAGTTGATCGAAGACGTTCGGTGCTACCTCGGCGCAGAAGTTAGCCCTGTCTGCAATCAGGTTTGTAGCGGCACTGGCCTGCTGCGCCTTGCCGATATCCTTGGACAGGTCGTTGATCGAATCGATCAGGTTATACAGCTTCTGACTCAGGTGCCCAAGGTCCTGGTTACCTGCTTGCCGATCGTCAAGGGCTTTCTCCCGACGCTTGAGGCCTGCCAGCAGCTCGTGAAGATCCACCGGCTTCTGGTAGTAATCAGAGAAGCCTTCACGCAAGGCCCGGATTACGTCTTGTTTGTCGCCATGGCCGGTCAGCATGATTGCCTCAAAGGCGCGGGTCTTGCCTGCCACCAGCCTCAAGGCCTGGACCAGCTCGACACCATCGTATTCGGGCATCAGTAAATCGCACAGCACCAGGCTGATCGAGGGGTCGTCGTGGAACAGTTGAATGGCCTGGCGACTGGAATGACAGGGCACACAGGTGTAGCCACTGCCTTCCAGAAACTCGCAGAGCTCATCAACAATGAAGAGGTCGTCGTCGACTACAAGTATTTTTTTTTGAGGCGAAAAATAAGACACACGCTACTCCATGTTTGGCGAGTTAAAGTTTTGCCGGACATGGATTGTAGAGCAGTTGGTCAGACGGAATCTGGCTGATCAGAGCCCAGATGTTCCAGAAGTTGCAGGCCAGTTCTCAACAATGAAAATTTCAGACCCGATTTTTGTGCACTGGGCAGGCAAATCGTCGCGCCAGCCTTGTCAGGGCTGGCAGACGTTCAGGCCGGGCTGATCAGCTAGGTATGCGGCGCAAGAAAAAACCTGGCAGCAGCATTCAGGTCGCTGCCGGATTGCCGCCGGCTACAGCCTTTTGACCAATGCCCGCACCGCGAAGCGGGCCGGGTGGCAGGCCTCGGCGATACTGCGGGGCACGGGCATGGGTTCGTGGTTGATCCAGGCGGCAAGCATTTCCCCGGACAAGGGTGCTGTGATCAGGCCCCGGGAACCGTGGCCGCTATTCACATACAGGCCCTCCAGCCAGGGGCAGGGGGTATCCGGAACCTGACGGGCGTCTTTGCTTAATGCGCCATATGCCAGGGCAAATGCCTGTGGTTCAACCAGTGGGCCCACGATCGGCAAGTAGTCCGGGCTGGTGCAGCGAAAGGCGGCCCAGCCTTGCAGCGATTGGGGGTCCAGTTGCTCGCCCAGCCGCGTTGCCAGATCGGGTGAAATTTCTTCCAGCAGATCCAGATTGCCCTGATGGCCCTCGGGGGTAGTGGTCAAATCTTCGTTATGGAAATCGAAACTGGCCCCCAGGGTATGTTCGCCGAGCCGGCCAGGGGCCACATAACCCTCGGCGCAGACCACGGTCTTGAGCACGCTGCTGGCAGGGGTTTGGGCGAGTTGGGTGATTTGCCCGCGTATCCGTTTGAGCGGCAGTGCGCTGCTGGCGGGGAAACGCTTGACCTCTGCTGCACCGGCCAGCACCACCACCGGTGCGCAGGCCAGCACCTTGTCATCCTGGCAGGCCTGCCACTGGCCCTCGACTCTGTGCAGTTGCAATACGTCATGGTGGGTCAGCACCTGGACATTGGGGTGCAGGGCCTGGAACCGGCACAGCGCGGGAGGGTGGACCCAGCCACCTTCGGGGTAGAACAGACCGCCGTGGGCCAGTTCAATCCCGGCCAGTGCCTGTGCCTGGGGCTGGCCGAGCAAATGCACCAGTGCCGGGGGGAAGGCTGCAGCCAGTTGCGCCTGACGCTCGGCTTCCTTGGCACTGAAGCCCAGTTGCAGCACGCCACAGTCATCCCAGTCGCGTCCGCGCTGCAGGTTTTCCAGCAAGCGACGGGTGTAACCGAAACCACTGACAATCATTTGTGACAGGGTCGTTCCGTGGGCTGAAAGCTTGAGATAGAGCACCCCCTGCGGATTGCCAGATGCCTCTTTGGCCAGTCGCTCGTGGCGCTCCAGCAAACACACCTGCCATCCACGGCGGGCCAGGCTGTTGGCAGTGGCGCACCCCGACAGACCACCGCCAATCACCAGCGCTTTACGTTCACCGCCGACCCGGGGCGGGCGGGCGTACCAGGGTTTGATGCCGCTGCTCGGCAACGGATGCTCAGGCAAACCGGCGAAGGTTCCCCGCAGGATCTCCCATTTATGGCCGATGCCGGGTGTTCGACGCATCTTGAATCCAGCTTCGTTCAACGCCCGGCGGACCCAGCCGGTGCTGGTGAAGGTACTGATGGTCGAGTCTGGTGCTGCCAGGCGAGCCAGTTGCGCGAACAGCTCCGGGGTCCACATCTGCGGATTTTTTGCCGGCGCAAAGCCGTCGAGAAACCATGCATCAATGCGCGCATCCAGTTGCGGCAGTTGTTCCAGCACATCGCCAATCAGCAGCGTGAGGGTGACCCGGCCATTGGCCAGGGTCAGGGTCTGGAACCCGGGGTGAATCGCATAATAGGCGGCCAGCAATTGTTCGCTGTAGGTGGCGAGCTCTGGCCACAGGGCGAGGGCTCGCTGCAAATCCTCACGGGTCAGGGGGTATTTTTCGACGCTAATAAAGTGCAGGCGTGCATCAGCGTGTGCGACCTGATCAAACAACTGCCAGGCACACAGAAAATTCAGGCCCGTGCCGAAGCCGGTTTCGCCGATAACCAGTTGCTCATTGGCGGGCAGGGCAGAGAAACGCTGCTGCAAGGCGTTCTGTTCAATAAAGACATAACGGGTTTCTTCGAGACCGGACTTGTCCGAAAAATACACGTCATCAAACACCCGTGAATGGGGGCGGCCTTGGTCATCCCAGTCAATCTGGGCATTGGGCATTTCAGTAGTCATGTGCGGCTCGGCAACGGCAAGGCGGCCATTCTAGCTGATCAGCAACAGCGGCACTGACCCATGACAAGGTTATGCGGTTTGTTCCGGCGCAGGCATGAGCAATCCGCTAGTCTTGTGACACTTGTCCAGGGAGCTTTCCATGTTCGAATCCGCTGAAATCGGTCACTTTATCGATAAAGAAACCTACGATCAGGAAGTTCCCGCCTTGCGTGAGGCCTTGCTGGAGGCCCAGTACGAATTGCAGCAGCTGAAAAACTGCGCAGTCATCGTATTGATCAATGGCATTGAAGGTGCAGGCAAGGGCGAGACGGTCAAACTGCTGAACGAGTGGATGGACCCGCGACTGATCGAGGTGCGGACCTTTGACCGTCAGAGCGACGAAGAGCTGGCACACCCGCCGGCATGGCGTTACTGGCGACAATTGCCGGCCAAGGGGCGCATGGGGGTGTTCTTTGGCAACTGGTACAGCCAGATGCTCCAGGGCAGGGTCCATGGCGTGTTCAAGAATGCAGTCCTCGACCAGGCAATCAATGGCGCCGAGCGCCTGGAGAAAATGCTCGCCGATGAAGGCGCATTGATCTTCAAGTTCTGGTTTCACCTGTCCAAGAAGCAGATGAAAGCCCGCTTGAGTGCCCTCAAGGACGACCCGCTGCACAGCTGGCGCATCAGTCCGCTAGACTGGCAGCAGTCGCAAACCTATGACAAGTTCGTGCGCTATGGCGAGCGGGTCATTCGCCGTACCAGCCGTGACTATGCACCGTGGAACATCGTAGAGGGCGTCGATCCCAATTACCGCAGTCTGACCGTCGGCAAAATCCTGCTGGAGGGCATGCAAGCGGTACTCAATGCGCCCAAGTCCAGAGTGCGGACCAGCAATATTCCCCCGCTGCCCGAGCTCATTGACGGGCTGAGCCTGCTGGACTGCCTGGACCTGACCCGCCGGCTTGATAAAGATGATTACCAGGAGCAGCTGATTACCGAGCAGGCACGTCTGTCGGGGTTGATGCGCGACAAGCGCATGCGCCGCCATGCATTGATTACGGTGTTTGAGGGCAATGATGCGGCGGGCAAGGGCGGCTCGATCCGGCGGGTGGCGGCGGCACTGGACCCGCGCCAGTACAATATCGTGCCGATTGCAGCCCCCTCCGAGGACGAGCGGGCGCAACCTTACCTCTGGCGGTTCTGGCGCCAGATTCCGGCGCGCAGCAAGTTCACGGTTTTTGACCGTTCATGGTATGGGCGGGTACTGGTGGAGCGGGTTGAAGGCTTTTGTACCCAGGCGGACTGGATGCGTGCGTACGGCGAAATCAACGATTTTGAAGAGCAACTGCACGCTGCCGGGGTGATCGTGGTCAAGTTCTGGCTGGCCATCGATAAGCAAACCCAGCTGGAACGTTTTGAGGCCCGCGAAGAGATCCCGTTCAAGCGCTTCAAAATTACCGAAGAGGATTGGCGCAACCGCGAAAAATGGGACCTGTATCGCAATGCCGTGTGTGACATGGTCGATCGTACCAGCACCGAGATTGCGCCCTGGACCCTGGTGGAGGCCAACGACAAGCGCTGGGCGCGGGTCAAGGTGCTGCGCACCATCAATGATGCGCTTGAAGCCGCTTTTGACAAGCAGGACAAGCGCAACAAGAAGCATAAAAAATAGGCGCGGGCTTGCCCGTGATGGTTTTCGGCGCCGGGTGCATTGAGCAAGCAATGCACCCTCGTCAATCAACTACAGGGCAGGGCGAGCCCCGCCGGCTCAGTGCTTGCCGGAACCCAGCATGTTTTCCGGCCGTACCCATTGATCGAACTCGGCATCGGTAAGGTAGCCCAGATCCAGGGCGGCTTCGCGCAGGGTCAGGTTTTCTGCGTAGGCCTTTTTCGCAATTTCGGCAGACTTGTCATAACCGATATGCGGGTTCAGGGCTGTCACCAGCATCAGGCCGCGCTCCAGGTGTTCAGCCATTTTGCCGGCATCGGCTTCAAGGCCGGTGACGCAATGTTTCTGGAAGTTGCTGCAGCCGTCCGCCAGTAACTGGATGGATTGCAGCAGGTTGTGAATGATCACCGGCTTGTACACGTTCAATTGCAGGTGGCCCTGGCTGGCGGCAAAGCCGATGGTTACATCATTGCCCATGACTTGGCATGCCAGCATCGACAGTGCCTCGCACTGGGTCGGATTGACCTTGCCCGGCATGATCGAGCTGCCAGGTTCATTGGCCGGCAGTTTGATTTCGGCTATGCCTGCCCGCGGCCCCGAGCCCAGCAAGCGGAAGTCGTTGGCCAGTTTCATCAAGGTCACGGCCAGGGTTTTAAGTGCGCCGGACAGGTTGGTCAGAGGCTCATGCCCGGCCAGCGCGGCAAATTTATTGGGCGCAGTTACAAACGGCAAGCCGGACAAGGCGGCCAGTTCTGCGGCAATGGCTTCACCAAAGCCGTGGGGCGCGTTGAGCCCGGTGCCCACAGCCGTACCGCCCTGGGCCAGTTCGTACACGGCTGGCAATGCAGCGAGAATGGCGCCCTGGGCGTAATCGAGTTGCGCGATGTAGGCCGATACTTCCTGGCCGAACGTGATCGGGGTGGCATCCATCATGTGGGTGCGGCCGGTTTTCACCAGTTTCATATGCCGTGCCGACAATTCGGCCAGGCCGCCGGACAACTCATTGATGGCCGGTAACAGATGCTCGTGGACTGCTTTGGCTACGGCAATATGCATCGCGGTCGGGAAGCAGTCGTTCGAACTTTGTGAGCGATTGACATGGTCGTTCGGGTGAACCGGAGACTTGCCGCCCCGGCCTGTGCCCGCCAGTTCGTTGGCCCGGCCGGCAATCACTTCGTTGGCGTTCATGTTGCTTTGCGTGCCGCTGCCGGTTTGCCACACCACCAGAGGGAATTGATCGTCGTATTCGCCGTCCAGCACTTCGTCGGCGGCCTGCTCGATCAGGCGGGCGATGTCGGCAGGCAAGTCGCCATTGCGATCATTTACCCGCGCCGCTGCCTTTTTGATCAACACCAATGCATGCAGCACGGCCAGCGGCATTCTCTCGTTGCCGATGGCAAAGTTGATCAGCGAGCGCTGGGTCTGAGCACCCCAGTAGGCCTCATCCGGAACGTTCACTTCACCCAGGCTGTCGGTTTCGATACGGCTCATCGGGTTCTCTCTCCATAGGGGTTGATCAGTGAGCTTAGGCGGTGAATTGCCCCATAGGTTCAAACTTTGGTTTTAGAGGCTTTGATCTGATTGTTGAATACCTCTGATCAGGCCCGGGGTTGAGTGCCGGAGTTTTTTAGGCGCAGAATGGGCGCCCTTGGGGTTCGTCCTCGCTTGCTAGAAAAGGAAACTCGATGACCCGTCTTCGCGCCATCTGTACTGCGGTAGCTCTGGTTTGCGCCAGTGGCCAGGTTTTCGCCGATACCGCCAGTCACGCTGCCACTGCTGAAACATTCCTCAAGCTGGCACATGCCGACAAGCTGGGTACCCCGGTGTACATGCAAGTGCAGCAAATGTTCGCTCAACGTTTTGAGCAGACCAAGGCACCGGCTTCCAAGAAAGCCCTGCTGGAAACCTACCAGGCCAAAGCCAACACCGCTCTGGACCAGGCTATTGGCTGGGACAAACTGAAGCCTGACATGGTCAAGCTTTACACCACCAACTTCAGCGAATCCGAACTCAAGGATCTGGTTGCTTTCTATCAATCGCCCCTGGGCAAGAAAGTACTGGAAAAAATGCCGCAGCTGACTCAGCAATCGGCACAAATGACTCAGGCCAAGCTGGAAAGCGCGGTGCCTGTGGTCAACAAACTGCTGGAAGACATGACTGTCCAGCTGGAGCCAAAAGCGGCCCCGGCCAAGAAGAAGTAAGCGGAGCCTGAATGAGCATGCAACATCGTATCGAAGCGGCGCTGGGCGCCTTGCAGCCCGAGCACCTGAACGTGCTGGATGAAAGCCATATGCACAGTCGTGGGTTGCAGACCCACTTCAAGGCGGTGGTGGTCAGCGAGCAGTTTTCCGGGCTCAACAGTGTCAAGCGTCACCAAAAGGTCTACGCCACCCTGGGTGACCTGATGGGCGAGTTCCATGCGCTGGCTTTGCATACCTATACGCCTGATGAATGGGCGAAAATCGGTACAGCCCCGGCCTCGCCGACCTGTGCCGGCGGTGGGCACTAAGTGGCTTGTTAAGCCTGCTTTTTGCTAGAATCCGCAACGCGCCGCTCAGTCGGCGCGTTTTTTTTGCATCCGGTTCACCCTTTGCGAGGGTAGCCACCTGGAGATATATGCGATGACTGCGCCGATTGTGGTAGCTGCACTGTACAAATTCGTCACCCTGGAAGATTACGTCGAGCTGCGTGAGCCTTTGCTCAAGGCCATGGTCGACAACGGGGTCAAGGGCACTTTGCTGATTGCCGAAGAAGGTATCAACGGTACTGTTTCCGGTAGTCGTGAAGGCATTGACGGGCTGATGGCCTGGCTCAGGTCCGATCCGCGCATGGTGGATATTGACCACAAAGAATCCTACTGCGATGACCAGCCGTTCTACCGGACCAAGGTCAAGCTCAAGAAAGAAATCGTCACCCTCGGTGTTGAAGGCGTAGACCCGAACAAAAAAGTCGGAACCTATGTCGACCCCGAGAACTGGAACGCGCTGATCAGCGATCCGGAGGTGTTGCTGATCGACACCCGGAATGATTACGAAGTATCGATTGGTACATTTGAAGGCGCGATCGACCCGAAAACCACCAGTTTTCGCGAATTTCCTGACTACATCAAAGCCAATTTCGACCCGGCCAAACACAAGAAAGTCGCGATGTTCTGCACCGGCGGCATTCGTTGTGAAAAGGCTTCGAGCTACATGCTCAGCCAGGGCTTCGACGAGGTTTATCACCTCAAGGGCGGGATTTTGAAGTACCTCGAAGAGGTGCCGCTGGAAGAAACCAAGTGGCAGGGCGACTGCTTCGTGTTTGATAACCGGGTCACCGTGCGTCACGACCTGAGTGAAGGTGAATACGATCAGTGTCATGCCTGCCGCACGCCGATCAGCATCGCTGACCGTGAATCCGAGCATTATCAGCCGGGTATCAGCTGCCCGCATTGCTGGGACAAACTGAGCGAAAAAACCCGCCGCAGCGCCATCGACCGGCAAAAACAGATTGACCTGGCCAAGGCCCGCAATCAGCCGCATCCGATTGGCCACAACTACCGTAAACCGGCCGAGGCCTGATATGTCCGCGCGCCTGCTCTATGTGATGGACCCGATGTGTTCGTGGTGCTGGGGTTTTGCCCCCATCGTTGAGGCTCTGGTTGAGCAGGCGCAGGCTGCGGGGGTGGATTTGCACCTGGTGGTCGGAGGCTTACGCACCGGCAGCGGCGCGGCCCTGGAGCCTGCAACTCGACGCTATATCCTTGAGCACTGGCAGGCGGTGACCGATGCCACCGGGCAGCCGTTCACGATCGAAGGTGCCTTGCCCGATGGTTTTGTCTACGACTGTGAGCCTGCATGCCGGGCCATTGTGGCGGCGCGCAGTCTGGCGCCCGATTGCGCGTGGCGGTTGCTGAAACTCATTCAGCAGGCTTTTTATGTGCAAGGTCGTGATGTGACCCAGGCCAGTGTGCTGGCTGAACTGGCGCAGACGGCGGGGTTGCCGCGTATCGAGTTCGCTGCCGCGTTCGACAGCGCCGAGCAGCACACAGCGACCGCTGCCGACTTTACCTGGGTCCAGGATCTGGGGATCGCCGGATTCCCCACCCTGCTTGCTGAACGTGACGGTCAGCTGGCATTGCTGACCAATGGTTATCAGGCTCTGGAGCCTGTCTCCGACCTGCTGGGCCGTTGGCTTGAACGCGCCAAGCGTGCTTGATTCCGGCCCGGCAACGCCGGCGCCCGAGACCACAGATCGCCTGAGCTGGAAGGAAATCCGTGGTCTGGCCCTGCGCCATAAAAAAGCCCTGTGGCTCGCCAATGGCGTGGCGGTCCTGACCACGCTGTGCAGCGTGCCGATTCCATTGTTGTTGCCGTTGCTGGTTGATGAAGTGCTGCTGGGCAACGGTGATGCAGCGCTCAAAGTCATGAACCACTGGCTGCCAGCCGCCTGGCAAAGTGCGCCGGGTTACATAGGCCTGATGCTTTTCGTGACGCTGCTGCTGCGCTGCGGTGCCTTGCTGTTTAACGTGTTGCAGGCCCGGCTGTTTTCCCGTCTGTCCAAAGACATAGTGTTTCGCATCCGGTTGCGCCTGATCGAGCGTCTGAAGCGCATCTCGCTGGCCGAGTATGAAAGTCTGGGCAGCGGTACGGTGACCACGCATCTGGTCACCGACCTGGACACCCTCGACAAGTTCGTCGGCGAAACCTTGAGCCGGTTTCTGATTGCGATGCTGACCCTGGTCGGCACGTCAGCGATTTTGTTGTGGATGCACTGGCAGCTGGCCCTCTTGATTTTGCTGTTCAACCCGTTGGTGATTTACGCCACCGTGCAGTTGGGCAAACGCGTCAAACACCTCAAAAAGCTGGAGAACGACAGCACTGCGCGTTTTACCCAGGCGCTCACTGAAACCCTGGATGCCATTCAGGAAGTCCGTGCCGGCAATCGTCAGGGCTATTTCCTCGGTCGCTTGGGGAATCGGGCCCGGGAAGTGCGCGATTTTGCCACGTCATCCCAATGGAAAAGTGATGCCTCGAACCGGGCCAGTGGCCTGTTGTTCCAGTTCGGCATCGATATTTTCCGTGCCGCGGCAATGCTGACGGTGCTGTTTTCGGATCTGTCCATCGGCCAGATGCTCGCGGTGTTCAGCTACCTGTGGTTCATGATCGGGCCTGTCGAGCAGCTGCTCAACTTGCAGTACGCTTTCTACGCCGCAAGCGGTGCCATGACCCGGATCAACCAGTTGCTTGCGCGGCGCGACGAGCCGCAGTACCGCGGTGGCGTTGATCCGTTTTCAGGGCGTCAGACCGTTGATATTGAAGTGCGCGACCTGAGTTTCAGCTACGGCGACGAGAAGATTCTCGCCCGATTGAACCTGACCATCGCCGCGGGTGAGAAGGTGGCCATTGTGGGCACCAGCGGCGGCGGTAAAAGCACTTTGGTGCAATTGCTGCTGGGGCTCTACACGCCGCAGTCGGGCAGTATCCATTTCGCCGGTGCGAGTCAGGCCGAGATCGGCCTGGAAACCATCCGTGAACATGTGGCCGTGGTGCTGCAGCACCCGGCGCTGTTCAACGACAGCGTGCGGGCCAACCTGACCATGGGCCGCGAGCGTACGGATGAGGCGTGCTGGCGTGCTCTGGAAATCGCCCAGATGGACGGCATCGTACGCCAGCTGCCCCAGGGGCTGGACAGCATAGTCGGGCGCTCCGGGGTGCGGTTGTCCGGAGGTCAGCGTCAACGTCTGGCGATTGCGCGAATGGTGCTGGCCGAACCCAGGGTAGTGATCCTCGATGAGGCTACCAGCGCACTGGATGCCGCCACCGAATACAACCTGCATCACGCTTTGGAAAAATTTTTGAGTGGGCGCACGACTTTAATCATTGCCCACCGTTTATCTGCGGTAAAACAGGCAGACCGCGTGCTTGTGTTTGATGGCGGACGTATTGCGCAAGATGGCGATCACCAGCAGCTACTTGCAGAGGGAGGGCTCTACGCCAGGCTGTACGGGCAATTGCAGCAGAGCTGACGGCGAGGGCTCCGGACTTTTCAAGTGTGGCTGGCGCCAGTGATCCTCATACGGGTCATAAACTAGCCTAGGCTCAACTTGCTTGAGGGATTTTCTCCGGTTTTCTTCTGCCAGCCTGTGATAAAGGGAACTCATGAAGCACAAGCGTCCCCTCGGTACCCCACGCCTTTTGGGAATCGTCTGGCCCTTTATTGCGGTCGTGCTGTTTCAGGCGCTATTGGGTTGTCTCAGTCTTTATATGCTCTCAGCGGTGCGAGGCTATGTCGCAGGCGAAAGTCTGTGGTCCAAAGGACAGAAAGACGCCATTTACTACCTCCATCTGTATGCCGACAACCGCGATCCGGCGGTTTTCGAGAAGTACCTGCAAGCGATCAAGGTGCCCCAGGGCGGACACCGGCTGCGCATGGCACTGGATCAGTCACCTCCAGACCTTGCCGAGGCGCGCGAGGGCATTCTGCAAGGGGGTAATAGCCCTGAGGATGTCTCGAGCATTATCTGGTTTTATCGTTATTTCCATGATTTCAGCTATATGCGCACAGCCATTGAGAAGTGGAGTGTGGGTGATCAATACCTGATAAAACTGGATGATCTGGCGCAGGAAATTCACCGCAGTCTCAATGCCAATCAAGCCAGCGCCGCTGACCTAGCAGGCTGGCAGTCCGCTATCTCGCGGATCAATGAAAGTGTCGCCCCGCCGGCCAAAGCCTTTAGTGATGCACTGGGTGAGGGCTCGCGATTTATTCTGAAATTGTTGGTCATCATCAATTTCGCGACGGCGCTGGGGCTGATTCTTTTGGCTTTACTGCGCACCCACAAAGTGTTGAGCCAGAGCCGGGAGTTTGCCGAAGCCCTGCAGGTTGAAAAAGAGCGGGCGCAAATCACCCTTGAATCTATTGGTGACGGGGTAATAAGTACGGATGTAAGCGGTTCCATCACTTATATGAATCCGGCCGCGGAACAGTTGACGCTCTGGAAGTCCGGGCAGGCGCAAGGCGTACCCTTGGCCGCATTGTTCAAGTTGCTCGACGAAAATGTCCTTGATGATGGTTTCAAACTGATAGACCGCATTCTCGGCGGCCAGTTGGGTAATACCAGTGAACATTCAAAACTGATTCAGCGCACGGACGGCAGTACGGTTTCCGTGGCACTGGTGGGGGCGCCAATCCTGCATGCCGGCAAGGTGAGCGGTGCGGTGCTGGTGCTGCATGACATGACCCGTGAGCGCCAATACATTGCCAACTTGTCCTGGCAGGCGACCCACGATGCACTCACCGGCCTGGCCAATCGTCGCGAGTTTGAATATCGGCTGGAGCTGGTGTTGCAGAATCTGGCGCGACAGCAAGGCCGGCACGCATTGATGTTTCTTGATCTGGACCAGTTCAAGCTGGTCAACGACACCTGTGGCCACGCTGCGGGTGACGAGTTGTTGCGGCATATTTGTGCATTGCTGCATTCGGGTTTGCGTGAGGGCGATACGCTGGCGCGTCTTGGGGGAGATGAGTTCGGTATCCTGCTGGAAAATTGCCCGGCCGATGCCGCTGAAAAAATTGCCGAGGGTTTGCGCCAGACCGTACAAAGGCTGCACTTCGCGTGGAAGGGACGCCCGTTCCTGAACACCATCAGTATCGGTCTGGTGCATATCCAGCAAGCCCCGGTGACCCTGGAAGCCTCAATGCGTGCGGCGGACATGGCTTGCTACATGGCCAAGGAAAAGGGGCGTAACCGGGTTCAGGTCTACCATGCGGATGATTCAGAGTTGTCACTGCGCTTTGGTGAAATGGCATGGGTACAGCGCTTGCACGTGGCGCTGGAAGAAAACCTGTTTTGCCTTTATGCGCAAGAGATCGCTCCATTGGGGCGGGCCCCGGAAGGCGGCGGGCACATTGAAATCCTGTTGCGCCTGAGCGATGGCAGTGGCGGCCTGATCTTGCCTGACAGTTTTATTCCGGCTGCCGAGCGTTATGGTCTGATGGCTTCGATTGACCGTTGGGTTGTGGAAAACGTATTCAAGATTATTTCTCGGTGCTCGGCGCCGCGGGCAGAACATTCAATGGCGATGTGTGCCATTAACCTCTCGGGGTCGACCATAGGCGATGATGAGTTCCTGGCTTTTTTGCTCGAGCAATTTGAATGTTATGGCGTGGCACCCGAGCTGATCTGTTTTGAAATTACCGAAACCAGTGCAATTGCCAACTTGGGCAGTGCCATCCGCTTCATAAATGAACTTAAAGGGCTGGGCTGTCACTTTTCCCTGGATGACTTTTGCGCCGGGATGTCTTCGTTCGCCTACTTGAAACATTTGCCTGTGGACTATTTGAAAATAGACGGCAGTTTCGTCAGGGATATGCTGGATGACCCCATTAATCGGGCAATGGTTGAGGTGATCAATCATATAGGGCACGTTATGGGTAAGCGGACAATTGCCGAGTTTGTTGAAAGTCCTCAGATTGAACAGGCATTGATTGAGATCGGGGTCGACTATGCTCAGGGATATATAGTTGAGCGCCCACAATTGTTTACCTGTGACAGCTTGTGGACTCGACCTGTACGCCCCAAAGCCCTGGCTTTGAAGTTGCCGGGCACTTTGCGTTGATGAGGTGTCCGATTTTGTAAATCACCTCTGAGAAGGAACTTGATTGTGATGGATGCATTTGTACGTACCGGGCCTCTTATGGAAGCGACCAGCTATCCCAAGTGGGCTCAAAAGCTGATCCGCGACTGTAGCGAGAGCAAGCGCCGTGTCGTCGAGCATGAGGTTTATGCACGCATGCGTGATAACACGCTGAGCCCGACAATCATGCGGTTGTACCTCATTGGCGGATGGCCGGTGGTAGAACAGTTTTCGTTGTACATGGGGCATAACCTGGGGAAAACCCGTTATGGGCGTCATCCCGGGGAAGACATGGCCCGCCGTTGGCTGATTCGCAACATTCGGGTCGAACTGAACCACGCCGA
This sequence comes from Pseudomonas sp. PAMC 29040, assembly GCF_003994535.1. Classification (NCBI taxonomy): domain Bacteria; kingdom Pseudomonadati; phylum Pseudomonadota; class Gammaproteobacteria; order Pseudomonadales; family Pseudomonadaceae; genus Pseudomonas; species Pseudomonas sp. PAMC 29040. The sequence goes on from NZ_RZAA01000003.1 coordinate 377,361, forward strand.
TTACTGGGTCAACTGGGCCAATGCCCATGGCGTCAGCCTTGCTGACATGAATGCCCAGGACATACCGTTCGAGTTTCAGGCGCTGAACGACTGGTGCTGGCATACCTGCACTGCGGATTCGCTGGCGGTATCCATGGCCGCGACCAACTATGCCATTGAAGGCGCCGTGGGCGAGTGGGCTGCCGTGGTGTGTTCACAAAACGTTTATGAGGAGTCGCTGCCGGCAGAAGGGCGCAAGCGCGCCATGAAATGGCTGAAGATGCACGCTCAGTACGATGATGAGCACCCTTGGGAAGCGCTGGAGATTATTTGTACCCTGGCGGGGATGAATCCCAGTGAAGCGTTGCAAGCCGAGCTGCGTAAAGCCGTTTGCAAGAGCTATGACTACAAGTATCTGTTTTTGCAAAGCTGTCTGCAGTATGAAAAAAAGCCGGTGGTGCGCAAGCGTCCGGAATTGGTTGAGGGCTGATCCCGGGGGATTGACTTGCCCGGGTCTATAAAAAAACCGCAGCTGGCATTCATTCGCCAGCTGCGGTTTTTTTGTTGGCCGATTCGTTATTGCGCGTCGAATGCCTGGCCGTTTACGCCGGTGCTGTCCGGCCCCATCAGGTACAGGTAAACCGGCATGATGGCTTGTGGTTCCGGGTTGTTCAGCGGGTTCTCACCCGGGTATGCCAGGGCCCGCATGCTGGTGCGGGTCGCGCCCGGGTTGATGCTGTTGGAGCGTACGGCTGCCACGCCATCGACTTCGTCGGCCAGGGTTTGCATCAAGCCTTCGGTGGCAAATTTCGAAACCCCATAAGCCCCCCAATAGGCGCGGCCTTTGCGGCCTACGCTGCTGGAGGTGAAAATAACCGATGCGTCCTGGGACAATTTGAGCAGTGGCAGCAGGGTGCTGGTGAGCATAAACATGGCGTTTACGTTTACCTGCATAACCCGCATGAAGTTTTCGCCCGAGAGTTGTTCCAGGGGCGTGCGCGGTCCAATGATCGAGGCGTTGTGCAGCAAGCCGTCAAGGTGGCCGAACTCGTTTTCGATCATGGCGGCCAGCTCATCGTATTGATGGGGCTGGGCGGTTTCGAGATTGAAAGGAATGACTGCGGGTTGCGGGTGGCCAGCAGCTTCTATTTCGTCGTACACCTGGCTCAGATTGGACTCGGTTTTACCCAGCAGCAGCACGGTAGCCCCGTGCGCGGCATAGGTTTTGGCTGCTGCAGCGCCGATGCCGCGGCCGGCACCGGTAACCAGAATCACCCGGCCCTGAAGCAGGTCGGGGCGAGCGGAATAATCAAACATAAAAAACCTCAACAGAAATCAAAGATCGTTCTGCGCCCGCTGTCAGCAACTGCACATCGCGTTATCCAGTACTTTGCGCAATTCGCTCGGGTGGTCGACCACCACGTCGGCGCCCCAGTGGTCGGGGTTGTCGTCGGGGTGAATGTAGCCAAAGCGTACGGCGGCGGTCTTGGTACCGGCATCGCGGCCGGATTCGATGTCGCGAAGGTCATCGCCGACAAACAAAATGCTGGCCGGGTCAAGGTTGAGCATCTTGCAGGCGAGAATCATTGGCTCGGGGTCGGGTTTGCTGCGGCTCACGTGGTCCGGGCAGATCAGTACCGCAGAGCGTTCCGCCAGGCCCAGCCGCTCCATGATTGGTTGGGCAAAGCGCACGGGCTTGTTGGTCACGACGCCCCAGACCAGGTGGGCCTGCTCAATGTCGGCCAGCAGTTGTTCCATGCCATCGAACAGCTTGGTGTGTACCGCACAGTCCTGTTGATAGCGCTCGAGGAATTCAAGGCGCAGTTCCTCGAACCCCGGTGCTTCAGGGTCCATGCTGAAGGTCACTGCGACCATGGCCCGAGCCCCGCCGGAGATCTCGTCGCGAATCAGCTTGTCGTCAATGGGCGCTAGCCCGCGATCGGCGCGCATGGCCTGGCAGATGGCGATAAAGTCCGGCGCGGTATCGAGCAGGGTGCCGTCCATGTCAAAAAGAACTGCTCTTAAACGCATGGGTCACTCCTCGCGAAGGGTCTGGATCATGTAGTTGACGTCGACATCGGCGCCCAGCTTGTAGTGCTTGGTCAGCGGGTTGTAGGTCAGGCCGGTGATGTCCTTGACGCTCAGGCCGGCCTGGCGGCTCCAGGCACCCAGTTCGGAAGGGCGGATGAATTTCTTGAAGTCGTGGGTCCCGCGCGGGATCAGCTTCATGATGTATTCAGCGCCGATAATTGCGAACAGATAGGCTTTCGGGTTGCGGTTGATGGTGGAGAAGAACACTTGGCCACCCGGCTTGACCATGCGGTAGCAGGCGCGGATTACGGATGCCGGGTCCGGCACGTGCTCGAGCATTTCAAGGCAGGTAACGACGTCGAACTGCCCGGGCATTTCGTTGGCCAGCTCTTCAGCCGTGATCTGGCGGTATTCAACATTCACGCCCGATTCAAGCTGATGCAGTTGTGCCACTGCCAGCGGGGCTTCGCCCATGTCTATGCCGGTTACGGTTGCGCCGCGCTGGGCCATGGACTCACTGAGAATGCCGCCGCCGCAGCCGACGTCGAGCACTTTTTTCCCGGCCAGCTGCACGCGTTCGTCAATCCAGTTCAGGCGCAGCGGGTTGATGTCGTGCAGGGGTTTGAACTCGCTTTCACGATCCCACCAGCGATGGGCAAGCGCTTCGAATTTAGCGATCTCGGCGTGGTCGACGTTGCTCATGGGTAAATCCTCTAAAGCTGAAAAATCCTGGTATTACTTCAGGCACAGGCCTGAAGGTCTTGAATCAATGGGGTTGGCTGCTGATGCGCTGGCCCCAGGCCTTGGCAGTTGCGCAGAGCTGTTGCTCGTCCATTCGGGTCAGTTTGCCATCATCGAGCAAGTGTTTGCCCCCGACCCACAGGTGTTTTGCACAGTCGCGGCCAGTGGCGTAGATCAGTTGCGAGACAGGGTCGTAAACCGGTTGCTGGGCCAGCCCGCTCAGATCGAAAGCTACCAGGTCGGCAGCTTTGCCGGGCTCGATCGAACCGATGTCATTATCCAGGCCCAGTGCCCGGGCTCCGTTGAGCGTTGCCATGCGCAAGGCGCGATGGGCGTCCAGTGCGGTGGCCGAGCCTGCCACGGCTTTGGCCAGCAGTGCGGCGGTGCGGGTTTCGCCCAGCAGGTCTAGATCATTATTGCTGGCAGCACCGTCGGTGCCAACCGCGACATTGACCCCTGCCAGCCACAAACGCTCGACCGGGCAGAAGCCGCTGGCCAGTTTTAGGTTGGATTCGGGGCAATGAATCACGCTGGCGTTGCTTTCTACCAGCATTGCCAGGTCGGCATCGCTGATCTGGGTCATGTGCACGGCTTGAAAGCGTGGCCCCAGCAAGCCCAGTCGGGCCAGGCGGGCTATCGGGCGTTCGGCATGTTGCTCGACGGCCTGTTGTACTTCGAAAGCGGTTTCGTGGACGTGCATCTGGATTGCAGCGTCCAGTTCATCGGCCATTACCCGGACTTTTTCCAGGTTCTCGTCGCCCACGGTATAGGGGGCGTGCGGTCCGAAGGCGATTTTGATCCGCGGATGGTGCTTCAGGTCGCCAAACAGCTCGACGGCCTGGCGCAATGCTTCATCGGCCGAGCTTGCGCCGGGAATCGGAAAGTCGAGAACCGGAATGGCGATTTGGGCACGAATGCCACTCTTATGCACGCGCTCGCAGGCGGTCCGGGGATAAAAGTACATATCGCTGAAACAGCTGATGCCGCCCTTGAGTTGCTCGGCAATGGCCAGATCGGTGCCGTCGCGCACGAAGTCTTCATCCACCCATTTGGCCTCGGCGGGCCAGATATGCTGTTCCAGCCACGTCATCAATGGCAGGTCATCGGCCATGCCGCGGAACAGGGTCATGGCCGCGTGGCCGTGGGCATTGACCAGGCCGGGGGTGAGCAACATGTCAGGCAGCTCACGGGTTTCGCGGGCGGTATGTTTCAAGGCTTCGAGGCGCGGGCCGATGAACACGATGCGCCCGTCCGCGATGCCCACTCCGTGGTCCTTGAGTACCACCCCGGCAGGCTCTACGGGCACCAGCCAGGTGGGCAGCAGCAACAGGTCGAGGGACAGGGGCAGGGTGGGCATCGAAAACGGCTTCCAGTGCGATATTAAAAGGAGGCGAAGTATACCCGAGCGTCTTAAAGGTGGGCTCGCTATAATCGGCGGCTTTGTATCTGTGTGATAGGGGTAGGCATGCGCGATCGACTGTTGGCGGCAGAAAAGGTAAAGGCCATCGATTGGCGGGGTGAGGCCCTGTACCTGCTGGATCAGCGCAGTTTGCCTTTTGATGAGAGCTGGCTGGCCCATACCAGTGCCGAAGCAGTGGCCCAGGCTATTCGCGCCATGGTGGTGCGTGGTGCACCGGCGATCGGCATCGCAGCTGCGTATGGCGTAGTGCTTGCGGCGCGTGTACGCAAGGCTGCGGGTGGCGATTGGGTCGGGGCGCTGGAAGAGGACTTCGCGCTGCTGGCGGACGCCCGGCCCACCGCAGTGAATTTGTCCTGGGCACTCAATCGCATGCGTGATCGTTTGAATCGTGCCAAAGCCAGGGCCGATGTTCTGAACATACTTGAGGCCGAGGCTGTGGCGATTCATGAAAGTGATCGCGAGGCCAATCTGACCATGGCGCAGTTGGGCGTCGATGTGATTCGCCGTCACCAGGGCAACGCTCAGACCGTACTGACCCATTGCAACACCGGTGCCCTGGCCACGGGCGGTTTCGGTACCGCGCTGGGCGTGATTCGGGCTGCCTGGCTGGAAGGCATGATCGAGCAGGTCTACGCCGACGAAACCCGGCCCTGGTTGCAGGGCTCGCGACTGACTGCCTGGGAGTTGGCGAATGAGGGCATCCCGGTGGTGCTCAATGCTGACTCGGCTGCGGCACACATCATGAAAACCAAGGGCGTGACCTGGGTGATAGTCGGCGCTGACCGGATCACGGCCAATGGCGATGTGGCAAACAAGATTGGCACTTACCAGCTGGCGGTAAATGCCATGCATCACGGTGTGCGCTTTATGGTGGTGGCGCCAAGTTCAACCATCGATATGGAGCTGGCCAGTGGTGACGACATCCCTATCGAGGAGCGTGACGCCAGTGAGTTGCTGGAGGTGGGCGGCCACTGTGTCGGTGCGCCTGTGCAGACATTCAATCCGGTATTTGATGTGACACCGGCCGATCTGATTGATGTGATTGTTACCGAGAAGGGCATCGTCGAGCGTCCGGATACGGCAAAAATGGCGCAACTGATGTGTCGCAAGCGATTGCATTGATAAATTGCACCTGCAGGGGTTGGCGAAGGTTACGCCGGGTTGCAAGGCCGTGCTGTTGTTGAAGGTCCTGCGTACCTGATTGCAGCCTGCGTTTGCAGCTGCAGAATCTGCTCCGCTTACCCCTTGAATCGCTTCCAGAGCCTCTCTGGGCACGCTCAGGCCCACAACCTGTCCAATTACTACGCTCCATGCGCATCTGGGGGATAGGTGCGTAGCGGCGTTTGTGATAACATTCGGCGGTTTCCAGGGTAGTCCGCAAGGGTTGCCCTTACTGCGCAAATCCGTGGCATAACTCGTTGATTTGTCGTAAGTCGCTGCATGGCACTTGGTCAGCAGCGGCGAGCTTCGTTCGTCCCGAATGGATGTGGCGAAGTTTCACCCGAAAAAGGAATCAGGCTTCTCATGGGCGAACTGGCCAAAGAAATCCTCCCGGTCAATATCGAAGACGAGCTGAAACAGTCCTATCTCGACTACGCGATGAGCGTAATTGTCGGGCGGGCACTGCCTGATGCACGCGATGGCTTGAAGCCCGTGCACCGGCGTGTGTTGTTTGCGATGAGCGAACTGAACAACGACTGGAACAAACCGTACAAGAAATCTGCCCGTGTGGTCGGTGACGTAATCGGTAAGTATCACCCGCATGGTGATACCGCGGTTTACGACACCATCGTTCGAATGGCTCAGCCATTCTCTCTGCGCTACCTGCTGGTAGACGGTCAGGGCAACTTCGGTTCGGTCGACGGCGACAACGCTGCGGCCATGCGATACACCGAAGTGCGCATGACCAAGTTGGCCCACGAACTGCTGGCTGACTTGCACAAAGAGACCGTGGACTGGGTGCCGAACTACGACGGCACGGAAATGATCCCGGCCGTCATGCCGACCCGTATTCCCAACTTGTTGGTCAACGGCTCCAGCGGTATCGCTGTGGGCATGGCCACCAATATCCCGCCGCACAACCTCGGTGAAGTGATCGACGGTTGCCTGGCGCTGATCGACAACCCGGAACTGAGCATCGATGAACTGATGCAGTTCATTCCGGGCCCGGACTTCCCGACCGCAGCAATCATCAACGGTCGCGCCGGCATCATCGAAGCCTATCGCACCGGTCGTGGCCGCATTTACATGCGTGCCCGCTCGATGATTGAAGACATCGACAAGGTCGGTGGCCGTCAGCAGATCGTGATCACCGAGCTCCCGTACCAGTTGAACAAGGCGCGCTTGATCGAGAAGATCGCCGAGTTGGTTAAAGAGAAGAAGCTCGAAGGCATCACCGAACTGCGTGACGAGTCCGACAAAGACGGTATGCGTGTTGTAATCGAACTGCGTCGTGGTGAAGTGCCGGAGGTTATTCTCAATAACCTGTATGCCCAGACCCAGTTGCAAGCGGTGTTCGGTATCAACATCGTTGCGCTGATCGACGGTCGCCCGCGGATCCTCAACCTCAAGGATCTGCTGGAAGCCTTCGTTCGTCACCGTCGTGAAGTGGTTACCCGTCGTACTGTTTTCGAACTGCGCAAAGCCCGTGAGCGTGGCCACATCCTTGAAGGTCAGGCGGTTGCCCTGTCCAACATCGACCCGGTCATTGCATTGATCAAGGCTTCGCCAACTCCGTCTGAAGCCAAGGAAGCGCTGATCAGCACGCCTTGGGAGTCCAGTGCGGTAGTGGCGATGGTCGAGCGTGCCGGTGCGGATTCGTGCCGCCCTGACAACCTGGATCCGCAATACGGCCTGCGTGAAGGCAAGTACTTCCTGTCGCCAGAACAGGCGCAAGCCATTCTTGAGCTGCGCTTGCACCGTCTGACCGGTCTTGAGCACGAGAAGCTGCTGGCCGAGTACCAGGAAATCCTCAACCAGATCGGTGAGCTGATCCGTATCCTCAATAGCGCCGTGCGCTTGATGGAAGTGATCCGCGAGGAGCTGGAAGTCATTCGTGCGGAATACGGCGACGTTCGTCGTACCGAAATTCTGGATCACCGTCTCGACCTGACCCTCGGTGACATGATCCCGGAAGAAGAGCGTGTGGTGACCATTTCCCACGGTGGCTACGCCAAGACCCAGCCATTGGCTGCGTACCAGGCTCAGCGTCGCGGCGGTAAAGGTAAATCGGCTACTGGCGTCAAGGATGAGGACTACATCGCTCACCTGCTGGTTGCCAACAGTCACACCACGCTCTTGCTGTTCTCCAGCAAAGGCAAGGTGTACTGGCTCAAAACCTACGAAATCCCTGAAGCATCCCGTGCTGCGCGTGGTCGTCCGCTGGTTAACCTGCTGCCGTTGGGTGAGGGTGAATACATCACCACCATGCTGCCGGTGGAGGATTACACCGAGGGGCACTTCATCTTTATGGCAACCGCTAACGGTACCGTGAAGAAGACCCCGCTCGAATCCTTCAGCCGTCAACGCAGCGTGGGCTTGATTGCGCTGGAGCTGGACGAAGGTGACGTACTGATCAGTGCCGCGATTACCGATGGTGAGCGCGAAGTCATGCTGTTCTCCGATGGCGGCAAGGTGACTCGCTTTAAAGAGTCCGACGTGCGTGCCATGGGTCGTACGGCCCGCGGTGTTCGCGGCATGCGTCTGCCAGAAGGTCAGAAGCTGATTTCGATGCTGATTCCTGAAGAAGGCAGCCAGATCCTCACCGCTTCGGCGCGTGGTTATGGCAAGCGGACTGCGATCAGCGAGTTCCCTGAGTACAAGCGTGGCGGTCAGGGCGTTATCGCCATGGTCAGCAACGACCGTAACGGCCGTCTGGTCGGTGCCGTTCAGGTGCTTGATGGCGAAGAGATCATGCTGATCTCCGATCAGGGCACCCTGGTGCGTACCCGTGTCGATGAAGTGTCGAGCCTGGGTCGCAATACCCAGGGCGTCACCTTGATCAAGCTGGCCAGCGATGAAACGCTGGTCGGGCTGGAGCGGGTTCAGGAGCCGTCGGAAGTCGAAGGTGAAGAGCTTGAAGGTGAGGTCGATGGTGGTGTTGAGCTCGATGACGAGGTCATCCACGATGGCGTCGACGACGAGCAGCCGCTAGAGGCTGGCGCTGACGAAGAAGAGCCGCAGGAATAAGCGGGTACACAGGGGGCGGATGAAGATTCGCCCCCTTGTTGTATGTGTGGAGGCGATATTGCTCGCGATGAGTGACTGTTGCACCGCAGTCGCCTGCAAGCCCTCACATTGAACAATGTGTCGATAATTGATTTATTGCGTGACCCACCAAATCAGAGTGAGAGTGGATGTGAGCAAACGAGCCTATAACTTCTGCGCAGGTCCTGCTGCGCTGCCTGAAGCTGTCCTGTTGCGTGCCCAGTCCGAGTTGCTCGACTGGCATGGCAAGGGCCTCTCGGTCATGGAAATGAGCCATCGCAGCGATGAGTTCGTGTCCATTGCGACCAAGGCTGAGCAGGATCTGCGTGACCTGCTGTCTATTCCCTCGAACTACAAAGTCCTGTTTCTGCAGGGTGGCGCAAGCCAGCAATTTGCCCAGATCCCGCTGAATCTGCTGCCGGAAAATGGCAAGGCGGATTACATCGATACCGGTATCTGGTCGCAAAAAGCCATTGAGGAAGGTTCGCGCTTTGGCCACATCAATGTGGCTGCCAGCGCCAAGCCTTACGATTACTTCGCGATTCCCGGTCAGAATGAATGGAACCTGTCGAAAGACGCGGCCTACGTTCATTACGCGCCCAATGAAACCATTGGCGGCCTGGAATTCGACTGGATTCCGCAAACGGGCGATGTGCCGTTGGTTGCCGACATGTCTTCTGACATTTTGTCGCGTCCGGTCGATATTTCCCGCTTCGGCATGATCTACGCCGGCGCCCAGAAAAACATCGGTCCGAGCGGTATTGTGGTCAACATCATTCGTGAAGACCTGCTGGGCCGGGCGCGCTCGATCTGCCCGACGATGCTCGACTACAAGGTCGCGGCAGACAACGGCTCGATGTACAACACGCCTCCGACGCTGGCCTGGTATCTGTCCGGCCTGGTGTTCGAGTGGCTCAAAGAGCAGGGTGGTGTAGAGGCCATCGGCAAGCTTAACGAAGTCAAAAAACGCACTCTGTATGACTTCATTGACGCCAGCGGCCTGTACAGCAACCCGATCAACAAGACCGACCGCTCGTGGATGAACGTGCCGTTCCGTCTGGCTGACGATCGTCTCGACAAGCCGTTCCTGGTGGGTGCTGAAGCGCGCGGGTTGTTGAACCTCAAAGGGCATCGCTCGGTGGGTGGCATGCGGGCTTCGATTTATAACGCTGTGGACATTACTGCGGTTAACGCGCTGGTGGCTTACATGGCAGAGTTTGAGAAGGAACACGGCTAATGTCCGAGCAAGAGCTTAAGGCGCTGCGCGTGCGCATCGACAGCCTGGACGAAAAGGTTCTGGAGCTGATCAGCGAGCGTGCCCGCTGCGCCCAGGAAGTGGCGCGGGTAAAAATGGCAAGCCTGGCTGAAGGCGAAGTGCCGGTATTTTATCGGCCCGAGCGTGAGGCTCAGGTGCTCAAGCGGGTAATGGAGCGCAACAAAGGTCCGTTGGGTAACGAAGAGATGGCGCGTCTGTTTCGCGAAATCATGTCTTCGTGCCTGGCGCTGGAGCAGCCACTGAAAGTGGCTTACCTCGGGCCGGAAGGTACCTTCACCCAGGCTGCAGCAATGAAGCACTTCGGGCACGCGGTCATCAGCAAGCCGATGGCGGCGATCGACGAGGTGTTTCGTGAAGTGGCGGCAGGCGCCGTCAACTTTGGCGTGGTGCCGGTGGAGAACTCCACTGAAGGTGCTGTGAACCACACGCTGGACAGTTTTCTCGAGCACGACATGGTTATCTGTGGCGAAGTTGAGCTGCGGATCCACCATCACCTGCTGGTCGGTGAAAACACCAAGACCGACAGCATCAGCCGTATTTACTCCCATGCCCAGTCGCTGGCCCAGTGCCGTAAGTGGCTGGATGCGCATTATCCGAACGTCGAGCGGGTTGCTGTGTCGAGCAATGCCGAGGCGGCCAAGCGGGTCAAGGGTGAGTGGAATTCGGCAGCGATAGCCGGCGATATGGCTGCAGGCCTCTATGGTTTGACCCGACTGGCGGAAAAAATTGAGGATCGCCCTGACAACTCGACGCGATTCTTGATGATCGGCAGTCAGGAAGTGCCGCCGACCGGCGATGATAAAACATCGATTATCGTATCAATGAGCAACCGTCCGGGCGCCCTGCATGAATTGCTGGTGCCGTTCCATGAGAACGGGATCGATCTGACACGTATCGAGACGCGTCCTTCGCGTAGCGGTAAATGGACCTATGTATTCTTCATCGATTTTGCTGGCCATCACCGTGACCCTTTGGTCAAAAGTGTTCTGGAGCAAATCAGTCAAGAAGCAGTGGCGCTTAAAGTGCTGGGTTCCTACCCGAAAGCGGTTCTCTGAGGCGGTCATACATGAGCGGTGATTTTCTCGCCCTGGCGCAGCCGGGCGTACAACAACTTTCGCCTTACGTCCCGGGCAAGCCTGTGGATGAGCTGGCGCGTGAGCTGGAGATTGATCCGGCCACCATCGTCAAGCTGGCGAGCAATGAAAATCCTATGGGGGCAAGTCCGAAGGCGCTGGAAGCCATTCGCAATGAACTGGCGGAGCTGACCCGCTATCCGGATGGTAACGGTTTTGCCCTCAAGAGCTTGCTGGCTGAGCGTTGCGGTGTGCAACTCGATCAGGTGACCCTGGGCAACGGCTCTAACGATATTCTGGAACTGGTGGCCCGGGCCTATCTGGCGCCGGGCCTGAATGCCGTGTTCAGCGAGCATGCCTTCGCGGTGTATCCGATTGTGACCCAGGCGGTGGGTGCGCAGGCGCGAGTGGTGCCGGCCAAGGACTGGGGGCATGACCTGCCTGCCATGCTTGAGGCGATTGACAGTGATACCCGGGTGGTTTTCATCGCCAATCCGAATAACCCTACCGGGACCTGGTTTGGTGTCGATGCACTGAACGAGTTTTTGCAGGACGTCCCCGAGCGGGTTCTGGTGGTGCTGGACGAGGCCTATATCGAATATGCGGAAGGCGGCGAGCTGCCGGACGGTCTGGAGTTTCTCTCGGCCTATCCTAATCTGCTGGTCTCTCGTACGTTTTCCAAGGCTTATGGCCTGGCTGCCTTGCGGGTTGGTTATGGCCTGTCGACAACGGTTGTGGCGGATGTGCTGAATCGGGTTCGTCAGCCCTTCAATGTCAACAGTCTGGCGCTGGCTGCGGCCTGTGCTGCACTGCAGGATGCTGACTATCTGGCTGAAAGCCGCCGTCTTAACGAGGCGGGCATGCAGCAGTTGCTGGACGGTTTTCGTGAGCTGGGTCTGGGCTGGATTCCATCCCGCGGTAATTTCATTGCGGTGGATCTCGGTCAAGTGGCTGCCCCGGTTTATCAGGGGCTGTTGCGCGAAGGTGTGATCGTGCGTCCGGTGGCCAATTACGGTATGCCGAACCACCTGCGCATCACTATTGGTCTGCCGGCGGAAAATACCCGTCTGCTTGAGGCGCTGGCCAAGGTTCTTGCTTGTGGTTGATGTAATGTCCTTGAAATCTGTAAAGCCTGTTGTGGGTCGGCTGGTGGTTGTCGGGCTCGGCCTGATTGGTGGCTCCTTTGCTAAAGGCATGCGCGAGAGCGGGTTGTGCGCTGAGGTGGTCGGAGTCGATCTGGACCCTGCGTCGCGCGCCCTGGCTGTAGAGCTGGGTGTGGTTGATCGCTGCGAAGCTGATCTGGCAGTCGCCTGCTGTGGTGCTGATGTCATCCAGCTGGCAGTGCCGATTCTGGCCATGGAGAAAGTGCTCGGGTTGCTGGCGGGCATGGATCTGGGGTCGGCCGTTCTGACTGATGTGGGGAGTGCCAAGGGTAATGTCGTGCGTGCTGCGACTCAGGCCTTTGGTGGCATGCCGCCACGCTTTGTTCCCGGGCACCCGATTGCCGGATCCGAGCAAAGTGGTGTCGAAGCCTCCAATGCGGTTCTGTTTGAGCGGCACAAGGTTATTTTGACCCCCGTGGCCGAAACCGACTCCGGGGCGCTGGCCCTGGTGGACACAATGTGGCGCGCTCTGGGGGCGGACGTCGAGCATATGCAGGTCGAACGCCATGACGAGGTGCTGGCTGCAACCAGTCATTTACCGCATCTGTTGGCATTCGGGCTGGTGGACTCTCTTGCCAAGCGCAATGAGAATCTGGATATCTTTCGTTACGCAGCGGGAGGTTTTCGCGATTTCACAAGAATCGCAGGAAGCGACCCGGTAATGTGGCATGACATTTTTCTCGCGAACCGCGAGGCGGTGTTACGTACATTGGATACATTTCGCAGTGATCTCGACGCCTTGCGCGATGCGGTCGATGCGGGAGATGGGCATCAATTGCTGGGCGTCTTTACCCGCGCCCGGGTTGCTCGCGAGCATTTCAGTAAAATCCTGGCCCGCCGGGCATATGTGGACCCTATGAATTCAAATGATCTGATTTTCCTGGCTGAGCCAGGTGGCAAGGTAACTGGCAAGATTCGCGTACCTGGTGACAAGTCCATTTCTCACCGTTCAATCATGCTTGGTTCTTTGGCTGAAGGTACAACCGAAGTCGAAGGTTTCCTTGAGGGTGAAGACGCTCTGGCAACCTTGCAGGCATTCCGTGACATGGGTGTGGTGATTGAAGGCCCTCATCATGGGCGCGTGACTATCCATGGTGTGGGGCTGCATGGCTTGAAAGCTCCGCCAGGCCCGATTTACCTGGGTAACTCCGGAACCTCGATGCGTCTGTTGTCGGGTTTGCTGGCTGCGCAGAGCTTTGATACGACCTTGACCGGCGATGCTTCGCTGACCAAGCGCCCGATGAATCGTGTGGCTAATCCGCTGCGCGAAATGGGGGCGGTGATTGAGACTGCTGCAGAAGGTCGTCCGCCGATGACTATTCGCGGCGGTCACGCGCTTAAAGGGATGGATTACACCCTGCCGATGGCCAGTGCCCAGGTCAAATCCTGCCTGCTGCTGGCGGGTTTGTATGCTGAAGGCAAGACCTCGGTCACTGAGCCGGCGCCAACCCGTGATCATACCGAGCGCATGCTGCGTGGCTTCGGCTACCCGGTCAGTGTCGAGGGTGCCACGGCTTCTGTTGAATCAGGCCACAAGCTCACGGCTACCCACATTGAAGTACCTGGCGATATTTCATCCTCGGCGTTCTTCCTGGTGGCCGCCTCGATTGCCGAAGATTCCGATCTGGTGCTCGAGCATGTCGGCATCAACCCGACCCGCACCGGCGTTATCGACATCTTGCGTTTGATGGGGGCGGATATCACCCTCGAGAACCAGCGCGAAGTGGGTGGCGAACCTGTAGCTGATTTGCGTGTGCGCGCAGCCAAGCTTAAAGGTATCGAGATTCCTGAAGAGCTGGTACCGCTGGCGATTGATGAATTCCCGGTACTGTTCGTGGCGGCGGCAGTGGCCGAAGGTCGCACGATCCTGCGCGGCGCTGAAGAACTGCGGGTCAAGGAGTCTGACCGGATTCAAGTCATGGCTGACGGCTTGCTGGCGCTGGGCGTGAAGTGTGAGCCAACTGCGGATGGCATCATTATCGATGGTGGCTCCATTGGTGGCGGGGAAGTTCATGGTCACGGTGACCACCGCATTGCGATGGCATTCAGCATCGCTTCTCTGCGGGCAACGGCTCCCATCCGTATTCACGACTGTGCCAATGTCGCGACTTCGTTCCCTAACTTCCTTGCCCTGTGCAAACAGGTAGGCATTCGCGTAGCGCAAGAGGTGCAGTCGTGATGGTCCCGCCGGTTATCACTATCGACGGCCCAAGCGGTTCCGGCAAAGGCACCGTGGCTGGCAAGCTGGCCAAGAGCCTGGGCTGGAATCTGCTGGATTCCGGTGCCCTGTATCGTTTGCTGGCATTCGCCGCGAGCAATCATGGCGTTGCTCTGGATAACGAAGCCTTGCTTGAGAAACTTGCTGCGCATCTTGATGTGCAGTTCGTCGGAGCGACGGACGGCAAGCATGCGCGCATTATTCTGGAAGGTGAGGACGTTACTCACGCGATTCGCAGTGAGACCGTTGCTGCCGGGGCTTCCAGAATTGCCGCCTTGCCGGCTGTGCGTGAGGCTTTGCTGCAGCGTCAGCGGGCATTTCAGGAACTTCCCGGTCTGGTTGCCGATGGTCGCGACATGGGAACTGTGGTGTTTCCGGACGCGCCGTTGAAGATATTTCTGACGGCTAGCGCGGAGGAACGTGCCCGTCGCCGTTACTTGCAGTTGAAGGCCAAGGGCGATGATGTTAGTCTCTCGGGTCTGCTAGATGAGATTCGTGCCCGCGATGAGCGTGATACGCAGCGTGCAATAGCCCCGCTTAAACCGGCGGCTGATGCAATACAGCTGGACTCCACGGAGTTGTCGATCGAGCAGGTGCTTGAAAGAATCATGAGTGAAATCGCCCTGCGCGATATCACTGGATGACCAAGAAAGCGTGCAGGAGACCAGAAATAGTCCTGCATGCCTTCTTTTATATGAACGTAACCCACATTGTCTGGAATGTGGCAGATGGGCGTATCCTTCGCCCTTGATCAACAGGAATTAAAATGAGCGAAAGCTTTGCAGAACTCTTTGAAGAAAGCCTAAAAACCCTGAATCTTCAGGCTGGCTCTATCATCACCGCTATCATCGTTGATATCGATTACCAAGCTGGTTGGGTAACCGTTCACGCTGGTTTGAAGTCTGAAGGCCTCATCCCGCTGGAACAGTTCCACAACGACGCTGGCGAACTGAACATCAACATCGGTGATGAAGTTCACGTTGCGCTGGACGCGGTCGAAGACGGCTTTGGCGAAACCAAGCTGTCCCGTGAAAAAGCCAAGCGCGCTGAATGCTGGATCGTTCTGGAAGCAGCCTTCGCAGCAGAAGAAGTTGTCAAGGGCGTTATCAACGGTAAGGTTAAAGGCGGCTTCACTGTCGACGTTAACGGCATCCGTGCGTTCCTGCCAGGTTCTCTGGTTGACGTTCGTCCAGTGCGCGATACTACGCACCTGGAAGGCAAAGAGCTGGAATTCAAGGTCATCAAGCTGGACCAGAAGCGCAACAACGTTGTTGTTTCGCGTCGTAGCGTGCTTGAAGCAGAGAACTCGGCCGAGCGTGAAGCTCTGCTGGAATCCTTGCAGGAAGGTCAGCAAGTTAAAGGTATCGTTAAAAACCTCACGGATTACGGCGCATTCGTCGATCTGGGCGGTGTTGACGGCCTGTTGCACATCACTGACATGGCCTGGAAGCGCATCAAGCATCCTTCCGAAATCGTCAACGTTGGCGACGAGATCGATGTCAAGGTTCTGAAGTACGATCGCGAACGCAATCGTGTTTCCCTGGGCCTGAAGCAGCTGGGCGAAGATCCATGGGTTGCTATCAAAGCCCGTTACCCAGAAGGCACTCGCGTTACCGCTCGTGTTACCAACCTGACCGACTACGGCTGCTTCGCTGAGCTGGAAGAAGGCGTTGAAGGTCTGGTACACGTTTCCGAAATGGACTGGACCAACAAAAACATCCACCCTTCGAAAGTCGTACAAGTCGGCGACGAAGTGGAAGTTATGGTTCTGGACATCGACGAAGAGCGTCGTCGTATCTCCCTGGGCATCAAGCAGTGCAAATCTAACCCATGGGAAGATTTCTCTGGCCAGTTCAACAAGGGCGATAAAATCTCCGGCACCATCAAGTCGATCACCGATTTCGGTATCTTCATTGGTCTGGACGGCGGCATCGACGGCCTGGTTCACCTGTCCGACATCTCCTGGAACGAAGTTGGCGAAGAAGCCGTACGTCGTTTCAAGAAGGGCGACGAGCTTGACACCGTTATCCTGTCTGTTGATCCAGAGCGTGAGCGCATCTCCCTGGGTATCAAGCAGCTGGAAAGCGATCCGTTCTCCGAGTACGTACAAGAGAACGACAAAGGCGCAATCGTTAAGGGCATCGTGAAAGAAGTTGACGCTAAAGGCGCCATCATCACTTTGGCTCCGGATATCGAAGCAACTCTGAAAGCCTCCGAAATCAGCCGTGACCGCATCGAAGATGCACGTAACGTTCTGAAAGAAGGCGAAGAAGTAGAAGCCAAGATCATCAGCGTTGATCGCAAAAGCCGCGTAATCCAATTGTCCATCAAGTCGAAAGACGTTGAAGACGAGAAGGAAGCAATTCAGAGCCTGCGCGACAAGCCAGCTACCTCTGAGCCTGCTGCTGGTCCGACCACTCTTGGCGACCTGCTGCGTGCACAAATGGAAAAACAGAACTAAGTTCTGATTTACCATAGAAAAAGGGCGACTTAGGTCGCCCTTTTTTGTGCCTGAAATTTGAGCTGGCCAGGCTTGGCTCGCCAGCTCAACCCCGGCCCCGGGGGGTGGCCTGATACAGGCCTTATGGGGCAGCGCTAACGAGACGTATATGATTGGTGGAATTCCTGAGCGGCAGGCTTGCAGCGTCGTCTGCAGCTGTCAGCGATCGCCAGGGCGAGGCTAAAGAGCCTGCGGCAGTGGTTATGGGTTCAAGGTGGCGGTCGCATGCCTGTTTTTCTGCTCTGCTGGCTGTTTGGCATCTATCTGATGCCTTTAAAGATAAGTCAATCCCTGGGCTGTTCAAACCCTTTCGATCATGCTAAAACCTTTGAAGCGCTGATCTAGCTGCTTGAAAAAGAAGGGAAAAATATGACGAAGTCGGAGTTGATCGAACGAATTGTCACCCATCAAGGGCTGCTTTCATCCAAGGATGTAGAGTTGGCTATCAAGACTATGCTTGAACAAATGTCACAGTGTCTGGCGACCGGGGATCGAATTGAGATCCGTGGCTTTGGCAGCTTCTCGCTGCACTATCGCGCGCCGCGTGTAGGCCGTAACCCAAAGACCGGCCAGTCTGTCAGCCTCGATGGCAAGTTTGTTCCTCATTTCAAGCCGGGCAAAGAGCTCCGGGATCGAGTTAATGAGGATGAGGAAGACGATATTTAATCCTTAAGGACCTAGGAGTTACTGATGCGTGACTTTAAACGTGCAGTGTTGGGGGGGTTCGCCCTGGCTGTTATTTTCGGGACTGTAATATTTATCCTCGAAAACCAGCAGCCTACCTCATTGATGTTTTTGGGGTGGCGTTCGCCTGAGTTGCCAGCATCGCTATTTTTTATCGGCGCCTTACTGCTTGGCATGCTCTTCGGCCCGGTATTGGGGTTTGTGGTCTATAAGCGAAAATCTGCGAAACTAAAACGCAGCCTGCTGGCCCATTCGTAGGCCTTTTTACATATTGAGTGTGTCTTAGCGCAGACAATGCGGCCGGGAGAGGGCTGCAGCGCAGGTTGAGAGCTCAAATGTAAATGGCACACTACAAAATTCATGTCGCGCCCCATAGATTTATTACACTTTGTCAGGCTTGTATAGTTTCGAGATACTGGCAAAATGCTTCAGATTCTCGATGTACAGTTATTTTTATGCTTCTTCAGGTGTGCATGAAGCTAAGGCCTGATGTTAGAAAGTTATATAAGCGCGTATGAAAATCGCTGCATAACGAGCCCGCAGTTTCTTTTAGAAGGCAGGTCTTGGTTGTGAGTAGTCTCTCCCGTATCCCGAATGCTCCTTCGTCCAATGAAGTGGATTTACTCCCTTTGTTTTTGATGGTCTGGCAGCAGAAAAAAATCATTCTTGCTACGGCTGCTCTCTTTGGTCTGGTTGCTTTGGGCTATGCCTATTTAAGTACGCCTGAATATCAGGTGAGTAGCGTTCTGCGCCCGGCAGCCATCAACGAGCTGGATGCACTCAATCGATCGGGTGTATACACCCTGCCTCCCAATGAGGCTCTGTTGAAAGTAGGGTCGTCGCTGGAGTCATACGATAATCGACTGGGTTTTTTCCGGAGTAATCAAGAGCTATTCACTCAATTCAAGCGTCCGGGGCGCACCCTTGAGCAAAGCTTCGAAGATTTCAATCGCAACTCGCTAAAGCTGATTTTTCCTGATTCTAAAAAAGCGGATTCCCAGAACGCTGCGATTAGCATGGAGTTGACATATCCCGGGGGAGTGGACGGGGTAAAGATCCTCAATGGCTTTGTCGATTACGCCATTGATGCAGAGCGTAAGCAAATTGCCGCTGACCTCAAGGTTATCGTCAATAACCGTTTGACCGAGCTAAAAGGCAAGCTGGACGCAGCCCGCTCCAGCTATGAGATAGACAAGGAGGCGCGCATCGCCGCCTTGAACGAAGCCGACAGCATAAAGCGTGCGCAATTGCAGGATGAGCTCAAGGCGTTGCGTCAGCAACTCAAGATTGTGCGCACTGATCGTATGGCGCAACTGAGTGAGGCTATTGGCATCGCGAGGGCCTTGAATATTCAAAAGCCTACCACGCCCTCGGCGTTGGGTGATTCGGCTAACATTCGTGGATCCAGTGGTATGCGGACCGAAATCAACAATCAGCAAATTCCCTTGTATTTTATGGGTACAGAAGCGCTTGAAGCAGAGCGCGCAGCCCTGCAGCAGCGAAAAACTGACGATTTCACCGAAGGGCGCGTAGCTCAGATTGCTCGTGAGCTGCAACTACTGCAAAGCAACCGTGAAGTTGAAGCACTTAAGCAGCGTCAAAATGAAGATCTGTTCTTAAGTGGTGTAGAGCCGTTGCGCTCCGAGATTGTGCGTTTGGGGGATTTGAGTAACCTCGATAGCAGCAACATGAAGTTGGTCTCAATCGATCGCAAAGCCCTGGAGCCAATGGAGCCAGTCAAACCCAAGAAGGCCCTGATTGTATTGTTGGGGTTATTGTTGGGAGGCATTCTGGGTGTGTTAATTGTACTGGTCCGAAACTTTTTAGCGGTCAGAGAGGGGCAGCTCAAAAATCCGACTGCACTAAGGGCTCCGGCTTCTTTGACTAGCACGGCAAGCAGCGGGAAAGACCTGCAGCACGAAAAAATCTGATCTGTTTTCGGCGCGGATAATTATCGATTTTAAGAGAGTTGGTTATAGGACGCAGTACATGTCGAATTTTATGTACTGCAACCAGCTTTCAAATTCCAATTCGGTAAAGCGAGCCCGGATGAGTCCTGACTCAAAACACAGGGGCGGATACCCTGTGTGCACATCCTGATCGGCAAAGGCGGGCGACATACTGGGTGTTGCCCGTTTGGAATGCGGCCGTAGCGATTTCCTGACATTTTTAGTATCAGAACCTGCTGCAAAGGGCTATACATCTGGCTTGGGGCAGAACCGCTGCTGATTCCCGTGTTCAATAATGGGCGCGTACGAAGGATGTTCTACAAAACTGAAAATATCCTTCAGCGGAACTGGCCCAGTTCACACGGATAATGATTTGGTTGCCGAGAGTTCAGGACTCTTCCAGGGGCAGGCAGTTGAGTATGCGGTCTAACAAACGATAGCCAAGGCAAGTGCGCACAGCCTGAGAGCGCTCCGGCCAATATCGATCGGTGTGCGATTGTTGTTTTTGGCTTTGAAATGTGCTCCAGTGGTCGTATTGTCTATTACTTGAACGCTATGCAGGCAGACCGAAGGCATAATGTGTTTTTACTGGCTATCAGGCTGCGCGTACCCGGGGCGCCGGGATGCAAATGTGTTACCGATTAGGCAGTTATGTTGAATTGGAGGGTGAGAGCTGTATCATTCGCCCATGTGTTGAAAATTTAAGCAGTTACTCAGCCCATGCTGATCAACAGGATTTGTTTGAGTTTATTTCAGGTATGGTTCAGAGGGCTGGGCTAATACGTATAGTACATGGCGATATAGTGGCGAAAAAGGCATTGGCAAAGGACCTGCTGGCCTGTAGGGAACTCCTGGCAGATTCGCCGGCGCTCTGATTCCGACGGGATGAGCTCACGGCTGCGGTTCAATTGAGCTGCTATGGAAAGGAAACAAGCCAGATGCGAGGCACTGGCGATTGCACAATACGATGGTAAACGGAAGACCCATTAATAAATGCCTATGTCTACAACATGCCCTGCAGCATTCTGCGAGCCCATTACATCAAAGCCTGCCGACTGGTTCTTGGTGCAATGCAAGCCCAGACAAGACGAGCGGGCAGAGGAAAACCTCCAGCGCCAAGGTTATGAGTGTTCACGTCCGTTCTGTCGACGTGAAAAACTCGTGCGTGGGCAACTGCAATGCATTCAAGAGTCTTTGTTTCCGGGCTATCTGTTTATACACATGCCCCAGGGCTCAAATTGGGCACCCTTGCGTTCAACTCGTGGGGTAGCCCGCATTGTGGCTTTTGGTGGCAGGCCTCTGGCCGTCAATCACAACCTTATTGTTCAGCTGCAAGAACGAGCGAACAGTCACGCCATCGTTACGTACAACCCGGGCGATAAGGTCACCCTTGTTGATCAAGGCTTCGCGGGTATTGAGTCCATTTTCATGACCATGGACGGCGAAGAAAGAGTCATTCTGCTTATCAATTTAATGAATCGACTGCAACAGATCAGTGTGCCTTTGACGAGTCTTGCCAATCGTTAAGTGATATTCAGGCTTCGGTCTGGACAAAGTAGACCATACGCGTTCTCAGGAAATCGACCATGAATCCTGGGGCGGTAGCGTGTTTTTCTGAATTAATAAAAGACATCACCTGTCGGCGTCATAGGTGAAGCTCACGAAAAACTAAGGAAGTTCTAGGAACATGACCACCATTAAGCGCAAAGGCATCATCCTCGCTGGCGGTTCGGGCACCCGCCTGCACCCGTTGACCTTGGGCGTCTCCAAGCAGATGTTGCCTATCTACGATAAACCGATGATTTTTTATCCTCTGTCGGTCTTGATGCTGGCGGGCATGCGGGAAATCCTGATCATTTCAACCCCCGAAGATTTACCATGTTTCAAAAAATTGCTGGGTGACGGCAGCCGATACGGTATTGAACTGAGCTATGCCGAACAGCCTAGCCCTGATGGGCTGGCACAAGCATTTATAATTGGAGAAGAGTTTATTGGCCAAGATCCGGTTTGTTTGATCTTGGGTGATAACATTTTCTACGGTCAGCACTTTTCGGATAACTTGCGATCTGCTATGTCCCAAGAGACAGGTGCTACTGTCTTTGGCTACCACGTTTCAGATCCAGAGCGCTTTGGTGTTGTTGAGTTTGACAGTACAGGGCGTGCGTTGAGCATTGAAGAAAAGCCGTTAAAACCAAAATCTAACTACGCAGTAACGGGCTTGTATTTCTATGACAATCAGGTTGTAGACATCGCAAAAAAAATGAAGCCGTCGCCACGGGGCGAACTTGAAATCACCGACGTTAACCGTGCTTATCTTGAACAGAACAGTTTGACGGTTGAAATGCTGGGACGTGGCTTTGCCTGGCTGGATACCGGTACCCATGACTCTTTACTGGAAGCCAGTCATTTTGTGCATACCATAGAGCAGCGCCAAGGGTTAAAAGTAGCCTGTCTGGAAGAAATTGCCTTTAACAGCGGCTGGATTACCCCTGAGATGCTGGCCGTTCAAGCTGAACGGTTTAAGAAGACAGGGTATGGGCAATACCTTCTACGGCTTTTGATGGAGGCCGGAAGGTAATGAAAATTACACGAACTGAAATACCTGACGTACTCATCATTGAACCCTCAGTGTTCAGTGATGATCGTGGCTGGTTTATGGAAAGTTTTAATGAAGAGCGCTTCAGCAATGAAGTACAAAAGTTAGGTTTTCCTAAGCCGCGACCTTTTGTACAGGATAATCACTCCTGCTCGAGACGTGGCGTCCTTCGCGGATTGCATTATCAGGCTGCACCACATGCTCAAGGGAAGCTGGTGAGGGTCGTGGAGGGGGCTGCCTTCGATGTGGCCGTGGATATCCGGAAAGACTCACCCACTTTTTTGAAGTGGGTAGGTGTAGAGCTAAATAGCAGTAACAAGAAAATGCTATGGATACCAGAAGGTTTTGCTCATGGTTTTCTCGCGCTAGAAGATAATACGCAATTTTTGTACAAGACAACTGATTATTACGACAAGCCATCAGAAGGCTCTTTGTTGTGGAGTGACAGTGATATAAATATCGCCTGGCCCACGATGGATGAAGTTATCATAAGTGAGAAAGATCAAGTTGCTATTTCGGTGGTCGACTCTTCTTTTTAGATGTGGTTGGCGGGGGGGCGGATAGGTGAATGATTTTTTAAAAATAGTCTTGGGTTAAGAGTGGCTAATGGATAATAATTTAGTATCTCTGTTTGAAATATTAGTTATTTTAACTTTGATTGGTGCCCAGGTTTTCGATGTCTATGCCGTGATGGTTAGGGCCAGGGTTAATGTGGACGGTACTACGCAAGTTTTAGCCGTGGCAAACTGGGTTCAATACCTGGCGCGAATCATGAATATGGTGTCTGTTTTCAGTATCTCATTGTTACTCGAGAAGAAAATAACCACCATAGGCGTTCCGGCCATGTTTGGATATTCAATGTGTGCCGGGTTGTTGTTTATAATTTTTGTGTGCCGCTCGAAGTATGCATCTCAGCCGCTTAAGTATCTTCAGATTCTTGGCTTTACAGGAATTTTTGGAGCGTTGGGGAAGAAACAATACTGGTGGCGGGTAGAATGGGATGTATTCTCTAAAGTTACAATGTATTCAGTATTTGTCAGCTTGCTAATAAATTTAGCAATAATTATGCCTTTCGTGTTGAGTATTAAATATCCGGAAATAAGAATGACCCTGGCTTATACAGGGCAGTTACTGAATTTTTGTGCATCAATAATTATGTTTACTTATATCGATAGAGTTTTCTTCAAGGCTTTGGATGTGGGTAATGAAATAAATTGTGCTGCGCGTATTATAACAGGGAAATTAATTGGTCAGATGGTTTTGGTTGCAGGCGTAGTGGTTACTTTCTATGTGTTGAAAGTATGAGGTCTGTATTCTATGTCTGAATCACTCGGGCAACACAATGGGAAGTGGACATATTTTGTAAATACCAACAGGCTGCTGTTTTTGTTGGTCGTCTCTACAGTGCTTCTGGTTTATTACTCAGTGGGTGGCTACGGCTTTCCTGATTATCGCAATTACATCGCTCTGGCTGAAAATAATGGTTATATTGTATCGGCCAATGAGTATGCGGCAGAGTGGGTTGCACGATTTTTTTTACGTAATGGCTTTGGGGTTGCTGATACCGCTGCGGGGACAGTTGATTTCTTTGCTGCGTTCGTACAGTTTTTTTATGTAGTATTTATTTTGATGTTGATGAGAGGTGATGATTTACAGCAGCAGCGTGGTTGGTTGTATTTTACGCTAGCTCTATCTCCTTTGTTATTGACGACGGCACTGAGGGCGACACCTGCTTATCTGATAATTGCATATCTATGTTCGTATGGAAAGATCTCTACTTTCCGGTTTCTAATTTTGGCTATGGTTGCTATTTCTTTTCACGATTCGGCAATTGTAATGATTGCTATATATGTGATGTCGTGTGTGTTTTGCAATGTGTTCTGTAATGTTAGGGAAGGTTTTCTCCGTTGGATCATGTGGGGGGCATTTGCTCTAATAGTATTGTCGCAACAAGTTTCATTTTTGTTTGTTAGTTTAGTAAGTCATTTTGATTTTGGAATAAGGGCAGTTTATTTTCAAGGAGGGGAAAGCGCTTCAATAGTTAAGAAAATCTTCCTGCTGTTTATATGGGTTGTAGCCTACACGGCGTTGTCTGGAGAGGCGGTCAGTATAAGGTCGAAGGTTTTCTTATGTGCGAGCACATTGGTAATGGCGCTTTCATTCTCGCTCAGTGAAGTTGCGGGCATTAGATTTTCTGTATATGTTTTAGGTGCTGCTGTTGTAGCGAAGGGCGCATTTGTATTTAGTGGCAATAAAGATAGTGAATTCAAACAGGTGGATTTCGTTTTTGGTTTTATGTATTTCGTTATAATGTTCTATGATATTTTCAGGAATGTAAAAGCGTCCTGAACTATATGCGGCGCTCATCTATTAGCTTATGTTGTTTGTAGTGCATTTTGGTTGTGGGTGATTCCACATTGAGTGGTAGTTCCAGTCCTGATTTTGGTGCGTAATTTATGAAAGAGAAGATAGCTATTTTGCTGGCTACCTATAATGGTAGCAAGTATTTGGAAGAACAGTTGATATCTATCATTGCCCAGGCAAATATAGAGTGGCACTTATTTGTTCGTGATGATGGTTCCACAGATAATACAGTCAGCCTGTTAAGGCTTTATGCCGATAAGCATGAAAATATCACAATAGTCGATAATTTTGGTGAGTTCACAGGTTCTGCTGCTGGGAATTTTTTTAAGCTAATACACTTCTCAGACTATTTGGATTTCACTCATATCAGCTTTGCTGATCAAGACGATATTTGGTCTCCTGGCAAGCTACGTGCTGCATTGGATTGTATGGCATTGGAGGGGGCCGGGGGCTATTCTTCAAATTTGGTCTCCTATGATAACGTCATGAGGCGCGCTGGTTACATTGATAAAAGTCAAGCTCAGAAGGACTTTGACTACCTTTTTCAAGGTGCTTCTGCGGGATGTACTTACGTCATTACTCAAGAGGTTTGTGCTCTCATAAAATCCAGAACACTGACTATTGATTCCTTTAAAGGTAGATCGCATGATTGGCTTATTTATGCGATCTGCAGGGTAAATGAAGTCAAGTGGGCCCTGGACCGTGAAGCCCATATTTTTTATCGGCAGCATGCAACGAATGTATATGGTTCGATGAGCGCTTTTCAAGGACTTGTTAATAGAATAAAGCTGCTGCGAAGCGGATGGTACCGTAACAATGTTTTGTGGGTTGCAGATAAGTCCGGTTCGAAAGAAAGCGCTGCTGAAATTGTTGGGCTGATTGAGCGCAATGGCTTATTAGATAAGCTGAAGTTATTAAATATGACTCGTCTTTTTCGTCGAGGGAAAAAAGAAAGTTACTTTCTAAAATTTATTATTTTGTTTTTATTTAAATAATCTTAATGTTCAGGGGTCTAAATAAAAGTCGGATTTTGTAGGCGTTGATATAATTGAATTTTTTTATCGGATGCCAGGGTCTGGGAATGTCTGGATTTACATCGCTTTGTAGAGGCTTTTTATGAAACGTTTGTTTGATATTGTTCTTTCATTTCTAGGGTTGGTAGTTTTATCACCTGTGATGTTGGTCGTCTATTTTTTAGTTAAAAAAAGACTAGGTTCGCCAGTGTTTTTTAAACAACTGCGTCCGGGCTTACAGGGTAAACCATTCGAAATGATTAAATTTAGAACCATGCTAGATGCAGTGGATAGTTCTGGAAAACCTCTGCCTGACAATTTGCGCATGACTAAATTTGGCAGTTTTCTCCGCTCCAGCAGTCTCGATGAACTACCAGGCCTTTGGAATGTGCTTAAAGGTGATATGAGTCTGGTAGGGCCTAGACCGTTGCTGATGGAGTACCTGCCTTTATATACGCCCGAGCAGTACAGGCGTCATGATGTACGCCCTGGAATAACGGGCTGGGCGCAGGTGAATGGTCGAAACTCGTTGAGTTGGGAAGATAAATTTAAGCTGGATACGTGGTACGTTGATAATAGAACCATGCTTTTAGATATTAAGATATTATTTCTTACGGTTAAAAAAGTCATTGTAAGGGATGGTATAAGTGCAGATGGAGAGGCGACCATGAGCAGGTTTACAGGTGGGAAATCTTGAGTGTGATGAAAGTTTCCGTATTCAATTCATTAATTACTGCTGAGGTTTGATTTTGTGAATTCGTCCAAAAAGTTAATAATTATTGGTTTTAGCGGTTTTGCCAAAGAAGTGTATTGGCTTGCTTCCCGCCTGGGCGTAACGGTTGCCGGTTTTTTAGACGATAATGACAGCGTTCTCGGCGCATCGTTTGGGACGGCCAAGGTTCTCGGGAAAATCGAGGGCTGGGAACGTTATGGTGACTGCCAATTTATTATTGCAATTGGCAATCCACGAGTCAGGCAGAAAATTTTCAAAAAAATGACAGGCATGGGTTGTCCAGAATTTGCCACGCTCATTGACCCGGCCGCGATTGCTTCTGCTGGTGATGTTAGTGTCGGCCCAGGCAGCATTATTTGTGCCGGTACCGTGTGTACCGTCGATATTAAAATTGGCGCCCATGTTATTGTTAATTTGAATGGTACTATCGGTCATGATGTAGTTCTCGATGATTTTGTGACGATTGCTCCCATGGTTGCCATTTCCGGAAATGTTCATATTCAGTCGCTTGTTGAGGTGGGAACGGGAGCATGTATCCGTCAAGGACTCGTTTTGGAAACCGGTTCGATGTTGGGTATGGGCAGTGTTTTGACCAAAAACGTAAAGCAAAACACTGTTTTTTTTGGTAATCCGGCCAAAGCCTTTAAAGTCATACCCGCAGATGAGGTTCAATAATGGTCATGCCAACTGATAATTTATGTATCGGAATCGTGGGTACCGGTACGATGGGTAGCGGTATTGTGCAAGTGCTGGCACGATCAGCCTGCATTGAAACTGTTTTGTGGTATGGCCGTACACCACAGTCAACAAACGCTTCGAGAGATGAAGTAGGGGCAAGATTTTTAAGCTTAGTCAAAAAAAATCGTCTCTCTCCAGAGGAGCACCAGCGGTTTCTTGAAAAAATAAAGGTGGTTTCGAGTATTGATGATCTTCGAAACTGTCATTGCATTATCGAGGCAGTATCAGAAGAGTTTGATGCCAAGCGCACTGTTTTCCTGGAACTTGCCATGGTATGTAAGGCTGACACTATCTTAGCCTCCAATACCTCCAGCTTATCTATCACCGCACTGGCAGCGTTAACGCCGTATCCAGAGAACGTAGTTGGATTGCATTTCTTCAACCCAGCTCCTGTTATGAAGTTGGCTGAAGTGATTGCCGGTTTGACAACCGCGCAAGCCTCGCTCGATTGGGCATTGTCGTTCGCTGCACTGTTGGGTAAAGATCCAGTGCTGGTCAATGAAGCCCCTGGCTTTATTGTCAACCGCATGTTGATTCCAATGGTTAACGAAGCGATTGGTATTCTTGCCGAAGACGTTGCCAGTGCTGAAGAAATCGATAAGGCAATGCGTCTGGGGGCAAATCACCCGATCGGTCCTTTGGCATTAGCCGATTTGATCGGACTGGATGTGTGCCTTTCAATCATGGAAACACTCCACAATGAAACGGGCGATCCGAAATACCGTGCTCACCCGCTGATGCGGAAAATGGTGCGTGGTAATCGATTGGGTCGTAAAACGGGTTGCGGATTCTTTACCTACTGAATTGGGGGCTAGCACCTTTATGCTTAATACATCTTTTTCTCCTTGGCCTTCCTTCACAGTAGAAGAGGCTGACGCAGTCCGCGATGTTATATTATCCAACAAGGTCAACTACTGGACCGGTCAGGAAACACGCACCTTCGAAAAAGAATTCGCTGCCTGGTCAGGTACTGAGTACGCCATTGCTTTGGCCAATGGCACTGTAGCCCTTGACCTGGCATTAAAAGCGCTCGGGATCGGAGCGGGTGATGAGGTGATAGTTACCTCTCGTACGTTCCTTGCTTCGGTTTCAAGCATCGTCAATGCAGGTGCGGTACCCGTTTTCGCAGATGTCGACCTGGATTCGCAAAACTTTACGGCTGAAACCATCCGTGCAGTTTTGACTCCGCGTACCAAAGCGCTGATCTGCGTTCATCTGGCCGGCTGGCCATGTGATATGGATCCGATCATGACGTTGGCCAATGAGCATGGGCTAAAGGTGATTGAAGATTGTGCCCAGGCCCACGGTGCTCATTACAAAGGCAGGCCGGTCGGTTCTATCGGCCATGTAGGTGCCTGGTCATTCTGTCAGGATAAAATCATGACCACCGGCGGCGAAGGTGGAATGGTCACCACTAATGATCGACAACTCTGGGCTGATATGTGGGCTTACAAAGACCACGGCAAGAGTTGGGAGGCTGTTTATGAGCGTGAACATGCCCCTGGTTTCCGTTGGCTGCATGAAAGCTTTGGTACTAACTGGCGCATGCTTGAAGTGCAGGCTGTTATAGGTCGTATCCAATTGCGCCGCATGCAGGACTGGCAAGCTGATCGCCTGAAAAATGCTATGTGTATTTGGGAAACGGCTCGACAGTTACCGTCACTTCGGGTTCCAGTGGTGCCTGCCGATGATGTTCATGCAGCCTATAAGTGTTACGTATTTGTACGTCCCGAACAGCTGAAGGCTGACTGGTCGCGAGATCGCATCCTGAATGAAATTATTTCTCGAGGCGTGCCGGCCTTTTCTGGTTCATGCTCTGAGGTTTATCTTGAAAAGGCGTTTGACAACACTGGATGGCGACCTGAGCAACGGCTAGAGCATGCGAAAGAACTGGGCGAAACGAGCATGATGTTCTTGGTCCATCCAACACTGACCGAGGCGGAAATTAACTTGACCTGCAAAGTGTTGAGTGAGGTTGTTCAGGAAGCATCATTTGCGTGAGGTCTGACCTTGCAATAAATGTATGACCTTATGAGCAATAGGGTGTTGATGGTTTTTCAAAGCGGCATAGGTGCTTAAAGGGTTATGGATAAAATTCGAGCGTACTTACTCAACCTTTCACGTCGACAAAAGCGGATTCTTCAAGTAGCCACAGACGTATTTCTCGTTTGGATAGCACTATGGCTCGCTTTTGTCGTGCGTCTGGGCATGGACGATATGGTTAACCCAGTTAAGTTACACCTGTGGTTATTTATCTGTGCTCCTTTGATAGCCATCCCCCTATTTCTTCGTTTCGGAATGTACCGCGCTGTAATGCGTTATTTCGGTAACGATGCGCTTATCGCGATCATCAAGGCCGTCAGCCTTTCTTCATTGATTCTGGCGGTAGTGGTGTACTGGTACAGCAATCACGAAAATGTTGTGCCACGCTCAATCATTTTCAACTACTGGTGGCTGAGCCTTATCATGCTTGGCGGTTTGCGTCTGGTCATGCGGCAATACTTCCTGGGTGACTGGTTCTCTGCTGCTCAGCACGTTCCCTTTACCAGCCGGGACGACGGCTTGCCCCGTGTTGCCATATACGGTGCCGGCGCTGCGGGTAATCAGCTGGTCGCGGCCCTGCGCATGGGCAGAATCATGCGGCCTGTAGCTTTCATCGATGATGACGAAAGCATCTCTGATCGTGTTATCTCCGGTTTGCAGGTGTTCAAGCCTGAAAACATGCAGCAGATGATTGATCGGACAGGTGCACAAGAACTCTTGTTGGCAATCCCTTCTTCGTCCCGCGGTCGCCGTCGGGAAATTCTGGGTCTGCTTGAAGGCTTCCCGCTTCATGTGCGCAGCGTTCCAGGTTTCATGGATCTGGCCAGCGGCCGGGTCAAGGTCGACGATATCCAGGAAGTGGATATTGCCGATTTGCTGGGGCGTGATGCGGTACCTGCCCAAGGGGAGTTGCTGGAGCACTGCATTAAAGGTCAGTGCGTACTGGTGACCGGGGCGGGCGGCTCTATTGGTTCAGAG
The DNA here is from genome assembly GCF_003994535.1 of Pseudomonas sp. PAMC 29040. Classification (NCBI taxonomy): domain Bacteria; kingdom Pseudomonadati; phylum Pseudomonadota; class Gammaproteobacteria; order Pseudomonadales; family Pseudomonadaceae; genus Pseudomonas; species Pseudomonas sp. PAMC 29040. The sequence goes on from NZ_RZAA01000003.1 coordinate 407,066, forward strand.
CTGTGTCGGCAGATCCTGGCACTTCGGCCTACGACGTTGCTGCTGTTTGAACACAGCGAATTCAATCTTTACAGCATTTGTTCCGAACTTGAGCAACGGGTTACTCGTGAGTCACTGTCGGTGAGGGTATTACCGATTCTGGGCTCGGTGCGTAATGCGCACAAACTGCTGGAGGTCATGAAGACTTGGGGTGTCGATACTGTGTATCACGCTGCCGCGTACAAGCATGTCCCAATGGTTGAGCACAACATTGCTGAAGGCGTACTGAATAACGTTATTGGCACGCTCAATACGGCCCAGGCTGCTTTACAGTCCGGGGTTGCGAACTTTGTGCTGATTTCTACTGACAAGGCTGTACGTCCGACCAATGTGATGGGCAGCACCAAGCGCCTGGCCGAGATGACGCTTCAGGCGCTCAGTCGAGAAGTGGCGCCTGTACTGTTTGGCGATGCAGCTAATGTTTCGCGGGTTAATAAAACCCGCTTCACCATGGTTCGCTTTGGCAATGTACTGGGCTCTTCGGGATCGGTCATTCCGCTGTTTCACAAACAGATCAAAGCCGGCGGGCCACTGACTGTGACTCATCCCAAGATTACCCGCTACTTCATGACTATCCCGGAGGCCGCACAGCTGGTGATTCAAGCTGGTTCCATGGGGCAGGGCGGTGATGTGTTTGTGCTCGATATGGGCGAGCCTGTGCGCATTGTCGAGCTGGCCGAAAAAATGATTCACCTTTCCGGCCTCAGTGTTCGCTCAGAGAAGAATCTGCATGGCGACATCGAAATCGAATTCACGGGCCTGCGCCCGGGCGAAAAGCTTTACGAAGAGTTGCTGATTGGTGACAACGTAGTAGCGACCCGGCACCCGATGATCATGAGTGCCAATGAAGACATGTTGCCCTGGGATGAACTCAAGCAGCGGCTGAGACAATTGCTTGAAGCGGTGGATCAGGACGACTATCCGCTGGTACGGCAGCTATTGCGCGATACGGTCAGTGGTTATGCCCCCGAGGGCGAAATTGTCGACTGGATCCATCAACAACGTCGCTCAGAGTTGTTATGACTACATACTCTGCAACGCAGTGATTTTTGACACTCTGCTTCCATCACCTACGTTTGGAGTACAGCTCAGGAAAGCTGTTTCTACTTAACGATGTAAAGGAGTGTCACTTATGCGTATTAGCTTTCTGTCTTCGATGTTTTTGGCCCTGATGGTGGGTATTTCCGGCGTAGCTCATGCTGCGCCCCAGGCGGAGGTACCCAAGCCGACTGTAAGTGCCCATGCTGAGCCAGAAGCACAGCTGGTAACGGTCAACCTCAACACTGCAGATGAGGCGACACTCCAGCGTGAACTCTCTGGTGTCGGGGCCGCCAAAGCCAGGGCCATAGTGGCTTACCGTGAGGCCAACGGGAACTTCGCCTCGGCAGATGAACTGCTGGAAGTGACCGGGATAGGCAAGGCCATTTATGACAGAAATCGCGATAAGGTCGCGGTGAACTAAGCCAGCCGGTGGAAAGTAAAAAGGCCAGTCATTGACTGGCCTTTTTACGTCTGGTGTTCAAGCCTGCTGATCTGATTGCTTCAATGCATTACGCGTTACTGCAAGAATCTTCTCTCTGAGTGCATCGCTTTGGGCTCCGCGAGACAGGACCAGAGCCCCAACCAGTGTTGCAAGTATCACAATGCTCCGGTCTTGAGCATCCGGCTCCTCAAGGGCGCCCTCAATCTGTTCAAGTCGGGCGTTGATTACGTAGTCCGTGGTGGTGCTGGGAAGCCCTTGTTGGGCCATTTCAGCGGACATGGTTGGTAGCGGGCAGCCTTCATGGGGAGAAGTGACGTGCCATTGGGACAAGTAAGTGTCGATGAATGCATTGAGTGGCTGCGGCTGGCTGAATAGTTGTTCGCAGATGGTGTCCACTTCATCAGCCGCATGCTGCAGGGCTTTTTCTACCAGTTCGTTTTTCGACGAAAAGTGGGCATAAAAGCCACCGTGGGTGAGGCCCAGGGATTTCATGAGGGGTTGTAGCCCCGTGGCGCCAATCCCGTCTCGCCGGAAGAGCCCGGATGCTTCTTTGATGATGCGTTTGTGGGTTTGGGCTTTATGACCTGGGGAGTACCGCATGGCTGCTGTCTCTTATGCAATCAAGCATCATAGCCTTGGGCTCCAGGGAGATGTACAGGTGTTTCATTCCAAGGCAGGTAGATATTTGTAGTCGACAACCCAGCCCATGGGCTGGGTAAACATAGTCAGACTGTCTCAGCGGTCCTTCGACTCTTTCTCATCCATCTCGGCGTTACGTTCGGCTACACGTTTACGCTGTTCATCGGTCAGTTCAACTTTGTTGGCGGTTTCACGTAAAGTCATCAGCGCGCCAACGATGGCGCCGATAGCTACGATCAGAATTAACCAGGCATACCAGGGCATAGTGTTCTCCTTGTTGAGTGAACCGCTGTGCAAGGCGTTCGCAAAGCGGGTTGCAGTCTGTCCTTTTGAGTCTGTGACTACGCAGTGGTTTCATTGTAGGCCGGTTAATCCGCTGCGGGTCTTATAACTCTTTAGATGACTAAAATTGTGAAATTGCGATCATCGGGTGCCGGTAAGCGGCTGGTTCCGCTACAATGCGCGCCGATTTCGACCAGCCTGAGAACCCGCTAATGTCCGACTGCCAGACTCCTATTATCGTCGCCCTGGATTTCCCAACGCGTGACGCCGCACTGAAACTGGCTGATCAGTTGGACCCGAAGCTGTGCCGGGTGAAAGTGGGCAAAGAGCTGTTTACCAGCTGTGCTGCGGAAATTGTCGGCACTTTGCGTGACAAGGGTTTTGAGGTGTTTCTGGATCTCAAATTCCACGATATTCCCAATACCACAGCAATGGCGGTTAAAGCTGCCGCCGAAATGGGCGTGTGGATGGTGAACGTTCACTGCTCGGGCGGGATGCGGATGATGGCCGCGTGCCGTGAAGTGCTCGACAAGCGTACCGGCCCGCAACCGCTGCTGATTGGTGTGACAGTGCTGACCAGCATGGAGCGCGAAGACCTGGCCGGGATTGGCCTGGACATCGAGCCTCAAGAGCAGGTACTGCGGCTGGCTGCCTTGGCCCAGAAGGCCGGTATGGATGGTCTGGTCTGCTCGGCACTGGAAGCGCAAGCGCTCAAGGCTGCGCATCCAGCGCTAAAACTGGTGACCCCGGGGATTCGTCCTGCAGGCAGCGCCCAGGATGATCAGCGCCGTATTCTGACCCCGCGCCAGGCGCTGGATGCAGGCTCTGACTATCTGGTAATCGGCCGCCCGATCAGCCAGGCTGCGGACCCGGCCAAAGCTCTGGCTGCGGTGGTCGCCGAGCTGGCCTGACTGCGCGCTAATTAATACTGATTCTGTAACAACGGCTTGCCTGCGATGCTCTCGCGGTCAGGCCGTTGCCACTTCAGGGGGGGGGCACAATGATCAAGTGCCGGGTCAGACCTTCAAGATCAACTTGCCGAAGTTTTCCCCGCTGAACAGTTTCATCAGGGTTTCGGGAAATGTTTCCAGCCCTTCAACAATATGCTCCTTGCTTTTGAGTTGACCTTTGGCCAGCCATCCGGCCATTTCTTGCCCTGCTGCTGCATAGCGGTCGGCATAGTCCATCACCACAAACCCTTCCATGCGTGCGCGATTCACCAGTAGCGACAGATAATTGGCCGGCCCTTTTACGGCTTCCTTGTTGTTGTACTGGCTGATGGCGCCACAAATCACTACGCGGGCTTTAAAGTTCAGGCGGCTAAGTACTGCATCGAGAATATCGCCGCCGACGTTGTCGAAAAACACATCGACCCCTTTAGGACATTCGCGCTTAAGACCTGCGATGACGTCTTCGCTCTTGTAGTCGATAGCCCCGTCAAAGCCCAGCTCTTCAATCAGTAACTCGCATTTCTGTTTGCCCCCGGCAATACCCACCACGCGGCAGCCTTTGAGTTTGGCGATTTGCCCGGCAATGCTGCCGACCGCACCGGCGGCGCCGGAAATCACGACGGTGTCACCCGCTTTAGGTGCGCCGACTTCGAGCAAGGCGAAATAGGCGGTCATCCCGGTCATCCCCAGTGCTGATAAATACACTGGCAAAGGTGCGAGTTTCGGATCGACTTTGTAGAAGCCCCGGGGTTCGCCCACGAAGTAGTCCTGCACCCCCAGCGCACCGTTCACATAGTCACCGACTGCAAAACCGGGATGTTCGGAGGCAATCACCTGACCGACACCCAGGGCGCGCATCACTTCGCCCAAACCGACCGGCGGAATATAGGATTTGCCTTCGTTCATCCAGCCGCGCATGGCCGGATCGAGCGACAGGTATTGATTCCTGACCACTATCTGGCCTGCGCCCGGCTTGGCCACAGGCACTTGCTGAAAGCTGAAGGTGTCCCGTGTTGCGGCGCCGACGGGGCGTTTGGCAAGAAGAAACTGGCGGTTGGTCTCGGCGGTCATGGTCTGCACTCAGCTAAAAGACAAAGACTGTTGATAGCCCTTCTTGCCTGGCCCAGCAAGTGAATCTCGGCTCACGAATGCTTTTTCATCACCTTGAGTGATTGTGGTGGGCAGGGATTTATCATTTCGATAAATAAGGGGCTGATCTGTGTGCGTGCCTACACTCTGCACAGCTTTTCCCCTTCGAGGACAAAAATAATGAGCATGAGCTTTTCCGGGCAGGTGGTGGTTGTCACGGGGGCAGGGGCCGGTATTGGCCGGGCAACCGCGCTGGCCTTTGCCGCAGAGGGTTTGAAAGTCGTAGTGGCCGATCTGAATGTTGCCAGCGGTGAAGGCACGGTTGAGCTCATCAGGGCTGCGGGCGGCACATCCGTGTTCGTACCCTGCAATGTGACCCTCGAAGCCGAGGTAAAACACTTGATGGCGCAGACCATCAGCACTTACGGCCGCCTGGACTATGCCTTCAATAATGCCGGGATCGAGATTGAACAGGGGCGTCTGGCAGAGGGTACACAGGATGAGTTTGACGCGATCATGGGGGTTAACGTCAAAGGTGTCTGGTTGTGCATGAAGTATCAGTTGCCGCTGCTGCTGGCCCAGGGCGGCGGTGCAATCGTCAATACCGCGTCGGTGGCGGGGCTGGGGGCGGCTCCGAAGATGAGTATTTATTCGGCATCCAAGCATGCAGTGATTGGTTTGACCAAGTCAGCGGCCATTGAATATGCAAAGAAGGGGGTTCGGGTGAACGCGGTATGCCCGGCGGTTATTGATACCGACATGTTTCGCCGTGCCTATGAGGCAGATCCGAAAAAGGCTGAGTATGCAGCGGCAATTCATCCCGTGGGGCGTATAGGCACAGTGCAAGAGGTGGCCAGTGCGGTGCTGTATTTATGCTCTGACGGTGCAGCCTTTACCACGGGCCACGCCCTGGCCGTGGACGGCGGAGCGTTGGCGATTTGAGCGAGCGCCAACCAATTGTGCAGGAGTCGGGCTTGCTTGCGAGCTCCTTACCTCAGCATCGCCAGCGAGCCCGGCTCCTATAGAGTTGCATTGCCGGTCAGCGCGCTTTCCAGTTCAGGATGATCAAGGTCAACACGCCCGCGACAATTCCCCAGAAGGCCGAGCCAATCGAGAACAGGGTCATTCCGGACGCTGTGACCATAAAGGTGATGAGTGCGGCTTCGCGTTCTTTCGATTCAGCCATGGCGATGGTCAGGCCATTGCTGATGGAGCCGAACAGGGCCAGTGCTGCAATCGACAGTACCAATTCTTTGGGGAAGGCTGCGAACAGCGCCGCCAGCGTTGCACCAAAGGTCCCGGCAATACCGTAGAAAATGCCGCACCACATTGCGGCCGTATAGCGTTTTTCAGGGTCTTCGTGGGCATGGGGGCCTGTGCATATGGCGGCACTGATCGCGGCCAGGTTAATCCCGTGGGAACCGAAGGGTGCGAGCAGCAGCGAGGCGACACCGGTGGTGGTGATCAGCGGCGAAGCGGGGACGTTGTAACCATCGGCCCGCAGCACGGCGATGCCCGGCATGTTCTGGGAGGTCATGGCCACCACAAACAGCGGGATACCGATACTGATGGTCGCGGCTATCGAGAACGAGGGTGTAGTCCATACCGGGACCGCGACTTCCAGGGCGAAACCGCTGAAATCCAGGAGTCCAAGCAAGCCCGAGATCAAGGTGCCGATCATCAGGGCCGCGAGCACGGCATAGCGCGGCAACAGGCGCTTGACGATCAGGTAAGTGACCAGCATCCCGACCACCAGCCCGGTGCGATGTTGTGCCGCGACGAAGATCTCGCTACCGATCTTGAACAGGATGCCCGCCAGTAAAGCCGCTGCCAGTGACCCGGGGATACGTTTGACCAGGCGCTCGAAGCTGCCGGTCATGCCGCAGATAATGACCAGCAGTGCACAGGTGATGTAGGCGCCGATAGCCTCGCCATAGCTGACGCCACCGAGGCTGGTGATCAGCAGCGCGGCCCCGGGCGTAGACCAGGCGATGGTGATGGGGGTGCGGTAACGCAATGACAATCCTATGCTGCAAACAGCCATGCCAATTGACAAGGCCCATATCCACGAGGAAATCTGTCCGCTGCTCAGGCCTGCTGCCTGGCCGGCCTGAAACATCAGCACCAGGGAACTGGTGTAGCCGGTCATCATTGCGATAAAGCCTGCGACCACGGCTGAAGGCGAGGTGTCGGACAGCGGATGTAACCGCGGCAGAGGGGCGTCGGACATGGTGCGCAATTCCTTGTTCTTGAAGAGAGTTCTGACAGCACGCAAGCCTAAACGCAAAGCTAACCTGTCATTGCGATACAGCCGGGATCGCAAATGACCGTACAGTCGTACTGGCACTCTGGCTTGTGTACAATGCGCCCTGATTTTATGCATTAATTCTTTGCCAGCGACGCCCGTTACCGTACTGAGGTAACGTCTAATTCGCCGCCGCTTTCCCACACGAGTGCCCATGAACGAACAGTTGCAGCCTCTCAAGAAACAATCCCGCGCAGGCAAGGCCGGCCGCAGTGGAACCCAGGACGATATCGTCTACGCGCATATTTTCGAGGCGATTCTCGAACAGCGTCTGGCGCCTGGAACCAAGCTGAGTGAAGAAGCGCTGGGTGAAATCTTTGGGGTGAGCCGTACCATCATTCGTCGTGCCTTGTCGCGTCTGGCCCACGAAGGGGTCGTATTGCTGCGGCCAAACCGTGGTGCGGTGGTGGCCAGCCCCAGTATTGAGGAAGCGCGTCAGGTGTTTTTTGCCCGGCGGCTGGTAGAAAAGGCCATCACCGAACTGGCTGTGGTGCATGCCTGTGCTGAGGATCTGGCGCAGTTGCGCAAAATGGTGGAAGACGAGCGTGACAGCTTTTCGCGGGGCGATCGCGGGGCCGGGATCCGCTTGTCAGGCGAGTTTCACCTGAAACTGGCAGAGGCTGCCAAAAATGCGCCCCTGATCAGCTTCCAGCGCAGCCTGGTGTCGCAAACGTCACTGATTATTGCCCAATACGAGAGCGGCAACCGCTCGCACTGCTCCTACGACGAGCACATGCAATTGATCGATGCGATTGAAGCGCGTGATGCCGCGCTGGCTGTAGACCTGATGATGCACCACATGGATCACATCGACAGCAAACTCAACCTTGACGAAGAGAGCGCCTCGGACGATTTGCATGCGGTGTTCTCGCACTTGCTGCAAACCAAGGGCAAAAGCCCCCGGCCTGCAGCCAAGCTGTAAACCCGCCATCGATTCCTGAAGGAGCGAGCCTGCTCGCGATGTCATCGCCGGCAAGCCGGCTCCCACAAGGTAGCGGTGTATTCAGGTTTAGCGCTGATGCACCAGATTGCCCGCTGCATAGGTCTGTTGCACGGTGCGGTCATCGCCCAGGGTCATCAATACAAACAATGTTTCGGCAATGTTTTTCGACTGCTTGAGGCGATAGCTCATCAACGGTGTGGCGTTGTAGTCCAGGACCACAAAGTCCGCATCGCTGCCCGCTTGCAGGTTGCCGATACGGTCTTCCAGACGCAGGGCCCGCGCGCCGCCCAGGGTGGCCAGATACAACGACTTGAACGGATCGAGGCGTGCACCCTGCAGTTGCATGACCTTGTAGGCTTCGTTCAGGGTGTTGAGCAGCGAGAAACTAGTGCCTGCACCCACATCCGTGCCCAGCCCGACATTGAGCTTATGCTTCTCTGCCATCGGCAAGTTGAACAGGCCGCTGCCAAGGAACAGGTTGGACGTCGGGCAGAAAGCCACTGCCGAGCCGGTTTCAGCCAGTCGGGCGCATTCCTCGTCACACAAATGCACGCCATGGGCAAATACCGAGCGCTCTCCCAGCAGTTGGTAGTGGTCGTACACGTCCAGATAGCCTTTACGCTCCGGGAACAGCGACTTTACCCACTCAATTTCTTGAAGGTTCTCGCTGATATGGGTGTGCAGATACAGATCCGGGTATTCACCCAACAACTTGCCCGCCAGGGTTAATTGCTCTGGCGTACTGGTCGGCGCGAAGCGTGGGGTCACCGCGTAATGCAGGCGGCCCTTGCCGTGCCAGCGCTCGATCAGTGCCTTGCTTTCGCTGTAGCCGGTTTCGGCGGTGTCGGTCAGATACTCCGGCGCGTTACGGTCCATCATCACTTTGCCGGCAATCAAACGCAGGTCCAGACCCTGGGCGGCTTCGAACAGGGCATCCACTGATTGCGGATGCACGCTGCCAAATACCAGGGCCGTGGTGGTGCCGTTGCGCAGCAGTTCCTTGAGGAAAATGCCTGCCACTTCGTCGGCATGGGCTTTATCGGCAAACTGGTTTTCGCACGGGAAAGTGTAGGTGTTGAGCCAGTCGAGCAACTGCTCGCCGTAGGCACCGATCATCCCGGTTTGCGGGAAGTGGATATGGGTGTCGATAAAACCGGGCGTGATCAGCGCATCGGTGTATTCCGTGATCTCGGTATCGGCGGTCAGTGTCGCAAGCAGCTCGCTGGCTGCTCCGACGGCTTTGATCAGGCCGTTGTCGACCACCAGCAGGCCATCTTCGAAATACTCATAGGAGGCTTCGATGCCGACTTCGGCGGGGTCGGCAATGCTGTGCAGGATGGCGGCGCGATAGGCTTTACAGGTCATGACAATTCTCGGTGCGTGGCATGGCTGCGTCGTGAAGACGGCAGCAATTGTTTAATGGGTTCAGATGACGCGGTGTTGCCACTGGCCGTGTGCTGGCCAAAGTGGGCGTTATAGGTGGCGATGATTTCGCCGGCGATGGATATGGCGATTTCCACAGGCAGTTTGCCTTTGACTTCGCTCAAGCCCATCGGGCAGCGCAAGCGCTGCAAATGTTGCGGGCTGAAACCGCGGTCGCGCAGGCGATGCTCGAACTTCACGCGCTTGGTTTGGGAACCAATCAAACCGAAGTAGGTAAAGTCGTTACGTTTGAGCAAGGCGGCGCTGAGTTCCAGGTCCAGGGCGTGATTATGCGTCATGACGATGCAGTAGCAACCTGTTGGCAGCGCATCCACCTCGTCGACGGGTTCATCGGTGACGATTTTTCGCACGCCTGCAGGTATTTGCGTCGGGAATTCCTGTTCCCGCGAGTCGATCCAGCGCACCCGGCACGGCAGGCCGGCAAGCAGCGGCACCAGTGCACGCGCCACATGGCCGGCGCCAAAGACGGCGATCTGGGCCTGCACCTGGCCCATGGGCTCGAACAGCAACAGGGTTACGCCGCCACAACATTGGCCCAGGCTGGCGCCCAGGCTGAACCGCTGCAGATGGGTGTCGTGCTTGCCGCTGTCGAGCATCTGGCGGGCAATCTCCATCGCCTTGTATTCCAGATGACCGCCGCCGATGGTGTCGAAGGTCTGCGCGGCACTGATTACCATCTTCGAGCCGGCATTGCGCGGGGTCGAGCCTTGCTCCTCGATAATGGTCACCAGGACGCAAGGTTCGCCTTGTAGCTGCAGGTCGGCCAGGGCGCTGATCCAGTTATTCATACGGTTTCTCCCGGGCTGCTTTACGCATTTGCTCACACCCCCACAACACCCGCTCCGGTGTTGCCGGCGCGTCGATCTCGGGTTGCAGGCGATAATCGGCGAGGCTGGCGACTGCATCCTTGATCGCACACCAGGCGGCGATGCCGAGCATGAACGGTGGCTCGCCTACGGCCTTGGAGTGGAACACCGTGTCTTCCGGGTTCTTGCGGTTCTCCACCAGGGTTACCCGCAGGTCCAGGGGCATGTCCGCCACGGCCGGAATCTTGTAGCTGGCCGGGCCGCTGGTCATGAGTTTGCCTTTGGCATTCCACACCAGTTCTTCCATGGTCAGCCAGCCGGCGCCCTGGATGTAGCCGCCTTCGACCTGGCCAATATCAATGGCCGGGTTCAGGGAGGCGCCCACGTCGTGGAGGATGTCTGTGCGCAACATCTTGTATTCGCCGGTCAGGGTGTCGACTATGACTTCGGCGCAGGCGGCGCCAAAGGCAAAGTAGTAAAACGGCCTTCCGCGTGCCTGGGTGCGGTCATAAAAGATCTTTGGTGTTTTGTAGTAGCCGGTGCTCGACAGTGAGACCTGGCCGAAATACGCCTGCTGGATCAGGGTTTCAAAGCTGATGATCTGCTCGCCAACGCGGACCTGGCCATTGTGAAACATCACATCCTGCGGCTCGACCTGATACTTGCCGGCTGCAAACTCGATCAGCCGTTGCTTGATGATTTCAGCAGCGTTTTGCGCGGCCTTGCCATTCAGGTCGGCACCGCTGGAGGCGGCAGTCGGCGAGGTGTTTGGCACCTTGTCAGTGTTGGTCGCGGTGATTTGCACGCGACTGATCTCCACTTGAAACACCTCGGCCACCACCTGGGCCACCTTGATGTTCAAGCCCTGACCCATCTCGGTACCACCGTGGTTGAGGTGGATGCTGCCGTCAGTGTAGATATGGATCAGTGCCCCGGCCTGGTTGAGAAAACTGGCGGTAAAGGAAATACCGAATTTAACCGGGGTCAGTGCCAGGCCTTTTTTCAGCACCGGACTGCTGGCGTTAAACGCCTTGATCGCTTCGCGTCGCTCGTAATACTGGCTGCTTGCCTCGAGATCTGCGGTCATTTCCTCCAGCAGGTTGTGCTCCACGGTCTGGTAATAGTGGGTCACGTTGCGTTCAGTCTTGCCGTAGTAGTTGGCCTTGCGCACGGCCAGCGGATCGAGGGCCAGGTGGCGGGCGATACGGTCCATGACCTCTTCGATGGCAACCATCCCTTGGGGCCCGCCAAAACCGCGATAGGCGGTGTTTGAAGCGGTGTTGGTTTTGCAGCGATGGCCATTGATCGTTGCGTCGCCCAGGTAATAGGCGTTGTCGGCATGGAACATGGCGCGGTCGACGATGGAATTGGACAGGTCCGGCGAGCACCCGCAGTTACCGGCCAGGTCCAGCTGAATGCCTTGCAATTGGCCCCTGGCATCGAAGCCGACGTCGTATTCGATATAGAACGGATGGCGCTTGCCGGTCATCAGCATGTCTTCGACCCGTGGCAAACGCATTTTGCTCGGCTGGCCGGTCAGGCGCGCGACTACCGCGCACAGGCAGGCGGGGCTGGCCGCCTGGGTCTCCTTGCCGCCAAAGCCTCCGCCCATGCGCCGCATGTCGACGACGATTTTGTTCATTGATACATCAAGGACTTCGGCGACCAGTTTCTGCACTTCGGTCGGATTTTGCGTCGAGCAGTAAACAATCATGCCGCCATCTTCGGTAGGCATTACCGAGGAGATCTGGGTTTCGAGATAAAAGTGTTCTTGCCCGCCGATATGCAGGCTGCCCTGCAAGCGGTGAGTGGCCCGGGCCAGTGCACCGCTCGAGTCGCCGCGTTGATGGGTGTGGCTTTCGAGCACGAAGTGCTTGTTGCGCAGGGCCTGCACCACATCGAGCACCGGCTCCAGGTCCTCATACTCGATAATCGCCGCCATTGCGGCCTTGCGGGCGGTATCCAGGTCCTTTGCGGCCACTACCAGTACCGGCTGGCCAACAAATTCCACCTTGTCGATGGCCAGCAACGGGTCGCCGGGCAGCAGCGGACCAATGTCCTTGAGGCCGGGAATATCCTCATGGGTGATTGCCAGGCGCACTCCGTCAAAGCCATAGCAGGGCGCTGTATCGACGCGAATGATTCTGGCGTGAGCCCGGTCGGACAAGCGCGCGTAAAGATGTAGCTGATTGGGAAACTCAAGTCGGTCATCGATGTACTGTGCTTCACCCGAAACGTGCTTCTCGGCACTGTCATGTTTGACACTGCGGCCAACGCCGGTCTTCAGGTCTTGCCGGAAGAGGGCGGTCAACTCGGCCTGGGTTGGCTCAATCTTGTGATGATTAGACATATGCTGTTACCCGCGTCTCAAGGTGTGGCGTTTGCTGCTCGATGAAAAATTTGCGCAGCAGGTTTTGCGCGCTCAGCAGGCGGTATTCCTTGCTGGCGCGAAAGTCGGACAGCGGGGTGAAGTCTTCAGCCAGTGCCGCACAGGCCCGCTCAAGGGTCGACGGGTTCCAGGGGGCGCCGAGCAGGGCATCTTCACAGGCTTTGGCCCGTTTGGAGATGGCAGCCATCCCGCCATAGGCGACCCGTGCCTCAACCACCAGGCCGTTGTCGATATGCAGGTTGAAGGCCGCGCACACGGCACTGATGTCGTCATCCAGGCGCTTGGATACTTTATAGGCGCGAAAGGTATGACTCTGGCTGGCGCGAGGGATGACAATTTTCTCGATAAACTCGCCTTCCTGACGAGCCGTCACCCGGTAGTCGATGAAGTAATCCTCAATCGCCAGGGTGCGCCGGGCTTCCCCTTTGCACAGCACCAACTGTGCACCGAGAGCGATCAGTAGTGGAGGCGTGTCACCAATGGGCGAGGCGTTGCCAATATTGCCGCCAAGGGTGCCCTGATTGCGGATTTGCAAGGACGCGAAGCGTTGCAGCAGTTCGCCGAAGTCCGGGTATTCAGCCTTGAGCGTGCTGTAGGCGTCAGTCAGTGAAACGGCAGCCCCGATTTCAAGGCGGTCCTCAAAGCGTTCGATCAGTTTCATTTCGGCCACGTTGCCGACATAGATCATGACCGGTAACGGGCGATGAAACTGGGTGACTTCCAGGGCCAGATCGGTCCCTCCGGCCAGCAGGCGGGCCTGGGGGTGCGACTCATATAGCTGAGCCAGATCGCTGATGGTCAAGGGCAGCAGGCAGCGTTTGTCGCCGCTGTTCAGTTCTGCGGTCTGGGTCGGGGCAATGGCTTCGAGTTGAGCGATGGTCTGGCTCTGTTGCGCATCGAACTGATCGCCCCGCTCTGCGTTGCAGGCCTGCTCGGCGGCGGCCAGGATGGGGCGGTAACCGGTACAGCGACACAGGTTGCCGGCCAGCGCTTCGTGCGCCTGATGACCATCATGGAGGCCGGTGCTGTTCTTTTGCAGGGCGAACAGCGACATCACGAAGCCCGGGGTGCAGAAACCGCACTGTGAACCATGGCAGTCGACCATTGCCCGTTGCACGCTGTGCAGCTGGCCCTGGTGTTTGAGGTCTTCAACGCTGATCAGTTGCTTACCGTGCAAGGTCGAAACAAAGGTCAGGCACGAATTGATACTGCGATAGCGCAGGCTCCGGGTGCCTGTATCGTCGCTATGCAACTCACCCACCACCACAGTGCAGGCACCGCAGTCGCCGCTGGCGCACCCTTCCTTGGTGCCGGGTTTGTGCAGGTGCTCGCGCAAGTATTCAAGCACGGTCATGTTCGGGTCCAGCGCATGCTCGCAGCGCAGCGTCTGGTTGAGTAGGAACTGGATCACGGAAGGCCTCGCAAAATCATTATTGTTATAGAGCGGGATGGACTGAATCTAGCTAAAGCTGACTCTCAGGTCAAGAAATTAGGCTCGACTGTCCCGGTGATTTAAATAACGGGAATTTATTTGCTTATTTCGTGCCAAATTCAGGGTTTGCGGCACTCCGCTAGCACCGGGCAAGTGAGTTACACTGCGCCGCTTGTACTGATCGAAGATTTTGAAGGTAAAACATGACGTTCAAGGCGCCGGATAGCCTCGCCGAGCAAATCGCTCACCACCTCGCCGAACGCATCATTCGGGGCGAGCTCAAGCCTGGGGAGCGCATTCAAGAGCAGAAAGTGACTCTGGCACTTAACGTCAGTCGCGGTTCTGTGCGCGAAGCGTTGCTGATTCTCGAGCGCCGGCACCTGATCGCCATCCTCCCGCGGCGCGGCGCCCATGTCACCGAGCTCACTGCGCACAAGGTGCAGAGCCTGTGCACGCTGATGAGCGAGATGTACATTCTGCTGGGCAACGCCGTGGCCCGCCGCTGGGCGGTACAGGCTGATCTGGGGCCTTTCCTGCAGATTCAGCAGCGTCTGGTCGCCAGCTACGAGCGTCAGGACATCAGTGCATTTGTCGAAGACAGTTTCAATGTGATGCGTGCGGCGTTTCCGTTTGCCGACAACCCGTATTTGCAGGAAACCGTTGAAAACCTGCATCCGGCCATGAGCCGTGCCTATTACCTGGCGCTGGATCAGCGCAAGGCTGAAATGAGCGAATACCTGGAACTCTTCGCGCAGTTGCTCGAAGCCGTAGTGGCGCGTGATTTGCCGCAGATTCGCGAGGTTCTGAGCCGCTATGCCCAGCGCAGTTGTGACCTGGTGCTGTCTGCCTTGACGGTTGCCTGAGCGTGCGCCTCACTTGCATCAAACTCGCGGGCTTCAAGTCCTTCGTCGATCCGACAACCGTTAACTTCCCGAGCAATATGGCGGCCGTTGTAGGCCCTAACGGCTGCGGCAAGTCGAACATCATCGACGCCGTGCGCTGGGTGATGGGTGAAAGCTCGGCTAAAAACCTGCGCGGCGAGTCGATGACGGATGTCATCTTCAACGGTTCCACCACACGCAAGCCGGTGAGTCAGGCCAGCATCGAACTGGTGTTCGATAACTCCGACGGCACGCTGCTGGGCGAATACGCGGCCTACGCCGAGATTTCCATCCGTCGTAAAGTGACCCGCGACAGTCAGACCACCTATTACCTCAACGGTACCAAGTGCCGTCGGCGTGATATCACCGATATTTTCCTGGGAACCGGTCTCGGGCCGCGCAGTTATTCGATTATCGAGCAGGGCATGATCTCGAAACTGATCGAGTCCAAGCCTGAGGATCTGCGTAACTTTATCGAAGAGGCGGCAGGCATCTCCAAATACAAGGAGCGTCGCCGCGAGACTGAAAACCGTATTCGCCGTACCCACGAAAACCTCGCCCGCCTGACCGACCTGCGTGAAGAGTTGGGGCGTCAGCTTGAACGCTTGCATCGCCAGGCCCAGGCAGCCGAGAAATATCAGGAATACAAGGCCCAAGAGCGTCAGCTCAAGGCTCAGCTGTCAGCTTTGCGCTGGCAGGCACTGAACGAGCAAGTGGGCCAGCGCGAAGCGGTTATTGGCAACCAGGAAGTCAGTTTCGAAGCCCTGGTGGCCGAGCAGCGCAATGCCGATGCCAGCATCGAACGCTTGCGTGACGGGCACCATGATCTGTCAGAACGCTTTAATTTGGTGCAAGGGCGCTTCTATTCGGTCGGCGGTGATATTGCCCGGGTCGAGCAAAGCATTCAGCACGGTCAGCAGCGTTTGCGTCAGTTGCAGGATGACCTGCGCGAAGCCGAGCGTTCCCGTCTCGAAACCGAGGCCCATCTGGGGCATGACCGGACGATGTTGGCGACGCTGGGTGAAGAGCTTGAAATGCTCGCACCAGAGCAGGAACTGACCAGCGCTGCGGCCGAAGAAGCGGCAGCCGCGCTGGAAGAATCCGAACACACCATGCATGGCTGGCAAGAGCAGTGGGATGATTTCAACCAGCGCTCGGCAGAGCCCCAGCGTCAGTCCGAAGTCTTGCAGGCGCGTATCCAGCAGCTGGAAACCAGCATGGAGCGCGTGGCCGAGCGTCAGCGCCGGTTGGCAGAAGAGCGCGCCTTGCTGGCGGCCGATCCTGAAGATGCGGCGATTCTCGAGCTGAGTGAGCAGCTGGCTACCAGCGAGCTGACCCAGGAAGAACTGCAAGCCAGTGAAGAGCTGCTGGTCGAGCGGCTGGAGCAGGTGCGGCACGATTTGCAGCAGGCGACACACAATCAGCAGCAGGCACAGGGTGAGCTGCAGCGGCTCAACGGTCGCCTGGCCTCCCTTGAGGCCTTGCAGCAGGCAGCTCTGGACCCGGGCACCGGTGCAGCGCAGTGGTTGCAAGACCAGCAGCTCGCCGATCGCCCACGTCTGGCCGAAGGCCTGCGCGTTGAAGCCGGCTGGGAGCTGGCGGTCGAGACGGTTCTTGGCGCCGACTTGCAGGCCGTGCTGGTGGATGACTTTGCGCAACTGGACCTGGCCGGTTTTGCCCAGGGCGACCTGCGCCTGTTCAGTGCCGGTACCCAGGGCGGTCGTTTGGCCGGCAGTTTGCTGGACAAGGTCGAGGCCGACTTCGATCTCTCGCCATGGCTGGGTCAGGTCAGGGCGGTGGAAACCCTGGAGCAGGCGCTGGCCATGCGCGTGCAATTGGCCGATGGCCAGAGCCTGATCAGCCGGGACGGGTATTGGGTAGGGCGCAACTTTTTGCGGGTTCGGCGTGCCAGCGAAGCGCAAAGCGGTGTGTTGGCCCGGGGGCAGGAAATTCAGCATTTGGGTGCTGAGCGCGAAGAGCGTGAAGCCGCACTGGCCAGCCTTGAAGAACAGCTACAGCGTTTGCGCGAGCAACAGTTGACCCAGGAAGACTCCCGCGAGCAGGTGCGTCGTCGTCTGCAGGACGAAGCCCGTCAGCAAGGTGAGATCAAGGCCCTGCTATCTGCCAGCAAAGCCAAGGTCGAGCAATTGACCTTGCGCCGGCGTCGCCTGGATGAAGAGCTGGTCGAGCTGGGAGAGCAGCGAGCCCTGGAGCATGAGCAGGTTGGCGAGTCCCGCCTGCAGCTCCAGGATGCGCTGGATGCCATGGCCACCGACACTGAGCGGCGTGAGCTGCTGTTGGCCCAGCGCGACAGTCTGCGCGAGCGCCTGGACCGGGTGCGCCAGGAAGCGCGTCAGCACAAGGATCACGCTCACCAGCTGGCGGTGCGTCTGGGCTCGCTCAAGGCGCAGCACGACTCAACGCGTCAGGCCCTTGAGCGGCTGGAGCTGCAGTCCGAGCGTCTGGCGGAAAAGCGTGAGCAGCTCAGTCTTAATCTGGAGGAGGGCGAGGCTCCCCTCGAAGAATTGCGCCTCAAGCTTGAAGAGTTGCTCGACAAGCGCCTGACCGTGGATCAGGAGCTCAAGATCGCCCAGACCGCCCTTGAGGATGCTGACCGTGAATTGCGCGACGCTGAAAAGCGCCGCAATCAGGCCGAGCAGCAATCGCAGCTGATTCGCGGGCAGCTTGAGCAGCAGCGCATGGAGTGGCAGGCGCTGACAGTGCGTCGAACCACGTTGCAGGATCAGTTGCTGGCCGATGGCTATGACCTGCACGGGGTGCTTGCAACCCTGAATGCCGAGGTCAATGAGCAGCAGGCTGAAGAAGAGCTGGAACGTATTGCAGCGCGGATTCAACGTCTGGGGGCCATCAACCTCGCGGCCATCGATGAGTACCAGCAGCAGTCCGAGCGCAAACGTTATCTGGATGCCCAGGATGCCGACCTGGTCGAGGCGCTGGATACCCTGGAAAACGTTATTCGCAAGATCGACAAAGAAACGCGCAGTCGCTTCAAAGACACCTTTGATCAGATAAATGGTGGATTACAGGCACTTTTCCCAAAAGTTTTCGGTGGTGGCAGCGCTTATTTGGAACTGACGGGCGAAGATTTACTCGATACAGGGGTAACTATCATGGCGCGTCCACCGGGCAAGAAGAACAGCACCATTCATTTGCTGTCCGGTGGCGAGAAAGCATTGACTGCCCTGGCACTGGTTTTTGCCATTTTCAAACTCAATCCTGCGCCGTTTTGCATGCTTGATGAAGTTGACGCACCGCTTGATGACGCTAACGTGGGCCGCTATGCCCGCCTGGTAAAAGAGATGTCGCAGACCGTGCAATTCATTTACATCACCCACAACAAAATCGCCATGGAAATGGCCGATCAGTTGATGGGGGTGACAATGCATGAGCCCGGCTGCTCTCGTCTGGTGGCGGTTGATGTCGAGGAGGCAATGGCAATGGTCGATGCTTGAGCTATAAGCATGTAGGGGGATTTTTCTTCTCGAAAGAGAATTCCTGAATATTTGTCTGGCATGACTGATGGGTCGTGGGCTATATGGGCATTAGCCCAATGCGACAGACGGTGTAAAGTTATCTTTGGTCGTGTTAATTTAGCGTCTAATTTTTTGTACGTGGGTAAAACGCCATTCAGAACATAGAGTTGGCGCCACGTTTTAAAGGGCTTTAGGCTCTTCTTCATAGAATCATTTTTTAGGGGCACGGGATTACATGGAAATCGGTCTGCGCGAGTGGCTGATAGTCATCGGCATAGTGGTCATCGCCGGTATTCTTTTTGATGGCTGGCGCCGTATGCGCGGCGGCAAGGGCAAACTCAAGTTTCGCCTTGACCGCAGCTTTTCCAACGTCCCTGACGAGGAGACCAGCGCCGAGCTGCTGGGTCCTTCGCGAGTCCTGGACACGCCGGCCCATAAAGAGCCCCAGCTTGACGAGCACGACCTGCCATCGGTCAGCATGTCGCCACGGGACAAGGGTTCCAAGCGCAGCAAGCGTGGCGGGGAGCCGAGCCAGGGTGACCTGAATCTCAATCTGGATCTGGAAGACGGTCCGAGCATCAGCGCCCGCGATGATGACTTCGCCCAGGAAGCCAAACCACGTGGGCGTTCAGCGCCAAGTGTGGCGGCGGTTGAGGCGAAGGAGCCAGCAGCACAACAGGCCGCTGAAGAAGTGCTGGTCATCAGTGTGATCAGTCGCGATCCTGCCGGCTTCAAAGGGCCTGCATTGCTGCAGAACATCCTTGAAAGCGGTTTGCGCTTTGGTGAGATGGATATTTTCCACCGCCACGAAAGCATGGCCGGTAATGGCGAAGTGTTGTTCTCCATGGCCAACGCCGTGAAACCGGGCGTGTTTGATCTGGATGATATTGACCTGTTCAGCACCCCTGCCGTGAGCTTCTTTCTCGGCTTGCCGGGCCCGCGTCATCCCAAGCAGGCATTCGATGTGATGGTTGCCGCTGCACGCAAGTTGTCCCAGGAGCTCAACGGTGAGCTTAAGGATGACCAGCGCAGTGTTTTGACGGCTCAGACCATCGAGCATTACCGTCAGCGCATCGTCGAGTTCGAGCGTCGCGCCCTGACCCAGAAACGCTAAACAGGTGGGGGCAGGCATGCTTGCTCCCGCAGAAACGCAAAATGATTAACGCAAGAGCAGCCTCGGCTGCTCTTTTGCTTTGTGAGAGAACACCCCATGACCGCCGCCAATACCCGAATTCTAGAGCTGCGCGCTGAACTGGATCAGCACAACTATCGCTATCACGTACTCGACGAGCCCAGCATTCCGGACGCCGAGTACGATCGTCTGTTTCGCGAGCTCAAAGCGCTGGAGACCGAGCATCCGGAGCTGATCACTCCGGACTCGCCGACCCAGCGAGTCGGCAGCGCGGCGTTGTCGGCTTTTACTCAAGTGCGCCACGAAGTGCCGATGCTGAGTCTTGGCAACGCCTTTGATGAAACAGACATGCGTGAATTCGACCGGCGCGTCAGCGAAGGTCTGGATTTGCCGGCGGGCGATCTGTTTGGCGGCGGCGCCGAAGTTGAATACAGCTGTGAGCCCAAGCTCGATGGTCTGGCGGTCAGCTTGCTGTATCGGGACGGCAATCTGGTGCGCGGAGCTACTCGCGGAGACGGCACCACGGGCGAAGACATCAGTGTCAACGTGCGCACGGTACGCAATATCCCGCTCAAGCTGCATGGCAGCGGTTGGCCCGCAGTCCTGGAGGTGCGGGGCGAGGTCTTTATGTCCAAGGCCGGCTTTGACCGTCTTAACGAGACCCAGCTCGCCGCAGGCGGCAAAACCTTTGCCAACCCGCGTAACGCCGCAGCAGGC
Organism: Pseudomonas sp. PAMC 29040; assembly: GCF_003994535.1. NCBI lineage: Bacteria > Pseudomonadati > Pseudomonadota > Gammaproteobacteria > Pseudomonadales > Pseudomonadaceae > Pseudomonas > Pseudomonas sp. PAMC 29040. The sequence continues at coordinate 427,090 of NZ_RZAA01000003.1, forward strand.
AGTTTGCGGCAGCTGGACTCGAAAATTACCGCCAGTCGTCCTTTGGAGTTTTGCTGCTACGGCCTTGGCCAGGTGTCTGAGGAGTTTTCAGACACCCATATCGGCAATCTCAAGCAGTTGCAGCAATGGGGCATGCCGATCAGTCATGAATTGAAACTGGCCCGGGGCATTGGCGAATGCCTGGACTACTACCGTGATATTGGCGAGCGCCGCGCGTCCCTGCCTTATGAAATCGATGGTGTGGTGTTCAAGGTCAATAGCCTGGCATCGCAGCGTGAGCTGGGCTTTCGTGCCCGCGAGCCGCGCTGGGCTATTGCTCACAAGTTCCCGGCGATGGAAGAGCTGACCGAGCTGCTGGATGTGGAGTTTCAGGTCGGTCGTACCGGTGCGGTCACGCCGGTGGCGCGTTTAAAGCCGGTCAAGGTGGCGGGGGTCACGGTCTCCAATGCCACGCTGCACAACATGGATGAAGTGGCGCGTCTGGGGCTGATGATTGGTGACACGGTGATTATTCGCCGTGCCGGTGATGTGATTCCGCAGGTGGTGCAAGTGGTGCTGGAGCGGCGTCCTGAAAACGCTCGCCCGGTGCAGATCCCGGAGAGCTGTCCAGTGTGCGGTTCCCACGTAGAGCGCACGCAACTGATCAAGCGCAGCAAGGGTCGCGAAACCATCAGTGAAGGGGCGGTGTACCGCTGTGTCGGGCGACTGGCCTGCGGGGCCCAGCTCAAACAGGCGATCATTCACTTTGTTTCGCGTCGGGCCATGGATATTGAAGGCCTGGGCGAAAAAAGCGTCGAGCAGTTGGTGGATGAGGGGTTGGTGAGTTCGCCGGCCGATCTGTACACCCTGACCTTCGAAAAAATTGTCGATCTTGAAGGGTTTGCCGAGCTGTCGAGCAAGAATTTGCTGCAGGCAATAGCGGACAGCAAGCGTCCGGCATTGGCGCGTTTTATATACGCTCTGGGAATTCCCGATGTAGGAGAGGAGACGGCCAAAGTACTGGCGCGCTCATTGGCCTCTCTGGAGCGTGTACAGCGTGCTTTGCCGCAAGTACTCACCTACTTGCCGGATGTCGGGCTGGAAGTGGCCCACGAGATTCACAGCTTCTTCGGTGATGCCCATAACCAGCAGGTGATAGCGCAATTGCTTGAGCGTGGCCTGGAATTGCAGGACCAGGGGGATCTGGGGGCCGAGTTCGCGGCCAGTGCCACCTTGGGCGGGCTGATCGACAAGCTGCATATCCCCTCGGTTGGGCCGGGTGGTGCGCAAAAGCTGGCCGAAAAGTTTGTAACCCTTGAGGGGGTAATCCACGCTGACTGGCTCGATATGCGTCAGGCGCTGCCTGAGAAACAGGCCAAAGCGGTGCGCGAATTTTTCGACAACCCAGAAAATGCCCGGGCGGCTCTGGCTGTCGAGGCGCAGTTGCGCGACTTCGGCATGCACTGGCAGAGCGAGAAAAAGACCGTGGAAGGTTTGCCGCTGGCCGGGCAGACCTGGGTGCTGACCGGCTCGCTGGAGTTGATGAGTCGCGACGTCGCCAAAGACAAACTCGAAAGCCTGGGCGCCAAGGTTTCGGGTTCGGTCTCCGGCAAGACCCACTGCGTGGTGGCGGGCCCCGGCGCGGGCTCGAAACTGGTCAAGGCCAATGAGCTGGGGCTCAAGGTGCTGGATGAGGAAGCCTTTGTGGCGTTCCTGGGTGAGCAGGGCATCCAGATCTAGAGCGGTAGCCCCCTGCAGGAGCGAGCTTGCTCGCGAGCTCTTCGCGGCTTTGTTGAAAAGCTCGCTCCTGCAGAGTCTGCTGCCCGGTCCCCGCCCTGTATGGCCCAATCCAAGTGCTTGAGCCCGCTCATTTTTTTATTCTTGCCGCAGCGGTTGTAAGTTTTCCTCAGATAGGTACAATGGCGCCGTTCGCTGCTAAGCGGATGTTGTTATGGTGACCCTATCGGTCCCTCCGCAACGATTACCCGTTAACCTGGTCAGATCCGGAAGGAAGCAGCCACAGCGGGAACATTGTGTGCCGGGGTGTGGCTGGTGGGGTTGCCTCCATTTTAAAAATCCTCAGTTTTGCAGGGTTTTTAGTCGATACACAGCATCTCTCCATTCTCTTTTGTTCAAGCCCGTCCCGGCGTTTATTCCGCGGTCGATGTCTTTTTGTGCGCGGCATAAAATATGCGGCTGTACGGCATGAGCAGTTTAAAGTGCGCATCGGATGCAATTTTGCCCCTGCTCCGCTAGCATTAGCCCCTTCCGCTTTTCTGACGCGACGGTTATCAATGAGTTATCAGGTTCTTGCACGTAAATGGCGTCCGCGCTCGTTCCGCGAAATGGTCGGCCAGACCCATGTGCTCAAGGCTCTGATCAATGCCCTGGACAGTCAGCGCCTGCATCACGCCTACCTGTTTACCGGTACCCGTGGTGTCGGCAAGACCACCATTGCGCGGATCATCGCCAAATGCCTGAACTGTGAGACAGGTATCACCTCGACCCCGTGCGGAACGTGTTCGGTGTGCCGCGAAATCGACGAAGGGCGCTTTGTCGATCTGATCGAAATCGATGCCGCGAGCCGGACCAAGGTCGAGGACACCCGCGAGCTGCTCGATAACGTGCAGTACGCGCCAAGCCGCGGGCGCTTCAAGGTCTACCTGATCGACGAAGTGCACATGCTCTCCAGCCACTCTTTCAATGCGTTGCTCAAAACCCTTGAAGAGCCGCCGCCCTACGTCAAATTCATCCTGGCAACCACCGATCCGCAGAAGCTGCCGGCGACAATCCTTTCCCGTTGCCTGCAGTTCTCCCTGAAAAACATGACCCCCGAGCGGGTAGTCGAGCACTTGAGCCATGTGCTGAGTGTCGAAAACGTACCCTTTGAAGATGACGCGCTGTGGTTGCTGGGCCGGGCTGCGGACGGCTCGATGCGTGACGCGATGAGCCTGACCGACCAGGCCATTGCCTTCGGTGAAGGCAAGGTGCTGGCGGCTGATGTGCGCACCATGCTGGGTACTCTCGACCACGGCCAGGTGTTTGACCTGCTGCACGCCTTGATCGAAGGCGATGCCCGGGGACTGCTGGAGGCTGTGCGCCATCTGGCCGAGCAGGGCCCGGACTGGAACGGCGTGCTGTCCGAAATCCTCAACGTCTTCCATCGCGTTGCCATTGCCCAGGCGTTGCCCGAAGGGGTCGACAACGGCCACGGCGACCGTGATCGCGTACTGGCCCTGGCCAAGGTATTGCCTGCCGAAGACGTACAGTTTTATTACCAGATGGGCCTGATCGGCCGGCGTGATTTGCCGCTGGCACCAGACCCCCGTGGCGGTTTTGAAATGGTCCTGCTACGGATGCTGGCCTTCCGTCCGGCAGACGCGACAGACTCGCCGAGTCAGCCGCTAAAGCCAGTGGGGATCAGCCAGGCCACAGTTGATTCCGCCCAAACCGTGGCTGGCCCGACCGCTGTTGCGCCAGTAGTTGCTGCACCTGCACCTGCACCTGCCGCTGTGGCGGTGGTTGAAGTGCCCAGGCCTGAGCCTGAGCCTGAGCCGGCACCTGCACCTGTGGCGGCCCCCAGGGCGCCAGCAGTGCCGGTAGTGGACTTGCCGTGGAACGAGCCTGCTGTTGCCGTGATCGAAGAGCCGCTGGCGCCCCAAGCGATGCTCGATACGCTGGGCGAACAACCCGAGTTGCCACCGATGCCGTTGCCTACGCCTGACAGCGTGGTGCCGGACGCGCCGCAGTGGGAAGACGCGCCTGTACCTGAGCCAACGCCGGAGCAAGTGGACTCGGCGCTGTCGGGCCTGGATCGCGATGACGAGCCGCCGCTGGACGAAGATTACATTGAGCCGGATATGGACTCGGCGGCCTATAGCTACCTTGACGAACTGGCCAGCGAGCATGGGGGCGAGCCTGCACCTGAGCCCGAGCCATTGCCTGCTGCCGAGCCTGCGACCGGGCTGGCCCTTGAATGGCTGAATATGTTCCCCAAATTACCGGTATCGGGCATGACGGCGAGCATTGGCGCTAACTGCACATTGATCTCGGTTGATGGTGATGACTGGTTGCTGCATCTGGACCCGGCCCACAGCGCGTTGTTTAACGCGACTCAGCAGCGCCGGCTCAATGATGCGTTGAACCAGTATCATCAGCGCACACTCAAAGTGACTATCGAGCTGATCAAACCGGAGCAGGAAACCCCGGCCCAGGCCGCCGCGCGCTTTCGTGCAGAGCGCCAGCGCCTGGCAGAAGAATCCATCTATGCCGATCCGCTGGTGCAGCAAATGATTGAACAATTCGGTGCGGCAGTCCGTGACGATACGATTCAACCTGTGGACGTTGTTGAGGCTCAGGCTTCATAACGCCAGGAAAAACTTACAGCCCGAGGTTTCTTGGCCGCGGGTGCATTGTCCAAATAACGTTTGAGGTGATTCCCATGATGAAAGGTGGCATGGCCGGCCTGATGAAGCAGGCGCAGCAGATGCAGGAAAAAATGGCCAAAATGCAGGAAGAACTGGCCAATGCTGAAGTCACTGGTAAAGCCGGTGGCGACATGGTGACTGTGGTCATGACCGGTCGTCATGACATCAAGCGTGTGAGCATTGATCCGGCTCTGCTTGAAGGCGTCAGCGATGATGACCGTGAAGTGCTGGAAGACCTGTTCGCGGCTGCAGTCAACGATGCCGTGCGCAAGGTCGAAGCCAATAGCCAGGACAAAATGTCCGGCGTGACCTCCGGCATGCAACTGCCGCCAGGCATGAAGCTGCCGTTCTAAGGCGCTGCACAAAATGCCAGGCCCCGGGCCTGGCATTTTTTTGCCTGGCTGTTTTTGATTAATGGTGCAGGCTGCCCGGGTGCACGGGATTGCTGGCATTTGACGCTGGCCCGGACCGCGGGTATAAACCGCCTCTCGTTGTTTTGTCGGACCTTTCCCTATGAGCTTTAGTCCCCTGATTCGCCAACTGATCGATGCCTTGCGCACCTTGCCGGGCGTAGGTCAAAAGACTGCACAGCGCATGGCTCTGCAATTGCTTGAGCGTGATCGCAGCGGTGGTTCGCGTCTGGCGCTGGCCTTGAGTCAGGCTATGGAGGGCGTGGGTCATTGCCGTCTGTGCCGGACCCTGACCGAGGATGACTTGTGTCCGCAGTGCGCCGATGTGCGCCGAGACGACACCCTGCTGTGTGTGGTTGAGGGGCCGATGGATGTCTATGCCGTCGAACAGACCGGCTATCGCGGTCGTTACTTTGTGCTCAAAGGGCATTTGTCGCCGCTGGACGGCCTGGGGCCGGAGGCGATAGGTATCCCGCAACTGATGACGCGCATCGCGGAACAGGGCACCTTCACCGAGGTGATCCTCGCCACCAACCCGACGGTCGAAGGCGAGGCTACTGCACATTACATAGCGCAATTGCTCGGCAACAAAGGCCTTATTGCTTCGCGCATCGCCCACGGTGTACCGCTGGGTGGGGAGCTGGAACTGGTTGACGGCGGAACCCTGGCCCACTCGTTCTCCGGGCGCAGACCGATCGTTCTGTAAGCATCAGCTTGCCGGCGAGCAGGCGACACGGCCTTACTCTGTCAGGGAAAATTCAGTCAGGCAAAAGGTCGGGACGCCCATTTCCTGCAGGCGTTTCGACCCGCCCAGTTGCGGCAGATCAATAATCGCAGCGGCTTCAAACACCTGTGCCCCCATGCGCCGCACCAGATTGGCAGCGGCAATCAGGGTCCCGCCCGTAGCGATCAGGTCATCGACGATCAACAGCGAGTCGCCTTCGCACAGGCTGTCGGCGTGAACCTCGAGAAACGCTTCGCCATATTCGGTCTGATAGCCTTCGGCTAAAACGTCAGCGGGCAATTTGCCCTGCTTGCGAAACAGGATCAGCGGCTTGTTGAGTTGATGCGCCAGTACCGAGCCAATCAAAAAGCCGCGGGCATCCATGGCGCCGATGTGGCTGAAATCAGCCTCGACGTAGCGTTCGATAAAGGTATCGGCAATCACGCGCATGGCGCGGGGGGATTGATACAGCGGCGTGATATCGCGAAAAATCACCCCTGCTTTGGGGAAGTCAATTACTGGGCGAATCAAGGATTTTAGGCAAAAGTCGTCGCGGATCATATCGGGCTGTCCTGGCGTGCGTTAGCTCGCCAGTATAGCCCGATGAATGACGGATTCAGACTTCCAGCGAGCCACCGGCCAGGGCGCACAGCTTGATGGGGTCAAGAATGTGAACTTCCTTGCCATCAGCGGTGATCAGCTGGTTTTCTTGCAGGCGGGTAAATACCCGGGAAACCGTTTCAACTGCCAGGCCCAGGTAATTGCCGATTTCATTGCGCGACATGCTCAGACGGAACTGGTTGGCCGAAAAGCCACGGGCGCGGAAACGGGCAGACAGGTTGACCAGAAAGGTCGCGATACGTTCGTCAGCGGTCTTTTTCGACAGCAGCAACATCATCTGCTGATCGTCACGAATTTCCCGGCTCATGATGCGCATCAGCTGGCGACGCAGTTGCGGCAGCTGTACCGAAAGCTCGTCCAGACGCTCGAAGGGAATTTCGCAAACCGGCGTGGTTTCCAGTGCCTGGGCAGATACCGGATAGGATTCGGTGTCCATGCCTGACAAACCGACCAGCTCGCTGGGCAAATGGAAACCGGTGAGTTGCTCTTCGCCGCTGTCACTCAAGCTGAATGTCTTGAGGGCGCCGGAGCGTACTGCGTAGACCGAGACGAACGGGTCGCCCTGACGAAACAGAAATTCGCCTTTTTTCAATGGGCGGCCGCGTTTGACGATTTCCTCTAACGCATCCATGTCTTCCAGGTTTAACGAAAGTGGTAAACATAAAGGCGCGAGACTGCAATCCTTGCAGTGAGCCTGGCTATGAGCGCGCACTTTTACTGGCTCGGACATTTCTTAAATCCTTATAGGAAAACACACATAAGATGCAAGGTTACCCCAGGGAGGGGGCTGAGGCCAGTGCGCCAATTCAGTGCACTTCACTCAAGTAACCTGCCGCCGTGCCGATAGCCCGGTAACGGCTTAAGCACAGGGAGCAGGTCAGATGTCATCGATGGGTGGAGTTGGCCTTAGTCAGAGTGGCATGTTGACCATAAACACGCCTGCGATAAACAGACAGAATGTCGCAGTGGCCGACGAGGACACGGGCCTTGGCCAGGCGGCAGCTCCCGCTGAGGGCGTCAAAGTGGTGATTTCAGGTGCGGCCATGAAGTTGGCAAAAGCGCAGAAAGATCAGAACGACGACATTGAAGGCAGCGGCTTGCCGGATCAGGTTCAGAAAATTCTGAAGATGATTCGCGAGATCAAGAAGCAGATAGCTGAAAAGCAGGCTCAACTGCAGCAAGTCATGGCCAACAGCAATTTGAATCCTGAGCAGGCCAGGGCTCAGGCCGCCGGCTTGCAGGCGGCAATTGCCGGTTTGAGTGCTGCGTTGCTCAATGCCAATGCCAGCCTGGTCAAAGCCATGAAAGACTTGAGCGGTGAGGACGCGCTCAAGGCTTCTTCACTGATGGCCAGCTAGCGGGCGTTATCACCGGTTACGAGCGCTCCCTATATCACCCGGGAAAATCGCTGCCGACTGGCCTGTTCCAGGTAGCCATCAAACACCATGCACACCGAGCGCACCAACAGCCGCCCGGCGGGCAGTACGGTCAATTGCTCATGGTCCAGGGTGATCAGGCCATCGGCGGCCATTCTCTGCAGGGCAGGCCACTGCTGGGCAAAGTAGCCTCGAAAATCAATATTGAATACTTGCTCTATGTGGGCGAACGGCAAGTTCAAATTGCAGATGATTTGTTGAATCACCTCGCGCCGGATCCGGTCATCCTGATTGCACAGCAGGCCACGGGCAGTGGCGAGCTGGCCGCTGGCCAGGGTGCGCTGATACTGGGTGATGTCGCTGTCATTCTGGCAGTACAGCTCGCCGATCTGACTGATGGCTGATACGCCGAGGCCGATCAGGTCGCAATGACCGTGGGTGGTGTAACCCTGGAAGTTGCGTTGCAGGGTGGCTTCTTCCTGGGCGATGGCCAGTTCGTCGTCCGGCAGGGCGAAGTGATCCATGCCGATATAGCGATACCCGGCAGCTGTCAGCTGGGCGATGGTGCGCTCAAGCATTTCCAGTTTGGCGGCAGGCGAGGGCAGCTCGCTGGTATTGATCCGCCGTTGCGGCATGAAGCGCTCTGGCAAGTGCGCGTAATTGAACACCGACAAACGATCCGGCTGCAGGCTGATCACTTCGTTGATGGTTTGTGCGAAGGCTTCGGGGGTTTGCTTGGGCAGGCCGTAGATCAGGTCGATATTGATCGAGCGAAACTGCAGGGTGCGCGCAGCATCGATCACGGCACGGGTTTCTTCCAGGCTTTGCAGGCGATTGACCGCTCGCTGTACCTGGGGGTCGAGATCTTGCAGGCCAATGCTGACGCGATTGAACCCCAGCTCACGCAGCAGGCCCATGGTCGACCAGTCGGCTTCCCGGGGGTCGATTTCGATGCCGTAATCGCCGGAGTCGTCGTCCAGCAAGGTGAAGTTTTCGCGCAGGCTGGCCATCAATTGGCGCAATTCGGCGTGGCTGAGAAAGGTCGGCGTTCCTCCGCCAAAGTGCAGTTGCTCGACGGTTTGTCTGGGGTCGAGGTGGCAGGCGACCTGGCGGATTTCCTGCTCCAGTCGCTGCAAATAAGGCTGCGCCCGGCCACGGTCTTTAGTGATCACTTTATTGCAGGCGCAGTAGTAGCAAATATTGGCGCAGAACGGCACGTGTACATACAGCGACAACGGCCGCGACGCCTTGCGGCTTTCGCGCAGGGCGTGCAGCAGATCGAAAGTACTGACCTGATCAGTGAACTGCATGGCTGTCGGATATGAGGTATAGCGCGGGCCGGCCAGGTCATAGCGGCGAATCAAATCTGAGTCCCAACGAATGGCGTCGAGCATGCGGGCATTCCCCTGGGATGGTTGGCAATGCGCTGGAGTCTAGGGGCTCGGGATTTGGATGGCCTTGATTTGTATCAATGGCGGCGTGTACTGCATCGCCGGCAAGCCAGCTCCCACAGTGCGTTCCTTGGGGTTGCAAAGCTGCTGTGGGAGGTCAGGTCATCCAGCTCCCACAGAGTGTCCTTGGGGGTTGCACAGCTATTGTGGGAGCCAGCTTGCTGGCGATGGTGTCGGTGAGGTCATGCAGTTGGGCTGCGTTGCCTGCATCGCTGGCAAGCCAGCTCCCACAGTGTGTTCCTTGAGGTTGCACAGCTGCTGGGGGAGGTGAGGTCATCCAGCTCCCACAGAGTGTCTTTAGGGGTTGCACAGCTATTGTGGGAGCCAGCTTGCTGGCGATGGTATCGGTGAGGTCAAGCAGTTGGGCTGCGTTGCCTGTATCGCTGGCAAGCCAGCTCCCACAGTGTGTTCCTTGGGGTTGCACAGCTGCTGTGGGAGGTCAGGTCATCCAGCACCCACAGAGTATCCTTGGGGGTTGCACAGCTATTGTGGGAGCCAGCTTGCTGGCGATGGTATCGGTGAGGTCATGCAGTTGGGCTGCGTTGCCTGCATCGCTGGCAAGCCAGCTCCCACAGTGTGTTCCTTGGGGTTGCACAGCTGCTGTGGGAGGTCAGGTCATCCAGCACCCACAGAGTGTCCTTGGGGGTTGCACAGCTATTGTGGGAGCCAGCTTGCTGGCGATGGTATCGGTGAGGTCATCCAGTTGAACTGGGTTGCCTGTATCGCTGGCAAGCCAGCTCCCACAGAGTGTCTCTTGGGGTTGCGCAGTTGCTGTGGGAGATCAGGTCATCCAGCTCCCACAGAGTGTCCTTGGGGGTTGCACAGCTATTGTGGGAGCCAGCTTGCTGGCGATGGTATCGGTGAGGTCATCCAGTTGAACTGGGTTGCCTGTATCGCTGGCAAGCCAGCTCCCACAGTGCGTTCCTTGGGGTTGCACAGCTGCTGTGGGAGGTCAGGTCATCCAGCACCCACAGAGTGTCCTTAGGGGTTGCACAGCTATTGTGGGAGCCAGCTTGCTGGCGATGGTATCGGTGAGGTCATGCAGTTGGGCTGCGTTGCCTGCATCGCTGGCAAGCCAGCTCCCACAGTGTGTTCCTTGGGGTTGCACAATCAGGTCATCCAGCACCCACAGAGTGTCCTGGGGGGTTGCACAGCTATTGTGGGAGCCAGCTTGCTGGCGATGGTATCGGTGAGGTAATGCAGTTGGGCTGCGTTGCCTGTATCGCCGGCAAGCGCCCGCACAAGTGACTGGGCTAGTGCCCCATCAACCAGTGCTGATGGGGGCCGGGCAGGGTCCAGATGCCGAACAGGATCACCAGCAAGCCCCCGGCCATGCGTACGCTGCGCTTGCGCAGCAGTGCCGTGACACGCTCGGCAGCCAGGCCGGTCGCCAGCAGCACGGGCCAGGTACCAAGCCCGAATGCCAGCATCAGCAGTGCACTGTCGATCGCGCTGCCCTGGCTGGCCGACCAGATCAGCGTGCTGTAGACCAGGCCACATGGCAGCCAGCCCCACAGCGCGCCCAGCAGCAATGCCCGGGGCAGGCTCGATACGGGCAGCAAGCGGTTGGCAACGGGCTGGATATGCCGCCACAGGCCGCGTCCCAGGCTTTCGATGCGGGTCAGGCCGCTCCACCAGCCGGCCAGGTACAAGCCCATGCAGATCAGCAGCAACCCGGCGAGGATGCGCATGTACATCGCCGCCGGACTGTTGGCCACCGCCCATCCGGCGAGCCCCAGCAGCAAACCTGCGGCGGCGTAACTGAGGATCCGCCCCAGGTTATAGGCCAGTAGCAGCCTGAAGCGGCGGCTGCGTTGCTCTTTGGGGATGGCCAGGGTCAATGCCCCCATCAGACCGCCGCACATGCCCAGGCAATGGCCGCCCCCGAGCAGGCCCAGAATCACGGCCGAAACCAGTAGTGGCGCCAGCTCAAACATGGGGTGGGGCCTTGCTGTCGGTGTCCTGCTCCGACTCCGGGTGATGCAGCCTGGCTTCTTCGACGGCCGCTGTATGTTTCGGGTCCTGGTCGTCAAACAGGATGCTGTGGGCCGGGCTGTCGAGGTCATCGTACTGGCCGCTGTCCACTGCCCAGAAGAAGATGTAGATGGCGATTGCGACAATCAGCAAGGCTGCGGGAATCATGATGTAAAGCGCTGGCATAAATACTCCAGGCGACCGGTTCAGATCGGCAGCGGACGGGGTTGTGACGCAGGCCGGGCATGGGCCTGTCGGGGCATGCGGGTCAGGCGCAAGGCATTCAGTACCACGGTCAACGAGCTGATCGACATGCCGATGGCAGCCCAGATCGGCGTGATCCAGCCCAGTGCCGCAAAAGGCAGCATAAGGCCATTGTACAGGCCGGCCCAGAGCAGGTTTTCGATGATTACCCGCCGTGTGCGGCGGGCCAGGCTGAAGGCTTGCACCAGGGCATCCAGGCGATTGGAGAGCAATACCGCATCGGCACTGGTTTTGGCCAGGTCAGTGGCCGAGCCCATGGCCACGCTGATATCGGCAGCGGCCAGCACCGGCACATCGTTGACCCCGTCACCGAGCATCAACACCTTGCGGCCCTGGGCGTGCAGTTGCTGCAAGACCTGCAGTTTGTCATCCGGGCGCAAGCCGCCCCGGGCCTCATCGATACCCAGCTCGGCGGCCACACTGGCCACCATCGGCGAGCTGTCCCCCGAGAGCAGCAGCGTGCGCCAGCCCCGCGCCTTGCAGGCCGCCAGTAGCGCGGGAGCGTCGTCGCGCAGATGGTCGTCGAGCACCAGCCAGGCCAGCGCGCCGGCGGTATCACCCAGCAACAGCCATTGCCCGGGCTCATCCGGCATCGGCGGCACCGGGCAGAGGCTCAGTTCACAGACAAAGTCCGGCTGGCCGATGCGTAACTGGCGGTCACCCACCAGGCCTTCAAGGCCCCGGCCTGGTGTGCTGTGTACCTGTTCGGCGGCTTGTGCCGCGCGGCCGAACGCGCGGGCGATCGGGTGTTCCGAGCGGTTCTCGAGGGCCGCCGCCAGGGCCAGACACTGATCGCTGTCCAGTTCGCCCAGGGGGCGAATCGCGCGCAAGGTCAGCCGGCCTTCGGTCAGGGTCCCGGTCTTGTCGAAGATCACCGTGTCGATCTGGTTCAGCCCTTCGAGCACATGGCCGCGGGTCAGTAATAGGCCCAGCTTGTGCAGAGTGCCGGTGGCCGCGGTGAGCGCGGTGGGGGTCGCCAGTGACAGGGCGCAAGGGCAGGTGGCTACCAGCATCGCCAGGACGATCCAGAACGCCCGTGACGGATCGAGTTGCCACCACAGCAGACCAATTGCCACGGCAGCGAGCAACGAAAACAGCAGGAACCACTGCGCCGCTTTGTCAGCGATCTCGGCCAGGCGCGGTTTTTCGCTCTGGGCCCGGTCCAGTAGACGCACGATGGCGGACAGGCGCGTGTCCTGGCCCAGGGCCAGAACCTCGACGGTCAGCGCGCCTTCGACATTCAGGGTGCCGGCGGTGACCGCATCACCAGCCCGGCGTGCCTGTGGCAGGTATTCGCCGGTCAGCAGAGACTCGTCGATGCTGGACTGGCCTTGCAGGATCTTGCCGTCGGCCGGAAGAATCGCGCCGGGGTGTACCAGCACCTTGTCACCGACTTTGAGTTCGCTCAGCAGAATGCGCTCGCTCTGGCCGTCATCACTCAATCGCAAGCAGGACGCCGGCAGCAGGTTGACCAGTTGTGCGGTGGCGGCGGCAGTGCGTTCCCGGGCGCGGCGTTCCAGGTAGCGCCCGGCCAGCAAAAACAGGGCGAACATGCCGACCGCATCGAAATACAGCTCGCCGACTCCGGTAATGGCAGTCCAGATGCCGGCGATATAGGCGCCGCCGATGGCCAGCGAAACCGACACATCCATGGTCAGATGGCGGGTGCGCAGATCACGCATGGCGCCTTTGAAAAAAGGCGTGCAGCTGTAAAACACGATGGGTGTTGTCAGAAACAGTGCAACCCAGCGCAGGATGGTGTGCATCTCGGGGCTGAGATCAATGTTGAATTCCGGCCAGGTGGCCATGGTCGCCATCATCGCCTGGAACCACAGCAGTCCGGCGACACCCAGCTGGCGCAAAGCCAGGCGATTTTCACTGGCCAGTTGTTCCGTTGCCCTGTCTGCCTGATACGGGTGCGCGGCATAACCGATGTGCCGCAGTTCGCTGAGGATTTCACTCAGCGGCAACTGGCTGTCAGCCCAGCGCACATGCAAACGGTGGTTGGACAGATTGAGGCGGGCTTCGCTCACGGCAGGCAGGCGCCGCAGATGTTTTTCAATCAGCCAGCCACAGGCGGCGCAACTGATGCCTTCGATCAGCAGGGTGGTTTCGGCCTGTTCGCCTTCATGCCGGACAAAGGGTTTTTGCACATCGGCGCGGTCATACAGAGCCAGCTCTTCCACCAGTTGCACGGGTAATGCCTGGGGGTTGGCAGAGGCTTCGCTGCGATGCTGGTAATAGCTTTCCAGGCCGCCGGCCACGATCGCCTCGGCCACCGCCTGGCAACCAGGGCAGCAGAACTCGCGGGTCTGGCCCAGAACAACGGCAGTAAAGCGGCTGCCGGGCGGGACGGGCAGGGCACAGTGATAGCAGGGAACGGGAGAGGTCATGGCGGTCTTTCGCGAGAGGGTGTCGCCGGAACTGCGACATTGCGCTCCGGCCCGCTCCTGCAGGTGCGGGAACGGGCTGGCGCGCAATGGGGTTAATTGGTCTTGTGCACTTCAGCGCCCTGAAGCGGCTCGTCGCCCAGCAGCAGGTCTTTGTCATGGCCCACCAGCTCTTCTTCAAACAGGCGCCAGGTTTTGCCGTCTTCAACGCCCAGCAGCTCAACAAAGCGCCGGCCTTCGATTTTGTCATCCAGCTGGCCGATGTAACGGCCCGGCTCTGATTCGCTCTGGCTGAGGCTGATCTTGCGATCTTTCTCGGGTTGGGTCGGCGAGATCAGATTCAGTTCCAGTACCTTCGGCTTGCTGTTGCCATCAAGCAGCAGCACCACTTCGCCGGTCATTTCGTCCAGCCGCAGCTTGGCCTTGAGCTGCAGGGTCTGGCCCAGCAGTTCGCGGTCAAGTGCGCGGTTAATGCCTTTGCCGGCCTCGTAGTAGTTGTCGTTGACCAGGTTGTCCGGGTTGTTCACGGCAATGGTCACCATGGACAGGGTCAACGTCACCGAGCAGGCGAGAATGGCAATGATGATCCACGGCCAAAGATGCTTGTACCAAGGGCTGGAGGCGTTTGCTGCGGGCATGGCAGGTTCTCTTCTCTTATCTGATTTGTGGGCCGATGAAGCGGCTCTTGGCTTTGACGCTGATGTCGTTGTGATCGGCATCCTTGAGGATGAAGAACACTTCGTTGGTGCTGGACGGCAGCTGCTCCGGGGCAATCGAGAGCTCGACCGGCAGGCTGACGATATCGCCCGCGGCGACCCTGATTTCGCGTTTGCCTTGCAGCTTCAGGTCCGGCAGGCCTGTGGCCTCCAGCACATAGGTGTGGTCTTGCTGATCCTTGTTCATGATCTTCAGGCTGTAGACGTTTTCGATCCGTCCTTCAGCGTTTTCGCGGTAGAGCACGCGGTCTTTGCTGACGTCGAACCCCACCAGGGTACGGGTATAGAACGCAGCTGCCAGCAGACCCATCATGGTCAGCAACACCAGTGCATAGCCAAGCAGGCGCGGACGCAACTTGTGGGTTTTCTGGCCCGACAGGTTGTGCTCGGTGGTGTAGCTGATCAGGCCGCGAGGATAGTTCATTTTGTCCATGATGCTGTCGCAGGCATCGATACAGGCGGCGCAGCCGATGCATTCAATCTGCAGGCCGTCACGAATGTCGATCCCGGTCGGGCACACCTGCACGCACATGGTGCAATCGATGCAGTCACCCAGGCCTTGGGCCTTGTAATCAGTGTCTTTTTTGCGCGGGCCGCGGACTTCGCCGCGCCGCGGGTCGTACGAAACGATCAGCGTGTCCTTGTCGAACATCACGCTCTGGAAGCGGGCATACGGGCACATGTAAATGCACACCTGCTCGCGCAGCCAGCCGGCGTTGCCGTAGGTGGCGAGGGTGAAAAAGCCGACCCAGAAGTACGCCCAGCCATCAGCCTGGCCGGTAAAGAAATCGAATACCAGTTCGCGTATCGGCGAGAAGTAACCGACAAAGGTCATGCCGGTGACAAAACCGATCAGCAGCCACAGGTTGTGCTTGCTGAATTTGCGCAGGAACTTGTTGGCGCTCATTGGCGCCTTGTCGAGCTTGATGCGCTGGTTGCGGTCACCTTCAGTGACCTTCTCGCACCACATGAAAACCCAGGTCCAGACGCTTTGCGGGCAGGTGTAACCACACCACACGCGACCTGCATACACGGTAATAAAGAACAGGCCAAAGGCCGCGACGATCAGCAGCCCGGAGAGCAGGATGAAATCCTGTGGCCAGAAGGTGGCGCCAAAAATAAAGAATTTACGCTCGGGAAGGTTCCACCAGACGGCCTGGTGCCCACCCCAGTTGAGCCATACCGTACCGAAATACAGCAGGAACAGCACGGCGCCACCGGCGATGCGCAGGTTGCGGAAAATACCGGTAAAGGCCCGGGTGTAGATCTTTTCCCGGGAGGCATACAAATCGACGCTGTCGCCAGGTTTTTTGGCAGGCGGCGTGACGTTGTGTACAGGAATCTGATTGCTCATTAGTGCGTCCCACGGCAGTGGAAAATGCCTCGGTCAGTACATGCCGACCGCGGTCAGAAGGTGTTGCAGTGGCGTAATGATACGCCTGTGACTCTAGCTCAAGGGTGCGACCTTTGGTCGCGTTCCGGAAAGCACCAACTTGGTATAGGAGATGTAACAAGTCGTGACATGGATCAATTGACTTGGGGTCGCGGTTCAAGTGCAGGGCAATTGCGCACCGGGCAATGGTGGCGTCCAGCGAAAGCACGGCGGTAATAAAACGGCCCCGCCAACGTGGGTTGGCGGGGCCGTTTTCTGCAGCAGTTACAACCCTGGTTTACTCGGCTGCCTTGGCGTCATCGCCATGGGACAGACTGTAAACGTAGGCCGCCAGCAGGTGAACCTTGTCGTTCCCTTGCAGGTCAGCCTGTGCAGGCATCTGGCCCTGACGGCCGTAACGGATGGTCTGTTGCAATTGAGCGAAGCTCGAACCGTAGATGAATGCACCCGGGTGGGTCAGGTTCGGTGCGCCCATCAACGGGTTGCCCTTGCCTTCCGGACCGTGGCAAACCGCACAGTTGGTCGCGAACAGTTCCTTGCCCTTGGCAGGGTCGGCTTTCGCGCCTTCCGGCAGCTTGCGGCCGTCCAGGCCGGTCAGGACATAGGCGGCCACGTCGCTGACGCCTTGCTCGCCGATCACTTCGGACCAGCCCGGCATGATGGCGTGGCGACCGCCCATGATGGTGGCCTTGATGTCTGCCGGTGTACCGCCCCAGCGCCAGTCGGCGTCGGTCAGGTTAGGGAAGCCATAGGCGCCTTTGGCGTCGGAACCGTGGCACACCGAGCAGTTGGAGGCAAACAGGCGGCCACCCATCTTCAGTGCTTGCGGGTCTTTGGCCACTTCCTCAATGGGCATGGCGGCGAATTTGGCGAAGATCGGACCAAACTTGGCGTCCGATTTAGCCATTTCCTTTTCCCACTCGTGAACACCGGTCCAGCCTGTCTGGCCATTGGCAAACGCGGTCTTCTCTTTGGTGTCCAGGTACTCGTAGCCCGGCAGCAGGCCTTTCCAGTTACCCAGGCCCGGGTACAGCACCAGGTAGCCGAGGGCGAAGATGATGGTGCCGATGAACAGCATGAACCACCATTTCGGCATCGGGTTGTCGTACTCTTCAATCCCGTCGTAAGAGTGCCCAACTGTCTCGTCAGTCTGCTCGCTGCGTTGGCCCTTGCGGGTGGCCAGCAACAACCAGGTCAAGGCGAAGATGGTACCCAGACTGAGGACTGTGACGTACAGACTCCAGAACGTAGTCATTCTTTGTTACTCCTAGAAGCTTGCTCTTGCTCTACGTGCTTGATGGCTTCGGGATCATCCTTGAACGGCAATAAGGTTGCGTCATCAAACTCCGACTTGCGTCGCGGACTGAAAACCCACAATGCCAAACCGATAAAAGCCACCATCACGACGACAGTGCCCAGGCCACGAATCATCCCGATATCCATCTAGATCACCGTTTGCTTTTGATGATGGTGCCCAGGCCCTGGAGATAGGCCACCAGCGCGTCCATTTCGGTTTTGCCTTTCACTGCATCCTTGGCCCCGGCGATATCTTCGTCGGTGTAAGGAACGCCGAGCACGCGCAAGACTTCCATTTTTTTCGCCGTGTCCTTGCCGTCCAGCTTGCGTTCTACGAGGAACGGATAGGCAGGCATGATCGACTCGGGGACCACGTTGCGCGGGTTGTACAGGTGCGCACGCTGCCAGTCATCGGAGTAACGACCGCCAACCCGGGCCAGGTCCGGCCCGGTACGCTTGGAGCCCCACAGGAACGGGTGATCCCAGACGCTTTCGCCGGCTACCGAGTAGTGGCCATAACGCTCTGTTTCTGCGCGGAACGGGCGGATCATCTGCGAGTGACATTGCACACAGCCGTTGGCGATGTAGATGTCGCGACCTTCCAGCTCCAGAGCGGTACGCGGCTTCATGCCTTCAACCGGGGTATTGGTCACGTCCTGGAAGAACAGCGGAACGATTTGGGTCAGACCACCGATGCTCACGGCGATGACCATGAAGAAGGCCATCAGGCCAATATTCTTCTCGATTGTTTCGTGCTTCATCAGTGGGCTCCAACTACAGCGATTTTGCTCGCTGCTTCAGCTTCTACCGGGTTCGAGGCGCGTACGGTACGGAACACGTTGTAGGCCATGAACAGCATGCCGCTGGCGAAGATAGCCCCGCCGATGGCGCGAACGATAAAGCCAGGATGGCTGGCTTGCAGTGCTTCCACGAACGAGTAGGTCAGGGTGCCATCGTCGTTGATTGCGCGCCACATCAGGCCCTGGGTGATGCCGTTGACCCACATCGAAGCGATGTAAAGCACGGTACCGATAGTCGCCAGCCAGAAGTGCGTGTTGATCAGGCTGGTGCTGTACATCTGCTTCTGGCCATAGATGCGCGGGATCATGTGGTACATGGCACCGATCGAAATCATAGCTACCCAGCCCAGTGCCCCGGCGTGTACGTGGCCGATGGTCCAGTCGGTGTAGTGCGACAGCGAGTTGACGGTCTTGATTGCCATCATCGGGCCCTCGAAGGTCGACATGCCGTAGAAGGCCAGGGACACCACGAGGAAGCGCAGGATCGGGTCGGTGCGCAATTTATGCCAGGCGCCCGACAGGGTCATCATGCCGTTGATCATGCCGCCCCAGCTTGGAGCCAGCAGGATGATCGACATTGCCATGCCCAGCGACTGGGCCCAGTCCGGCAGAGCGGTGTAGTGCAAGTGGTGCGGGCCGGCCCAGATGTAGAGGGTGATCAGGGCCCAGAAATGCACGATCGACAGACGATACGAGTAGATCGGACGCTCGGCCTGCTTCGGCACGAAGTAGTACATCATGCCCAGGAAGCCGGTAGTCAGGAAGAAACCTACAGCGTTGTGGCCGTACCACCACTGGATCATGGCGTCAGTCGCACCGGCGTAAGCCGAGTAGGACTTGAAGAAGCTCACCGGCAGGGACGCGTGGTTGACGATGTGCAGCATTGCCGTGACGACAATGAATGCACCGTAGAACCAGTTACCTACATAGATGTGCTTGGTTTTGCGTTTGGTAATGGTGCCGAAGAACACAATACCGTAGACCACCCAGACGATGGCCAGCAGGATAGCCAGGGGCCATTCCAGCTCTGCGTATTCCTTGGTTGTGGTGTAGCCCAGCGGCAACGTGATGATCGCGCCGATAATGACCGCCTGCCAGCCCCAGAAGGTGAAGGCAGCCAGGGCGTCGGAGATCAGGCGTGTCTGGCAGGTGCGCTGCACGACGTAGTACGAGGTACCAAACAATGCACAGCCACCGAAGGCAAAAATCACAAGATTGGTATGCAGGGGACGCAGACGGCCAAAGGTTGTCCACTCAAGACCAAGGTTTAATTCAGGCCACACAAGCTGTGACGCGATAAAAACCCCGAGCCCCATGCCAAGGATCCCCCAGACCACCGTCATGATGGCGAACTGGCGGACTACCTTATAGTTATAAGCAGTCGGACTGATTGCTGTGCTCATTCTAAGGTTCCACGGTTTTGGTGTTTTATTAGGAGTAAAAATCGGTCGCAAGTATGTATAAAACGTAGGGGTATTGCAACGCGGCTTGACCTCGGTCAATGCGTTCCAACGCTTATTCTGCGGCCTTTCCATGCGTGCAGTAGGGTCAAGTCGACCGCCAACAAAACACCCCGTGGAAGGCAAAAATGAAAGGGCCGGGCAGGGCAAAACCGGGAGGGGGGCAGTCATGGCAACTTGATGGCGAAGATCGCAATCAACGATAGCCGTTGTAAACCCACCAGTGTGGCCTGTAACTGCACCCTTCAACTTACCGATTAAATTCACTTGACGTGAAACCGGTGACCCCGGGATCAATGAGAATTTGAGCTTAGTCCTGAATGGCGGGAGAGCAACGGCGGACTAAAAAGAGGTGCGACACTTGGTCGCGCTTTTAGGCGGGAACTGCCGCACCAAAATGATGCGGCAGGAAATGTCTGGTAATTATTCGGCTGTTTTTTCCTCTTGATTACCATGGGACAAGCTGAACACATACGCAGCCAGCAATTGCACCTTGTCGTTACCCAGCAACTCGTTCTGCGCCGGCATGTGGCCCTGGCGGCCATGGCGAATGGTTTGCTGCAATTGCGCCAGGCTGGTGCCGTAAATAAAGCCCGCTGGCACCGTCAGATCCGGCGCGCCCATCAGTGGCATGCCTTTGCCGTTGGCACCGTGGCACGCCACGCAGGTGGTTTCGAAGGCTTGCTTGCCAGCCACCAGATCCACGGTCGTGCCCTGGGGCAAAGGCAGGCCGGCCAGATCGTGGCGCACATAGGCGGCAACGTTCTTCACACCCTCGTCACCCAGTACCGGGCCCCAGGCCGGCATTGCAGCGATGCGTCCGCCCATGATCGTGGTTTTAATGGTGTCGGCATCGCCGCCCCAGCGCCAGGTGTTGTCGGCCAGGTTGGGGAAGCCGAAGGCGCCCTTGGCATCAGAGCCGTGGCACACCGAGCAATTGGAGGCAAACAGACGACCGCCCATTTTCAGTGCCTGGGGATCCTGGGCCACTTGCTCAACCGGCATGGCGGCGTATTTGGCGAAAATGGGGCCAAACCTGGCGTCTGCCTTGTCCATCTCCTTTTGCCACTCGTTCACCCCGGTCCAGCCATCCTCGTAACCCGGCAGCAGGCCTTTCCAGTTGCCAAGGCCCGGGTAAAGGATCAAATAGCCCACACCAAACACCAGCGTGCCGACGAACAACATGAACCACCATTGTGGCAGCGGGTTGTCGTACTCCTCGATGCCGTCAAAACTGTGGCCCATGGTCTCGACGGTTTCGCTTTTTCTTTCCCCCTTGCGGGTACTGATCAACAGCCAGGTCAGGCCGATCAGCGTGCCAATGGTCAGCACGCAGATATAAACACTCCAGAAGGTGGTCATTGCTTATTACTCCTAGACGCTTGTTCTTGCTCGACGTGTTTGATCGCCTCTGGATCGTCTTTGAATGGCAGCAGGGTCGCGTCTTCGAACTCCGACTTGCGCCGCGGGCTGAATACCCACAGCGCCAGGCCGATAAACGCCACCGCCACCACCACAGTGCCCAGGCCGCGGATCATTCCACTACTCATGTCAAACATGGCTCACCTCTTGCTCTTGATGGCAGTGCCGAGCACTTGCAGGTAGGCCACCAGCGCGTCCATTTCGGTCTTGCCCTGTACCGACTGTCTGGCATTGGCGATGTCTTCGTCGGTGTAAGGCACGCCCAGGGTGCGCATCACTTCGAGTTTCTTCTGGGTATGGCTGTCATCCACCGGTTCGGAGACCAGCCACGGGTAGGCGGGCATTTTCGACTCGGGTACGACGTTGCGCGGGTTGTACAGATGCGCGCGGTGCCAGTCATCCGAGTAGCGGGCGCCGACCCGCGCCAGATCCGGCCCGGTACGCTTGGAACCCCACAGGAACGGGTGATCCCAGACACTTTCACCGGCGACCGAGTAATGGCCATAGCGCTCGGTCTCGGCCCGGAACGGACGAATCATCTGCGAGTGACATTGCACGCAGCCTTCGCGAATGTAGATGTCACGACCTTCCAGTTGCAGCGCGGTATAAGGCTTCATGCCTTCGACCGGGGTATTGGTGACATCTTCAAAGAACAGCGGGACGATTTGCGTCAGGCCGCCGACACTCACACAGAGAATCATCAGCAACAGCATCAGGCCGATATTTTTTTCAACGATTTCGTGTTTCATGGCGAACTCCTCAGGCCATCTGCGCGGCGGCTACGACTTCAGCGGGCTCGGCGTTACGCACGGTGCGCCAAGTGTTGTATGCCATCAGCAACATGCCGCTGAAGAAAATCGCGCCACCGATCAGGCGCACGACATAGCCCGGATGGCTGGCCACCAGGGTTTCGACGAAGGAGTAGGTCAGCGTGCCGTCTTCGTTGACTGCGCGCCACATCAGGCCCTGGGCGATGCCGTTGACCCACATCGAGGCGATGTAAAGCACTGTGCCGATAGTGGCTAGCCAGAAGTGCGCGTTAATCAGGCCCATGCTGTACATCTGCGGGCGACCGAAAATTTTCGGGATCATGTGATACAGCGCGCCGATGGAAATCATCGCCACCCAGCCCAATGCCCCGGCGTGTACGTGGCCGATGGTCCAGTCGGTGTAGTGGGAGAGGGCGTTGACGGTCTTGATCGCCATCATCGGTCCTTCGAAGGTCGACATGCCGTAGAACGCCAGGGACACCACGAGGAAACGCAGGATCGGGTCGCTGCGCAATTTATGCCAGGCGCCCGACAGGGTCATCATGCCGTTGATCATGCCGCCCCAGCTTGGCGCCAGCAGAATCAGGGACATCACCATGCCCAGTGACTGGGCCCAGTCCGGCAGTGCGGTGTAGTGCAAGTGGTGCGGGCCGGCCCAGATGTAAAGGGTGATCAGGGCCCAGAAGTGCACGATCGACAGGCGATAGGAATAGATGGGACGTTCGGCCTGTTTCGGCACGAAGTAGTACATCATCCCCAAAAAGCCGGCCGTCAGGAAAAAGCCCACAGCGTTATGGCCGTACCACCACTGCACCATGGCGTCAGTCGCACCACCGTACAGCGAGTAGGACTTGGTGAAGCTGACCGGGATTTCCAGGTTGTTGACGATGTGCAAGATGGCCACGGTCACGATAAATGCGCCGAAGAACCAGTTGCCCACGTAAATGTGTTTGGTCTTGCGCTTCATGATCGTGCCGAAGAACACGATGGCATAAGCGACCCAGACGATGGTGATCAGGATATCGATCGGCCACTCAAGCTCGGCGTATTCCTTGGAGCTGGTGTAGCCCAGCGGCAAGCTGATGGCAGCCAGCAAAATCACCAGTTGCCAACCCCAAAAGGTAAACATGGCGATCTTCGGCGCGAACAGTGTTGCCTGGCAGGTACGTTGCACTGCGTAAAAGGACGAGGCAAACAGTGCACAACCGCCGAAGGCGAAGATCACCGCGTTGGTGTGCAATGGGCGCAAGCGCCCGAAACTGGTCCAGGGCAAATTGAAGTTGAGTTCCGGCCAGACCAGCTGCGCGGCGAGAAAAACGCCGAGCCCCATACCGACGATGCCCCAAACCACCGTCATAATGGCAAATTGGCGGACCACCTTGTAGTTGTAGGCAGTACTTGTAGAAGTGTTCATGGTTCCCCATCCACGGTTCAGGCGCATACAAAGGTACGCCTGGAGTTATAGGCAGACTAAAAGCGAGGCAAGCATGGGCGTAGCAGGCAAGGCCGGTATTGACAGGGATCAATGGGCGCAATGCGTGCAGGAGCAGGGCTGGTTATGGAGTCCGGCCACCGGCGAGGTGAAAAACCCGCAACCGCAGACCCTGATCCTGGCCCATGGTGCCGGTGCTCCGATGGACAGTGCCTGGATGACCGGTATGTCTGAACGCCTTGCGGCACGAGGGGTGAACGTATTGCGCTTCGAGTTCCCGTACATGGCGCAACGCCGGCTCGATGGTGGCAAAAGGCCGCCAAACCAACAGGTCAAATTGCTCGAATGCTGGCGCGAGGTGTATGCCGGGGTGCGACAGCATGTCGCCGGGCAAATTGCGATTGGCGGCAAGTCCATGGGCGGGCGCATGGCCAGTCTGGTGGCTGATGAGCTGGGGGTTGCTGCTCTGGTCTGTCTGGGTTACCCGTTTTACGCCTCCGGCAAACCGGAAAAACCCCGGGTGGCGCACTTGGCCGGGCTGCAGACAGCCACCCTGATCGTGCAGGGCGAACGTGATGCCCTGGGCAACCGGCAAGCCGTCGAGGCTTACACCCTGGCGCCGGGCATTGAACTGCACTGGTTAGTGGCGGGGGATCACGACTTGAAGCCGCTCAAGGCATCGGGGTTTAGCCATGAACAGCATCTGGACGCTGCTGCCGACAAAATCGCCCAATGGCTCCAGGCCGGTGATGCCCTGTAGGAGCGAGCTGTTCAATATGCCAGCGAAGAGCTCGCGAGCAAGCTCGCTCCTACAGGTTAAAGGGGGGGCAGTGCTTAACGGTTAAACCGCTCCACCAGCGAATACTGGGTGTTTACCGTCTGGGTCAGCTCTTCGCTCAAGCGCGCCGAATGCTGGGCCTGCTCTGAGGTCTGGTCAGCGAGGTCGGCAATGGTGCTGATGTTGCGGCTGATTTCTTCCGCCACTGCACTTTGTTCCTCGGTGGCTGCCGCGATCTGGGTGGTCATGTCGGTGATATTGGCCACCGCTTCACTGATGCCCACCAGGGCCTTGTCGGCTTCCAGTACCCGGGCCACGCCTTCTTCAGCCTGACGATGCCCGGCATTCATGGTCTGTACGGCAGTGGCCGCAGTCTGCTGCAACTTGGCGATCAGGCCATGAATCTGTCCGGTCGACAGGCTGGTGCGTTGTGCCAGTTGGCGCACTTCGTCAGCCACTACGGCAAAGCCGCGGCCCATTTCACCGGCACGTGCGGCTTCGATGGCCGCGTTCAAGGCCAGCAGGTTGGTCTGGTCGGCAATGCCTTTGATCACGTCAACCACGCCGCCGATTTCATCGCTGTCCTTGGCCAGCTGAGTGACTGTCGCGCCGGTTTCGCCGACCACGATGGACAGGCGTTCAATGGCTTCGCGGGTTTCACCGGCAATATCGCGACCGCGGCTGGTCAGGCGATTGGCTTCTTGAGTGGCGTCAGCCGTGCGCTGTACGTGGCTGGCAACTTCCTGGGTGGTGGCGGCCATCTGATTGACCGCGGTAGCCACTTGTTCGGTCTCCACCCGCTGGCGCTCCAGCCCCTTGGAGCTTTTGTGTGCCAGCTCATCGGATTGACTGGCTTGCCCGCTCAAATGCTCGGCGGTGTCCTGCAGGCGGGTCAGGCAGGTCTTCAGTCGTGCTTCCTGACTCAGAATCGACATTTCCAGGCGCGCTTGCGGGCCGCGGCTGTCGGTGTACATCTGCGCAATCAGCGGGTCCGACGTGGTTTGTTCGGCCAGGCGCAGCAAGCGCTTGATCCCGCGCTGTTGCCAGCTCAGCCCCAGCAACCCCAGCGGAATCGACAACAGGGCCGCCAGGGCAAAGCCCCAACTGGAATTGAGCAGGGCACCAATCATGAAACTCAGTTGGCTGACCAGAATGAACGGCAGCCAGTCCTGCAGCACGGGGATCCATTTATCGCGCTGTGGCACCGCCGACTTGCCGCGATTAAGGCGCGAATACAGGGCTTCGGCACGGCGGATCTGTTCGGCGCTCGGCTTGACCCGAACCGACTCATAGCCCACCACGCGCTCATTCTCGAATACCGGGGTCACGTAGGCGTTGACCCAGTAATGGTCGCCGTTGCGGCAACGGTTTTTCACGATGCCCATCCACGGCGCGCCTTTTTTCAAGGTGCTCCACATGTGTTCAAAGACGGCAGAGGGAACATCCGGATGGCGCACGAGGTTGTGTGGTGCGCGGATCAGATCTTCACGCAAAAACCCGCTGATCTCGACAAAGTCGTCGTTGCAATAGGTGATTACACCTTTGGCATCGGTGGTGGAAATCAACCGTTGCTGAGCGGGGAACGTACGTTCGCGTTGGGTGATGGGCTGGTTATTCCGCATGTCATATCTATCCGCAAGACTTTGACAGGCTGTCGGCATGGCCAGGGATTTGTTTAATTTATATTTCGGCTGCCGGGTGCGGCGAAACGCCCCGGTAGCCGTTGTGTGCTAGATAGCCCGCATCGGGTAGGTAAAAAACACGAAGTGCAGCAGGTTCAGCCCGAAGTGAGTAGCGATTGCCGCACCCAGCCCGCCGAAGCGCCAGGCCAGGCCATAACCAAGGCCGGCAATCCCCGACAGCAGCACCCAATGCCAGCCAGCGGCCATGTGCGCCAGACCGAACAGCAGCGCAGCCATGACCAGGGCCAGAGTCTGGCCATGGGGCAGTTGTTTGAACCAGCGACTCAAGCCGCCCTGGATGTAGCCGCGAAACAGGGCTTCTTCCACCAGGGTCACCAGCAGTAAATTGTTCAGCACCCATATCCAGCCAGAGGTTGGCCATTTGGGGGCCCAGGTAATCATGCCCAGCAGCATGGCGCCGCCCAGAGCCGCAATCGCCACCAGAGTCAGGGCCATCAACGTGGCGGCAAACGAAACCCGCCAGCCGAAGCGTGGCGCAATCCAGGGGCACACCAGCAACAGCCAGAAACCGATCAGCGGCTTGTCCAGATTGAGGTACAGCGAGAAGGGCACGGCGTCCGGTGTCAGCCGCTCAGGGTTGATGGCACGGCCATTATGGAAACCGGGTAACCAGTGCAGGGCCAGCGCCAGGGCGAGCAATACAAACAGCCCGTGACCGGCATAACGCAGCCACTGCTGGCGCTGCTGACGGGCTGCGAGCCCGGCCAGGATCAAGGCAAACAACGGGATAAGGGCCTGGGCGGTCAATTGGCCGTAACTCAGGGCCAGGCAGTAGCCCAGGCTCAGAAATGCCAGATAAGGCCATGGCAGAGCAATCATGAAAATCCTTGTAATTGTTAAAAAAACGCCCCGAATGCAGATCGGGGCGCTGAGGATACATCGCGAGACAAGCTCGCTCCTGCACAAGGTTAACCTATGTCGCGGTATACGATCTCACTGACACAACCCCACCTGCAGGAGCGAGCTTTTCTACGGGACCGGCCAGAGGTAGCCAGAGCGTTTCAGGAGGCAATCAACTGGCGCAATACATAGTGCAGGATCCCGCCTGCCTTGAAGTATTCCACCTCATTCAGGGTGTCGATGCGGCACAGCACTTCGATTTTTTCCTGTTGACCATCCTCGCGGGTGATGACCAGCGTCAGGTTCATCCTTGGCTGCAGTTCGGCATCCGTCAGCCCCAGGATATCCAGGGTTTCCTTGCCGGTGAGTTTCAGGTTCTTGCGATTCTGGTCCAGTTTGAATTGCAGCGGCAGCACGCCCATGCCCACCAGGTTCGAGCGGTGGATGCGTTCAAAACTCTCGGCAATCACCGCTTTGACCCCCAGCAGGTTGGTGCCTTTGGCCGCCCAGTCGCGACTGGAACCGGTGCCGTATTCCTGGCCGGCAATCACCACCAGTGGTGTCCCTGCTGCCTGATAACGCATCGCCGCATCATAGATTGGTAGCTTTTCGCCGCTCGGGATGAAGATCGTATTGCCACCTTCTTCGCCGCCGAGCATTTCGTTGCGAATGCGGATGTTGGCAAAGGTGCCGCGCATCATCACTTCATGGTTACCGCGCCGCGAACCATAGGAGTTGAAGTCCCGCGGTTCGACGCCTTTCTCGCGCAGATAGCGTCCGGCCGGGCTGTCCGCCTTGATATTGCCGGCAGGGGAGATGTGGTCGGTGGTGACCGAGTCGCCAAGCAACGCCAGCACCCGGGCACCCTTGACGTCCTTGATCACCGGTAGCGGGCCGTCGATGTCATCGAAGAAAGGGGGATGCTGGATGTAAGTCGAATCTTTCTGCCAGACATAGGTTGCGGCCTGTGGCACCTCAATGGCCTGCCATTGTTCGTCACCGGCAAACACCTCGGCGTATTCCTTGTGGAACATGGCGGTAGTCACCTGTGCCACGGCATCGGCGATTTCTTTCTGGCTCGGCCAGATATCGCGCAGGTATACCGGTTTGCCGTCTTTACCGGTGCCCAGCGGTTGAGTGCTGATATCAATACGCACGCTGCCGGCCAGGGCGTAGGCGACCACCAGCGGTGGCGAGGCCAGCCAGTTGGTTTTCACCAGAGGGTGCACGCGTCCTTCAAAGTTGCGGTTGCCCGACAACACCGAAGCCACGGTCAGGTCAGACTGGGTGATGGCTTTTTCGATCGGCTCGGGCAACGGCCCGGAGTTGCCGATGCAGGTAGTGCAGCCGTAGCCCACCAGGGCGAAGCCCAACTGGTCGAGGTACTGGGTCAGGCCTGCGGCCTTGTAGTAGTCAGTCACCACCTTGGAGCCGGGCGCCAGGGAAGTTTTCACCCACGGCTGGCTTTTCAGGCCTTTTTCAACGGCTTTTTTGGCCACCAGCCCGGCAGCCATCATCACACTCGGGTTGGAGGTGTTGGTGCAGGAGGTAATGGCCGCGATCACCACCGCGCCGTTTTTCAGGCGATAGGTCTGACCTTCAACGCTGTAGTCCACTTCACCGATCAAGTCGGCATTGCCCACGGCCACGCCACCACCGCCTTCACTTTCAAGGCGGCCTTCTTCTTTATTGGCCGGTTTGAATTGTAGGCTCATAAACTCGTCAAAAGCTTGGCTGACATTGGGCAGCGAAACCCGGTCTTGGGGGCGCTTTGGCCCGGCCAGGCTGGCTTCGACGCTGCCCATGTCCAGTGCCAGGGTTTCGCTGAAGACCGGCTCTTGGCCCGGCAAGCGCCACAGTCCCTGGGCTTTGCAGTAGGCCTCGACCAGTTTCACGGCGGCCTCGGGGCGCCCGGACAGGCGTAGATAGTCCAGGGTGATTTGATCGACCGGGAAAAACCCGCAGGTGGCGCCATATTCCGGTGCCATGTTGGCAATGGTGGCGCGGTCAGCCAGGGGCAGATCCGCCAGTCCATCGCCGAAAAACTCGACGAACTTGCCGACAACCCCCTTGCTGCGCAGCATTTGCGTCACCGTCAGCACCAGGTCGGTGGCGGTGATGCCTTCTTTGAGTTTGCCGCTGAGTTTGAAACCCACCACTTCCGGGATCAGCATCGAAACCGGCTGGCCGAGCATCGCGGCTTCGGCTTCAATCCCGCCCACGCCCCAGCCCAGTACACCCAGGCCATTGATCATGGTGGTGTGGGAGTCGGTACCGACCAGGGTGTCCGGGAACGCATAAGTGCGGCCGTCTTCGTCCTTGGTCCAGACTGTCCGTCCCAGGTACTCCAGGTTCACCTGATGGCAAATCCCGGTGCCGGGCGGTACCACGCTGAAATTGTCGAAGGCATCCTGGCCCCAGCGCAGGAACGCATAACGTTCGCCGTTGCGCTCCATCTCAATATCAACGTTTTGTTCAAAGGCACTGGGGCTGGCAAATTTGTCGACCATTACCGAGTGGTCAATCACCAGGTCTACCGGGGACAGCGGATTGATTCGCTGTGGATCGCCTCCGGCCCTGGCCATCGCCGCACGCATGGCGGCCAGGTCGACCACCGCCGGCACGCCGGTAAAGTCCTGCATCAACACCCGGGCCGGGCGGTACTGGATTTCCCGGTCGCTGCGCCGCGCCTTGAGCCAGGCGGCCAGTGCCTTGAGATCCGGTTCGGTGACGGTCTTGCCGTCTTCCCAGCGCAGCAGGTTCTCCAGCAGCACTTTGAGCGACATGGGCAGCTGGCTTAAATCCCCCAGTGACTTGGCGGCAAGCGGCAGGCTGAAATAGTGATAAGTCTTATCGTCGACTTTTAGTGTGGCGAGGGTGTTCAGGCTATCAAGGGAGGACATGAAATGACTCCTTTTGATCCGCACGGTACGGATCGTGTGGAACGAACAGAGCTTCTAACGTAGCCCTGAATCATTGATCTGGCTAATAACTGGACTGTCTATAAGGGTTCAAGGTTCCGAACTCAGTTATCATGCTGGCCTTTTCGTGACAGTCCTTGCTCCAAATCAAGGATGCGCAGCCGGCCAATTCCCGCCTGCTGCCCAGGAGTAATTCAATGAACACCGTTTTTATGCACTGCCGGCCCGGTTTTGAGGGAGAAGTCTGCTCCGAAATCGCCGAGCATGCTGCCCGCCTCAATGTCTCTGGTTATGCCAAGGCCAAGCCGAGCAGTGCCTGTGCCGAATTTGTCTGTACCGAAGAAGGCGGCGCCGAACGCCTGATGCGCGGTTTGCGTTTTGCCGAACTGATTTTCCCGCGTCAATGGGCCCGGGGCGGTTTTATCGAACTGCCGGAAACCGACCGCATCAGCGTGATTCTCGGGCACATGGCCGACTTTCCGGTCTGTGGCAGCCTGTGGCTGGAAATGGTCGATACCAATGACGGCAAGGAGCTGTCCAACTTCTGCAAGAAGTTCGATGCTCACCTGCGCAAAGCCCTGATCAAGGCCGGCAAGCTGGTGGAGGACGATGAGCAGAAGCCGCGGCTGCTGTTGACCGTTAAAAGTGGACGCGAACTGTTCCTTGGTCTGGCCGAGTCGAACAACTGTGCCATGTGGCCCATGGGCATCCCGCGGTTGAAATTTCCCCGTGAAGCGCCTAGTCGTTCGACCCTCAAGCTGGAAGAAGCCTGGCACCACTTCATCCCCCGCGACCAGTGGGATGAGCGCCTGCACAGTGACATGACCGGGGTTGACCTTGGCGCAGCACCCGGCGGCTGGACCTGGCAGTTGGTCAATCGCGGCATGATCGTCACCGCCATCGACAACGGCCCGATGGCAGAAAGCCTGATGGACACCGGACTGGTGCAGCACTTGATGGCGGATGGGTTCACCTTCAAGCCCAGGCAGCCGGTGGACTGGATGGTCTGCGATATCGTGGAAAAGCCTGCGCGTAATGCGGCGATGCTCGAAGAGTGGATCGGAGAAGGTCATTGCCGCGAAGCGGTGGTCAACTTGAAATTGCCGATGAAACAGCGTTATGCCGAAGTGCGGCGTTTGCTTGATCGCATTGCTGACGGTTTCAAGGAGCGCGGTATCCAGGTCGAAATCGGCTGCAAGCAGCTGTACCACGACCGCGAAGAAGTGACCTGCCATTTGCGTCGACTGGACGTGAAAAAAACCAAATCCCGTTGATTCAGGAGTAACTGATGAGTTTTGCTGATTTGCCGGTTGACGGCACTCTGGACGCTACCGGCCTTAACTGTCCAGAACCGGTGATGATGCTGCACCAGCACATTCGTGACCTGGTACCGGGCGGTTTGCTGAAAGTCATCGCCACCGATCCCTCGACCCGGCGTGACATCCCCAAGTTCTGCGTGTTTCTCGACCACGAACTGGTAGGGCAGCAGGAAGAGGCGGGCAAGTACCTGTACTGGATTCGCAAGAAGCAGGACTGAGCAAGATCCTGCAGGAGCGAGCTTGCTCGCTCCTGCAGTGTGGGTCTATGCCATGCGAATCCGCTCTTTGGCGCTGCGGGTCAGGCGTACGCTGAGCATCAGCGCCGCGCAGGTCAGGCCCACAATCAGGCCCTGCCACAGCCCGCTGGGGCCATTGGCCGGGCCGAACCAGTCGGTCAGGCCCAGCGCATAGCCCACCGGCAAACCAATCCCCCAATACGCGAACAGGGTCAGGATCATCGTCACCCGCGTGTCCTGATAGCCGCGCAATGCGCCCGCCGCAGTCACCTGAATCACATCCGAAAACTGATACAGGGCGGCAAACATCAACAGCATGGTCGCCACCTCGATCACCAGCGGATCGGCCGTGTAGACGGTGGCAATCTGCTCGCGCAACAACAGGATCAGACTGGCAGAGATGCCCGCCCATACCAGCGCAGTGCCCATGCCGACCCCGGCGACGAAACGTGCTTCGCGCGGTTGCTGGCGCCCCAGTGCCTGGCCCACGCGGACGGTGATTGCCATGCCCAGGGAGTAGGGGATCATAAACACCAGCGAGCTGAAGTTCAGAGCGATTTGATGGCCTGCCACCACCGTTGCCCCCAAGCTGCCGATCAACAGGGCAATCACCGCAAAAATGCTCGACTCGGCAAATACTGCAATGCCGATCGGTAGCCCCACACTCAGCAAACGCTTGATGACTGCCCATTGCGGCCATTCAAAACGGCTGTATACCCGGCTCGACTGGTAGATCGCACCACGCCAGGTCCAGGCCACCATGCCCAGGGCCATAAACCACATTACAATGGCCGTCGCCCAGCCACAGCCCACGCCACCCATGGCCGGGACCCCAAAGTGCCCATAAATGAACACGTAGTTGATGGGGATGTTCAGCGCCAGGGCACACAACCCCAGCACCATGCTTGGCCGCGTACGGCCCAGGCCATCACTGAAGTTACGCAGCACGCAATACAGCCCCACCGCCGGCATGCCGCTGGCGATCCCGTGCAAATAGCCCATGCAGGGTTCAATCAGGTCCGGGGCGACTTTCATCAGATGTAACAGCGGCTCTGCACCCAGCAGGATAAATGTCGCGCACAGCCCGGTAATCAGCGCCAGCCACAGGGCCTGGCGCACGATCGGGCCGATCTCCCGGTGATTGTTGGCGCCAAAGCGCTGGGCAACCTTGGGCGTGGTGGCCAGCAGGATGCCAGACATCAACAGAAACACCGGTATCCAGATCGAATTGCCCAGGGCCACGGCCGCCAGGTCCCGAGGCCCGACGCGTCCGGCCATGACGGCATCGACAAAACCCATGGCCGTGGTGGCCACTTGGGAAATGATGATCGGAAACGCCAGCGCCAATAGCGCCCGCACTTCCGTGCGAACCCGGGCCGGGCGGCTGACAGGGGCGGCAGGGGTGTTATCAGTGACAGAGTTCACAAGCGTGCATCCACAGTGTTTAACGCGCAAAGCCGGCGATTGTACGCCTGCCCCGGAGCTCGGCAAACCTTGAGTTGTAGGGGCTTTGTAAGCGCGATTGAAAGTGCTTGGCACAGCTTGCTGGCCCATTGATGACTACAACGCCTACACTGCCACTCCGCCAAAGGAGCCTGCCATGTTGATTGTTGCTGACGAAAATATTCCGCTGATCGAAGAGTTCTTTGCCGGCTTCGGTGAAATACGCCGTCTGCCGGGACGCCAGATCACGCGTGCAGACGTGCATGCTGCGGATGTGTTGCTGGTGCGCTCGGTGACCAGGGTCGATCGCGACTTGCTGGAAGGCAGTGCGGTACGTTTTGTCGGTACCTGCACCATTGGCACCGACCATTTTGATCTCGATTACTTTGAACAGGCAGGTATTGCGTGGTCCAGTGCCCCGGGCTGCAATGCCCGCGGCGTGGTGGACTACGTGCTCGGCAGCCTGCTGACCCTGGCCGAAATCGAAGGTGTCGATCTTATTCAGCGCACCTACGGGGTTATTGGCGCCGGGCAGGTGGGCGGGCGTCTGGTCGATGTGTTGCGGGCACTGGGCCTCAAGGTACTGGTCTGCGATCCACCGCGCCAGGCGGCTGAAGGTGGCGACTACGTCAGCCTTGAACACATCATCGAGCACTGCGATGTGCTCAGTTTGCATACTCCGTTAAGCACCAGCGGCAGCTTCCCGACCCGGCATTTGCTTGACCGCCAGCGCCTGGACCGGCTCAAGCCGGGGACCTGGCTGATCAACGCCAGTCGCGGTCCGGTGCTCGACAATAAGGCGCTGCGCGAAGTCCTGACCCGGCGCGATGACCTGCAGGCAGTGCTCGATGTGTGGGAGCACGAGCCTGAGGTGGATCTGCAACTGGCGGACATGTGTGTGCTGGCGACGCCTCATATCGCCGGCTACAGCCTGGATGGCAAGCAGCGGGGCACGGCGCAGATCTATCAGGCACTGTGCGACTTCCTCGGGCAGCCGGCTGTGGTCAGCCTGTCAGACTTGTTGCCGGCACCCTGGCTGGCGAGGGTCGCACTGAGTGCCAATACTGATCCGGGCTGGGCCCTGGCCATGCTGTGTCGGGGTGTCTATGACCCGCGTCGCGATGATGCGGACTTTCGCCGCAGCCTGATCGGCAGCGTCGAAGAGCAGAAGCTGGCGTTTGACGGATTACGCAAAAACTATCCGGTACGTCGTGAGATAGAAGGCCTGGAGGTGCATGTCGAGGGCGAGTCGGTGGCCTTGAAGCAATTGGTCAAGGCGCTGGGCGGGGTGTTGGTTTAAGCACCGGGCACAAAAAAACGGCCCTTTCAGCGGGGCCGTTGTATGTTCTGAGCGCTGTTGCAGGAGTGGGCCGCGCGACGCATGGAACCCGGTTAAACCCCGTCGCCTGCATCGCGGGCAAGCCGCGCTCCCGCCGAGGATCAGTCTTTGTGCACAGGTTTGACCAGACGCAGCTCCAGTTCGTGGCAGGCGTCCTGAATCATCTCTTCAGTGATCGAAATTTCCTGGCCATTTTCATCGATAATGGCGCACCCCAGTGATTGCTTGGCTTGCGTACGAATCACTGGAACCGCTTGAGCATTGTGTTGCAAATCCATGGCCTGTCTCCTCATCAGGGTGTCTCGCTACTTTAGGTCCGTTTAGTGACCAAGCTGTGACATGGCTTGGCGACGGACCCAGTCCAACAGAAATATCCTGAAACTTCCACCCTCACTTTAGAACGATAATGCCTATGGCTTGTTGTCTCAGGTCATATTCAAAACGATTGAGAAAGGTTTAGCTCTGCGCAGCTGACTTCGTTGTAGGCTGTTTCACGCTTTCTTCTGGATGCCTTCCATGCTTTCTTCGCGTCAACGCCGGGCCATTCGCTTGGCCGCCCATTTTGTAGCGCCTTATCGTTGGCAGGCGGTGGGTGCCTTGCTGGCCCTGATCGTCACTGCGGGTGTCACCCTTTCGATGGGGCAGGGCATTCGTCTGCTGGTCGACAAAGGCTTCATGACCCAGTCGCCACACTTGCTCAACCAGTCCATCGGTTATTTTCTGCTGCTGGTGCTGGCTTTGTCGGTGGGTACATTTGTGCGCTTCTATCTGGTGTCCTGGATTGGTGAACGGGTGGTGGCTGATATCCGGCGACAGGTGTTCAACCACCTGATCGGCCTGCATCCGGGCTTTTATGAGAACAATCGCAGTTCGGAAATCCAGTCGCGGCTGACCACTGACACCACGCTGTTGCAATCGGTGATCGGGTCGTCCTTGTCCCTGTTCCTGCGCAACAGCCTGATGGTGATAGGTGGTGTGATCCTGCTGTTTATCACCAATCCCAAACTCACCAGCATCGTGGTGGTCGCGCTGCCACTGGTACTGGTGCCGATCCTGTTCTTTGGCCGCCGCGTGCGTACCTTGTCGCGCCAGAGCCAGGATCGTATCGCCGATGTCGGCAGCTACGTGGCCGAAGCCCTGGGCCAGATCAAAACGGTCCAGGCTTACAACCACCAACAGCAGGATCAACAGCGCTTTGCCAGCACCGTCGAAAATGCATTTGCCACCGCCCGCAAACGCATCCTGCAGCGCTCATGGCTGATTACCCTGGTGATCCTGCTGGTGCTGGGGGCGGTCGGCGTGATGCTGTGGGTCGGCGGCATGGACGTGATCGCGGGGCGCATTACCGGCGGCGAGCTGGCGGCATTCGTGTTTTACAGCCTGATCGTCGGCAGTGCCTTTGGCACCCTGAGCGAGGTGATCGGCGAGCTGCAACAGGCTGCGGGAGCAGCTGAGCGAATTGCCGAGCTGCTGCAATCGAAAAGCCTGATCATGGCGCCGAGCAGCGATTTGCTGGTATTGCCCCGGCGGGTGGCCGGTAACTTGCAGCTTGAGAACCTGTACTTTTCTTATCCGTCACGGCCTGAAAGCTATGCCATTGAAGGGCTGAGCCTAACGATCAATGCGGGCGAAACCCTGGCTCTGGTGGGGCCATCGGGGGCAGGCAAGTCGACGTTGTTCGATTTGCTGCTGCGTTTTTACGATCCCCAGGCGGGCCAGGTCCTGCTCGAAGGTCTGCCCATTACCCGGCTGGACCCCCACGACCTGCGCCGTTGCTTTGCACTGGTGGCGCAAACCCCGGCCCTGTTTTTCGGCACCATTGAAGACAACATCCGCTATGGCAATGCCCTGGCTACCGACGCCCAGGTCGAAGCCGCGGCACGGATTGCCCATGCCCACGATTTCATACAGCAAATGCCCGAGGGTTATAAAACCCATCTGGGAGATGGCGGTCTGGGCTTGTCTGGCGGGCAGCGTCAACGGTTGGCCATTGCCCGGGCGCTGCTGGTGGATGCGCCGATTCTGCTACTGGATGAGGCCACCAGTGCCCTCGATGCGCAAAGTGAGCACTTGATCCAGCAAGCCCTGCCGAGCCTGATGCAAGGCCGCACCACGCTGGTCATCGCCCACCGCCTGGCCACCGTACAAAATGCCGACCGGATTGCGGTGATGGATCAGGGCAAGCTGGTGGCGATAGGTACCCACGCGCAATTGATCGCCAGCAACCCGCTGTATGCGCGGCTGGCGGCGTTGCAGTTCAATGTGGATATGGGCACGCAATGACGTGTAGGAGCGAGCTTGCTCGCGAGCTCTTTAAACAGCTCGCGAGCAAGCTCGCTCCTACAGATTTTTAGCGGTATTCACACAGGTAAGCAGTCTCAACCACGACCTTGAGCTGGAACTTGCTGTTGGCCGGTACGTTGAACTGGCTGCCGGTGGCGAAAGTCTGCCACTGCTCGCTGCCTGGCAGTTTGACGCTCAACTCGCCCGATACCACGTGCATGATTTCGCGCTCGGCGGTGCCGAACTCGTATTCACCCGGGGCCATGACGCCAATGGTGGCTTTGCCTTCGGCTTGTGCGAAGGCAATCGACTTGACGGTACCGTCGAAGTATTCGTTGACTTTAAACATGGCGATTCCTCGGAATGGGCTAAAAAGGGCTGGCCAGTATGCAGAAGCCGTTTTATCCCGTCACGCCATTTTATGGCCGCTAAACCTTGAGGATCAGCGGCAACAGGCGGGCAGTGT
The DNA here is from genome assembly GCF_003994535.1 of Pseudomonas sp. PAMC 29040. Classification (NCBI taxonomy): domain Bacteria; kingdom Pseudomonadati; phylum Pseudomonadota; class Gammaproteobacteria; order Pseudomonadales; family Pseudomonadaceae; genus Pseudomonas; species Pseudomonas sp. PAMC 29040. Next base: position 463,323 of record NZ_RZAA01000003.1, read on the forward strand.
TACGGGCATCTTCCAGTGCCCGATGCTGCTGCCCGTTGAACTGCATGCCTGCCAGTTGCAGGGCACTGTTAAGCCCCGGCGCACTCTTTAGCTGGCGGGCCTGGGCAAATTGCTGCTTGAGGTTCATGTGTGGCAAACGAGCCAGCGCACTGTCGAGTTTTTTCTGCTGCCATTCCTGCTCCAGCTGCTTGCGGTCGTAGTCACCCCAGCTGGCCCAGCCTTCAAGTTTGGGCAGGTGCTGGCCGAGCCAGCGCTCGAACTGCTCCCAGACCTGCGGCAGCGGAGCCCCGGCATCAATATTGGCCTGGGTGATACGGGTCAGATGACGGCAAAAAGGGGTCAGCAGCGGACGCCGTTGCGGGCGGATAAAGCGCTGGAAGTGGTCCACCTCCCGCCCGGCTCGAGTGACTACACTGGCGCCGATTTCAATGACTTCCATTTCTTCTATCGGCCAGCCGCCATCATCGGTAGTCGCTTCCAGGTCAATAACCAGCCAGTGAGGCATGTGCAGCTTCCTTAAACAGCATCGGCGTTGAGAAGGGGAGCGTAGCTAAAGCAGCGCAAATTTGTAGTGGGCCGGTCCGGCTCTTGCTTGATAACCTGTGCACCCTTAAATTACGCGCACGCATGATGTCAGGTTGTGCGCAGATCAATAAGTTCCAGTGATGGGCTCGACCAGGGGTGCATGGCTTTGAAGTGTTTGCCAGTGTGGATGGTCCATTGTGCAGTGCTGTCCTTGGGCACATTTTTTCTGACACCCGCCTGGGCTGTCCAGGAAGTCAGAGTGGGGGCGGCCCATTTTCCGCCCTATACCGTGCGCCCGGAAATCGGCGTCGATACCGGCCTGTTGCCGCAACTGCTCGACGCCCTGAATCAATTGCAGGGGGACTACCACTTCGTCATCGTCCCTACCTCCAATGCTCGGCGCTACCGTGAGTTCGAGCAGGGGCGCATGGACATGGTGCTATTCGAAAACCCGACCTGGGGCTGGAATACCATTGCGCATAATCCGGTAGACATGGGGCTGGAAGATGTCGAAGTGTTTGTCGCCAAGCGCCAGCCAGGCCGTGGGCAAACCTATTTTGGCGACCTGGCCAACAAGCGGCTCGCGCTCTTTAACGGCTATCACTATGCCTTTGCCGGATTCAATACTTCGCCCAAGGCCCTGACTGAAAAATTCCACGCCAGCCTGACTTACTCCCACGCCAGCAATTTACAGATGGTCCTGCGCGGGCGGGCAGATATCGCGCTGATTACCCGTTCCCATCTCATCGACCTGCTGAACAAGAATCCGCAGATTGAACCAACGGTGCTGGTGTCCGACCGGGTCGACTATATCTACCATCACTACGCATTATTGAGTCCCCGGGCGCCGATCCAGGGTGCGCAGTTGGCGAAGATGCTGCAGGCGCTGCGTGACAACGGCCAGTTTGCCTCGATCTTCGCGCCTTATAAAATTGCCCAAGTACCCGCGCAAATACCCGGGGCCCAGGCCGTACCCTAGGGGCGCCGGGTATTTGCCGGAGCGAGTTGCTGCAGGTGGGGGGGCTCAGTGTCTGGCAAAGATATCCGGCTGGGTTCCCGACACTTTTCGGCAATGCACCAGCGCATCCCGAATCATGAAGTTCACCAGGGTCGGTGATACTCCCAATTCCTTGGCGATATCTTTTTGCTGCACGCCGTGCAGGCGATACATCTCGAAGGCATAACGGGTTCGGCTCGGCAGTTCGGTCAGGGCGACCGCGATGTGCTCCAGCGTCGAAAAATTGATGTGCGAGGTTTCTGGAGACGCGCCGTGAATGACCACATTCAAACCTTCCTCTTCAGTTCCCGAATACTTCTGTTCGAGCGCCTGCTTGCGGTAGTGGTCAATCGCCAGGTTGCGCACGATCTGGAACAAGTAACTCAGTTGCGCCTTGAATGATGAAGTGATCTGCGGCGCAGACTGCAAGCGGAAGAAAGCGTCCTGCACCACATCTTCAGCCCTGGATCGGCAGCCGGTGATACGAGCTGCGATTTTGACCAGGATCAGCCGGTTATCAACGAAGGCTTGGAGTAGGGGTGAGTCGCACCTGCTTGTGGACACTTGTTCCGTCATGGAGATCACCTGTTGCGAGTGAATGAGTGCAGGGCTCGGTAAGCGTCCTACACAGCTCGCAACAAATTAGGCTGAATGATAATTATTGTCAATTGAGAAAGAGAATTAATGGCGCTTGAAATGGAGGATTGAGAGGTTGTTCACATCGCCCGGCAGTGCCTCTAAAACGCCACTATTGGCCGGTCCCATGATCTGTCCGGCACAACCGTTCTCAAGGCAAATCTGCAGGAGCGAGCTTGCTCCTGCAGGCATTGCGGGGTTATTTGGGACCGAGGATTTTCACCAGTTTGTCCGGTGACGGTGCGCCTTGCTGTTGTTGCAGGTTGCCTTGTTCGTCGAGGTAGAAAATCGCCGGGGTGGCCGACACATCGAGGTCAGTCATCAACTGTGCATTGGCATCCAGCTTGGCTTGAACGTCAGCCGGGATCTTGGTCAGGGGCTTGAGCTTGCTGGCCTTGCCGGCTTGCTCATGTTCGTGCAGGGCCTGCTGCGGGTCTTTGGCGGCCAGCAACGCAGCAGATTTTGCCGGGCTGTCTTCGCGGATGATGCCGACCATGATATGGCGCAGCTGTACCTTGCCCGACTCTACCCATGGACGGGCCTGTTCCCAGAACATGTTGCAGTACGGGCAGTTCGGGTCGCTGAACAGGTAAACGATGCGCGGTGCATCTTTCTTGCCGTCGGCAATCCAGTTGCTCTTTTCCATATTGGCCCAGACCTGCTTGGCCATCGGCTCGTACACCAGCTTTTGCAGCGGTGCCAGGCTCAGGTCCTTGCCATCAGCGTCATACAGATTGCCCACCAGCACGTTTTTGCCATCCGGGGTCAGATACAGGGCCATGCCACGGTTCTGGTACTGGGCGGCATAGCCACGCATGCCGCTGGGCGCATCGAAACTGCCAATGATTTTTGCACCTTTGGCTTCAATCTTCTTGATCGGCGCCGGCCACTCTTCAGCGTGCACCAGCGACGATTGCAGCAGGGCGGCGCCCAGCAGGGTGGTTATGCTCAGGTTTAGCAGTTTGCGGTTAAACATTTTTGCAGATTCCTAGCAGGGTCGGCCTGGTGGGCCGACATTGAATTGTTCTGGTCGAAGCTTTCCAGCGCACGGGCCAGGCTGGCTTCGGACAGCTCGCCCAGATGACTGCCCAGCAGGCGGCCTTCAGGACTGTAGAACAGGGTAGTGGGCAGGGCCATCGAACCCACTTTTTGTGCCAGTTGGCCGCCGCTGTCGAACAGCACGTTGCTGAGGTTCAGACCTTGGGTTTCAAGGAAGGTGCTGACGCTCTGCATGCTCTCGCCCTGATTGACGAACAGGAAGGTCACGTCCTGGTGTTGATGCTGAGCGTTTTGCAGCACCGGCATTTCCCGGCGGCAAGGCGGACACCAGGTGGCCCACAGGTTGATGACCAGCGGGCCGCCCTGATAACTGCTCAGTTGCACCGATTCGCCACTGGCATTGCGCAACACCAGTTCGGGCATGCGTGTGCCTTGTTCGTAGAGGCTGGACGAGAACGTGGCCAGCAGCCAGAACGCCAGGCCAGTACCCAGCCCCCAGCCCAGAGGGCGCCGCAGCCCCTGGCGGCGCCAGCCCCAGATCACTGCGCCGATCACCACCGCCAATAACCCCGGCCACAACACAAAACCACCGTCGCGCAGGTCGAGAATCTGCAGCAGGTCCTTCTGGAAGTAGCGCCAGTAGCTGATCACAAAGCCGATGCGGGCCACCAGCAAACCCAGCAAGAACAGGCTGAACAACACTGACTCAGGGTTTTCGCCACCGCGTTTGGCCACCCGCCAACCCACCAGCGTCGCCAGGGCGAGGGCCAGTATCAGCAGTAAGTGGTTGATGGCCAGGGCAAATGAACCAATGGTCAGAGTGAGCATTTAGAGGAGTTCCCGAGTGGCATTCCAGTTATTCAAAAAGGTCTCGGCGTTGACTTCGCCGGTGATGCGTTGCCCACGTCGCTCTGCACCGTCGGGGCCGATCCAGATGAAGCTGGGAGGCCCGGGGACTTGATAGCGGCTGAGCAATTCGCGGCTGGCGACATTATCGGCGGTCACATCAAGACGCAACAGGCGCACGCCCTCTAGCGCCTGCATCACCTGAGGCTTGGCAAAGACCTGTTTTTCCATGACTTTGCAGGACACACACCAGTCGGCGTAGTAATCGAACAACACCCATTGCCCTTGTTCCTTGGCACTGGCCAGTTCGCGCTCGAGGCTGGCGGGGTCCTTGATGGTGATGAAGGCATCATGGGCAGTCGTGGCGCTGCTGCCGGCGACTGTTTTGGCGGTATACACCTGCAACGGTTGCCACAGATCGGAACCGCCACCGGCTGCTCCCACCAGTAGCAGGCTGCCCCACAGACCGGCCAGCAGACTGAGCGGGCTGAACAGCATTCTGGCGCGCAGGAAGGTCTGCGCCTGTTGCCACAGGCTGCACGCCACCAGAACCAGCAACACGCCCCACAAGCCGACCCACAGGGATTCGTCGAGCACCGGGCGGACCAGCAGCAGGGCCGTGCCCAGGAACAGGAAGCCGAACAGGCCTTTCATCATGTTCATCCAGGCCCCAGGCTTGGGCAGGAAGCGGCTGCCGACGGTGACCAGCAGCAACAGTGGAACGCCGATGCCGAGCCCCATCACAAACAGCACCAGGCCACCTTGCACGGCATTGCCGCTTTGCGCGATATACAGCAGGGCGCCGGCCAGCGGGGCGGTCATGCACGGGCCGACCAGCAAGCCGGACAGCGCGCCAAGAATGCCCGCACCCAGCAGGCTCCCGCCTTTACGCCCGCGGCCGGCGGTTTCCAGCCGGTCACGCAGCGCTGCGGGCAATTGCAGTTCGAAGAAGCCAAACATTGGCAGCGACAGCACCACGAACAGGGCGGCAAAGCTGCCCAGTAACCAGGGTTGTTGCAGCAGTGATTGCAAGTTGGCGCCCAGCAGTGCGGCCAGCACGCCCAGCCCGGCATATACCAGCGCCATGCTGATGACGTAACTGCCTGCCACTGCAAAGCCGCGTCCGGCGCTGGCGCCGCTGCCCACCACCAGTCCGGCCAGAATCGGCAGCATCGGCAGCGAGCACGGAGTAAAGGCCAGCAACAGGCCCAAACCGAAGAACAGCAGCAAGCTCCAGCCCAGCGAGCTCTGTTGCAAGCTGGCGGCCAGGGACTGGTCCTGAGCCTGGCCTTGCGCTGCAACCGGTGCAGTGCCGCCCAGGTCCACTGTCTGGCTCTGCGGCGGGTAGCACAGGCCGGCATCGGCACAGCCTTGCCAGCTGACTTTGACCTGGCCGCTGGCACCTGCCGGAATCAGCAATTCAAGGCTGTCGCGATAGACCTGGGTCTCGCCAAAAAACTCGTCGCTGTGTTCCTGCCCTTGTGGCAGCGCAGGCTTGTGCGCTTCGTCCAGGCCGTCAAACTTCAAGCGCTTTTGATACAGGTAATAGGTGTCGGCGACCTTCCAGTGCAGGCGGGTTTCGCCGGACGGCATGGCTTCAGAGCTGAACTCGAAGGCTTTATTGGCAGGCAGGAAGTCGGGCTGTGCGAAAGGATCGTCCGTGCCCTTGGCTTGAGCCAGACCGGCGAAACACACCAGCAACAAAGTCATCAACAAACGCATCTTTAAAACCTTAAGCAATCACAAGTGGCGCTACAGTGCTGGCAACCCATTAACTGATTATTAAACGTTGTACAGTCAGTTGGCCCGCCATCGGCCCTTTAACGGCATAATCGGGCCTTAATCCTGTCGCCTTTTAATCGGCCACATTTACGCGGGTATCAGCATGCATGTACTGGTTTGCGAAGATGACGAACTGATCGCCAGCGGCATTGTGGCCGGGCTCACGGCTCAGGGCCTGACGGTGGAGCACGTAGGCACCGCAGCAGCGGCCAGGGCCATGCTCAAAGTGGCGGAGTTCGATGTGATGGTGCTCGACCTCGGCCTGCCGGATGAAGACGGCCTCAAGCTGTTGCAACAGCTGCGTCAGCAAGGCTTCGAGCTGCCGGTACTGGTGCTCACCGCACGGGACTCGGTGACTGACCGGGTCGATGGCCTGCAGGCCGGAGCCGATGATTACCTGCTCAAGCCCTTTGATCTGCGCGAGCTCGCGGCCCGTTTGCACACCCTGTTGCGCCGGGTGGCCGGGCGCAGCGTCAATCTGATCGAGCATGGTCAGCTGAGCTATGACCCCAGCAGCCGCGTGACCCTGCTTGCTGGTCAGCCGGTGGACTTGTCACGCCGGGAGCAGGCGCTGTTGCAAGCCTTGCTGCACAACCGTGGTCGGGTGCTGTCCAGCGAGCAGCTCAAGGACAGCATCTATGGCTTTGGCGACGAACTGGAGAGCAATGCCCTGAACGTACATATCCATCACCTGCGCCGAAAGCTGGGCAATGGCATTGTCGAAACCGTCCGTGGTCTGGGCTATCGCCTGGGCCCGGCCGATGGTGTCGGGCAGCCATGATGAGTATGCGACTGCGTTTGAGCCTGACCATCGGCTCGGCGTTCGTGCTGGTCTGGGCCCTGGCCGCCGCCTGGATGCTCAGCGACCTGCGTCAACAAATGATGTTCTCCCTTGATCAGCGGCTGGTGGCATCGGCGCGGATGGTGGCGGGGTTGCTGGAGCAGCTGCCGCAATTACCGGTCAAAGGCGAGGGCACCCATTTCAGCGCTGAACAACTGACCATTCCGGGTGGCATGGCCTGTCAGGTCAGCTCCCTGCGCGGCGAGATTCTGGCCCGCAGCCACAACAATCCGGACCAGCCGATGCAGTCCGAGGCGGCCGGTTTCCATGATCAGGTAATCGATGGTGCCGTGTGGCGTACTTTCACCCTGGACCGCGGCGATGTACGCATCACCACCGCTGACCGTCAGGTCGAACGCGAAGCGCTGAACCTCTCGGTATTGCTTGCGGCCTCGGTGCCGGTGGGCATGGCGTTGATGGTTTGCCTGCTGTTGTTGTGGCTGGGTATCGGTCAGGGACTGGCGCCTCTCAAGCGCATGCGTGAAGCCTTGATGCGCCGCGATGCCGATTCGTTGCAGCCCTTGCAGATCGAACCGCTGCCCAGTGAACTGAAACCGCTGCTCGACTCCCAGAACCAGCTGTTGTCGCGCATCGCCAAAGCCATCGAGCGCGAGCGTCGCCTCACGGGGGATGCTGCCCATGAACTGCGCAGCCCGCTGACGGCGATCAAGACCCATCTGCAAGTGGCACGCATGACCGAAGGCGCCGCGCGTGACAAGTCCCTGGCCCACGCTGAAGCCGCCACTGACCGCTTGCATCGAACCCTTGAACAATTGCTGCTGCTGGCGCGGGTGGAGGGCAGTTTGTCGTTCGATGACGGTGTGCTGTGTTCGGCCGAGCAGGTGGCACGCCTGGCCATCCACGATGCCGCGAGCGGGGCGGCCGAGCGCATTGACCTGCAACTGCCAGAAGGGTTGCCGGGCACGGCACTGGAGGTGCCTTCGGTACTGGCCATTGCCGCATTGCGCAACCTGTTGGACAACGCCCTGCGTCACACCCCGGCAGATACCCAGGTCGAACTGCAACTGCGGGTTGAGGGCCGCTCGGTGCATTTTGTGGTGCGCGACCACGGGCCGGGCATCCCCCCGCAAACCCTGCAACACATGACCCAGCGCTTCTGGCGCAATGGCAACAGCAACGGCTGTGGCCTGGGGCTGGCCATTGTGCAGGCGATAGTCGAGCGGTGTGGCGGCGACCTGAACTTCGACAGTCGACCGGACGGGTTGCGGGTTGACCTGCGGATGCCGTTGAAAACCCCTTGAGCTGACTATGTGAGCCGGCTTGCCAGCGATATGGGCACCTCGGACTATCTGAACGTGCCGGTGACCCATCGCTGGCAAGCCAGCTCCCACAGGGTAAGGGGCTGGCTTTTTTTCAAGGGTTTTATTGATCTGAATCTTGTCGCTCAGCGATTTTTCTGGAACGATCCCTCCCTCCAATAAACGCCCGGGACAGCGCTTTAACAGGCGCTTGTGCAGTGTTTCAGACGCTGCCAAAGCATGCTCTCAGCCCTTCTTTCAGGCCGATAAACACCGTGTTTATCCGGTTTGCGGACCCCGTAAAAGACCAAGAACTCAAGGTAGAAAAACAATGAAGGATTCAACGCTGAATCACCGACCGGACGGGGAGGAGCCTGAACTCAAACGCAGTCTGTCCAATCGTCATATCCAACTGATCGCCATTGGCGGTGCCATCGGCACCGGCCTGTTCATGGGCTCGGGTAAAACCATCAGCCTGGCCGGCCCCTCGATCATTTTTGTTTATATGATCATCGGCTTCATGCTGTTTTTCGTCATGCGCGCCATGGGCGAACTGTTGCTATCCAACCTCAATTACAAGTCCTTCATTGATTTTTCGGCCGACCTGCTGGGCCCCAGGGCCGGCTATTTCACCGGCTGGACTTACTGGTTTTGCTGGATCGTGACAGGCATTGCCGATGTGATTGCGATTTCCGGCTATACCCAGTTCTGGTTCCCGGACATCCCGCTGTGGTTGCCGGCCATCGCTTGCGTGGCGCTGCTGCTGTCGTTGAATTTGATCACGGTGAAAATGTTCGGTGAACTGGAGTTCTGGTTTGCCATGATCAAGATCGTGGCCATTTGCGCGCTGGTCTGCACCGGCCTGTACATGGTGGTTACCGCTTTCCAGTCGCCGACCGGCAACACCGCCTCGGTGGCCAACCTGTGGAATGACGGCGGCATGTTCCCCCATGGCCTGATGGGCTTTTTCGCCGGGTTTCAGATTGCAGTCTTTGCTTTTGTCGGTATCGAGCTGGTGGGTACAACTGCCGCGGAAACCAAGAACCCTGAACGCAACCTGCCACGGGCGATCAACTCAATTCCGCTGCGCATCATCATGTTTTATGTGTTCGCGCTGATTGCGATCCTGGCCGTTACCCCCTGGCGCGATGTGGTCGCCAACAAAAGCCCCTTCGTCGAACTCTTCATGCTCGCCGGCCTGCCTGCAGCCGCGGGCATCATCAACTTTGTGGTACTGACCTCTGCGGCTTCATCGGCCAACAGCGGGGTGTTCTCCACCAGTCGCATGCTGTTCGGCCTGGCGCTGGAGGGCGAAGCGCCGAGCAAGTTTAAAAATCTTTCCCGACGGGCAGTGCCCTCCAACGGTCTGATCTTTTCCTGCATCTGTTTGCTGGCGGGTGCGCTGGTGATCTATCTGGTGCCGAACCTGATGGACGCGTTCACCTTGATCACCACCGTCTCGGCGACCCTGTTCATGTTTGTCTGGACCATGATCCTGCTGTCCTACCTGGCATATCGCAAAAAAAGCGATCACCTGCACCAGGCATCGCGCTACAAAATGCCGGGCGGCAAGTTGATGGTCTGGGTTTGCCTGACCTTCTTTGTCTTCATCCTGGTACTGCTGGCCCTTGAGGACGACACCCGGCAGGCGCTGTATATGGTGCCGGTATGGTTTGTGGTACTGGGCCTGGCCTACCGCTCTGTACGGCGCAACAAGATGCTGACCCAGGACCGCTAGTCTGCAGTCGTTGTCAGTACTTTCACAATTGCGTCGATGTTGCCTTGCAGTTCCGCCACCGGATCGGCGCCATCGGCGCTGACCACCACCAGTTCACTGCCGCCTTCGGTCACCGCAGCCTGCAACGCTGCGGACGCCGGGCGGTGATCCAGTACCAGGGCTACGTCATTGTCCTCAAGGGTCTGGCTCAAGGCCTTGAGTGCCTCGGGCGTCCATGGCTCATCGCCTTTGTGGTGTACCTCGACACGCTCCAGGTTGAGCCCGCCAATCAAGTACTCCAGGCGGTCCGACAAGCTCACCACGCTCAAGTTGTCGGCCCCGGCCAGTCTGGCTTCGCTATCGGCGCTGAGTTTGAGCAGACGCTGTTTGAGGCTCGCCAGATTGGCTTCAATTTGCCCTTTGGCGGACGGCGCCAGGCGCACCAGGTCTGCCGCGATCACGTCAGCCATTCGTCCCATATTGTTACTGGCCAGCCAGGGCTGACTGTTCAGCCCGTCGGGGTGATTGCCCGGCTGCAGGGCGATGCCTGGCAGGCTGCCGTCCACCGGGCGGGCGGCGTCGACCTCAACGATGCGGATATTGCTGCGCCGCGCCATGGGGTAGAGCGGGTCGTCGCTCCACACCGAGCGCAGACCGATCACCGCATCGGCATTGAGCGCCAGCTGGTGCAGGGCCGATGCGCCGCGACCGCTGAAGTAAGCGCTTTGGCGACTGCCGGGCAAGTTGGCCGCCGCCGCCCGTTCCAGGGCGATGTTGCTGTCCTTGACCAGCAGTTGGCCCAGCCCGTAGGTAATCGGCAGGCTGGCGAGGATTCGCAGCGGCGCGCCGCTCGTGTCGGCCGCCTGCAGCGGGGTGCTGAGCAGGCCGGTGATGGCCAGTGCCAGAGTCAGTTTGCGTAGGCTAGACATTTATCCAATATTCCCTTTCAGGCTGGGTACCACGCCACGGGCGATGGCTGCCAGGGCGAAAGCAATACCGGCCACCAGAATGATCGCGGCGCCGGACGGAATGGGCAGGTCGAACACGATGGGCAGCAAGATGCCGCACAAGGTACTGAGGGTTGCGATCAACACCGAAATCCAGAAAAAACCTTTCAGTGACTGGCTGAGCAAGCGTGCCGCCGCCGCCGGAATCACCAGCAGGGCGCCCACCAGAATGGCCCCGATCACCTTGACCGCCGCGACGGTAATCAGGGTCACCAGAATCACGAACAGATAGTCCAGGGTCTTGACCGCCACCCCGCGTACGGCAGCCAGTTGCGGGTTGAAACTGGCGAGCATGATGCGGTTGTACAGCGTCAGACTCAGGCCAAGAACCAGCGCGCCGACTATGGCCAGCACCAGCAGGTCGTTGCCGTTGACCGTCAATACCGAGCCAAACAACACGTTTTCGAGGATGTGCACGTTGATCTTGCCCGCCAGAATCAGCAGCAGGCTGGCACCCAGTGCCAGGGACACCGAGAGGAACACCCCGATCAGCGTGTCGGGGGCCAGGCCGGTGCGGTTGCGCAGGTAATTGAGTGAAATGCCGAACAGCAGGCAATAGCCGAACAGGCTGCCATAAGGGCCGGTATAGGGTTCGCCGAGCAATATGCCGATGGCCACCCCCGTCAGCGCAGCATGGCCTACGGCTTCGGAGAAAAAGGCGAAACGCTTGACCACCACCAGCGTACCGAGGCCGCCCAGCACCGGGCCGATCAGCAACCCGGCAAGCACGGCGTTGACCACAAAACCGTAGGCCAGAACCTCTGGCAGATACCCGGCCGAAGCCCAGCCCTGAACCATCAGACGGAATGCTTCGTAGCTCATCAAAGGGTGCTCCCGCGGGTTGCTGGATGGGTCGAAAACAGGCTCAGCAAGCGCTCCGGGCTGAGGGTTTGTTCCGGTGGGCCATCGAACAGCACCTGGCGATTAAGCCCGGTGACGCGATCGGCCAGACGCTTGACGGCCGCCAGGTCGTGCTCGATCCACAGTACCGTCACCCCGCTGGCGCGCCAGTGCGCCAGCAAGCGTTCAAAGACCCGGGCCCCGGCTTCATCCAGGGCCGACATCGGTTCATCCAGAACCAGCAGTTGCGGGGCCGGAATCAGCCCCTGGGCCAACAACACGCGCTGGCGCTCACCACCGGACAACGCGCCCATGCGCCGCTTGCGCTTGTCCTGCATGCCCACTCGCTCCAGTGCCTCGCCAATGGCCGGAGCGACCTTGGGCGACAGTCCCATAAAGGCCGGGCGCCGCTGGCACATGGCAGCCATAAAGTCGTCGACGGTCATCGGCAAGCCGCGATCAAACTCCAGTGCCTGGGGCACGTAGCCGATCAGCCCCGGCTCACCGGGCCAGTTCAGGCCCAGGCGGCCCTGGTGCGGCATTTGCCCGAGCAGGGTTTTGATCAGCGAGCTTTTGCCGCCGCCGTTGGGGCCGACCAGTGCATGCACGCTGGCGGGGCGAATGCTGAAGCTGACCTGGTCGAGGATCAGGGTGCGCCCCAGGGTCAGGGACACTTGATCAAACTCGATTCCGGGCCCGCTGGCGGTAACACTCAGGTGTTCGGCGGCACTCATGCTCCGGCCTCCTGGATGGCCCTGACCACGGTGTCGAGGTTGCCGGTCATTTCTTTTTCGTACTTGTCGGCGCTGTAGTCGCCATAGGAAATATGCGACAGCGGGTACAGCCTGACCCCGGACTCGCGTTGAATGGTGTCGACATAGCTGGACGGGAAATCCATCTCGGAGAAGATCACTTTCACATCCAGATCCCGCAGTTGATCGATGGTTTTCTTCAGCTGGCTGGGGCTTGGCTCGATGCCGTGCGCCGGTTCGACCACGGCGGTGACTTCAAGGCCGAATTCGCGCAGCAGGTAGTCATAGGCGGCGTGCACCGTGGCCACCCGCAAGTCAGCGTTGGGTGCCTCGGTCAGCTTGGCCAGTGCGTCAGCGCGCATCTGGCGCAGGCGTTTGCCGTAGGCGCGGGCATTGGCGGTGTAGGTTTTGGCGTTGGCCGGGTCGAGCTTGCCCAGTTCGCGGGCGATGTTATTGACCTGGGCAATCGAGGCGCTGATCGAGAGGAAGGTGTGGGGGTTGACCACCTTGCCTGCGCCTCGCGCAGCGTTGCCGGTGGCGGCCAGCAGCGGCACATTCTGGTTGGCTTCGATGACCGCGATCTGGGGTTTTTCGCTGGCTGCAATCATGCGGTCGGCGAAGTCGTCATGCCCCACGCCATTGAGCACAATCACATCCAGTGTGCCGATGCGTTTGATGTCTTCGGCTCGGGGCTCGTAGGCATGGGGGTTGAAACCGGCGGGAATCAGCGGCACCACTTCGGCCTTGTCGCCGACGATATTGGCCACGTAGCTGTAATAGGGATGCAGGGTGATGCCGATGCGCAGCGGTTTGGCCAGCGGGGCGTCGGCAGCTGCCAGGGGGGTAATGCAAAAGGCCAACAGGCCGGCCAGCAGCAGGCTGCGGCGGCGCAAAACAGATGCAATGGACATGACAAGCCTCAGGTAAAACGGTGGGTTCAGTGCCGATGCTGGCGAGTAACCCCGGCATCGAACTGCGCGATCACTTGCTGCCAGCCGCTGCGGTTCAGGGCGGCATCGCTGAAGTCGGTCGGGGCGCTGGCGCCGGGATTGCGGTTTAGCCACACATCCGGGTCGGTGCCTATGCGCAGCAAAAACGAGCCCGCCACCCCAGGGTCGGGACTGATGCCCAGATAGGCTTTATCCCCCAGCAATTGCCAGGCGTGGCTGCCCCGGCTGACGGAGCTGGCATCGATGGCAAAGGGCGCAAAGCCTTCTGCGCCCAGTTGCTCGGGGTGTGCCAGGGCGCCGGACTCTTCACTGAGCAGCAGAATCTCGTCCAGGGTCACTCGCAGGTCGGCGTAGATGCCCTGTTCGGCGGCGTTCAGATCCCGCCGTGCATCCAGCTGGTGGGCGGCCACTGCAGTCACTTCCAGGGATTCATGACGCCAGGCCACCACTGAGCCGGCCACGACCAGAATCAGCAGGCACAAGAGCAACACATACAGGGTTTCATGCCCGGCCCCTTCGGGGCGTACGACTTGAGTAGTCATGGGGTCTCGATATCGGCTTGATCGATTTCAACGATGTGCCCGGGTCCCGCGTCGAACAGCACGTAAAACTCGGCATCCGGGCGCTTGAAGGTCATGCTCGAGTCCGGCCCCAGCTTGCCCGGTACCAGGATGGTCTCGTCGTAGCCGATCACATCCAGGGTCACTCCCGGCGCGCCGCTGCCATCGGAAAACCCGCCGGTACAGCGGATTTGCCCGTCTTCGACGCTTTTGCACTCGCACATCGGGTTGTGGGCCAGGGCCTGGCCGCTGAGGCCCAGCAAAGCCAGGAGCCCGGCTGTCATGGCCGGGCGTATGAACAGTCGCGAATTCATTGTTTAGCACCTCGTTGGGCCAGCCAGGCCATGGTTGCCGGGGAAGCCTGACTCAGGGGAATGGATGCCTGATGCATCGAGCCGTCCCACCCTTCAAGGGTGATCCACAGCTCGGCGTCGGCCCTGGTCCGCTCGGGGATCGGCAGCGTGGCGCCCATGCGATACGGCGTACCGAAGAAAATCACCCCGGCGGCCCGCAGGCTGCGCGGCTTGCCAATGCGCAGGTAAGCAGCCTTGACCTGATCGATGGAGCTGTCGCTCAGCGCCGCGTTAAAGCTCTTCATGTAGCCTGCCGGGCCATCGGGGCGCGGGCCTTCATTGCGCAGTTCAGCCAGTTGCAGGCTCCACGGCCCTACCTGCACCGTGCCCACGTCACGCTCGCCCAGGCCGCTGTCACCCCGGAACAGCGAAGCATCGGCAAAGTATTTGGGCATAAACCCCAGCGGCACCAACAGCAGCAGGATGTTTATGTGAAAGCGCCATTTGTGCCACAGCCGGCTCAGGGTGGAAGGGGGCTGTGCAGTCACTGTCTTGCTCATGCATTGGCCTCTGCGGGTTGTTTTTTATGGGAGCTGGCGGCCAGGCTTGCTGCCGGGCGCGGGGATTTATGGCTGCGTTTAAGGGCGTTGGCGGTGGCCAGTGCGGTCCGTTTGGTCCAGATCAGCAGGCCGCTCAACACCATCATGCTCAGCACCAGGCCGAAGAAGAACCAGATCAGCTTGACCCACAGGCCGCCGAAGTCGCCGGTGTGCAGCGGCCGCATCGACTCGGTTACCAGTTCCAGGCCGGAGCGGTCGGCGATCATCCGCGAGCCTTCAATCGCGCCGTTGTACGGGTTGATTTCGGCGGTCTGGAACAGCAGCGGATACCAGCCCGGGCCGCCCACTTCAATATGGCCGTAGGCATTGCCCGGCAAGCTGACAAAGCTGGCTTCGAAGCCGGGAATTTTTTCCGCGGCAATCTTCACTGCCTGGTCGAGGCTGATCTGCGGTGCGGGCTGACCGTTGGCCATGATCGGCACATCCTGGCGCGCCACCACGGGGGGGATGCCTTCCGTGGAGATGGAGATCTGGTTATCAAACAGAAAGGCCTGAATCAGAAACCACAGGCCGGTGATGGAAATCACTGCAATAAACCAGATCGACCAGACGCCGCACAGGCGATGGAAGTCGCCCCAGAAAATCCGTGCCCCATGTTTGAAGCGCAGATTGGGTTTGAAAAAACCTTTCCAGAACTTCTTGTAGACCACCAGCCCGGTCACCAGCGATGCCAGCAATGGCAGGCCGAGAAACGACACCAGGTACCAGCCCCAGCTGTAGCCATTGGTAAAGGGCACCAGCCACCAGCCGTGCAGGGCCCGGGTGAATTGTTTGAAGTTGAAACTCGGGCTTTCGCCCTGGATGGCGCCGGTGTACGGGTTGATGTATAGCGAAGGCGAGCGCCCGTCCGGGTAGACCACGTCGGCCACCAGTGCGAAATGCGATTCATCGGGACGGCTGATGGACTGCACTGCCAGTTTCGGTTCGGCCTGGTGAATCGCGCTCAGTACCTGCTCGTAAGTGAGCAGTGGCGCATCATCTGACGGTTGGCTGGCGCGGGCTTCAGGGGTGGCCAGCCACACTATCTCCTGGCTGACTACGGCCAGGGTGCCGGTGACACAGACAATCAGGACAAAAAACCAGATGGGCAGGGTTAGCCAACTGTGGACCAGGAACCAGAGCTTTGAACGGGATTTTTTGGACATGGGAAACGACTAACTCGCAGCTGGGCGGGTACTTGATCGCTATTGAGAAGCGATTGCTTATCCATGTAGGACGGATGAGCCGCGGAAAACCCGAACCCCGAGTTGTAATAAATTATTTCTCCGGCCTCTTCCTGTAGCAGCGAGCTTGCTCGCGAGCCGTGTAAATGCCACTGAAGAGCTCGTGAGCAAGCTCGCTCCTACAGGTGTTTGGGGGTTACTCCAGGGAGCGTCCGAGTTTCCAGTACCCCATCAAGGTCAGGCTTTTGCGATCCAGCCCGCATTCATTAATGAAAAACCGCCGGATCGTCATCACTGCTGCCGATTCACCGGCGACCCAGGCATAAAACTCGCTCTGTTTGGCGCTGGCCCGTTCCCACAGGAGCTGGGTGGTCAGGTCGGGCTCTTCGAGTTCGCCCCCGGGTTTTGTTCTGATCAGCGGCAAACTGGCCAGTTCGCGGGCAGCCAGGGTCATGCCGTCGCCGTGCTGCTTGCCGAGGCTGGCGCGGGGCAGCCAGTGGATTTTGGCCTTTGGGCCGCACAACAGGGGCTGGCAGTCCGACTCCTGGGGAACCTCGATAAAGGCTTGCACCTTGGGCGGGTCCGGGTTCAGGGCGAGCTGTTCGAGAATTCCGGCAATCGCCGGCAGGGCGGTTTCGTCGCCGATCAACAGCACTTGGCGCACGCCTTCTGGGGGCTGCCATTCATAACCGCCGGGGTCGGCGGCATAGGCTCCATTGGGAGCAACGATTTGCAGGCGGTCGCCGGGTGTTGCATGGGTGGCCCAGCGCGAGGCGGGACCGGTTTCGCCGTGCAGGACGAAGTCGATGTCCAGCTCGCAGGTTTCCGGGCGCAGATTGCGAATGGTGTAGGTGCGCATTGGCGCAGCGCACTGCGCACTCGCTTGGCGCCGTGCGGCTTGCCAGTCGCCATGTCTGGGCAGGTTGGGGGGCGTGCCATTGGCGCTCGGGAAAAACAGCTTGACCCGTTGATCCGGCCCCAGCGTGCGCATCAACCCCACATCGCTGCCGCTGAACACAAAGCGCTTGAGCGAAGGGCTCAAGGCAATGCTGTACTTGAGCCGGATATCGAACAGCTGGTAACCGGCGGGTTTACTGAGTCGTTTACGCAGGGATTGCACCAGCGTGGTGGCAACGGACATGGCAGCGCCTAAATAAACAGGAGTCATTAGATAGAACGACCCGTGCTGCGCTCAATTTAAAGGCTGATATCGAGTGGCCTGCATCGCAGACTGGCCAGCGATGCAGGAGGGCTGTTCAAGCCCCGAAGCTGAGCTGCGCGATCAGCCAGATATTGGCGCAACTGATCACGG
Source organism: Pseudomonas sp. PAMC 29040 (assembly GCF_003994535.1). Taxonomy (NCBI): domain Bacteria; kingdom Pseudomonadati; phylum Pseudomonadota; class Gammaproteobacteria; order Pseudomonadales; family Pseudomonadaceae; genus Pseudomonas; species Pseudomonas sp. PAMC 29040. Next base: position 480,422 of record NZ_RZAA01000003.1, read on the forward strand.
CAAACAGGAACCAGGCCAGCAGCCGGGTCGGCAGGCGGTTGGTGAACGGCCCCATGAGTTTCTCGTCGCCGGTCATGCGGATCAGCGGGTACAGGGCAAACGGCAATTGCAGGCTGAGTACCACCTGGCTGAGGATCAGCAGTTTGCCAACGGCGTCGTCCCCCATCAGCCAGACCCCGAGAAATGCCGGGATCAGTGCCAGGCCACGGGTGATCAAACGGCGCTGCCAGCAGGGAATCCGCAAGTCCAGATACCCTTCCATGATGACCTGGCCGGCGATGGTGCCGGTGAAGGTCGAGCTTTGCCCGGAGGCCAGCAGTGCCACGCCGAACAGGACACTGGCCATGGCGCCGCCCACCAGCGGGTCGAGCATGCGGTAGGCGTCCTGGATCTCGACCACGTCGCTGTGGCCGGTTTGGTGAAAGGCCGCTGCGGCCAGGATCAGAATCGCGGCGTTGACCAGCAGCGCCAGGGCCAGTGAACCGATGGTGTCGATGCGCGACAGGCGCACGGCGTCCAGTTTGCTGGCGTAATCGGTGCCCGTCAGGCGGGTCTGCACGATGGAACTGTGCAGGTACAGGTTGTGCGGCATGACGGTGGCGCCAATGATGCCGATCGCAATGTACAGCGGTGCCGCCTCGCTGATCGCTGACAGGGACGGTTTGAAACCTTCGAAAACGTCCGGCCAGTAAGGTTTGATCAGCAGCAGTTCGACAAAAAAGCACATGCCTATGGTCAGCACCAATGCCAGCATGATCGCTTCCAGGCGGCGGAAGCCTTTGCCTTGCAGGGCCAGGATCAACAGGGTGTCGAAGGCGGTGAGGGCGATGCCGAAGGTCATCGAACAGCCCAGCAGTAAATGGAAGGCCAGTGCACAGCCGAGCACTTCGGCCAGATCGGTGGCGATGATTGAAATTTCTGCCAGTACCCACTGGGCCCGTGCCGAGCGCTTGCTATAGCGTTCGCGGCACAGTTGCGCCAGGTCGCGGCCGGTGGCGATGCCCAGCCGTGAACACAGGCACTGCACCGCCATGCCTGCAAGGCTGGCCAGCAGGACCACGAACAGCAAGTTGTAGCCGTAACGCGAGCCCGCCTCGATGGCGGTGGCCCAGTTGCCCGGGTCCATGTAGCCAATGCTGATCAGCAGCCCGGGACCGGCAAAGCGCAATGCGCGTTTCCAGAATGGCGCCCTGGCATCCACGGGAACGCTGCCGCTGACCTCGGGAGGGCAGAAGGGCGCAGTGGCGATTTTCGGCAGGCTGAATTTCAAGCGCGGGCTCCGCTGTCATGGTCAAAGAGGCGCAGGCAAGCCCACGGGCGTCAGTACCGGTTGCCCGGAAAAAAATGCCACCAGGTTGTTAACGACCATCTGCACCGTGCCTTTAGCCGCTTCTGGCGATTGACCGCCCATGTGCGGGGTCATCACCACATTGCCCAAGGTCTTGAACGCATCCGGGACCTGGGGTTCGTGATCGAATACATCGAGCCCGGCCCCGGCAATTTGGCCGCTGCTCAGCGCAGCGATCAGGGCATCGGTGTCTACGACACTGGCGCGGGAAATATTGATCAGGTAGCCGTCGGGTCCCAGGGCATCGAGCACCGGGCCGTTGACCAGATGCCGGGTGTCGCTGCCGCCCGGAGTGGCCACTATCAGGAAGTCCACGGCGCCGGCCAGTTCGGTCAGGCTGGCGCACCAGGTGTAGGGTGTGTCGGGGCGGGGCTGGCGGTTGTGGTAGCTGACACTCATGTCAAAACCGTTGGCGGCGCGTTTGGCGATGGCTTGCCCTACGGCGCCCAGCCCCAGGATGCCCATGCGCTTGCCGGCGAGGGACGGCAAGCGCAGTTTGTTCCATTCGCCACGACGGATGCCGGCATCGGCCTGGGGGATGCCGCGTACCAGTGACAGCAGGAGCGCCATGGCATGGTCGGCCACCGACGAGGCGTTGGCCCCGGCGCCGTTGGTCACGGTGATTCCCCGGTTACTGGCAGCCTGCAAGTCCACTTGCTCATAGCCGGCGCCGATCACGCAGATGATCTTGAGCAAGGGCAGGGCGGCCATCTCTTCGCCAGACAAACCCAGGGGGCCGCGGGTCAGCACTGCGTCGATGCGTGCCCCATGGCTGGCAATGGCTTCGGCGCGGCTGAGGGGAGTGGGGGCAAGGATCAGCTCAAAACCTTCGCTTTCGAGCAATGGCAGGTAATCGTTAACCGTTTCAACCAGCACCAGTACTACTCGGGACATTGGGCGTCTCCAGTCAGGGGGATCGAGGATGGGCCGAGATTAGCACCCCTGCCGGTGGGGTTTCCCCGTATCAATTCGATACAAAGGCTCTATTCGCGCTTTTTTCCGCCCTGTGGCGTCACCGGTCAGTCCCGCGCTGGAGCCGGGCAGGGTCGGCCTGTTACCATTCGCCCTTTGTTTTATCTCTACTTCGAGACCGCCCATGACCACCGTTCGCACGCGCATTGCGCCATCGCCTACCGGCGACCCCCACGTCGGCACCGCTTACATCGCTTTGTTCAACTACTGCTTTGCCAAGCAGCATGGCGGCGAGTTCATCCTGCGGATCGAAGATACCGACCAGTTGCGTTCGACCCGCGAGTCCGAGCAGCAGATCTACGACGCCTTGCGCTGGCTGGGTATCACCTGGAGCGAAGGCCCGGATGTTGGCGGCCCCCACGGTCCTTACCGGCAGAGCGAGCGCAGCGAGATCTACCAGAAGTACACCCAGCAGCTGGTGGACATGGGGCACGCGTTTCCGTGCTTCTGCACCAGCGAAGAACTGGACCAGATGCGCGCCGAGCAAATGGCCAAGGGTGAAACCCCGCGCTACGACGGTCGTGCGTTGCTGTTGTCCAAAGAAGAAGTGGCCAGCCGCCTGGCTGCCGGCGAACCCCATGTAATCCGCATGAAGGTGCCGACTGAAGGTGTATGCGTGGTTCCGGACCTGCTGCGCGGTGACGTCGAGATCCCGTGGGATCGCATGGACATGCAAGTACTGATGAAGACCGACGGTCTGCCGACGTACTTCCTGGCCAACGTGGTGGATGACCACCTGATGGGCATCACCCACGTGCTGCGTGGTGAAGAATGGCTGCCGTCGGCTCCCAAGCTGATCCTGCTGTACGAGTACTTTGGCTGGGAGCAACCGCAGTTGTGCTACATGCCGCTGCTGCGTAACCCGGACAAGAGCAAGCTGTCCAAGCGCAAGAACCCGACTTCGGTGACGTTCTACGAGCGCATGGGTTTCATGCCTGAAGCCATGCTCAACTATCTGGGCCGTATGGGCTGGTCGATGCCGGACGAGCGCGAGAAGTTTTCGCTGCAGGAAATGGTCGATAACTTCGATCTGTCCCGGGTCTCGCTGGGCGGGCCGATCTTCGATGTCGAGAAGCTGTCCTGGCTCAACGGTCAGTGGTTGCGCGATCTGCCGCTGGAAGAGTTTGCCAGCCGCGTTCAGCAATGGGCGTTGAATCCTGAGTACATGATGAAGATCGCGCCGCTGGTGCAGGGTCGTGTTGAAACCTTCAGCCAGATCGCACCATTGGCCGGGTTCTTCTTCGCCGGTGGCCTGCAGCTGGATGCCAAGCTGTTTGAGCACAAGAAGCTGTCCAACGAACAAGTGCGCCAGTTGATGCAATTGATTCTGTGGAAGCTCGAAAGCCTGCGTCAGTGGGAAAAAGACCCGATTACCGGCTGTATTCAAGCGGTGGTCGAGTCTCTGGGGCTGAAGCTGCGCGATGCGATGCCGCTAATGTTCGCTTCGATCACTGGCCAGGCCAGCTCGGTGTCGGTACTGGATGCCATGGAGATCCTGGGACCGGACCTGACCCGTTTCCGTCTGCGCCAGGCGCTGGATCTGCTGGGCGGCGTGTCGAAGAAAGAAAACAAAGAGTGGGAAAAGCTGTTTAACGCGATTGGCTGATCCTGGGTTATCTGTGGTGGCTGCCGCAGGCTGCGACGGGTTGCGCAGCAGCCTCCGGTGCTGTGGTGGTCCTGCTGACCCACCGCAGCCTGGGGCAGCGACTACAAGTTTTACTCTCAGGAGCCGTGTTTTCGGGGGTAGAAGGGTAAGTGGTTGTTCTCACGGCAAATTTTTTTAAAAAAGTTTGAAAATAAGTTTGACAGCCTACCCTTCCAGTCTTAATATGCGCCCCGTCCACACAGCAACACGTAACAGTGACTGTCTGGGGCTATAGCTCAGCTGGGAGAGCGCCTGCATGGCATGCAGGAGGTCAACGGTTCGATCCCGTTTAGCTCCACCAAATTTACAGTTCAATGCCTGGCCACACCGGCATTGAATCGATCAGCACTCAGCGCTGATCAGTGTTAGAAGGTTTGTGTCCCCTTCGTCTAGTGGCCTAGGACACCGCCCTTTCACGGCGGTAACAGGGGTTCGAGTCCCCTAGGGGACGCCAGTTTTACAGAAGCATCACGCAAGTGTTGCTCCGCCGCCAGGCGATAAATCGGGGCTATAGCTCAGCTGGGAGAGCGCCTGCATGGCATGCAGGAGGTCAACGGTTCGATCCCGTTTAGCTCCACCAATTTACAGTTCAAGGTCTGGCCACACCGGCCTTGAATCGATCACTGCTTAGCAGTGATCACTGTTAGAAGGGTTTGTGTCCCCTTCGTCTAGTGGCCTAGGACACCGCCCTTTCACGGCGGTAACAGGGGTTCGAGTCCCCTAGGGGACGCCACGATTACCCGCTCTGCGGGATTTATAAGGGTCATTCGGTTATTGAATGGCCCTTTTGTTTGTCTGCGATTTGGCAAAACTCCGACCTTTTCCCTTCGTCTGTATCCGCCCGCGCCTTCGTGCTGACCGGGTGCGTTACACTGCGGCCTTCATTCGCGTATGGAGAGACGGCATGAGTTGGGATCTGGCAACGCCATTCATCATTGATCTGCAAGTGCAGGCCGACGATATTGACGGGTTTGGCCATGCCAATAACGCTGCCTATGTGGTGTGGCTGGAACGTTGTGCCTGGCGGCATTCGCAGCGTCTGGGGCTGGACCTGAGTGCCTATCGTCGTCTCGACCGGGCAATGGCCGTGGCCCGCCATGAGATCGATTATCTGGCCAGCGCCTATGAAGGTGACGAGTTGCAACTGGCAACCTGGATTGTCGATTGTGACAAGCGCCTGCGCATGACCCGGCACTTTCAGCTGGTGCGCCCTTGCGATGGCGTAACCCTGCTGCGCGCACAAACCACCTTTGTCTGCATCGAACTGTCTACCGGCAAGGCCAAGCGCCTGCCGCCCGAGTTTCTGGAAGGTTATGGCCCGGCGGTCGTAACGGCCTGACAAGGGCGACAGCCTGATACCCGTTGGCCCCGGAACCCCGTAAACTGCCGCACGTTTTTTATGAGAGTCACCCATGCAAATTGCTTTGGCGCCGATGGAGGGGTTGGTCGACAACATCCTGCGTGATGTCCTGACCCGCACCGGCGGTATTGATTGGTGCGTCACCGAATTTATCCGGGTCACCGAACGTGTATTGCCAGAGGCGTACTTTCACAAGTTCGCCCCCGAACTCCAGCACGGCGCCAAAACCCGCGCCGGCGTGCCGCTGCGTGTGCAGTTGCTGGGCTCTGATCCGGCCTGTCTGGCGGATAACGCGGCATTGGCCTGTGAGTTGGGGTCAGGGGTGATTGACCTCAATTTCGGCTGCCCGGCCAAAACCGTGAACAAGTCCCGGGGCGGGGCAGTGTTGCTCAAAGAGCCCGAATTGCTGCATGCGATTTTGTTGCAGGTGCGGCGCACGGTGCCAGCGCATATCCCGGTCACGGCCAAGATGCGGCTGGGCTTCGATACGCCTGACAGTGCCAATGAGTGCGCGATTGCCCTCGCCGAAGGGGGCGCCAGCCAGATCGTGGTGCATGCCCGGACCAAGATGGATGGCTACAAGCCGCCAGCGCACTGGGAATACATTGCCCAGGTGCAAGACGCGGTCAAGGTGCCGGTGTTTGCCAATGGCGATATCTGGTCGGTTGAAGACTGGCGCCGCTGCCGCGAAATCAGCGGGGCCGAGGACATCATGCTCGGTCGCGGACTGGTATCGCGTCCCGACCTGGCCCGGCAAATTGCTGCTGCAAAAGCCGGTGAAGAGGTGGTCGAAATGACCTGGGCCGACCTGCAGCCCATGATTCGCGACTTTTGGGCCCAGGCCGAGGCTCAGTTGACCCCGCGTTCCGCCCCTGGGCGGCTCAAGCAATGGCTGGCCATGCTAACCCGCAATTACCCCGAAGCCATGGTGCTGTTCAATGCCATGCGCCGCGAAACCGATTGTGAAAAGGTCAGGCATCTGGTCAATAACCCGCCTTCGGACGCTGCCTGACACGGCAAAAAAAATTCAAAAAAAACCCTTGAAATGCGTTTGGCGGTCCCTATCTATGGGGTACGCGATGCCGAAAGCGGGTCGCGTAAACCAATCTCGCTGAAATCAGGAGGATGAAATTATGAGCACTGCACTTTCCATGGCGCCTCTGTTCCGTAATTCTGTCGGCTTTGACCGTTTTAGTGATTTGTTTGAAACCGCATTACGCAATGATTCCAGTGGCGGGTACCCACCTTACAACGTTGAAAAACGTGGTGAAGACAGCTATCGCATCGTGGTGGCAACGGCGGGGTTCCAGCAAGATGATCTGGACCTGCAAGTAGAGAAAGGTGTGCTGACCGTGAGCGGCAGCAAACGTGAAAGCACCAGCGAAGAAGGCGTTACCTTCTTGCATCAGGGCATCGCCCAAAGGGCTTTCAAGCTGTCCTTCCGTCTCGATGACCATATCGAGATCAAGGGCGCAAACCTGAACAATGGTTTGCTCAGCATCGACCTGCAGCGGGTCGTGCCCGAAGAGGCGAAAGCCAAACGCATCCCTATCAACGGGGATCGGCAGGCTGCTCTGAACAACTGATTTGAGCAAGCGCCAGCCCGGGACCCCGTCTTTAAGGCGGGGTCTCTTGCTTTGGGCGCCCTTGAAGAGTGGTACGCAGGCATTTGTTCCGACCCTCTCCCCGGGGCAGGTGCCTGCTTTAGTTGTCACTCGGCTCCAGTCGGGGCCGGGTATACAGTCCTGAATATCACGGCTCTGTCGCAAGTTTGCGGCTCGATGCCCATCGGACCCTGTACCTGGGTCAACAAACATTGAATAAATCCTGAACCGGGCCCGGGGAGACGGGCCTGGTTGTCACGCATTACTTTGCGGCCTGATTCGCTGTGCCCTGGTAGTGCTTGAGATTTTTCTCGGCTTTGTAGCGCAGGGCTATATCAGGCACGCTGCCGCTCTTGCCGGTTTCTACCCAGTTGCGAATACGGCCGGCATCGGCAAAGTGGGTGTATTTGCCGAAGGCATCGAGAATCACCAGCGAAACCGGGCGATTACCCATTTCCGTGACCAGTACCAGGCAGTGTCCGGCCTGATTGGTGAAACCGGTTTTGGTCAGCTTGATGTTCCATTTGTCTTTATTGACCAGATGGTCGGTGTTGTGAAAACCCAGGGTGTAGTTGGGTTTGCGGAACGCCACGGTCTTTTCTTTGGTGGTGCTCAACTGGGTCAGCATCGGGTAATGCCGCGCTGCGGCCAGCAACTTGCTCAGGTCCCGGGCAGTGGACACGTTGCGCACCGAGAGGCCGGTGGGCTCGACGTAATGGGTGCTCATCATGCCCAGGCTTTTGGCCTTGGCATTCATCGCCGCGATAAACGCCACATAACCGCCCGGATAATGATGCGCCAGGCTGGCGGCGGCACGGTTTTCCGAAGACATCAGGGTGATCAGCATCATTTCATGGCGCGACAGTTCGCTGCCCAGCTTGACCCGGGAGAACACGCCTTTCATTTCCGGGGTGTCGCTGATGTTGACCGAGATGTATTCATCCATCGACTGCTTGGCGTCGAGTACCACCATGGCGGTCATCAGCTTGCTGACCGACGCAATGGGGACAATGACATCAGGGTTGCTGGAGTAAATGATTTTGTTGGTCTGCAGGTCGACCAGCATCGCGCTGCCTGAAGCGATGTGCAGTTGTGACGTATCCCTTGGAGCCGAAGTGGCTTCGTTCGCTGCGGCGATCGAAGGGGCGGCGGTGCCTGTAAGAACTAAAAATAGGCTCAGAATCGAAAGATGAATTTTCACGCAGAATGACTCAAGGATGGTTGGGAAGTGCCGATCTGTAACGGTTATTTGAAACGTATCGTTACATTTCGTGAGTATGGATCAATAATCGTTGAAATGCCTGATTTCGCAGGGACTTGGAGCATGTATTTCAGGTAAATCGTTATTTGTAGACTTTCTCTGCCCGGGCAACTTGTCGATCCGGTCGGCTGCCGCGGGCGAGGGTAGCAGCTCAAAGCTGTGCGCTGGCTGAACGCGAGTGGGGCCGGCCGGCGTTTGCTTTGGCCCGGGACACTTAAGAGACCGGCAATTGTGTAAAATGCCGGCCCTTGAAATTGACCGGCCGGCCCGATGACTCCTGAAGCGTTAAGCACCTTGCACCTGCACCTATTGACTGCCCTGGAGACTGCGCCCGACGAAACCCGGCGTTTGTTCCATGGGCGCGGACGGTGCTGGCCGGGACTTGAGCAATTGACGGTGGACTGGCTGCAGGGCGTGCTCCTGGTTTCGCTGTTCAAAGAGCCTGAGCCGGCGCAGCTAGAGGCATTGAAGCACCTGCTGCTGAACCTCTCGCAATCGGCGGTATGGCAAGCCAGCGGGGCGCACACGCTGGTGATGCAGCACCGCTACACACTCAACAGTGACAGCGAATGGCTGGTCGGCGAAGCGATTGATGAGTGGACGCTGACCGAAGGTGGCTTGCGCTACCGCGTCGACCTGGGCCGCAAGCAGAACAACGGCCTGTTCCTTGATATGCGCTACGGCCGTGACTGGGTACGGGCCAATGCCGAGGGCAAGCGGGTCCTGAATCTGTTTGCCTACACCTGCGGCTTCTCGGTCGCCGCCATCGAAGGCGGCGCCCAGCATGTGGTCAACCTCGATATGTCCCGTGCGGCATTGAGCCGTGGTCGCGACAATCACCGTCTCAATGCCCATGACATGAGCAAGGTGAGCTTCCTTGGCCATGAGCTGTTCAAGTCCTGGGGCAAGGTGAAAAGCATGGGCCCTTATGATTTGGTGATCATTGATCCGCCTTCCTTCCAGAAGGGCAGTTTTTTGCTGACCAAGGATTACCAGCGGGTGGTTCGGCGCCTGCCGGAGTTGCTCACTGAGAACGGCACGGTGCTGGCGTGCATGAACGATCCGGCTTTCGGCTCTGACTTCCTGATCGACGGCGTGACCCTTGATGCGCCGAGTTTGCGTTTCGTGCAGCGACTGGAGAACCCGCCTGAGTTTCCGGACGCCGATGCAGAGTGCGGTTTGAAAGCGCTGGTGTTCAAGCAAGGGGTTTGACCGGCAAAAAAAAGCCCGCGGGGGAGGGTGCGGGCGAAGGGTTCATTGAATGAGCAGGGCGAATATACAGCTCGCTGCCAGTCAGAAATGTGAAACATATTTCATGCTTTGTTAGCCGGCGCGGGCTTACTTGGTGCGCGACGATTCAAACAGGAACCAGACGCGGCGTTCGGCCTCGTCGATCCAGTTTTCCAGCAGGCTGGTGGTCGCCACGTCGCCCAGTTCAGAACACATTTCGTGGGTCTCGCGCATGTAGGCGGCGAGCTGGATGTTGTCTTCGCGCAACTCGGCCAGCATGTCGCTCGGGGTCACGAAGTCGGCGTCGTTGTCCTGCAGGCGCTGGAGTTTTTTGATGTGACCCACCGAGCGGATAGTGGTGCGCCCCAGCTTGCGCACGCGCTCGGCAATGGCGTCGGTGGTGGCAAAAATCTGATCGGACTGCTCGTCCAGCAGCAGATGGAAGTCACGGAAGTGCGGGCCTGACATATGCCAGTGGAAGTTCTTGGTTTTCATGTAAATGGCAAAGGTATCGGCCAGCAGGGCATTCACTTCTGCCGCAATGTTGATGCAGGCTTCATCGCTCAGCGCCGAAGGTGTCCGCAGATCGGCCTTTCTGCTTTCCTTGGCGGATTTCAGGTCTTTCATGATGGTTCCTCGTGGTGGCTGGAAATGGGGATGACGCAGGGTGTCGGGCGTGTCTGTGCCGGCTGACTAAAGACCAGGAACTGCCTTTCGTCAAACGCACCCTGGAGCCGTCTACAGGTTGCGACCGGCGAAAGAGCAAGATTGTTCAATACTTTGGAACACCCTGCTGCGACCCTTTGCCACTGCTTATTGCCGGGATGTTTTTTGATGCCTACGACCCTTCCACGCGTCGCGTTTACCCGCGGTGCGATTGCTTGTCTTCCATTGACCCTGGCGTGTGCGCCCTGGGGGTTGCTGGCGGGTTCGACGGCAATTGATGCGCAATTGACCCCGCTGCAGAGTCAGGGTCTGTCGGTGTTTGTTTTTGCCGGGGCGGCCCAGTTGGTGGCCATTGGCATGATCAAGGGTGGCGCCAGTGTGATTTCAATCCTGCTGACCACCTTGCTCCTGACCTCGCAGCATTTGCTGTACGCGATGCATCTGCGCCCGCTGGTGTCGCCACTGCCGGTCAGGTGGCGGTTCGGGCTCGGGTTCCTGCTGACCGACGAATTTTTCGCCCTGGTCAGCCCCTATGACCAGAAGACCTTCAGTCGCTGGTACGCATTGGGTGTCGGGCTGTGCATGTACCTGGGCTGGAACCTCTTTACCCTGCTTGGGGTAATACTGGGCAAGAGCATTCCGGGGCTGGATCAACTGGGGCTGGAGTTCTCGATTGCCGCGACTTTTATCGCCCTGATTACACCCGTGGTGCGCAATGTGCCGACGGTGATCTGTGTCGCGGTCTCACTGCTGAGCGTGGTGCTGTTCAGTCACTGGCAGTGGGAGTCGGCGATTGTATTGGCGGGGCTGGCGGGCATGGCTGCAGGCTATCTGTGCAAGCGGCTGGGGGAGTACTTCGCATGATCTGGATGATTATCGCGGGGATGACCCTGATTCTGTTTTTCAACCGCTACCTGTTTCTGGAGCCGCGGTTGCCGATTCGCCTGAACCGGCGGGTAAAGGAGTTTCTCGGGTTTGCGGTGCCCGGGATGCTCACAGCCATTTGCGGGCCGATCATTTTTGTCAAAGATCACGGCCTCGACCTGGAGCCGGGCAATCCGTACCTGCTGGCCGGCCTGTGTGCGATAGGGCTGATGCTCTGGAGCCGCAACGTTCTGCTCAGTGTTGCGTTAAGCATGGGGCTGTTTTATCTGTTTCGCTGGTGGCTTTGATCTGGGCCGCAGCTCGCGTAGTGAAGGGACCGCTGACGGCAACGCCGTCACTGACCAGGTACCAGCAGGCCAGAAGGCCGTCGGCTCGAAGCCGGGCCGGTACTGCGCTACCGATGACAGACATGACATGAACTTTTGACATACAAACCTCTCTGCAAACAATGTTGCTAGCTTAAGGTCTGTGCCGGTGCGCAAATAATCATTGCGCGTGATAGTGGCCATTGATGCCAGTGAGGTCAGGGGCTAATCAACCACCTGGTCGAGCATCTGCATCACTTGCTGATCGCTGATGAGCCCTTCGCTTACAAGGTGCTGGGCCAGCAGCGACATGAGTTTCGCAGTGCGGTGGCCTTCGAGCTGCTTGAGCTCGGTGAGGGTGTTATAGACCTTGCTTGAAGTGCACAGGCCTGCGGTGCGGTGCGGGTTTTGTGTAGGCATACAGGTCGTCCTTGTTTTTATAAAGTGCTCTTGTTGGCTGTCCGGGTGCAGCGGACTGTTGACCATCATGCCGCAACCCGCAGCATGAGGCTGTCTCAGCCGCGACACCCATGACATCTAATCAGACCTGGCGCCAGCTTCACAAGCCTGCCGGTGAACCCGCTGCTTACCAGCGCGGCGGACCGTAGTAGCCGCGGGGCGGGCCGTAATACACCGGGTGCGGGCGACCATAGTAGCCCTGGTAATAGACCGGTTGTGGCGCCGGGACATAGACCGGCCGTGGCTGGTAATAGATCGGTTGCGGCTGGACATACACCGGCTGCGGCTGCGCATAGACCGGTTGCTGGATATACACCGGACGTGGTTGTTGTGCAGCCATGACCGAGCCTGCAACGGTAGCGCCGACCACTGCACCGACAACGGCTGATCCGGCATCCCAACCGCCATGGGCGCTGGCTTGGCCTGCGACAGCCAAAGCGCCGATAAGCAAAGCTACTTTGGGGATGGTACGCATCATGACGATTCCTCTGGTTTCAGTCCCGACTTTGGCCACTGGGCCACGTAAACATTGCGGGGATAACTCTATGACCGCCTTTTTTGAAAAAACTGCGGAGCGCTTCGGTAAATATTGTGTAAGGTTTGCCCGGCGCTGAGACGTTTCAGCCCGGGCAGCAGCAATATGATCCAACAAAACTACCCACGCGGCTTGTGCCGTCGATCTGAAAGCAATCTGCAAGGAGATGAGCATGCAAATGAATCCGGATAAAGACACCCGACTGTGCATATCGCTGTCGGGCCGGCCGGGGAATTTCGGACTGCGTTTTCATAATCATCTATACGAGCAGCTGGGCCTGAACTTTTACTACAAGGCGTTCAGCAGCAAGGATCTGGCAGGGGCGGTGACCGGTATCCGGGCCCTGGGCATTCGCGGCTGCGGCGTGTCCATGCCCTTCAAGGAGGCCTGCATTGCGCTGGTCGATGAGCTGGATACCTCGGCCCGGGCCATTGCGTCGATCAACACCATCGTCAATACCGATGGCCACTTGAAGGCCTACAACACCGACTACATCGCCATAGCCCAATTGCTGCGCGATCATAAAGTCCCGCAGCAAACCACATTCGCCCTGCGCGGCAGCGGTGGCATGGCCAAGGCAGTGGCATCGGCCTTGCGTGATGGTGGTTATCGCAATGGTCTGATCGTGGCCCGCAATGAGGCGACGGGGGCGGGGCTGGCCAAAACCCTGGGTTATGCCTGGCAGCCGGAGCTGGGGGAGAGCAGGCCGCAGATGCTGATCAATACCACGCCCGTGGGCATGACGGGGGGCGCCGAGGCGAATGATCTGGCGTTTGCAGAAGATGCAATTGCGCAGGCAGAAATCATCTTCGATGTGGTGGCCATTCCGGCTGAAACGCCATTGATCCTTTGCGCTCGGGCTCAGGGCAAGCGGGTGATTACCGGCCTTGAGGTCATTGCGATCCAGGCCCTGGAGCAGTTTGTGCTGTACACCGGCGTGCGGCCCACAGCCGAGCAGTTCAAGGCCGCGGTGGCTTTTGCCCGTAGCTGAGTGAAGGAGCGGGCGCGTTATTTCGCCCGCTCTACGGATTTACTCGAGTTCCGCCAGACGTGCTTCGAGCGCGGCGATTCGCGCCTCAAGGGCTTCAAAGCGTTCCAGTGATACGCCGGCACTGGCGCTGCTGCGCTCGGCAGGTTGCTGGCGGGCCGAGATGATTGTTTCGATATCGGCCGGGTCGCCCACAGCGTGCATGTAGCGGTCTTCGCGCTGGCCGGACTGGCGCGGCACCAGCAGCGCCAGATCACGGGCGATCAGGCGCTCCAGCTGGTGTTGCACTTGTTCGGTGTCTTCGAAGTCGTGCATGCGTGAGCTGCGGGTCAGCAGCTCATTGAGGGTTTGCGGGCCCCGCAAAAACAGCAGCCCCAGCAGGATCACCTGGGCCGGAACCAGCTCCAGCGCCTTGTCGACCTTGTGTTCCCAGCGGTCGGCACGGCTGCCCATCACCAGCCGGGTAAAGCCGCGACCTTCCAGTGCGCGCAGGCTTTGTCCGACCTGGCCCTGGGTCAGGCTCATCACCGGCTCGCGGCTGGTTTTCTGATTGCAGGCCAGCAGCAGGGCGTTGAGGGTCAGTGGATAAGTTTCAGGGTGGGTGGCCTGTTTCTCGATCAGGGAGCCGAGAATGCGTATCTCGATGCTGTTGAGACGAGGTCCGGTGTCAGATTCGATCTGCGGGTTTTCTGTGGACTGACTCGCTGGGGATTCCATTTCTCTTCTCCATTTTTAGCCAGCGGCCATTGTGGAGTCTTTTGCCCGTTAGAGCGACTGTCTTGATTGGCCCCGCAGGGGGCTGGCCCGGGCAGTACCTGCGGGGAGGGCGGTTAGCGGTTGACCAGTTTGGCCGGCAGCGCAATCACCAGCAGGCTGCTCAGTAGCAGACAGCCGGCAAAGAACCACAGTGCGCCGGCACCGCTGCCGGTGACGTCGATGGCAATGCCCATCAGCGAATTACTCACCAGCCCGGCAATATTGGCCAGCGAGCAGGCCAGGGCGAACCCGGTAGCGGCGGCCCGGCCCTTGAGAAAGGTCGCCGGCAAACTGAAGAACACCGGTACGGCCCCGATGATGGCGGCCGAAGCAATGGCGAACAGCAAAACCGTGGCAAACACGTTGTGGTTAAAGAAGGTGGTGGCGGCCATGGCTGCCGCACCAATCAAAAAGGGCACGATGATATGCCAGCGCCGCTCGCGACGACGGTCCGAACTGGCACCGATCATCAGCATGCCAACCAGGGCGGCGGCACTGGGCAGTGCGGTCAGTACACCGATATGAAAGTTGTCGGCCACCCCGGCGTTGCGAATGAAGGTCGGCATCCAGAACGCCATGGCGTAGGCGCTGAGCAGGATGGAAAAGTCGATGCCGCCGAGCATCCAGACTTTGAGGTTGAAAAAGCCGTCACGGAAGCTGTGCTTGCTGTTTTTGCCCTCGACGTCATCCAGGCGCAGTTCGCCTTCGAGCAAGGCTTTTTCTTCGTCGTTCAACCATTTGGCTTTGTGATGGTTATCCGGCAGTACCCAGAACGTCAGGATGCCGAGCAGCACGCTGGGTACGGCTTCGACGATAAACAGCCATTGCCAGCCGCGCAGGCCGGCGGTGTTGTCGAAGGCGCCCATGATCCAGCCGGACAGCGGCCCGCCGATCACGCTGGAAAGCGGCATGCCGATCATGAACAGGGCAATGATGCGCCCGCGCCGATAGGTCGGAAACCAGGTGGTCAGGTAGTACAGCACGCCCGGCAGAAACCCGGCTTCGGCCGCACCCAGCAGAAAGCGTACAAAGTAGAACTGGGTCGGGGTGGTGACCAGCATGGTGCAGGCCGACAGCAGGCCCCAGGTAATCATGATCCGGGCAATCCAGACCTTGGCCCCGACCTTCTCCAGCGCCAGGTTGCTCGGCACCTCGAACAGGATATAACCGACGAAAAACAGGCCCGCGCCAAGGCCGAATGCGGTCTCGCTGAAATGCAGGTCTTGCAGCATTTGCAGCTTGGCGAAGCCGATGTTGATCCGGTCCAGATAGGACGCCAGATAACAGAAGCAAAGAAAGGGGATCAGTTTCCAGGTGATCTTGTGATAGAGCGCCTTGACGGGATCTGCCACGGGGGTCGCAAGGGTTGTTCCAGCATTTGCAGAGGGCATGTGTGTCTCCTGGCGGTGACTTATGTTTGTTTTTGTGTAGCCGCGATCAGTGCTTTGGCAGGCTCGTAAAGCGGCTTCCAAAGGCAGTGTCAGAAGACTGGGCCGGCCCTCCTCGATGCTCGGAGTGAGGCCTTGCCCAGTTGTGGCGACCGGTGCTCTGCGGCCCGGTTCTATGGCGGATTTCCCTGTCTGCCGGATGTTACTCAAACGCTTTTGGCGAATTGCTCCATGGCCTCCCGTTTGCTCACCACATCGCCATATTTACTGTCGATATCGAACAGGTTGGCTTCATGCGGCGCGCTGTGCCGGTCACCGACACACTCGCGCACAACGATGGTGCGAAAGCCGTGTTGCACGGCATCCACTGCTGTTGCGCGGATGCAGCCACTGGTGGAGCAGCCTGCGAGGACCAGGGTGTCGATACCCTGGGCGTGCAACAGCGATGCCAGGCTGGTGCCGAAAAACGAACTGGCGTATTGCTTGCTGATCACCACTTCATCCGCATTCGGTGTGACCGCTTCGCAGAAGGCGGCCAGCGGGTTGCCCTCGACCATGTCTTTCATCACCGGGGCTTTTTTAAGCCAGATCCCGCCGTCGGCAAAATGCCCCGGGTGGTAGCGGATATTGGTATGCACCACCAAAACTCCGTGGTCACGGGCGCAGGCCAGCAGCCCGGCACTCTCGGCGACAGCGCTGACCACGCCCGGGGCGAACAGGGGGGCGCCCTCGCGGGTATAACCCTGCATGAAATCCACCATCAGCAAGGCCGGCTTGTTGCCAAAACCGATGCGCTGGCCCCATACGCCCTGATAGTTGGCGTCGGCACTTTGTTCCTGGCTCATGACTTTGCTCCTATTTATAAGCGCCCGAAAGCAGCGCGCCGGCGCCCGGCACTATGGGTTCCAGATCGAGGGCCTTGAGCATGGCGTAAGTGGTGGCAATGGCGGCAGTCAGTACCGGGATTCCGGTTTGCGCTTCAACCTGGGGCACCACGGGCAAGGATTGCATTTGCACGCAGGCAGATAGCACGATCACGTCCACGCCTTCAAGGTTCATGCTGCTGACAATGGCCGGTAACCTGGCTGGATCATGCAGGGCTACTTGCAGATTGTCGGGGATTTCCAGGGCGCGCCAGTCCACCACTTCAAACCCTTCCTCGCGAATGTAATCCACCACCAGCTGTGTCAGCGGCTTCATGTACGGCGCCACGATGGCGATTTTTTTGGCGCCCATCACCTTGAGGCCGTCGATCAGTGCGCCGGCGCTGGTAATGACCGGTGCAGTGGCGTCGTTATCGGCCGTGGCCCGGGTCAGGCGCGCCTCGGATTTGCGATGGTAGCCCAGGCCCATGGCCATGATCGCCACCAGGCAGGCGTAGCCCAGTACGTCGACTTTGGCGTCGGACAGTTCGATGGCGCAGCGGTCGGATTCGCCGTCCATTGCTGCCAGTTCTTCCTTGCGCACCTGTTTCATGCGCATGCGGCTGGAGTGGAAGGTGAAGCGTTCGGGGCGGATCAATTGGCGTGCGGTGAGCATCGCCGGAATCTCGGTTTCCATGGTG
This sequence comes from Pseudomonas sp. PAMC 29040, assembly GCF_003994535.1. NCBI lineage: Bacteria > Pseudomonadati > Pseudomonadota > Gammaproteobacteria > Pseudomonadales > Pseudomonadaceae > Pseudomonas > Pseudomonas sp. PAMC 29040. The sequence continues at coordinate 497,388 of NZ_RZAA01000003.1, forward strand.
GTGTTGGAGCTCGGCACAATCTGGCCGATGCGGTAAGGCTTGATCACAGAGTGTCTCCTTAAAAGCGTTGCGCAGAATGCGGATCAGTGGCGGGCGAGGAAGTCGCGGCATGCGCCGAGAAAACCTTCAAGGTCATCCCAGGGGATCATGTGCCCGGCGTTCGGCACCCGGGCTATCTGGATCCGTGGCTGCAGCTCGAGGATTTGCGCTTCGTCGGCGGCCTGTATCACTGCGCCACGCCCGGCGACCATCAGCAGCGCGGGCACGGTGAGTTTTGGCAGGTCTTGATGGAAGTCCACGTCATGGAAATCGTTGAAGGCGCGAACGATGGCGGGCTCATAACAGGTGTGCAGCCATTCGGCGCGCAATTGCAGTTGCTCCAGGCTCCAGGTGGGGCAGAAGGCGCGCATGGCCTCGGCGTCCATGCCTTGTTCGGCCTGGCGGATCGAGTCCACGTACCACGCCAGTTTGCTGGGGTACTCGCGTCGACCCGGGCCGGATACCGGAGGATCGATCAGCACCAGGCTTTTCACTGCGCCCGGATTGCGTGCGGCACTGCGTACGGCAAAGCGTGCGCCCATGGAGTGGCCGGCCAGGTGATAGCCATCAAAGCCCATGGCCCGGGCGAAAGCGCTGATGTCGTCCGCGCAGGTATCGGCGCTGTAATCCAGTTCGGGGCCGGTGGAAGACAGGCCGCGCCCCCGTACATCAAGTACATAGGTGTCGTAATCGGCGCCAAGGCGTTCGGCGACAAAGCCCCAGGTAATGGCCGGGCTGGTGATGCCCGGGATCAGCAGCAACACCGGTTTTACCGAGTCGTGCTGGCCGCCGTAGCGCAGGTAATGCTGGCGAATGCCATTGGCCTGGACATTGCCGCCCTCTATGAATGTGCTCATGCCGGTACTTCCGACTCAAGGGAGTGGCTGTACAGGTCGTAGCCGTAGACCCAGGCCGGATCTTCCTGGGTGCGCAGCCAGGTGTTGGCGTTGGACACGGCCTGGACCCGCGAGGCGCGATCCTTGCGGTTGGCTTCGTACAGTTTGAACGCGGTGCGGTAGTCGCCCAGGCCGGTTTCCTGCAGGCAACGGGTCAACATGGCGGCATCTTCGATGGCCATGCCGGCACCCTGGGCCATGTGCGGCTTCATGGGATGGCAGGCATCGCCCAGCAACACCAGGCGTCCGCGGCTCCACAACGGCAGTGGATTGCGATTGAGCAGCGGCCACTTGGTCACGCTTTCACTGGACTCAATCAGCGCCTGAACGGTGGGGTTGTAACCCTCGAAAGCCTGGTACATCTCTTCGCGGCTGCTGTCGACGAAATTGCCCTGGAAGTCCCACGCCTCATGGGGAACCCCGGTGACGTAGTAGTACTCGTCGCGCTTGGCGGTGGTGTGATAGACCATCATGTGGCGGTCGTGGCTCCACCACTTCACACAGTTCTCGAAGTCGAGGTTGTATTTGCCCAGGGTTTCGCTGCGGATCAGCGCGCGATGGGCAACCCAGCCGCTGTAGAGCGGTTTTTCGGCGCCGAGCAATTCTTCGCGGATTTTAGAATTGATGCCATCGGCACCAATCACGATGTCGGCTTCGGTGCTGGTGCCGTCGCTGAAGTGCAGGCGTACCAGCGAATCGGTTTCTTCAAGGCGGGTCAGGCATTTATTGAAGTGGGTGGTGCCCGGCGCGATGGTCGACATTTGCAGCGCATGCAAATCGCCGCGATGCACCGTGATATAGGCGGCGCCGTATTCTTTGCGGGCAAACTCGCCCAGCGGGATGCGCGACAGGTAGTCGCCGCTGGCACCGTCCCGGCTGAACCAGAAATCGGGGTGCGAGCCCATGTCGCTCAACTTCTGTTCGATGCCCATGCGGCGGAAAATTTTCATGATATTCGGCCCCATGTGAATACCCGCGCCAATGCGGGAAAACGCGGGGGCCTGCTCATAAATATCGACCTGGAACCCGGCTTTTTGCAGCAGCGTGGCCGCTGCGGCGCCTCCAAGACCTGCGCCGACGATGGCGATTTTTTGTTTTACGGGCATGCAAGGCTTCCTTTTTCTAGAGCGGGAGCGGTTGCCGGGACCATGGGCCTCGGCCAGACATTTACAGTGTATACGCTATTAATTTTCAAGCTGTATAGCCCCTCAGAAAAATAAATAATTTTCCTGAGGGCTGTTTTCAGCCTTGAAAGCCACTAATTGTTGGGTTCTAACTGTTGTGTGGTTTTTTTGACTTTTCGGAAAATAATGTTCATCAGTTATTAAATAGTGTGTACGCTTTAGTTGAGCGGCTGAAACGCTCTGCCTGATTTGGTACGACGGGCAGTTCGGCGTTTGCCCCCCCTGCAGCGATTCGATAGAGAGGATGAGTAAATGCCGGTGAGCGACTGCGAGTTGACGCAAATGTTTGAGCACGTGTTGCAACTGTCCCGAGTGGACGCGACCCAGAGTGTCGCAGTGCTCAAAAGCCACTATTCCGATCCGCGTACGGTGCGGGCCGCCATGGACGCCGCCCAGCGTCTTGGGGCCAAGGTCTACGCCGTGGAATTGCCCTCGTTCAATCACCCGACGGCCATGGGTAATGACATGACGGCTTACTGCGGGGACACCGCGCTCACGGGCAACATTGCGGCGCAACGGGCGCTGGAGGCGGCGGATCTGGTGGTCGATACCATGATGCTGCTGCATTCGCCGGAGCAGGAGCAGATCCTCAAGACCGGAACCCGGATTCTGTTGGCGGTTGAACCCCCGGAAGTGCTGGCGCGGATGCTGCCGACCCTGGCCGACAAGGAGCGGGTGATGGCGGCCGGAAAACTGCTGGAGCAAGCGCGCTCCATGCATGTCAGATCCAGGGCAGGGAGTGATTTCAAGGCGTTGCTGGGGCAGTACCCGGCCGTGACCGAGTATGGTTTTGCCGATGAGCCGGGGCGTTGGGACCATTGGCCCAGCGGCTTCCTGTTCTCCTGGCCGAATGAAGAAACCGCCGAAGGCGTGCTGGTAATCGATGTCGGCGATATCATCTTGCCGTTCAAGAACTATTCGCGAGAGCGCATCACCCTGGAAATCGACAAGGGTTTCATTACCTCGATTCATGGCGGGTTCGAAGCCGAGTATTTGCGCGACTACCTGAAGTATTTCAACGACCCGGAGGTGTACGGCATTTCCCATATCGGTTGGGGTTTGCAGCCGCGCGCCCAATGGACGGCGATGGGCCTGCACGACAAGAACGACGGAATGTGCATGGATGCGCGGGCATTCGAGGGTAACTTCCTGTTTTCCACCGGGCCCAATACCGAAGTCGGTGGCACGCGCAAGACCCCGTGCCATCTGGATATCCCGTTGCGTCATTGCGATATCTATCTTGATGATCAGGCGGTGGTTGCCGGCGGTGTGGTACTGGCCCGCTAAACCAGGCCCGCCCGGGTCAGGGGCCGGTGTTGTGGGAGCCGGCTCCTGCATGGGCGTTGCGACACAGATTGAGCATTACCCCGATCATGGCCCCGCAGGTTAAGGTCATGACCTCTCACCCTTGAATTGAAAGAGGCCGTTGTGCCGGATACGAAAGACAAAAAACCAGGCCGTCAGGCCGCTTATGATTTCTGCGAACAGCCAGGCCATTTGTTGCGCAAGGCCTATCAGCGCAACATGGCGATTTTTCAGCAAAATGTCGGCAACTCGCAGTTGACTGCGGTGCAGTTCATCACCCTGTGTGCCGTTCGGGATCACGGGCCCAGTTCCTTGAGTGAGCTGATCAAGGCCACTGCAGTCGATCAGGCAACCATTCGCGGCATAGTCGAGCGTCTTCAGGCCCGGGACCTGATCACCCTCAAGCCCGCCGTGCAGGACAAGCGCAAAGTCATCGTCAGTCTCACCCCGGCGGGTGAGCAATTAGTGCGCGAGACCGAGCCCCATGCACTGCAAGTGAGCGAGCTGACCATGAGCAAACTCAACCCGGCAGAGCGGGTCGCACTCCTGTATTTACTGCGCAAAATGGTGGATGAAGGCAGCGAATAAGCTTTCCCCAACCTTGTGGCATCGTTCTTGCTCTGGCTTGTATGAAGTGTTTACTTCATCAAAACCGGAGTGAATCAGGGTCTGCCTGTGCAGGCCTTTGTTACGCCTGTTTCATGAAGTAAACACTTAATAAGATCCGCCTCCAACAGTGCGGACGATGTTACTTGGGGAAGCCTTGAATGAGCGATCACACCCTCGCGCCTGTCAGAACGGTAACACTGCACGTCAACGGCCAGCCTGTCGTGGTCAGTGCCATGGCCGATACCCCGCTGTTGCTGATCCTGCGCAATGACTTGCAGCTCAACGGCCCTAAATATGGCTGTGGTCTGGGGGAGTGCGGTGCCTGCACGGTGATCATTGACGGGGTGGCTGCCCGCTCCTGTGTCTTCCCGTTGTCCGGTGCCGAGGGGCGCACCATTACCACCCTTGAAGGCCTCGGCAGCCGGGCGCAGCCGCACCTGGTGCAGCAGGCCTTTATCGATGAGCAGGCTGCGCAATGCGGCTACTGCATGAACGGCATGATCATGACCGCCAAGGCGCTGCTCGATCGCATTCCCCACCCCAGCGAAGCGCAAGTTCGAAACGAACTGTCAGCCAACCTCTGTCGCTGCGGCACCCATCTCGAAATCATTCGCGCGGTCATGCTTGCCGCCCGTCAAATGCCCTGAACGGATTGATGACTATGACCCTTACCACGCTCACCCGTGATCAGTTGTTGGCCAAGTCTGGCGTCTTGCTGGTGGTTGATCAGATTCAGCCGCCTTCAGGTCCCGTGGCCAAAGGCGGTGTTCCTGTACTCAAGCCCAGGGAGCTGGGGCTGTTCATTGCGGTAAACGATGACGGGCAGGTCTATGGCTTCAACGGCCATGTGGACCTGGGTACCGGCATCCGCACGTCGCTGGCGCAGATCGTGGCCGAAGAGCTGGACCTGGCCCTGGAGCAGGTATGCATGGTGCTGGGCGATACCGACAGCGCGCCAAATCAGGGGGCGACCATTGCCAGCGCCACGATCCAGATCACTGCCATCCCTTTGCGCAATGCGGCAGCCGAAGCGCGACGTTTTTTGCTCGATCTTGCAGCCCGGCGTCTGGGTGTCGAGCCGCAGTCATTAGTGATGGACAGGGGGGTGATAACCAGTGCGGACGCTCGCCAGCTGACATTTGCCGAACTGGTGGCCGGGGAGCGCCATGTGCTTGGCATTTCCGGCGATGCGCCGCTCAAACCCGTGGAAGACTACCGGCTGGTAGGCAAGGCCTCGGCGCGGGTGGACATCCCGGCCAAGGCCAGCGGCGAGCTGACCTATGTGCATGATATGCGCCTGCCCGACATGCTGCATGGCCGCGTGATTCGCCCGCCCTATGCCGGGCTCGACAGTGGCGAGTTTGTCGGCACAAGCCTGCTGCACGTGGACGAGTCGTCCATTGCGCACATTCCGGGCATCGTCAAAGTGGTGGTGATCGGTGATTTTATCGGCGTGGTTGCCAAGCGTGAAGAGCAGGCCGTGAAGGCGGCGCAAGCGCTGAAAGTCAGCTGGAAAGCCTGGACGCAAAAACTGCCGGACATGGATGATGTGGCGCAGGCCATCCGTGACAACCCCCGGGTCCGGCGTGTGGTGCTGGACAAGGGCAACGTTCAGCAGGCGTTGGACCAGGCCAGCGAACGCATGCCCCGCACCTATTTGTGGCCTTACCAGATCCACGGCTCCATCGGCCCGTCCTGTGGCCTGGCGGATTATCAGGAACACCAGATACGGGTGTGGTCGGGCACGCAAAACCCGCACCTGTTGCGGGCGGATCTGGCATGGCTGCTGGAGTACCCGGAAGAGCGGATTGAGATCATTCGCATGGAGGCAGCGGGTTGTTACGGGCGTAACTGCGCCGATGACGTGTGTGCCGATGCCCTGTTGTTGTCCCGGGCGGTGGGCTTGCCGGTGCGGGTGCAGCTGACCCGGGAGCAGGAGCATGTGTGGGAGCCCAAGGGCTCGGCGCAATTGATGGAAGTGGATGGCGGCATCAATGCCGATGGCGGGGTCGCCGGTTATGACTTTCAGACCAGCTACCCCTCCAATGGTGCGCCGACCCTGGCCTTGCTGCTGACGGGCCGCGTCGAGCCGGTGGCGGCAATGTTCGAGATGGGCGACCGCACCTCCATCCCGCCGTACGATTTCGAGCACCTGCGGGTGACCATCAACGACATGGCGCCCATCGTGCGGGCGTCGTGGATGCGCGGGGTTTCCGCACTGCCCAACACGTTTGCCCACGAGTCCTATATCGATGAACTGGCGTTTGCCGCCAAGGTCGATCCGGTCGAATACCGCCTGCGCTATCTGCACGATGAGCGCGCTGCCGAACTGGTCAGGGCCACGGCCGCGCGAGCCGGGTGGGTGGCCCGCACCGAGCCCATGCAAACCCCTGAACAGGACAATATTTTGCGTGGCCGCGGTTTCGCCTATGCGCGGTATATCCACAGCAAGTTCCCCGGGTTCGGAGCGGCGTGGGCGGCATGGGTCGCCGATGTGGCGGTCGACAGGCTCAGCGGTGAAGTTTCGGTGACGCGGGTGGTCATCGGGCATGACGCCGGGATGATGGTCAACCCGGCGGGTGTCCGGCATCAGATCCACGGCAATGTGATCCAGGCCACCAGCCGTGTGCTCAAAGAGCGGGTCACGTTCGAAGAGTCGACCGTCAGCAGCAAGGAGTGGGGCGCCTATCCGATTTTGACGTTCAAGCAGGTGCCGAAAATCGACGTGCTGATGATGCCCCGTCAGCACGAACCACCCATGGGCGCCGGGGAATCAGCGGGGGTGCCGAGTGCGGCGGCGATCGCCAATGCCATTTATGACGCCACCGGGATCCGCTTTCGCGAGCTGCCGATTACCCCCGAACGGGTATTGGCTGCACTCAAGCTTTCCCAGGACGAAGCCGCTGCCGCCGTCGATCCGCAGCCAGTCAAAGGCAAGCGCTCCAAGTGGTGGTTTGCCCCCCTGATTGCCGGTATCGGCGCCCTGGCCGGCATGGCCGCCACTGCATTGCCCTGGCGTGCAGAAATCGCCCCCATTACACCGCCCGTGGCGGGCACCTGGTCGGCGGCCACGCTGGAGCGGGGACGCCTGCTGGCGGCGGTGGGGGATTGTGCGGTGTGCCATACCGCACCGGGTGGCGTGACCAACGCCGGGGGGCTGGCGATGCAAACGCCGTTCGGCACCCTGCACAGCACCAATATCACCCCCGACCCCGAGACGGGCATCGGCAAGTGGTCTTACACAGCGTTCGAGCGGGCCATGCGCGAAGGCATCAGCCGGGACGGCAAGCATCTGTATCCGGCCTTTCCCTATACCTCTTTTCGCAATATCGATGATGCCGACATGCAGGCTCTGTATGCCTATCTGATGTCGCAGGCGCCGGTCAGCCAGCCGGCCACAAGCAATGCCATGCAGTTCCCTTTCAACCTGCGCCCGCTGATGGCGGGCTGGAACGCGATCTTTCTGCGTTCAGGGGAGGTCAAGGCGCAGCCGCAACGCAGTGCACAATGGAACCGCGGTTCTTATCTGGTCAATGGGTTGGGCCACTGCGCGGCCTGTCACTCGCCGCGCAACCTGATGGGCGCGCAGAAGGGCGGCAGCGCCTTTCTGGCGGGCGGCATGGTCGATGGCTGGGAAGCCCCGGCGCTCAATGGCCTGTCCAAAGCTCCAACCCCCTGGACCGAAGATCAGCTGTTCAGCTACCTGAGCACCGGCTACACCGACGCCCATGGCGTGGCGGCCGGGCCCATGGGGCCAGTGGTCACCGAGCTGGCGAAGCTGCCCGACAGCGACCGGCGCGCCATGGCGGTGTACCTGGCCTCACTCAGTGGCGATGCCCTGGCGCAACCCGAACCCGGCCCGGCGGCCCCCCAGGTCAGTACGCTGGCATTGAGTAACGGTCAGCGGGTGTTCGAGGGTGCGTGCCAAGGCTGCCACGCCGATGGCCTGGGCCCGAAACTGTTTGGCGTCAGCCCGTCATTGGCGAGCAACAGCAACCTGCACAGCGCTTTGCCCGACAACCTGTTGAAAGTGATCCTGCAAGGCATTCCCGTCCCGGCGACGGCGGACCTCGGCTATATGCCCGGCTTCAAGGACAGTCTGTCGAATCGCCAGATCAGCGAGTTGACGGCCTATCTGCGCCAGCGTTTCGCCCCGTCCGAGCCTGCATGGCAGTCACTGGAACAGAAGGTGGCGCAGATACGGGCCAATCCCGGGTCTCATTGACCGTTCGCGGCGCCGGGCAGGGTCATGACCCCGCGTATGACCAGATCGCTGATAAAGGCCAGCCAGTCCTGTTGCTGGCCTTTATCGGCGAGGTCCTGACCCAGGAACGAGGTGAGGGTGTGTTGGTTGGAGTTATAGAAGTAGCACAGCGAAGCGATCATCAAATAGACATGGTTGATCTCCACATCGAGGCGAAAAATGCCCATGCGCTGACCGGCTTCGATGATTGGTCTGATCACGCCCACGGTGGTGGCCGACAGGCGCCCGAGCTCGCGCGACTGGCGGGCGTGCTTGCCTTTATGCAGGTTTTCAATGGTGAGGATGGCGACGAATTCCGGGTGTTTCACGTAGTAGTTCCAGAAAAACGCCACTTGTTCGCGCAATGCTGCCACGGGGCTGGACAGGTCCGGGCGGCAGGTACTTTCGGCCAGGTTGAAGGCTTCGTAGGTGTGTTCCAGAACCTGGACGAACAGATTTTCCTTGCTGGAAAAGTAGTAATAAATCATCCGGTCGTTGGACTCGGCTTCTTTGGATATCTGTTCGATGCGCCCGCCGGCATAGCCGTCGCGGGCGAATACGGTCACGGCGGCCTTGAGAATGCGCGCCTTTGTCTGGTCGGCCTGATGAGCCCGGACACCGGTTTTTTTGTTCACGCTGTTGTCCTCCACGATGACGTGTTGCGCGGCGGCTGAAGAAAAAACTGACGAAAAACTGCAGTCGATGGTACGGCAATTAACTGGATAAGGTTGGGAGCGGCGCTCATGTCTGACTTGTATGGTTTGCTCGATGCTCTGGACCAGGCCGACAGTAACAATGTCGCCGTGGTACTGGCCACCGTGGTCAAGGTTGAAGGCTCGGCTTATCGGCGCCCGGGCGCCAGGATGCTGATACCGCGGGACGGGCAGGCGGTGGGTACGGTCAGTGGCGGCTGCCTGGAGCAGGAGCTGGTGCGCAAGGCCTGGTGGCTGACCGAGTCCGGGCTGCCGGTGATTCGTCGCTACAGCACCGCGGCCCACGACGAGGATGACAGCGATGAAGAGGGGGCCGCGCTGACCTTTGGTCTTGGCTGCAACGGCACGGTGCATGTGCTGCTGGAGCGGCTTGAAGCAGGCGCCCCGTCGCTGCTGACCGATGTCCTGCAAGGCGTGCGAGCCACCGGTGAGCCGGCCGCGCTGGCAACCGTACTGGCGGCAGGGGCCGGCAGCGGGGCGAGAATGGGGGCGCGGCTGGGGCTGACGGCGTTGTCGCGAAGCAGCCAGGGGTTTTGCTGTGACGTGCTTGAAAGCCGGGTCCAGGCCGATTTACTCGCCACCCTCGAGCGCAAGAAATCGTCGCGGATGATTTATGCAAGCGGGGCGCAGGCCGTTGAAGTGCTGCTGGAATACATCCCTGCGCAGCGGCGGCTGGTGGTGTTCGGTGCAGGTAACGACGCCCAGCCTCTGGTGCGGTTTGCCGTGCAACTGAACTGGCAGGTGCATGTGGTGGACGGGCGGGCGAATTTTGCCCGGGCCGAACGCTTTGCGGGGGCCAGGGAGGTGCTGGTGGCGTCGATTGACCAGCCGTTCGCGTTGCGCACCCTGGTTGATGGGGCGGCGGTGGTGATCATGACCCACAGTTACCGTCAGGACCGTTTTTGGCTCCAGAGTGTTCTGGCCTGCGCCCCGGCCTATATCGGGCAACTGGGGCCCAAAGAGCGCACCGAGCGCCTGCTTGACGAAATGGGCGGCGGTGCAGCTGCAGCCCGTGCTGAGCTGCACTATCCCATGGGGCTGGATCTGGGCGGCGATACCCCGCAAAGCGTCGCCCTGGCCATCGTCAGTGAAATCACGGCCTGCCTTAATCAGCGCGAAGGCGGGATGTTGAGGCTGCGCAAGGCCAGGATCCATGACCCGGCAGATGCACAACACGCAGCGCTGTCAGCGCGCTCACCGGAGGCGAGAGATGCCCGTCGCCAGTGAGCCGGCCGGGGTCGTGGCGGTGGTACTGGCAGCGGGGCTGAGTCGACGCATGGGGGCCAGCAACAAGTTACTGCTGCCGGTTGCCGGCCAGGCGATGGTCAGGCATGTGGTGCAGGCCGCGCTGGCATCGCGCTGTGGGAAAGTGCTGGTGGTCATCGGGCATGAAGCCGGGAATGTTCGCCAGGCCTTGTCCGGTCTGCCGGTGGAATTTGTGCTTAATCAGGATTACCGGGAAGGCATCGGCTCTTCGGTGCGCGCCGGTGCCAGTGCGGTCAGTGACCGGCAGGCGGTGATTTTTTGCCTGGCAGACATGCCCGGCGTCACGGCCGGGGTCATTGATCAACTGGTCGATGCCCTGCACGGGAATCCCGGGGTCATGGGGTGTCAGGCCAGTTACCAGGGCAAGCGCGGCAACCCGGTCCTGTGGGCCAGCGAGTGTCTGCCGCAGCTAAGAGACTGTGGCGGTGATGAAGGTGCCCGCCCGCTTTTACGCCAGTATCGCGAGCAAGTCATTGCGCTAGAGACGTGCAGTGAATGGGTGATGGTTGATCTTGATACACCCGAAGACTACAGGCGTGTCTATAATCGCCCCACATCCCGTTCCCGCCCACAGACTGTCGAGACTTTCATGACTATCTCTCTGTACGCTGCTTCCATTCCCGTGTTCAAACAAATGCTCAACGCCCTCAGCGGTGTGCTGACCAAGGCTGAGGCGCACGCCACGGCCAAGAACATCGATCCAAGTGTTTTCCTGCAAGCGCGTCTGGCGCCGGACATGTTCCCGCTGGTGCGTCAGGTGCAAATCGCGGTTGATTTCGCCAAGGGTGTTTCGGCCCGTCTGGCTGAAATCGAACTGCCGAAGTACGACGACAGCGAAGTGACCTTTGCTGACCTGCAAGCGCTGATCAGCAAGGTTTTGGCGTTTGTCGACGGGATCAAGCCTGAGCAGATCGACGGCAAGGAAGGCATCGAAATCATCACCCGTCAGGGCACGCCGAAAGAAAAACGCTTCACCGGCCAGGCTTACCTGCTGACCTACGGCCTGCCGCAGTTTTTCTTCCACGTGACCACTGCTTACGCGATCCTGCGCCACAATGGCGTTGAAGTCGGCAAGCGCGACTACATGGGCGCGTTCTGATCGCAATACAGTAATCGCTGACGAGGAGCGAGGCTGCGATCGGGCAACCCCCGAACCGCGATACCTCGTCAGCGCTTACATCGCCGGCGTCATCAGGACGCCGGTTTTTCCTCGGCCATGCAGGCCGCCGCAGTAAAGAGTACGTCGGTGGACGAGTTCAGAGCGGTTTCGGCGGAGTCCTGCAGGATGCCGATAATGAAGCCCACGGCCACCACTTGCATGGCAATCTCGCTCGGGATGCCGAACAGGCTGCATGCCAGAGGGATCAGCAACAGCGAACCTCCCGCCACACCCGATGCGCCACAGGCACAAATGGCTGCCACCACGCTCAGCAAAATCGCGGTCGGAATGTCGACTGCAATGCCCAGGGTGTGAACTGCGGCCAGGCTCAAGACCGTGATGGTGATCGCGGCACCTGCCATGTTGATGGTCGCGCCCAGCGGGATCGATACCGAGTAGGTGTCTTCATGCAGACCCAGACGCTCGCTCAGTGCCATGTTCACGGGAATGTTGGCCGCCGAACTGCGGGTGAAGAACGCGGTAATCCCGCTTTCGCGCAAGCACAGGAACACCAGCGGGTACGGGTTGCGGCGCAGTTTCCAGAACACGATCAACGGGTTCATCACCAGAGCCACAAACAGCATGCAGCCAATCAGCACGGCCAGCAGGTGCAGGTAACCCAGCAGGGCGCCGAAACCTGAACTGGCGAGCGTCGAGGCCACCAGGCCGAAAATCCCCAGTGGTGCAAAGCGGATGACCACGCGCACGATCAGGGTGACGCCATTGGACAGGTCGCTGAGTACGGTGCGGGTGGTATCACCGGCATGACGAATGGCAATGCCCATGCCGATGGCCCAGGCCAGAATGCCGATGAAATTGGCGTTCATCAGCGCGCTGACCGGGTTGTCGACCACGCTCAGCAACAGGCTTTGCATGACTTCGCTGATCCCGCCCGGGGCGGCAATGGTGACATTTTCCGTCGCCAGTACCAGGTTCGAGGGGAACAGCATGCTGGCGATGACGGCCACGACGGCGGCGGCAAAGGTACCGAACAGGTAAAGCACCAGGATCGGGCGAATATGGGTTTCTTGCCCGTGCTTGTGGTTGGCAATGGATGCCATGACCAGCACAAACACCAGGATCGGCGCCACGGCTTTCAAGGCGCTGACGAACACCTTGCCGATAAAGGCCACCGAAAGTGCAGCAGCAGGCGCAAGCCAGGCCAGCAAAATACCGGCAATCAGGCCAATCATGATCTGGGTGACCAGGCTGGTGCGTGTGAGCTTTTGCAGCAGGGTAGGTGGAGCGTCAGTCATAAGGGTATCTCTAGTTGTTTTGGGCCGTGCACTGAACAACGTTGGAGCGATCTGCAACAAACGGGCAGGCAGATCGATGTCGGTCGGCGGGTTAAAACCTGTTGAGTAAAGCAGGGTCGGCAGCTGAGGTTAATCACCCGTGCCGAGTGGTCTGTCCGGCAGAATCCTGGCGGGGGCGGACTTTAGCATAGTGCCGGAGGCGCTTCGCGCTTCAGAGGCAATCTGCCACACCCGCGCCTGCTCTTCTCTGCAGGGGAGCGGCGTGTTCTTGGGTTTACTCATTCTGTTACTATTGCCCATCCTCACTTTTCTTTAAACCGGCGGGCCTGTATCGGCTTTCGCTGGCGTTGCTGTTTCTGGAGCCCTTCATGCTGTTGCCCATCCTGCTGCTGTCTGCGGCCGGTTTTACCGTGCTCACCACCGAGTTCATCATTGTCGGCCTGCTGCCCGCAATTGCCCGCGATCTTGAGGTCAGCGTGCCCCAGGCCGGTTTGCTGGTGACCCTGTTCGCCTTTACGGTCGCGGCCCTGGGGCCGTTTTTGACCGCTTACTTTGCGCGTTTCAAGCGCAAGCCGCTGTTTATTACGATCCTGTTGATGTTCGCCTTCGCCAATACCCTCGCGGCGCTGGCCCCCAATATTTGGGTGATGGGCTTTGCACGGTTATTGCCGGCTTTGGGCTTGCCGGTGTTTTGGGCCCTGGCCAGCGAAACTGCGGTAGACATAGTAGGGCCGGAGTACGCCGGGCGGGCGATTGCCAAAATCGGTTTCGGGATTGTCTGCGCAACCGTATTCGGGATCCCGGTCGGCACCCTGATCTCCGATGCCTGGGGCTGGCGCAGTGCGTTCTCCATCCTCGCGGTGGTTGCACTGGCCAAGGCCTTGCTGCTGTGGCTGTACCTGCCGGCGACCCACGTGGTGAGGGCCAACGCCAGCCTGCGCTCGCAGCTGGGCATGTTGCGCAGCCCGCTGGTGATTGGCCATATCGTGCTGTCGGTGCTGGTGTTCAGTGGCATGTTTACGGCCTACACCTATCTGGCCGACATCCTGGAGCGTCTGGCGGGCTTTGATGGCACCCTGGTTGGCTGGTGCCTGATGGGCTTTGGCGCGGTGGGCTTGATCGGCAACTCGTTGGGCGGGCGCATGGTGGATCGCCATCCGCTCATCGCATCGATGGTGTTTAGCGCCTTTATGATCGGCGCGCTGCTGGCGTTGGTGCCGAGTATTCACTCTTCGCTGGCTCTGGCAGCGGCGCTGGCGATTTGGGGGATTACCCAGTCGGCGCTGTTTTTGGTCAGCCATGTCCGGCTGATGAAGATTGCGCCCCAGGCCCCTGCGTTTGCCGCGTCGTTGAATATTGCCGGGGGCAACCTGGGTATAGGTTTGGGGGCGATGGTCGGCGGCCGGGTGATTGACAGCTACGGCCTGGGCAGCCTGGGCCTGGCTGCCGCCGGTTTTATCCTGCTGTCGATCGTGCTCGCGCTGGTGCTGATGTCTGCAAAACCACGTGCCGCGGCCTGCGCTTAATCGCTGGCCGGGGTGAACAACTCGCGTCGAGCGCCCTCGGTAATTGCAACGATGCCAGGGTGCCGGCTCTTGCGCTCGACAGTGATGGCGTAAAACGATTCGGTGACCGCCTCGGTCTGGCCGATCAGCTCCACATCGAATTGGCGCATCACTTCCTGGGCGATCACGCTGGGGGCGATAAATACCCCGATGCCGGACTGGCCAAACGCCTGCATCAAGGCACTGTCATCGAACTCACCGACGATTCGCGGCTGGATTTTCTGTTCTGCCAGCCAGCGCAGCAAGCGGCTGCGGATCACGGTTTCAGGGCCGGGGATCAGCAGTGGGGCGCCGTTCAGGCAATGGGGGAAGTTTTCCCCATAGTTGCGGGCCAGGGTGGCAGTGGCAAAAAAACTGATGCCGCATTCACCCAGCTTTTGGCTCAAGCCTTTGATATCGAGGTGGGAGGGCATCGGGCTGTCGGAAATCACCAGGTCCAGACGTTGAATGGCCAGATCTGCCAGTAGCCGGTCGAGCTTGTCTTCGCGGCAGGTAATGCGGATCGGCTTGTCCAGCTCCATGGTGGGAGCGATCAGGCGATAAACAATCGACTTGGGCACCACATCGGCCACACCCACCCGGAACAGAATCTGCTGCTCCTTGGGGGCCATGCGCAGCATGCTTTGCAGGTCGTTGCCGAGCTGAAAAATCTGCTCGGCATAAGGCAGGACCTGACGCCCGGTCTCTGTCAGTTCCAGCTGGCGGCCGACCCGGCGAAATAACGGCAAGCCGTAGGTGTCTTCCAACAGGCTTATTTGCCCGCTGATGGTTTGCGGGGTGAGGTTCAATTGCTCGCAGGCTCGAACAATGCTGCCGGTTTTGGCGACCACCCAGAAGTAATGGAGCTGGCGATAGTTAAGCATGCTGAATACTTCGTAAAAATCGAAGTATAGCCCTTAAAAATACGAATTTTCCTGAAGTATTTATCTCTCTAGAATCCCGCGTTATTCGCGAGCCATGCAGTGGGCCGCCGTTTTAGAGAGGAAAGCGAGATGAACATGAAGAAAGCAGGTGCATTGGCATTGGTAGCAGCAGGCCTGCTACTGCTGGGCGGTTGTGATCAGGCGGAAAAAGCGGCGCAACAAATGTTGAGCAAAACCGCTGAAACGGCCAAGCAGGCGATTGATGACACCCACAAGGCGGCAGAACAGGCACTCAGCGAAGCCACCGGCTCTCAGGTGGAAAAAGAACAGCCTGAGCAAGAACGCAAAGAGTCGTCCCAAGCGATTTAACTTGTCTTAAACCAGAGTCAGAACACACCTATGGAATATCTTTTACAACTGGCTGCCAGCCCCGCAGCCTGGGTCGCGCTGGCCACGTTGATCGTGATGGAAATCGTGCTGGGCATCGATAACCTGATCTTTATCTCGATTTTGACCAACAAGCTGCCTGAGGCGTATCGCACCAAGGCGCGCCGTATCGGGATTGGCATGGCGTTGATCCTGCGTCTGGGCCTGCTGGGCACTATCGCTTACATCGTGCAGCTGACGACGCCCGTGTTTGAAGTGCTGGGCCAGGCTTTCTCATGGAAAGACATGATCCTGATTGCCGGTGGTCTGTTCCTGGTGTGGAAGGCGACCAGTGAAATCCACCACAGCATGAGCCCTGAGGTCGAGGATAAAACCACCGGCGTCTCGTCCAAGGTGGCGCTGGGCTTTGCGGCTGCTATCGGGCAAATCTTGATGCTGGACCTGGTGTTCTCCATCGACAGCATTATTACTGCGGTGGGCATGACCGAGCACTTGCCGATCATGGTGATTGCCGTAGTGGTGGCGGTGCTGGTGATGTTGCTGGCTTCGGAGCCTCTGGCCAAGTTCATCAATGAGAACCCGACCGTGGTGATGCTGGCGCTGGCCTTCCTGATCATGATCGGCATGACCCTGATCGCTGAAGGCTTTGGTGCTCATGTACCCAAGGGCTATGTATATGCCGCGATGGCATTCTCCGCCACGGTGGAAACCCTCAACATTGTGGCGCGGCGGGTTCGGGAAAAACGCCAGGCTGCTCTGCTGAAGTAATCTGCAGCTGTAACTCAAAGGCCGTCCACCCTGTGCAGGGGGACGGCCTTTTTTGTGGCAGGTGTCCCGTCCTGAATAAGGTTTACACCTTCTGATCTATTTTCAGGAGGGCGTAATGGAGACAAGTAAAAGGCGTAGTCAGCGAGACTACACGCTGACCTTTAAATTGTCGGTCGTCGACCAAGTCGA